>NZ_JAVLSX010000009.1:0-328711 GCF_031583795.1 Paenibacillus sp. VCA1 | reverse complement strand
TGCCTATATAAATCTTACCAGTTTTGATGAGAGGTTATGACTAGAAAAAATATAGTAGGAATATAAAAAAGTACTAGGAAAACCATCCTCCATTAATTGCTAAATGTTTTATATTCGAAAAAATATATATAATTCGACATAATAGGTGTCAATTAGACAGCAATAGACCGTATCTCCCATGTATATCTTCCAAAATATAGGATACAATTACAGTGTCAACAAAATTTTAGCTAAAATAGTGTATTAGTTGACACAATAACTTACATATGTTTATCTTCTGTGACCGGAATAATATAAAATATTTATTTATTGTTGTAATTATTAATGTAACTTTTACATAGGCTTACTTTAAACGGTAAGCCTATGTATTAAAAAGGAGGAGGAAATTATCCGGAACACAGCGTTGATTTTTCTGCTATGTGGGGTATTTTTGTCTGGACTTGCAGGACTAGAACAAGTATTGCTTTTTTCTGCAGTTTTCTTAAAAACTCAAAATATGACCATGAATGGAGTTGATATAAACGTTCCCAGTTACATTTGGGGAATAACTAAGTACACATTTGCTGGAGGCATTATAAGTATTGTTGCAGCCATTATTATTTTCCTAGTCATGATTATGAAGAACAAAAAATGGGGTGGCTAGGTGACACCCATAAATAAAAACAGAGAGAATAATAACTTGATAGGTAACGTTTATTTTTTTGAATGAGGAATTAAAAATATGATTTTATAATTAAAATAATATGTGAAGATTACTGATAGATTTTCTTTACCTAATGTTTAGATAATTTACATGCTTTTGGGCAGCTTCTAGAGCTTTAAAAAAATACTCTTTCCCAAAATCTCTTTTTCACTCCGAATCCGTAGCGCAAATATATTGTTATCCGAATAAACCTTCGGATTATTTAGATCTTCGTTCATTCCGTTATAACACAATCTTTTCTTATAAAAGCCAGATAACTCTGTTAGATTCCCCTTAGCCCAGGTAATTTGTTGTTTGGGATTTAACCATGAGACTTCTTCTAATTTATATTCCGCCTCATGCATAAATGCTAAGTAAGACTGACATTGATTATCTCTTTTCTTAATATCAATCCGTTCCCCATACCCTGTGTTCAATTCTGTGTAGATTCTTAAGTTATTCTCATTCAAAAAAGCATCAGTGAGTTTACTCCTTACATGGTAATAAAAAACGTTCTTTAAGCTGTCTTCAAGTAAAATGAAATTTGATAAATAATCATTCTTTATATTATGTAACCATGTCTCTTTTAACGTTCTATCTATTGTGACGTGCATTGTTCACCCCTATTCCACTTATGCTTATTTCAGTAACGTTTTGCATTCTTCATAGTGTTATATGAAGGAGCATGCTTCACTACGATACTAAAAGAATTGATATAACCCACCCTCGAAATAATTATATTCATCTTCAGTCAATCTTATCTTTCCATACGCATTTAAAAATAACTCTCTATCTCGATCATGATCAAAGGCATTAAATTTGGGTCTTATTGCTAATGCAACATCATATCTTGGATCTCCGTATGCTGCTCCGGACCAATCAATAATTCCTACAATACTGCAATCATTCACCAATACATTGTCGATTGTAAAATCACCATGAATTAATGTGTTTTCCATGGATTTGGGCCTAACCCCTCTCAGTTGTGAGAGAAGCTCTTCTGTTCCGTCAACTTCAAAGTGTTTTAGATTATATTCTGCTTTACTGAGCATTGTATCTAACCACGGTTTATCGTCTTTGATTAATTCAATCGGACACGGGCATTCATGTATACTTCTTAAACATAATCCAAAATTAGTAATTGCCTTTTCTTTATCTTTGAGGTTTGGTGTTCCGGATAAAAACGCTCGCAAACTTATACCATGAATATAGTCCATTAAAAGCCATCTCGTTTTATTCTCAATATGAAAAGAATAAACTTTAGGAACAAGTAGTCCTGTTTGCGAGAGGTATTGAAGAGCCTTATATTCTTCTAATAACCACTCATTATAGAGTTCGTTTTCTGTCTTTTTGATTACAAATTTCCCATTCGTAGTTTCAAGTATCGCCACGATTGAAGTATGACCCTGTCGTGGAAAGTTAATATTATGGATTTTTCCGATTTGTCCCAATATCTCATCGGGAATATCATGTATGTTCATGGATTAGATTCCTTTTCTTCACATGTTTTTTGTGCTTTTTCATAAACATTCCAGTATTCATGAATTCTCACCAATAACAAACTAAGCTCAAAGAGGGCAGCTGCGACGCAGTTACTTTTTACCTTACAGATAACTTAGTCCTTGAATCGTTCTTATCAGTGATATGACGGACATTTATGAATCCTTTTTTAATGGCATTATTATATAGAATATCGATTTCATTATCGTTCTTACAGTAAATAGTGATATAGACGCTATCCACTACCAACAGAACAAGGTAACATTCGCTGTTCAAAAACTCTTCATAGGTTTCAACATGAATTACTTTTTTGCCTTTTGGAAACGCTTTGAGATCTGCAAAGATCAAATAATACGTCTTTCGAATGATATTATTAAAAAGCGCGCCGTTCACTGCTTCTACATTGTCAGGGAATAGCGGCTCTAAATCGCCGTCATTTATTAAGTAGGACTCCTCTCCTCCAATACGCCAATCATATTGGGATACTTCGAGGGGCTCTAACAGCTCCGAGAGAAAACTTCCATATTCATTTGGGATTTCTAAAGTAATTCCTCTTTTCATTGTGGTTCCTCTTTTTTTTATCGTATTATTTCGTATAACGTTAGCCAGCCATTTTATCCCTTACATCCCCTCTTTAAAACATTAGATCAATAAAAATACCCTAAAAAATCCAAGTCTCCCCCGCTCCAAGCCGCCTTTCCTACTTCCTTGATCATTAACTGATCAACCTCTTCATGGCCTATACCATTGGTTGTCTGCGTTTCATAATCAATTTTCATCCATTTACATTTATTCTTTACCGGCTTATATCCATTTCTCAAATAGAAGTTCATCTTATCTGTAAATAAAAGTATAAAATCGATATTTCGGCCCTCAGAAAATTTATCAACTTCTAAAAGCAGTTTTGAACCTACTCCTTGTGAACGACAGTTTTGTGAAACACACAAATCAATTAGACCCAGTATTTTCACAGCTCTCCCATTCAGATTCATCACTCTATATTCTAATCCTACATGCCCTATGAGTTGATTTTCTTCGTTAAAAGCCAGAAATCTAAAATGCGGTAATTGTTTAAAATAAATTCGATCCTTAGGATAGATATCCGGAAAACTGTCGATTAATAATCCTTGTATAGCTGCTTCTAATTCGTTACTTATATCATATTCAAATACTTTTTCTATCTTCAAAGTCACCTCTCCAATCTAACACATATTTGTTTCAACCCTTTTCTGCAGAGTCTTTCGCCTGGCGCCTTCTTGAAACATAGTAATATTGCCGGCAGTATCGGTTGGTAGATCTGTATCCCGGCACTTAACTTCCCGGACAGAGCAGTTTGTCTGCCGATGCTTGAACACCGTTATCGGATCCTCTCGCCTTCTTCATATTACCTGGACAAATATGCTTTAAATTCATTAATAAATCCATTTAACCAATCTTCGCCATAATCAAGAGATCCACTAAACGAGTTGATAAATGCCACATCCAGACTCATTACCCAAAGTCTTCGGACGATTACGAAATCCTCAACAGCATGTTCGTCATTCGCAGAAAAGTGTCTAACAGACCTGTATCCATTAATAATTGCGTTCCATAAAGTATTTGCTTGGTCTATTGGATGATGCCGCCTTCTTGAAATGAGGACTTGAGCAAGATCATATGAACGCCATCCTTTGCTGGACCATTCAAAATCAATATGTGTACATGTCCCTTCTTTAAATTGAACATTGTTATTGCCATGCAAATCTCCATGACAAATACCCCAGTCTAAACCCAGTTCAATTCTTCTTTCAATAATCGCACATAATTCATTTGCAAAATCCAATAAAAATTCCGACTGTGAATGATCCTTACCTACGTAATTTATAATTCGCTCAACCGGCTGCCTAATGAGAAAATCAGTATCCAGTTCATGCTTTGGTAGTCCGATTTTTATTTGATCCATGGCGTGATGCAATTTTGCAGCGGATTGACCAAATAAGTAACAAGAATCTTCATCATTTAGTGGATTTTCTTCACCTTCAGCATATTGGAACAATACAGCAAATCTATTCCCTTCAGGAGCATGAATTACACTATAAAAACTATTATCGAGTTTGCTTATAGGTACTGCGACTTGTGTTGTGTCATCCAATAATATGTTAGAAAGTTTGTTTATTATCGATAGTTCATATTGGATTTGATCCTCTTGTACCTCAACACGATAAATTCTTAATACATAGAAGCCTTGATGGGTTCGTACTTTATATGTGTCATTTAGCCCTCTTAATAAATAATTGCATTCAATCCAAGGACCAAGTGAATATTGCGGTGACAATAATTGACGCAAATAATCACCATGAATCACAGACCGTAAAACAAAAGATGGATCGATCAATTTGACTCCTCATTTCTTGTAGGTTTTTGCGAGAGTTGATCTTTCCACTCCCTTCTTACTCTTGATGTTACCATACGTAATTGTTCTACTAAGCGGCTATTATTCTTTTATTTATTTTTTATAATTATTCCGCTTTACAATGAAGCAACGCCCCAACCTTAGATAGCTCTTATCTTTGGTTGAGGCGTTTGTGTCTGAGTTTCTTCTACGAAAATACATCTGACAACCAAGGAGCTTTAGCCCCAGCGTGGATATGTCATTATTTCACTTAACGTTCTTGTATTGGCCAATCCTAGAGCCTTAACCCCCCAGGGCGGACGGGAACGCGACTAATATTTTTATTTTTTCTCAATAGAAAAATAGAGATACAAGTCTCCATTGGTTTATCCCAAGCCCCGATGCGTGAATATGATGTTATTGGATGTCGGCGACTTCCTAATATTCAATATAAGTCCCAGTTTTTAAAACCCTCTGAATAACCAATAATTACTTCTAATTTTTTAGGGAGATATTCAAGAGCTAGGAAATAGCCCGTTAACCTCGCATGGCCTTCTAATACAACTATTCTCGAGTTTTTATTCATAGAAACAAAAATCAATCTAGGAAAGGACTCCCCCCTCTTAATTGCCAAACTGATATCAATAAAGCTCTGGTTACTAACACCAAATACTCTAACATCATTATGTATATTGAGTCTTGCATTAATAGGTAGTCTTGTATTGTTCGAGATTTCATTCCAATAACTATAATTGATATACATCACGTTATAGAGCACATCTTTATCAATAGAGGCTTTATACCAAGCCACATCTGAAGGAAAACCCTCGAACAAGTCCTTGTTGCAAAACCATATCCTCTGAATTCCCCTAAAACTTTCTTTCGTATTTGGTTTTCAGTTGTATTACTTAAGTCAGGTTGATTGATTATACCTATTTCAATACCATTAAGTGCAGTAATTACCCTGTCCCGAAATCTATTTGAATTTATTTCAGCTTTCAAGAATTCAGCAATTACTTCATTCTCAGATATTTGACAAATCAGATTCATGTAGAAGCTCTCTCCTCTGAAACCAAAAATAATAATGGGTTAGATTCACGGCTCCGACAGCTGCCGACCGCGATGCAATTAGTCAGTATGGATGTGTCCGCTGAATATGCTCCGTCAAACCCAGAGTACCTCAATCGAATTTACTTCGCTACCGGCGGAGAGAACCAATTAACTCCAATCATCGAAATGTTTATCTAGGAAGATTAATTCCTTTTTATAATGAGCTAGATGACCTTCTTCAACTAGTTTTATAAAGGCAGGATCCCCGGCGGCAGTACGCTCAGACAGTGTGGTACACATAAAATTGATACGAGAAATAACCCATCTTTTTAAATCCATCGGCATATCCATACCGTAGGAATCAAAAAATAACTTTATTCGTTCTTTCCGCATGGATGCATGATCTATTTTGTTGTATTCAACAACAGTATAATCTTCTCCGCTTGGCGCAAACCCAGCTAGGGGAACAGACGTGTACAGAGTATAAGCAATGTCCCAAATACGGGGCCCAAATCCCGCCATATCAAAATCAATAATCCCAACTGGGAGCTCGTCCTTGAACACAATGTTATATAACGCAGCATCGTTATGACAGACTACTTCATGCTGAGATTCCTCTGGATAATCATTTAAAGATTTTTCAGATGTTGAAAATCCTACAGATGAATCATGGAAGCCCCTTAGGATCTTTGCCAATTCAGCCAGCGCCATATTTGACCACATATAACTTTCATTTTCAGGGTAATTATTCCCGGGAACCACGCCTTGAATGTAAGAGAGTACTTCTCTTCCCCTCTCGTCAACTCCCAAATATCTCGGAACGTATGGACAACCTTCTTTCTCGAGGTACCTAAGAAGATCATTTACATATGGGTTTGGTTTTGATTCACGGCGGACCGTCTCTCCTACCTTTACGACTTTATTAATATTTCCACCAGTTAGGATTTCCTCGTGATCTTTCAATATGTATAAACCCTCCTTGAATCATCTGTATGTCAATGCTCTGAGCTCCTTTGCGTTTTGCATCCACGACGGTGGAATCACTCCCCCGAAATGCCCCTTACTGACCAAGGGCCGCTCGGCCCACCGCGTTGAATGCAATGTCGATGAAGTTATTGCCTTCATTGAATAATCATCCAGAATAGTTTACCGCAACACCAAAAAATCACTTTACAATCCCAGATCCAATGATTATAATCAGATCATAATCATTGGAGAGGTGACTTTATGTTGACTGTTCAACAAGCTGCAGAAACCTTATTAAAAGAATTTAACCAACCTTTATCTTCTAAGGAACTTGCAAAATTAATTATTGATAGAAATTTAGTATCTAGTTCTGCAAAAGAACCTGAATTATCCTTTGCTCAAACACTTGAGAGAAATATTAGAATGAATTCAGGAAATAATCCTCGATTAGAATTCGTTCAAACAAGTTCAGGGCGAAAAATAACACTACCATCTATTCAAACTAGAATTACTAATACAAATGATTCATCAGTTACAGAAGAAATTACTATTCGGCTTCCTAAGAGCATAATAAACAAAATCAATATAATCAACCAAATCAACAACAACTCCACCACGTGCTCTATTGAAGATACAATAATCTTCCTTCTTAAAAAGGGTATTTTAACAAGTGCTCCAGAAATATTGAATCAGTTAAAGCATGAACTTGAAGATTCACTTGATTTGTGATAGCAAGAATCGTTCCCGTATTCACGAGCCCGAAAACCTAAGCAGCTTCTGCTGCCGACCGCGAGGCGGTTAGGTTATCACAGAGTCGTCCGCCTGATTCCACTTCTTCGAACTGCCTCGGGCGGACCGGGAGCAATAGCCCGAAGCATAAATACGATGCTAGCTAGTGCTGATAACATCTCTGAATTAACTCAAAGAAGCCTTTTCAATAAAATCTTTCTTTAAAATTGAAAATATCAATGTATCCGTAATGATCTCACCAAATATAAAGTCCCGAAGTAAACCCTCCTGCACAAAACCCAATTTTGATAAAAGTTTTACAGATGAATTGTTTTCTGGCATTACTTTAGCTTGTATTCGATTCATATCAAGCACATGAAATGCAAAGGGAATGATCGTTTGGAGCACTTCGGTCATTATTCCTTTTCCCCAATGATCTCTTGATAAGTTGTAGGACAAGTTAACCATTGATGCTCTAAAAAAATCGTTCAATATGCATGTCCCAATAATCTTATCATCATCTTTGGAAGCTATTCCCCAAGTAATCATTTCTTTTCTAGTAAATGCGTTTTGAAACCGCGTAAATGTTTTTGCGGCTGTCTCCATATTTTTAGGTCCTTCATATCCCCAATATTTTGTTACTTCATGATCCGAGAGATAAGCGTAATATTCCTTGGCATCATCAGAACGTAACTCTCTCAGTATAAATCTCTCAGTTTCAAGCTTAGGAAAAGTATTAAATGCATCTTTAAATGGCATATGGATCCTCAGGCTTTCGATTTTTTAATTTTTCATCAATTTCAGTTAACATTTTTACATTGCTGACGTCCAAGCGGCTTAAGGCAGCCGGGTTTTCGAGTAGCCAAACACAAGTTTTATTTTAACTTTAGTTTATATATTATCTCACCATCTTGATTCTCTCTATCTTGATTTACAAACCCTAATTTCTCGTAAAGCTTTCTAGCATGAACATTACTTTTTTCGATGGTTAGAGATATTACTTCGCATTGTTTGTGCATGTCTTGAATAAATTCTATTATTCTTTTTAGAGATTGTGTTCCTAATCCAATCCCTTGATACTCCTTGTCAATTTGAAAACCACCGATCCAGTAGTTATTCGTACTATGAGGTATATAGGAAAGATAAAAAAATCCAAATGTCTTATCATCCTTACACAAAATATATGGATCAAAAGCCTCATCCCACGGTTTGATATAAGCCCATGCTAAAGATTCGATAACAGAGGGAACTAGCTTCTCTTGGGATTGAAGTAAAGATATCGAGAGGGCTTTTTCAAAATTACTTTTATTAATTGGTTCGATATGGATTAAATTCATTCTTTATATTCCTTCCGATTTTCAGTTCTATTTTCAGTTCTATTTTCAGTTCTATTTTCAGTCACTATTTCGTTGTTTTCAGCTAACATTTTTGTATTCATGACGACGAGCCGATCCGGACAGACTTAGCCTTGAAGGGGGTTGAGTTTAATCCACTTACTGCCGTTCTCTAGCGAAACAAGGACAAAGACCACACCGTAGATGTATTATTAGCTAATGTCATATGCCTTCCTGTTAAACTAACGAAATTCTCAAATAAGTTTTCTCTTTTATTATGGTCTGTCCCATTTCTTCTAAATATTTAAGCTGTTGTCTATTCAACTGATCTTTTTGTGAAAACTGATTATGATAAACAAATGAATACAGATGCCTAAAATCAACAAAAAAATCTACGTGCTTCAATATTTCATTCACTGAATTCTCCATTAAATATCCTTCAATAAATGAATTGAAAAATATAGACGCAAACTGATCCCGCTGAGTTCTATCTTTAATCGTTTGCGATGCATGGTATATAGCAATTGCAATATCATATGCAAACCAATTAAATTCACTGTCTCCAAAATCAATATAGGTGATTTCGCCCTTATCATATATAAAATTATGATGGTTTAGGTCGCCATGTATGATTCCATATAATTCTTCAGACTTGCCCATTGATTTGATATTTTCAAGACATTGCTCCCATTTCTCTTTAATCTTACTGTCAAACGAATCCATACTCATCTGATAAATCTTATGCTCATTCCATTCCGGTCGTTTGTACTTTCCTTTGTATTTTTTGGATAAGGAATGCATCGTCCCCATCCCCTTACCCCATTGCTTGAATAATTGTTCGTTCCAGTCTTCACCGTTAATATCAATATGGGTTCCCTTAACTTTCTCGTAAGCAACAAAAAATAGATCGTTCGCCAAATTATTGATATATGATTCTCCATTTATAATTATAGGAATCGATACATTTACTCCATTTTCATGAAGGAATTGAGTCCATTCGATTTCAGACAAAATTTCCTGCTCCGTATTAAACTCTCTATTAAAAATCTTAACAACGATCGGTACTTCGGAAGTGATTTCGTAAACATTATTAAAATATCCACCAAGTAAATGAATGTCTGTTCCGTGGTGGTCCAATACATCAAGAATTTGATTGATTACCGATTGGTCAACTTTCATTGATCTCCCCCCCTAATTGTCATTGGATATGATTGCAGGTAACGCTCTGTATCAACGAAAAGCCCCAGCCTTAGATAGCTCTTACCTTAGGCTGGGTCGATTGTTGTCTGCTATGTCTCCCTTGATTATACAACTGACAACCAAAGGAAGGTAGTCCTGCAGCGTGAAATTCGTTTTACCGGGGGTTCCATTGAGTTTCCTTCTGAAAAGAAAAAAACCGCCTGCAGCATCCCAACAGTACGGTCTTCATGATATGTTGACAAAGCACCTCAGCCTTAACTTTTTTTAGACTGGTCGTGAAATTTCATTAAGAGCATTTTTGCACGATCGGTTATGTGGCAACCTCATGCTGTATGCCTCCACTGCTTTCCAAAAAATCGGACCGCTCCACACAATACAAATTATAACGCTGCTGCGAATGATTAATCGATTGATAGACCTGCTCGTACCGTTCATTGGCTAATTTGACATACGGCAGCTTTTTCACTGCTTTCTTCGATCGGATGTTCTGGGTGCGGATCTTCAAAAAGACTGTTTCGATATCATGTCCAAGAAACAGCTCAGCCAAAAATGCTTCCTTTGCGCGCTGGTTATACCCTTTTCCAAAGTAAGGAGCCCCAATCCAAGTCGCGAGGAAGCCTGTTTGATGATGGATATGATATAAATCAATAGTGCCGATGGGATGGCCGATCTCGTCAAGGATCGTTCTGGAAATGCACGTCCCCTGCTCTTCATCAACGATCAACTGCTTGGTGATGAATAAGTATTCCTCATACGATTGGCATGGATAACGGACATAGGGAAAAACGGCCGGATCCGTCATCAGGTTGTACAATGCATAGCATTCGTGCAAATCACGTTGTTTTAACATTTCATCCCACCCTAGTCCTTGTGATTAGCTATAACCAACATTCTAAGTATATAAAAGGACCTGAAGGATTGGATGAATGCTGCGTTTTCCGGATGTAAAATCCGTCTTTAAAAATGAACTTAGCTATGCCCTTCCTACCGGATTTTACCGATCGTTCAATCCCTTGCCATCGAGGATTTGCTGCGTACATTTTTCGACCCGGGACTCCCGGGTTTTGGATTGTTTGGGCGCTGAAAAGTAATACACGTACGCTCTCTGCCGCCCCGGCGTCAGGGCATCAAAGGCCGCTTTCAAGGCAGGGTTTTCATCTAGTTTATTTTGAAACTCTTCGGGAATATCGAGGTGTGTTTCTTTGATGATATCC
The DNA here is from genome assembly GCF_031583795.1 of Paenibacillus sp. VCA1. NCBI lineage: Bacteria > Bacillati > Bacillota > Bacilli > Caryophanales > Paenibacillaceae > Paenibacillus > Paenibacillus sp. VCA1. The sequence continues at coordinate 317,665 of NZ_JAVLSX010000009.1, read as the reverse complement.
CCTTTCACACCGGACCGTTCTACTTCAATGGCTTCCGCAATATAAGCTCTCAAGATGGGTTCCAACTGCACGATTTCTTGGGTATCTTTAAACCGAATCTGGCGTCCTACCTTCGTATTTTCCCCGGTTTTGACTAGAACACCGTGAGGATCTTGTAACAAGTAACCTTTAAAAAACAGCAGCGCCAAGTAAGCTTTAAACCCTTGGATGATCACGATGTTTCGTCCCTGGGACGAGTAACAAGGTTTCCCCCACTTCAATTCCTCGGTAAGCCCACAGTCTAGCAGGATCTCTCTCAATTTCTCCGTTTCTTCAAGCCACATTGTGGCTCTGCCTACAAATGCATCTACTTTGGGATTCATTTTATTTTCCATGGTTATGCTCGTTCCTTTTCTCGCAGCGGTTTTGGTAATATATCCATATTTGTTTACAGAAAGCTGGTGTCTGATACGGGGTTGTATCCTCTAAAAATAAACAAAAAATCCGCAATCATCATTGCAGACGTAGTAGTTCAAGGCTGTCCAGGTCTATATTGAATTTGCCTTAATCAGGCCAACATTCTTCCGAATTTTTACGATAACCTGATCCTTTGAAGTGTGGTAAACCAAGGTTTTTCCTTTGCTGTTTAATAATTCCTCTGTCGCTTCTTCATCTCTAATAGGTCCAATTACAGCCACGTCATCAATAATTTCTTGGCAATCTTTCTCTTCGGAATGAAGAATTTCAAATTTCACAAATTGGTTTGGGAAAATTTTCCGCACCTCTTGCCACTTCACGTTAGATCCCTCCAAACGTTTTAAATATATTGTATCATCTATTTATAAGCCTTAAACAGAATTGTTATCAAGCGCTGAGATTCTTTCAAAAACGGTCCCCCCATCGTTGTGGTTCGCATATAAATCCTTTTCGGTTATCCATAATCCAGTGACATTCGATTGATCAGTAATAAACGTTACAGTTACGCTTATATCATCCAGATAAAATTGGTCGGTACCTTTCGGCTTCAATTTTTTGTTTCCAAAGATCCACAGTTTATCCTTGATGAATTCTACTGAAATTTTTAGATCCATATCCTGATTATGATATAAACCTGAGTATTTCCTGAGCAATGAAGTTTCAAGAACGGGATCGGGAACGTATTTCAAATCGAATTTTTCCAGCGCTTGTTTTTGATACGCCTCGTAATCTGCGGACGAGTTCTCGATGATCTCAGCTGGGATGTTCAATTCACGAACAATCTCATTGGCAATTTCCGCATATTCCAAAAAGAACGAGATGTGCGACTCGGGTCCTTGCTCTTGCCGTTTTCTAAAATAGGGCTCATCTTTATATTCCTCATGTTTTCGCAACAAGTACTCTCTGCCACCACGGTCCTCGATCATCTTGTTAATGGCGGTTGGCGTATCCTTCTGGTAAAAGTAGATCAAATTACAATTTTCCGTACTCAGCCGATTACTCACTTTATGTACCAATGATTTAAAAAGCTCTCTTTCCGCTTCTTTATGGAGCAAATGAACCATCGGATTCTGCAAAAACGCTGATTCCATCACAACCACTTCTTTAGGAAAATGATCCAGAAATTCAGACCATCGATCATAATATGCTTCAAGGAACACTGCATTATTTTCGTGACCGGTAAACTCGATAATCGGGTGCTCATATGTCGTTTCAAGATATAATCCACACGCGATCCCATTCCGTTCAATTGATTGGCCAAAAATCGGGCAAATGTGGATTTGCCTGAACCCGGAATTCCTTCAACGAGTATAAGATTCTTTTTCATGGAATCATCCTTTAAAAATGGATTACGAACCGGGCACACCAAGGGGCCGTCAATCGGCCCGCAGTGATGATGCGCCCCCAATGTTGATAGACTTACTTCCAGTATAGAATGCTCATTTTAAAAAACTCATATAATCAGGGAAAATCAAGATTTTGGTTTAACCATGATGCCCAACTTCTTAAAATACGGCTGCAGCTGCTCTGTCAACCGATCTATATTCGATTCATCTTCCTCTGAGATTCGTTCTAAATGAACGCTTCCATCCGGATCGAGCGTCTTGTCGTCATACGCCTTCCATTCATTGATCAATGTTTGAAACGCATCGAATTCCTCTTTACTTAATGCCAGCCTGGCTTGGTCTACGATTCCTCCCCAAAAAGCAGCGTTATCTACCATTTTAACTTCCCTTGTTGATGATGATTGAATTTCGTTCAATTTATTAAAGATAGGCTCAAGCTCTGATGTTAAGCTTTTATAGTGTTTAAGCTCCTCTGGGCTCAATCGATCTGGATGGGTGTCCCCATGGGCATCGGCAATTTTCAAATTCATTGTTTCCAACTCTTGAAGTAAAGACAGCCATTTTGTAAATTCCTCTTCACTGAGGTTTTGTTTGGCGCTTTGCAGCTTTGCCTCGAGCTCTTCGTACTGTTTTTGACTTACGCCATACTTGGCGATATTCTCCTGCGAACCATAGATGGAATCCGCTAGGTAACTGTACCCGGCATATGCACCGGTCGGGATTAACAAGGCGGCGGCCAAAATACCCGCAGCAATCCATTTTTTCATTCGCCGTCCAGTTTGATGAGTTACGACCTGGCTCAATATTTTCCCCTTAAGATCCGCGGGTACGTTCCAATCTTTGGTTTCTTCCGTAAAAGCCGTTTTCAATCTTTCATCAAGACTCATTTAGTTTCTTCACCCTTCCCATCGCCAGAATGTTCATATTCTGTTTTTTGCGTATCTTTTGCAGAGCAGCATGGATCCTTGATTTTACGGTACCCAGAGGTATCTCGAGTATGGCTGCAATCTCTTCTTGCGTGTAATCATTTAAATAATGCAGGGTAATTACGATTTTCAGCTTGAAAGGAAGCCGATCTACGCATGCAAGCAGCGAACGGTTCGATACCTTGTTCACCACTTCGTTGGAGAAATCATAGGCCACCAATTGTTCAATCTGTTCCACTCTTTTGATGATTCGTACATGCGTCCAACTTTTTCTTCGATGTGCTTGAATATTTGCCGCATCACGATGCCCATTAACCAAGGCCGAAACGGCCTGTTTGCATCAAACTTGTCCAGAGACCGATATACTTGCATGTAGATCTCCTGAATGACATCCTCTGCGTCAGACTGTTCTTTAACAAGAAAACAAACGGTTTTGTATACATCCTTGATGGTTGCTTCATATAACTCGCCAAATGCATCACGGCTTCCCGCTAATGTAAGTGCAACGAGCCTTAAATAATCAGTTGAATGATTCATTTGCCACCTCCCCCTTAAGCCTTACAGTATTTATTGGTAAAAACGAATGATATCGTTCGAATTATTTTCAAAATGTATCTGTAATGGAGAAAGAAATGGTAAAAGCCCTCCGTTTATGACAATCGAAGGACTTTTTTTGGGGGGGTGCATTCATATTCTGAGTTAAATGATAATCTATATTTTGCTTAATCTTTCGATGGCCTGTTGTTCAATGGGTAGGAAAAATATATGGTTTGCTTTATTACTCTCATATATGAAATCCTTTAAGCTTTTACTCGAATAGATTGAAAAATCACCTATGATAGCGACTTTCACTCGATAATTGGTGAATTTCTGAAGAACTTCTCCGGCAAGTCCAGAACTTAGATCGAAGAATTTCTCATCAATGGTTGATTTGTTTAGAACAAACCGATCAGCCCCTGTTTGATAACTAATAGTAGCCATAAGATCCAACGCGGACTGAATATCATAAATCAAAATTTCACTACTATCTATAAGGGCAATATCAATTCCATTCTCGGTAATCAATTTTATGTTCATATAAATCTATCTCCTTCAATAATTGAATTCGTAAATTGAATTTAATTCACGTTTTTTTCAAGTTTTATTCTGCCATGGTCTGATAGTTGTTGTATTCATGACGTCCCACAAGGCTCGGTCAGGAGCTGGCTGCGATGGGGTTAGTAAGTGTAATGTGTCCGCTGAAATTCGCTTCCCTGCTCATAGCTGCCAGCGGGCCGAGGAACCGTGAGGCTCCGATGCGTGAATATGATATTAGCTGATGCGATTGTCATGTTCGAAACTCAATAGAGTAAATTTGTCTCTTTAGCATTTATATATAGCGACTTTAATATAGTTTCTACACAATCCATTATTTTATATAAAAACTCTTTTGAAAGAACAATTCTGTTATTCGGTCCCTCATATATACTTGATGTTTCTTCTATCAATCTGCGCAGTTCTTTCTTTTGTGGAAATAAATCTACGTCCCCACCGCAGTGAACAATGCAATTTCTTATTAGGTTACATCGAATTACAAACTGCCATTCGACTGTATCGTCTGGAACGTTTAATTCAAGAACTTTCTTTATATAAATTTGAGCCTTCTCAATTCCCGAACCTCTAATCTCTGTTACAGATAAAATGATGTTATTATGAAATTGAATTGATTTACATAATAATATCAATTGGTTTTCAAAATATGAATACAATGAGACTAACAAAGAGTGTCGTAGAATTGTTGTTAACTCGACTGAGTACGTTACGGAATTACTAATCCAATCTAAAATGTTATCATCATTAAAAGGCGTATCTTCAACCTCTTTGCTTAAACTTGATAGATGATCTTCTGTCAAATTGCAATATAGTCTTAAGTTCTTAAGAGGTTCGTCAATCCGATGATGTATGTAGCTCGACACCAATAAAATCACCTCGTTTTTTTGATATTGCAATGATTTCATACAACGTATTGCTGTATTCACGACGCCTGGCGTATGCCAGGTGTGTCCGGTTGTCTCTGCTTCCCTGAAATATTTGCCGAACCCATATGCCCGATCCGTGAATATGATGTTAGCTGATGTCAGACACGTCTTTGAGCATGGTTTCACTTTGCATTTTGTTTCTAAATAATAACAAGGATTTTTCTTATTTCTTCTTTACACGTTTCAATATTATATTGGGAATTATCGATCTTTCGCTTGTTAATTTCTAATAAATTAAAAATCTCTAGTTCAATCTTCTTTCTTTCTTGGAGAACTTGAACAGCCCCATCAAACCCATGATATCCTTGCATCTTACCCAATCCTTGATTGGTATAATATTCGATGAATCCATCCGACCACTCCTTTGGCCTTTCATTTACTGCTTTCTCAAAAGTGGACCTGATATCTTTTTGATCAATATAAATTAATAAGGGATTCAAAGGCTTTATTATATCCTCCAATTGCAAAACATAGTTAATAACTTCTCTTTTCTGTATGTTATATTTCACAGTACCTATCGTTAGAGGATTTTGTATGAAACAACATTCAAAAATATGGATTGAATTATTATGAAAACTATCTTTCTTAAAGCTACTCCACCTCTCCGTAATCAGCTTAACATTTTGATCGAAGGGCAATTCATAAATATCTTTTGTGAATATCTCCTGTAGTAACTCATCTGGAAAATCAGATCCGAATTCATTTTTTATTTTTCGATAGGGGATTAAAAAATCATTCCTGCGTTTTATGGCCCTACTCTCTAATACTTCCTTAAATCCTTTATAGTCGGATAACAACTGATTAAACTCATCTTGTCTATAAAAAGAAACTCCATCGTAATCAGCGGGATGTTCTAAACTACCTTCTTGAAATAATTGAGCTTCAATACCTCTGCCAGTAAGCATCTCATATACTAATTGTGCGATAGTAGACTTCCCTGATCCAGGTAATCCCTCAATAATAATCAATTTTGTATTCATATCGCTTTTCCCTTCTAATTAAAGTTAAACTATGAAGTACTATTCATTTATCTGGTTTCAGCTAACGTTCCCACGACAGAAGAAACCCATTTCTTCAATATTTTGCGAAGTAACATTTACTACTGTGACCATACATCCTTTCAGATAATGTTCTCGATCTACGACATGACCCGGCCTTAGACAGCTCTTATCTTAGGCCGGGTTGTTTGCTGAATATTCTTCTATGTATATAACCTCTGACAACCAAGGTGAGAATACTCGCAGCGAAGATGCACTCTCCTTAATGTTCAAGGTAGGCATGTTCATTTTGACATTACTCACCTACATAAAAAAAGAAATAGACCGCCCTGGTAGGATAACGGTCTATTTTCGCCCCATCTTGCATGGCCGACTGCTCTTTACGCAGTTATTGTACATGGAGTCATGTTCGCCGCACGGCACTCCTTACTTATTCTTACCTCCGTATAGCTCATTTTATAACGCTTTTATAGGTTATGTCTTAGATGTTTTATTCAGGTTTATCCTGCAGTAATTTCACTTCACGTTCCCGTATTCACGACGTCCCACCGACTTAAGGTTCCGTCAGGAGCCGGCAGCTTAAGCGCTTAGTCGGTGCGGATGTGTCCGGCTGAATTTGCTTCTCTGCTGCTGAAAATACTTCTTTGATCCAACTTCTAACTCCTACCGGACCGAGAGGCGAATGCTTGATGCGTGAATATGATGTTAGCTGATGTCACCATCGTCAAACCAATCACAGATGCTTCCACCATATCCCCGCACATTCTGGAACTGTTGACCATTGGTTCTCATCTATTTTTCTTGCAAGTTCAGTTCCAAAGAAAAACTCCGTATTTTTCTTTGCTTCCAATGTATTAGAAAATCTATAGTCTGTTCTGATCCATCGGTGTGAAAAATCATATTTGCATTCAAGAAGTGAATAGTATTCCTTCAAGAATTGCGGAGGATTTGGTGTTTCCGTTCCTGTCCCTAACGTTTCCAAAATAATAATGGATCCATTTGGTCTCAAAACTCTTTTAATTTCTTTTATAATCGTCTCAAGGTTCTTATTTCCATCTTCATTACTGGAATTAGTTAAGTAGCTTATACTCCATCCAGATATCACAAGATCAACAGAAGAATCTTCAATAGGAATTTCCCGATGATCGGCCACTAATGTAGTCCAATTTATAGTCGTATTTTTGCTTTTTAATTTTTCATTCAAAATATCCAACATTGACTTCGATATATCAGTACACACTAATGATTTAGCTTCCGGGGCAATAAAATTAGAAAGCCTTCCAGATCCTGCTCCCAGATCCAATACATCAATCCCTTTAAAAGGTTTTATTTCTTTAATGACTTCCGTTAAATCAGGCTGCCGACTAATCATATCTTCATATGAAATAGATTTTTCATTGTAAATTTCTTTATGACTTGTCATAAAATATTGCCTCCAATGAGTTTATTACTTGCACATGATCTCGGCTAACGTTGTTGTATTCTTAGCGGCCCACTCACTTTAGGCTTCGAAGGAGCCAGCCGCGACGTGGTTAGGGAGTCCGGGTGTGCTTGCCTGAAATTCTTCGTCGAAATCCGTCGGGCAAACCAAGTGGCGAATGCCCCACAGCGTGAATATGATGTTAGATGAGGTTATTGCCATCTTGCGTTACTCCCAATCGATTTCATACTCCTATATATAACCCTACAAAATTTGGATAATATGAACTCTCTCTTATCTATGCTCTTACATTTGATCTTAAATGAAGCCCTTCCTATGTAAACCTAATGTTCAATTTCTTCTATTCGTCTACAAGTTTTTCAAAGATTATTTCATAATTCGTGGGCTTGCCTTGACCATTATAGTTTGTTGGTAAAACTTGAACTAATCTCCACCCATTCTTGGCATATTCAGCTATTGTTTCATGGTGTGTAGCTTCTCTAAAAAATCCACCAAGACCAGTCTCCACAAAGATATATTTGTACATATACTTAATGCCTCCCATTTGACTTTGATCTATTTTTCTTTCGGCAAGCAATAATCTCATCGTCTTACGTTGTTGTTTTTTTCAAGATCCTTCACTGCCTTAAGTGACAGTAGGGAATGATTGCGACGCGGTTAGAAGTGCAAGGTTGTCCAGCTGAATATTCTTCTTCGCCACTGAAATACCATCTCCGAAAACCGCTTCTTATTGCTTCGGTCGGACCAAGGAGAGCGATAGCGACCTAGCGCGAATATAGTGTTATAAGATGTCTCTGATTTCGAAGCATTGACTTAACTCATTTGGTATATTCTTGAGCTGTTATTCAGGTACTTGTGAAGATATATACTTAAGTCTATGTTTATCAAAGAGTCTTTTGTCGTAAGAAATTATATATTCTTTATTCTCCTCTAACAGTTTAGAAATATCGATCGGTAATTTTATTGTTCTTTCTCTATTATTTAAATTTACTACGGTTATTTCATTTCTACTTACTTTCTGAATAATAACTGCTTCAATAGTTGATGAACGATACGAGTTCCAAAACATGAATAAAGCCACAATTATCAACAGTATCATTGCCATTCTTTTATATGCTTTTATTACTTTTCTCTCCTTTCAGTTTTTACTATGAGTTTTATCGGGGGATTTCTTATAACGTTCTTGTATTCATGAACCCGAGAGGCTTAAAGGAGTACTTTCCATTGGGTCCGAGACAGCCTCGCAGGGTTGTCTCCTGAATTCGCTTCCTTACTTCTGAACTCGCCTCAATTACGGATTCACTTCTTATAACTTCCAGGCACCACGCGACCTTCAGAGCCAGCAGCGTGAATATGTTGTTATTCGAGGTTATTGCCTACTTCGAATCAGCTAAAATTCCTTGATCCGTTCCCCTCGGTTTACTTTATTATTAATTCGCTTACATTGATAATACATGTGAGCTGATTCCGCTTCTCAGCGTGCCTATTCTTGCAAACCAAGGGCCGAACAGCCCGCAGCGTAGATACGATGTTATATGATGGGGATGTCATATTTGTTTAGCCCTTAAGCATATTTGTTTATATTGTCATTCCAATTTTATTTCACGCTTTGATACATTTTTTTCTTTGTGTTATTATATATGTAATAAAGACCAAGTGCTGCGAACACTTGGTCAGTACAATTGGCTTGGATGGTTTATTCCCTTCTAAGTCGTAAAGGAACAAAACCCACCTCTGGCCTCAACCTTTGGGTGGGTTTTTACTTTCTCTTGTTGTTATTATTGATGTATGTTAAAAGAGCAATAATGAACGTTCCAAAGAGGAACATGATCGTTAACGCATCTTTCACTTCCATGGCTTCACCTCCTTTCGAAGGGAAACCATGCCCACCCAAGATTCAATTGTAGTTATATTTTACCTTTATTTACATCCGCGTACAAGCGTTCTCAATTTGTTTTCTAGTCTTTATTCTGCATCTCTTTCATATAACGTAAATGTGTTCACGACTTCCCACCGACTTAAGGCGACGAAGTCGCCGGGCGCGATGCGGTTAGTCGGTGCGGATGTGTCATTTCTGATCCCGCTACCTTGCCGATTGCTACTTGCGGACCGAGGAGCCGCCAGGCTCCAATGTGTGGATATAATGTTAGATGATGTCGGAATATTCTTGATTTGCTTTCAGATTCATAGAACTTTCTTCATTCTGTTTTTTCAATATTGATAATTCTGATTTTAGCTCTTTTATGGATGCTCTCAACTCTTCAGCAGATTCATTAAGTTGGGTTGAATTAGCACTTCTGCGATCCAACATCTCATCAAATTCTGCATCAGACTTCAAGCCAATAAGAAAAATGCGATACCTAATCTTAGCAATACTATAGAATCATTTATTCGTTTAATAATTTCTGATTCCCAATTTATCGGTAAATGAGGAAAAATAACAATTGAAAAGGCTGATAATAAAAGCATTGATCCACTGGTGTATCTTAAGGATTTAAGTTTCCACTTTAATGTACGAGTTAATATCTTTGTCTTCTTTATTCTTTCGATTTTGAAGTTAACAAAATCAGAAACTATAAACAAAAAACCTGCTAATGAAAAACTCAAAATAAAGCGTGTTTCTAACTCGAAAAAATTAGTCATAGTCCAATAACCTAGCAAGAAAATCCCAGCATCAATAAATTTTGTGATTGAAGAGTATTAAACATAAATTAAATGAGTTCTCCTTTATTCCGATTTCATCTAACGTTATTGTGTTCGTCCCACCGACTTAAGGTCACGAAGTGACCGGGAGCGAAGCGCATAGTCAGTGCGGATGTGTCCGGCTGCTTCCACTTCCTCGAAATTCCTCTGCCGGACCGAGGGGGTTTGCCCATGATGCGCGAACACGTTGTTAGGAGAGGTTACTGACTTCTTCGATTTAATCACGTAATAATTTTAATATTCTTTCTGCGTTCATCCTTACATAATCAAATGAATCTTGTAATCCTAATTGTAGATACTTCTCTAGTTCTCGTGATTCTACTTGATACAGCGTTTCGAGTGCTGCGATTCTTTGGTATTCCAGATTTGAACTCCAGGCCTCTATTGCTTTTTGTTCAGCATGTTCAGATTTGATATCCCCCAAGGCAAGTAATGCTCTACGTCTTACATATTCAATGTGATCATCACAATACATCAGAATTAACCTTTCCGCTTCAGGCTGCTCAACTATTATCTTAGAAAGGTAATGGACCAACTGCCATCTTGCATTATCGTCCTGATACTTTAGCCCTTCTCTTGATAAATAGATCAGACATGCTGGATTTTCACTTATTGTATCAATCAGAGTCTCACACTCATTGTTACGAGCAATTAAATATAGAATGTTGTTTATTGTCCTTTGATCCCATTGAGTAAAATCAGTAAAACGTACTAATCGATCAAGTAATGTATTAATTAAGCTCCATTCTGAGTAACTTGCTTCCCATTCATTAACCTGTTTTTGAGTCTTCGACCATTGCCAAAACTCATCAACTTGTTCATCTATTTTGATTTCTAAGCTCTTTGTAGAATCATGGATATACCTATAATACTCATTCAAGGATTTGACTCCTTTCATGTTCTTCGGTAATTTCACCAAACGTTCCCGCATCTATGACCTGACCCGGCCTTAGATAACTCTTATCTTAGGCCGGGTCGTGTGTTGTCTGAGTTAACGTCTATGAGCTTGCTTCTGACAACCAAGGGGCGGTAATCTCGCAGCGTGAATACGGTGTTAGCCGATGGCACTTCTTCTTCGAAATACCTACTCGTTATTATTTCTTTGCTCTTGTAAATATTTTTTATAGTAGCTCTTAAAAGACATGTATATGGGTTTTATTTCATCTATTTCAGCACTAAATTTACTATATATCTCCTTTTTTTGTCTCTGTTCAACTTCAGGATTAAAATCAGAGTCTTCATAGTTAGTAAGTAGTTCATAAAAATATTCACATTGTTCTTTAACACATTGACAACTATCTGCATATTCTCCTGATGAAAACAGAAAACTAGCCCAAGATGTTTCTCTACTAGTGTATTTCAGATAAAGACACCCAATGTATTGATTTGCCATATAGTCATAATCTAACTCAACAAATGGTTCCGAATATATATAATTATTCACTATCTCAATCGCTGTAGGTTGGAATTTCACAACAGACAATTCAATGATCCAATACGGTGGTCTTTCTTGTTCTTCAATGATCTCATCACAAAAAGGCTGAAAATGCTTGTACCATATCAGTTTGCACATAAGCATATTGCTGAGCTTGCAAGCAAAATTTTTATTAAGTTCTAACTTCATTGGCTTACCCCATATTTACAAGTTTTTAAGGGCTTTCGGCTAACGTTATTATATTCGCGACATCAATCCCCTTAGAAAGCTCTTATCTTAGGGAGTTTGATTTGTCCGGCTGCTCCCGCTTCCCCGAAGAACCTCGGCAGGACCGAAGGCCGAATGGGCCGAAGCGTGAATATTGTTATCAGCCAGAGGCTTCTTGAACTACTTACACAGTCTCTTAATTCATTATTAAATCGTTTGTCTTATACCAATCATCTTCTCCTATATAACTTAATATGGTTGACCGATCTTTTTCTTGGAATGTATCAAAACTATTTATTTTTCTTAAAGTGTCTGCCGAAATCTGATGAATAAATACATCATTATTTTGGTCTATCACATATACTAGCATTTTTTCTTCTTCAATATTATTTAATCCTTGATAAATGAACTTATAAAGAAAAATTGAATTTATTGATGAGGAAATTGATGTGGTCGCATTTGTTGTATTCATAATCCAACTTTTTATTTTTTCTATTTCAGATTGCTCAAAATATACATTTATTAACTCGGGTTGGACTCTTATAGAATTGGTTCGATACATACTGATCTCTACTGATTTCAATGAATTGTTGTTATAACTAAAAATTGTATTATGATTCTGATCAATTTTTGTACGATTGCCACCGGAGCAACTACATAGGAAAGAAATCAATAATAAGAAATGAATGATTTGTTTCAAATAGTTATACCATCTTTCTATATGTTTTTAAATGCACTTCTCCGGTTACTTGTAAAGTTCTTGTATCTACGAACCCGAGAAACTTAAACCCCATCGGGGCAAGCCGTAACGCGGTTAGGTTCGCAGGGTTGTCCGCCTGACTCAACTCCTCGAAATGCCTCGGGTGGACCAAGGAACGGCGCAAGCCGGCCCGCTGCGATAATACTCTGTTATAAGCTGTTTCTGACTTCGGTGAGTTAACCTAAACTTTCTGTTTATTTCACTATTGATTAGATTCAATTATACGTTTTTCATAACTCACTAATGTCATTTTATCGTTTACTTGTTTTAGTTGGCCTGTCTTTTGATATCCTAATTTTTCATAAAGATAGCAATTTCCTTGCTCTTGTAATATGGTATCCAACTCCCAGATTCTCGCATCATTATATTTATCTTCAATAATAGTAAATACCCTTTGAGCAATTCCGTTCCCTTGATGTTCAGGTAAAACGAAAATGGGGCTGACTCGATACACTTTATTTTCTTTTCTTCTAATCCTAATTGCCCCTACTGGAATATTATCGTTTTTAATAATGTAATAATCCGAATAGGTTTGATTTACTCGATCTATTACTCGTTCCAATGACTCATTCGCAGGGTTTGTTTCATAGTCCTGATATTTATTTAGTAAGGGCATAAATGCCTTGATTTGCATTTCGTGAATAACAACTGCTTCATTGATACCTGATTTGAACAATGTAAGCGTCATTTTGTTATACCCTCCCTAAACAAATTATGGCGTTATGAATTTATTTAGCGGTTTCCAGCAATTGCGTATAACGTGCCCGCATTCACGACGCGAGCCGGCCTTAGACAGCTCCTATCTTAGGCCGGCTCGTGTGTCGTCTGAGCCATCTTCCATGATTATACACCTGACGACCGAGGGGCGTAAGTCCCCCAGCGTGAATGCAGAGTTATACGCAGTTACTACTGCCTTTATCGAAGAATTTGCTAATAATTTATCCTAATGCAACGTACATATCGATCTCATTATCTGAACTTTCAGGTTTATACCTGTCATCCCAAACTTCAAAGTCATATCCTATCGGTTCATGTCCATGTTCGCGCATCCATTGTCCATATAGATAATCATATGATCTTCCCAACTCGGATTCGAGACCTTTATGTGTATATGTTACGTAGTTGCATTCAGCTACTTGATGGCTTACCATCCCTGATGGAACTGAGTCAACTTCATTGACCTCATAACAGAATATTTGGGTAAAACGATCGATCCTTGGATTAAACCCAGATTTCATTGGATAAATCTGCATGAAAATCATATTCTCATTCTTCTTGAGGAGAATTTCGTCTTTCCTCGATATCAATGAATCATATGTATTCTTCCCAATGCCAGATTCTAATTCGTCTAGGTTTGCTTCAATCCTAAATCCTACAACTATGAATGACGGTAATCTTACTTTCTTTGCTTCCATGATTATCACTCTCCAATTGGTTTTTACTTTCTGAATATCATGATGCCAATTCTTTTTGATCTCTATTATATTCCCGCAGTAATTGCGTATAACGTTCTTGTGTTCACGACGCCCCACCACCTTAAGGCTCCAAAGGAGCCGGCAGCGATGCGGCTAGGTGGTGCTGGTGTGTCCGGCTGAATATGCTTCCCTGCTACTGAAATCGCCGCCTTGAATCTCCTTCTATACATCTGACACCCAAGGGGTGGTAGCCCTGCAGCGTGAATACATTGTTATGCGCCGTTACTGTCTTCGAAGCATCACTTAAAACCTTTGATCAAGATTCCAACTCTATTTTTGGCTTTGGTATAAAAACTCAACTTCACCATCTAGCAAATATCGGTATTCAAATAATTGCATTGTTCTTTCCCTTATTCTCTCCCGTATAACCGTAGCTAGGCTTACCGATCCTCGTGATCCAAGGTAACCATTATTAATAAATGTCTTCTCTGCAAATTTTGTTTCCTTTAAGTGATACTGTAACCATTCTTTCTGCGATTCAATTAGTGCTTCTCTTGGTTCTCTATCCAACTTAGAAAGAAGCTTTTTATATATTTGATTCAACTCTTTATCCCAAATCTCGGTATATTTGCCTTCCAACGCCCCCCATCCCAATGTTGTATTATTCTCTTTGGAATTTATTAATTCATTTAATTCGACTTCATAATCATGATCTATAGGATTTCGAAGCATTTCATCATAAAATTCTCCTTTCAAATCATAGTTCCCAATGCTCATGGATAACACTTCATTGTTAGATGGATCTGATCGACCTTCAGTTATTTCTTTCGATTCTATTCCATTACCTGTACTCACTACATCAGGAGGCCGTTCAGAATTCATTATTGATTTAGTTTTGCTGTTCAAGGTAGTCGATTGACTAATATTTTGACAAGATGAAAACATTATCGTAATAAAAAATAATAAGAGTATCTTATCTTTCATAAATTATCTCCTTAAATATTATCTTTAATATTTACCGGTAATAGCGCATAACGTTTGACATCCCTGACGATTAAGCAGCTTAAGTGACCGTAGGAAACGTGTCGTCTTACTTTGCTGATTGAATGTATCGCTTGAATAAACTCCTTGGAAATCCTTCTTAGCGCTCAAGGGCGAATGCCCGCTGTAGGTATGCTGTGTTATCAGATGTCAGCGCCTTCTTCGAAATATACCTATTCTTCTTTAAAGATTTGAGAGATCAAGAACAGACAAACAATCGTATGTGATTTTCACATTTCACCTCTAATTTTTTTATAAATTGCTTCTAATAATTCCGATTTTTTTAATATTAATTATTATCGATAAAATACAATTGATAGAAGTAAGACCCATCCAAATAAATACTGAATACGACATCCACACCCATACCATTAAATAATTATTGTCTAATAGAAAAGGCAAGATCATTACCAATACCAAAAGCATAATGCTTAAGATTAGAGTGATACTACTTCCTGTCATTTTTCTGAATCTTGTCTTTTCATCTTTAATATTTAGTTTTATTCCTCTAAAGATTTTAATTACTTGGACACATAAGATAACGACGGCTATTATCACTAAGAATGAAAATACCAAATCAATTAATAGATACACGTCATCATAATTAAATTTATTCATGTGACTTCCATTCATATTCTCATATATGTTATTAGCAATAAGCGATGGTGCAGTTGAATTCAAATTAGCCAGAACAAATATGGCCTGCTGCTTTTCTAAATCAATAAGAACCTGTGAGGAGTAATTAGGATTAGATCCATTATGACTAACAACTCTATTTTCCGTATCAATACTCCATCCGAATGAATAGTATTGATTTTCATCTTCGTATCCCGCCGTTTTGATGTCGACTTGATGAGATTGTTGTATCGCTTTCAATAAATGATCTGGCATATCGCCTATCCCCATTTGGGCATTAATCCAGCGTTCTAAATCTTTTGAATTCGTTACCAAATATCCTGCAGCGATATTCCCATAATATCTAGGGGCATCATATTCTAAGCTTTTTCCAAAAAATACACGATATCCTTTGGTAAGTTTATCAGATTCCTTTTCCTGACCTGTTGAAAAATAACTATCAGTCATTCCTAAAGGAACCAGTATGTTTTCAGTCATGTAATCCTGATAACGTTTGCCTGTAACTTTTTCAATAATCATCGCTAAAATATCATAATTAACTGTAGCATAATTATATGCTGTCCCGGGATACGTATCTAATGCAATGCCTGACACATTATGTATCGTTTTTTCAAGCATATCATCCGTGGTACCTTCAGGAATTAACCGAATACTCCACGGTGGAATTCCACTTGTATGAGCTAACAACTGATGAATCGTAATATTAACTTTCTTACCCTTAATGGTTGGCTCAAACGATGGAATATAATCTGTAATACAATCTGAAAGAGATAAGTAGCCCTCATTTTCTAATAAAATAACGGCCAAAGCCGTAAATGCCTTTGTAGTCGATCCCAATTCAAATAATGACTCCTCAGTCACCCTCTTCTTATTATTAACATCCGCATACCCGTAATTCTTATATTCTGTCTTGCCCTGCTCTGATACTACCATAGCCACCCCTGGAATCGCTGATTTAGCCATTATGGTTTCCACCATATTATCCGTATTATCATAATCCCCTGTCCTTACCAAACTTCCAAGTTCATCCCAACACGCTATAGTAGTAATGATTGCGATAAGTAGGATGACACATACTGTTAATGGGCCTGTTTTACTTAGTATTTTCTTCAATGTGGTTCTCCCTATTGTAAGTCTTCTAAAAAAATAATAATGAACCAAACTATATAT
This sequence comes from Paenibacillus sp. VCA1, assembly GCF_031583795.1. Taxonomy (NCBI): domain Bacteria; kingdom Bacillati; phylum Bacillota; class Bacilli; order Caryophanales; family Paenibacillaceae; genus Paenibacillus; species Paenibacillus sp. VCA1. Next base: position 301,113 of record NZ_JAVLSX010000009.1, on the reverse strand, counting down.
GGAGATTTTGCGTCAGCAAAATACCACTCGTCCATTGACTGGCTGGATAGGCGTAACGGCCCGATTTGCGAGTAAATCTGCAAGTTGTACATTCACATTGTTGGACTAAGGCATAATGGAGAAAATACTTATACTATTCGCCTGCTCTTTTTGTCGTATATCACAACGGTTACAATTGAAACAAGAACAATCACAGCATTTGCGGCAATTGTTCCCGCCCAAGTCATAGGCAGGATGCCAAAGACGGAGCTTGCCGCATTGAACATGTATATACATTAATTTTGACGTATGGACGCTTCAACTTTTATCACCTAATGTTTGCTTTCTGCCATTTCAAATTTCGTCTAGTCAGTCCCTTATCAGATACGCCTTCATCCAAAAATCTAATATCTTCCTAAAAGGAATTCAACCTTATCTTGCTACATTCCTTCAAACGACAAAAACCGTATCTAGGTAACCCTTACAAGCAATGAGTTTCAAGATACGGAATCGATCTTTCTATATTTAAAATAACGTCTCAAGTATTGGTTTGCTTCTTGTTGAACTATCTTTGGTCTTCATAGATTGGTTTACAATCATTAGGGCATTTCAGTTAACTTTGTTGCATTCGCGATCCCGAGAACCTTAAGGCGACGGAGTCGCCGGCTGCACTTGCGCAGTTAGGTTCGGTTGTGAGTTGAATCAGCCTCCTTGCCTACCTCTTCTTGCGAACAAAGGGCAAAGCCCGCAGCGTAGATATAGTGTTATAGGATGTCGGGGACTTCCTGAAATACATTCAATTTCTGTTATCTACCTTCCATTCTCCACTTTCTTTCAAAATTGTATATGTCGTTTCATCCTGCTCGTCATTCTCCCATATTCTTATTACGTCAATTATGACTTCCTCTTCACTTACTTCTGATATGTTATTCACCTGAGCAGACTTTAACTTTAGACTTTTTTTATTAATTTTGTAATATATCTGGATCATCTCTTCTAGTGATTTTTCTTCTGAGTAATCGCTACTACACCAAGCGTATGCTCTTTTAATAAATTCATCTGTTGAGTAATTTCTCCACTTTCTAACGTCATCAAAATTTTTGAAGTAATTACTAATGGTCTCTTCTAAGTCTGTATCTGAAGGTTGATCTACTTGGTAATTGACAAAAACTGATGTTGCTTCTTTACTGACACATCCACCTAAGGTAATACACAATATAAAAAAAATTAAAATCATTATATGTTTCATATTATTCTTCCTTGTCTATTATTTATTGTCTTTACCCCGATTTCCTATAACGTTCTTGTATTCACGAAACGCCCTAGCCTTAGATAGCTCTTATCTTAGGCTGGGGCGTTTATTGTTCGAGCTTCTCCCACGATTATACTTCAGATAACCGAGGGGCGATAGCCCCGATGCGTGAATGCTGTGTTATGTAGAGTCGCGCCATCTTTGCTATATCTACAAACAATTAGTTAATTTATTTTTAAAAATGAAATGTCTTAATAATTCCCCAGATTTGAAGAACTTTATACTTTTCTTTATTATATTATTTTTATATTCTTGCTCACTAGTTTGACCATATAAACTAAAATCTATCTTATAGAGATTTTCAACTACATAATTCCCCTCAGAGTAAATAATATTATACTCACAACAATTAGTATAAAAATCATGGGCGTAATTTCTAACAACTCCCCCAAGAGATGCTGTACACCTAATACATATTGTTATTAGATCCAATTGGTCTGTAGGGTCCATCTCTGAGTCTATGATAATAAAATTTTTGTATGTTTTCTCAGAATAGTAGATGGAAATCTCTGAGTTAATGTTACCTCGATTAATACGTATCTCTTCAATTATTTCAGAAACGTTCATGTCAATATTTAATATTTTTCTCAGCTTTTCAAAAGTCGGTTCTTCTACATACTCATCCTTGTAATCATCTGGGTAAAATATCAATGAATGAAATGGTATTATCATCTTTATCTCCAAATCCCATGCAGTATCTAGCATTTGATCACTCCTTAAATACTTATTTATATTGTAAGTACACTGTCTTTAACATCTTGTGCGCGATTTTATATAACGTTGTTGTATTCACGAACCCTTACTGGCTTAAGGGGCACCAGCCCCGGGGGTCCGATGGACTTTGCCAGTGTAGGGTTGTCTGCTGATTCCGTTTCTTCGAATAGCCTCTGCAGACCAAGGGACATCAGGCCCTTTCGTCTAACGTTCCCACATCTATGACGCGACCCGGCCTTAGATAGCTCTTATCTTAGGCCGGGTCGTGTGTTGTCTGAATTTGCCCCTATGAGCTTGCTTCTGACAACCAAGGGGCCGAATGCCCCGCAGCATAGATGCATTGTTAAGTGATGTTACTGCCTTCTCTGTATTTACATTCCATATACGGTTTAGATAAATATATTTGTTTCCTATGTATTCTAGTTATTTATAGTATTTCAATGATATTTCATCATGTTTTATATGTTATAATTTTCCAGTACAATATACGGCTATAAGGGCGGTCGGCTAATCTCCCAGAAGGGAGGTGATGCCCATGGAGATCAAAGATGCACTTTCCTTAATGTTCATGTTCGGCATGTTCATTTTGGCATTGCTCACCTACATGAAAAAGAAATAGACCGCCCTCGCTAAGGTAACGGTCTACTTCTCGACCTAAGTCCTGTGGCCGACTGCTCTTTATGCAGTTATTGTGCTTTGGAGTCGTGTTCCCGCACGGATCCTTATTTATTCTTACCTCAGTATAACTCATTTTATAACGCTTTTATAGGTTTTGTTGATTATTTTTATTTATATAAGGTCTGTAATGGTGTCTGTTAGTAATTTCATATAACGTTCCCGTATTCACGACGTCGATCCCCCTTAGATAGCTCCTATCTTAGGGGGATCGATGTGTCCTCTGAGTTGCTTCATCGAGATGCATCTGGCGGACCGAGGGCCGAATGGCCCGAAGCGTGAATATTGTGTTATATGTTGCCAGCGCCATCTTCGAGACTCTTAAGAATCTATTACTTCCTATTTAACAATTCTTCAATAAGAATTCCATTTATCTTGAGTCCAGAAATATTGCAATTATTAATTTCCATATTAGTTAGATCACAATTGTTAAATTTTATTGGCTTATAACTCCCTTGCGGGTCATAATTACCATCAGATTCTTGGGGCAATACAATATTGACAAATTCAGTTCCGAAAAGGTGAACATGATCGATCATCATATTGCTCATATTTGCATGTTGGATTGAAGTGCCTGACAAGTTAGCATTGGTAATTGTAATTTCAGCTGCATTGATGTCATTCATTGTCATCCCACGCATGTTAGCGTTATTTATCTTGGTCTTTGATAAATTAACATTATCATAATCTAATCCTTGAGCTTTAACATCCTTAAATGAAGATCCAGAAATATCTTTCATTGTAAGTTCCATCTTTGTGACTTCTAATTCCATGTTCATTCTCCTCTTTGGATTTAGTTTATATGTAAATTCAAGGTTGTTCAGATATATGTTTGCGCTGGTTTCATATAACGTTCCTATATCCACGACGTCCCACCGACTTAAGGCTGCGCCAGCAGCCGGCCGCGATGCGGTTAGTCGGTGCGGATGTGTCCGCCTGATTCTGCTTCCCTGCCAATCCCCTTCGGGCGGACCGAGGAACCGTCAGGCTCCGAAGCGTGGATATGATGTTATGCGAAGTTTCTGACTTCTTCGAGTTACTACCACAATCTTATCTAAATTCTTTTGGCACTGGAACAAATCCTTTAAAATAGAAATCTCTTTGATGGTCTTTAATATATTTCATAAGATGTGCTTCCAATCTACTTTCTAATTTGTAAAATTCCATATCAAGATCTTCAAAATCGGGTTCATATTTATCAAGTTGATCTTGTCTAACTTCTCTTACCTTAGAAGGAGAACCTCCGAGTCTACTTATTGATTCCTTTATCAATTCATATAACTCATTAAATTCTATCTCTTTAAATCCATTCATAACTTCTTCCCAAATTATACCCGTAGAATTGTAATAAAATTGATCATGTCCACCATTATTTACTTCAGATAAATACCATTGAATTGCAAACACATATTGTTGTGGTTTAGTAAAGTTTGATAAGTCTTTATAATACTGTTCTTCACTTTCATATATATTTACGCTCCACCATAAAGGCTCAATTATCTTAAAGAGATTATTTGAGCTAATAATAGAGTCATCAATAACTACTTCGATTAGTTCTTCATTCATTAAGATTCTCTCCTTGAAGTTTTAAATATTAACCAGAAATTTCGTATAACTCTTATTCTGCGAATGTCGTAATCCCTCCCCTTTCTCGAAATATTACGACATTCGCATTAAATCCATATATTATAATGTTATGCGAAGTTTCCAGTATATTCAATTCATTCTTGCATTCGGTCCAAAGGACTTTGGATGCGACGGATATCTCTAATGCTCACATGAGTGTAGATCTCAGTAGTCTTGGAACTCGTATGGCCTAGTAATTCTTGAATGTATCTTATGTCTGTACCTGCCTCCAAGAGATGGGTAGCAAAAGAATGTCTCAGCGTATGAACAGTCGCGGGCTTTTGAATGCCTGCTTTTTGTTTTATTTTTTCAAATACATGTTGAATCGTTCTCGTGGTGATCGGACTGTTTTTGCTTCGCCCAGGAAAAAGCCAGGTTTCAGGCTCTTCTATTCGGATATACTGCTTCAGGAGCTTGTATGCCGTCGGTGACAAACCGTATATCGGTCCTTTCTTCCTTTTGACTGGCGTATATGAATGATGCCACGCTCTACATCCAGATCACGGACCTTCAAATACACAGCCTCGCTGATCCGCAGTCCTGCCCGAATAAATTAGGGTTAAAATGGCTTTATGCTTTAAATTAAGAACACTTTTAAGAAGCGTGGATACTTCCGGTGCCGATAGAACGGCGGGTAGCTTCTTTTCCCGTCTCGGCCGCGCCCATACTTTCGGAAAATCGTTTCGCTTCTCTACTTCCTTAAACCAGAAACTTAAAGCACTGATCGCCTGGTTCACATAAGTGTGAGAGTGATATTGACCTAGAAGCTCAAGCAAGTACTTTCGCACATCCTCTGCACGCATGAATTCCAAGCTGCTTTCCGTACGCTGCATGCATCTTTCCCAATGCCCTAAATATGATTTTTTCCGTATTTCTGCTATATCCTTTTAATTTCATGGCTTCTGTGTGTCTTTTACGCCAACGGTTTCCATAAGGAGATAATCTTCTTAATTGCGGATACTCACTCCCCATCACCTCTTTCACATGAACGGGACAATCCGTAAATTACTCTACAAACATTCCAATGGTATTTTCATCGAAAGCTCCACTGCTTTAGATCTGGATGCCATTTTCGTTTCGGAACGTTACGTATTCGCCGAATCCAATCCTTCTCGGGAGAAAGAGTCAGCCATAGTCGCCCTTCGTAGACATTTTGCACTTCAATACGTTTTACATCCACGGTTTGTCCCTCCCTCAAATATGTTCTCCTTACCTACAGATGCGCTTCTCCAAGAATGAAAAAAGAGACGGTTTCGCAACCGTCTCCGATTCTTTCGGAAAATTTCTTTTTGAAATCCCTTTTTATACCTCAGAGGCAACAGGCGGGCTCTTCGGTTCTTTTCTCATGCGGGCCGGGCCCAGACGGAATTACGACTTACATTCACTCCGTCCCTTGTCTGCCTGTACGATCAAGCACCCAAGCTAAGCCCCGCTTAATCCCTCTCAATCGTCAAAACCTTCCCTTTCGCATCCCAATGCCCTTGCGCTCCCAGTGCTTTGGTGATGAAACGCATCGGCACGTAGTTGGAGCCATCGAAGTTTTGCACGGGCTGGGCAAGCACCTCGGCGGTGCCGTTGATGGATGCTTGCTTGGAGCCTACTTTCAGGACGATTTTGGCACCGGTAAGGTCTTCCGTGAGCGTGATTTGCTTGGTCGCTTTGTCCCACGACAATTTTGCATCCAGCTGGTTTGCGACGTGTTTTACCGGCACCATCAACGTGTTGTTCACGATGACCGGCTCGTATCCCGGCACTAACATGGTTGTCGGATCATCTTCCGCATACATGTCGAACGATTTGTGGGTAATCTTCATGTCATCCTTCATGAAACGGTACAGGTCCGACTTGCTGTCCAGATGGCGCAGCATCTCGCCCGGCGTTCCTTCGCCCGGAGCCACGTTCCAGAAACCTTTGGAGCCGTCCACTTCATGGATGGTCACAGGCTCATTGATTTTCCACGTTTCCGCCTCGGAATGCACCTTCACCTGCTTGATCGGAACGTCATCATTCGCCGGAAGCTGCACGGTCAGGTCCATGTTTTGCTTGCGGATGTTCAGCTTGCTGTCGAGCAGGTAGTCGAGCGAAAGCACGGTGTCTTTGCCCAAAATCGTACGCAGCTCAGGCGTTCCCTCGAACAGCGCTTTTACGTTTTTATCGAAGTCAGGCAGCAGCTTGTTTACCGCACCGATGAGTTCATCCGCTACGGCAGCGATTTCTTTTTCCTTCTCCGCGCTGGTTGGCGCAGCCGTTTCCATTCCCGGAACGCCGGCGTAGTAAGCGGCAATGATCGGATAATATGTGTCGTACAGACGGGTGATCAACTGTTTGAGGCCGTCTTTGTCCTGAGACAAGCTGGTCAGGAAGCCCTTGGCAAGGCCGGCGAGCTCATCGCCGCGGATTTCGATGTGCAGCTTTTGCAGGGATAACGACTCCCCGTTCACTTTATCGGTTACGGGCGCGATCGAAATCGAGGACGGATTCGGCGTATGCTTCAGCAGAAAACCGAGCATGTCCTTGTACATTTGGATGACGCTTTCGTTGTTCATTTGCGGAACCGCAAAGGAAGGATCCAATTCCTCCGGAACGAGCGATACAGAAATCGGCTGCGTCATGCCTTCGACGGACAGGTCCATCTTCTTATCGTCAATGGCGAGATGGAAAGGAAGCTTTTTGCCTTGGAGCTGAACGGCTCCTTCCATAGATACGTGGTTCATGTCCTGCATGATGGCTTGGTCAATCGTAACGGACAAGGAATTCAGCAGATCGATGGCTTTTTTGTCCTCTTCGCTCAGCTTGCCGTCTGCCGGAACCAGCTGCAGGGACAACGTTTGTTTGGACATCGCCGATTTGACATCCAGCGTGCTCAGCGCAGCTTTGGAGACATCCACGCCGCCAACGGCTTGGCATCCTGCAAGCACCACCAAAAGCAAGGACAGCGCGGCGGCCAGTCCCCATTTGAAACGCTTCATCATCATGTTCCTCCTTATGTACCCATAATAATTTCTTGCGCAAAAAGCGGCCGGGAACATCCCGGTTGAGTATAGTATGCCAGTGCTTGTATAACGGTGTAAACACTATTTTTACATCATTTTGGAACTAGTCGCGAGCTTCGCCCGAAAAACACAAAAAGCCGACCCGATTCTGTCCGAAAAAACAGATGGATCCGCTTTTTTCATTTATCCGGCGGCGATGCGAATACCGTTGATTCTCCTATCCATTTGGATGAAGCCATGCGGGTCATAATCACCGAAAAACCCGGCGTTTTTGAGCCGACCAAAATTCCCGGCAATCGTTCTTTGCGTGTTCTAACCTGCCACTTCGAGCCTTAGGCCTCAACCTTTTTCCCGACGATCACGAGATCGCGCTCGATGCCGTCCAGCTCGGCTACGCCGGGCAGCAATCCCCAATTCTCAAAACCGTATTTACGCAGCAGCTTCAAGCTCGGATCATTATGGCCGAACACGAAGCCGACCAGCCGTTTCAGCCCAAGACGCGGACAGGCCTCAAATGCTTTTTCCAGCAAAATGCCGCCCACACCCTTGCCCCGGCAGTCCTCCGAAACATAAATGCTGATTTCCGCCGTCGCATTGTAAGCCGCCCGTCCATAAAAGGATTGAAAGCTCAGCCAGGCGACCGTCTTCCCCTCCGATTTCATGACCCACAGCGGGCGGTGATGGCTGTTATGCTCCTCAAACCAGCGCCGGCGGCTTTCCACCGTTACCGGCTCCAAATCCGCGGTTACTTTCCTTCCAGCGATCGTAGAGTTGTAAATGGCGACGATGTCCGGCAAATCTTCAGGTGCGGCATCTTCGATCGTATAGTTGTCCCATGTCATGCTGTAGATAGTCCTCCTCGCGCGAGTCCGATAGATTTTGATATCTATTGTATAGGAAGAACGGCGGGCGCGCTATACGGCAGATTTAGGGACGCCCTGCCAAGATGGAGCCATCCGAGATCAATGAACGAACGTATTTTTCACCCGTTTGGACCGGAGCAAATACGCCACCCACACGACAGAAAACACAAACCGCCGAATGATTTGCCCATTTTGCATGTACTGGTCCCTCTCGGCTCCGCTCAAGTCTTCATACGTCAAAAAACGGTCAAACACCATATTCGTGCCCAGATCAAACATCACGGAAAGCACAAAATAACAAATCAAGATCCATGGAAACGCCGCCTTTTTCCGGTACAGCAGGACAAAAGCGACGACGAGCAGGCCCAGCAAAACAGCCGTAGACAGGGTTTCCAGCATAAACAGCCGCTTGGCATGCGGGTTGTAATATTCTCCGTTCGGAGATGTCAATGAATTCCAAGTCTCAGGAGAATAGATCGGAAGCAAATTCCGAAAGAAATAATCGGAAAGCAGCAGAAGCGAATAATACATGTTAATTTGCACAAGCACCAACCACCCGCCCAGCCCCCGGAGGTCATCCGTCCGAACGGATGCCTGCGGTCCGCCCCTTATCTCGCCGCTTACAGGCTGATCCTCGCGCTCAAGGTTATCGTTTGGATTCATCGCGTTCTCCTTTTTCGTTTATCGCATTTACGACATGCGTTAAGTTCTTAGTGATTACATCGACAGATGCCCGCTTTTATGTGATACGAATCATTTTCCTAGGAGACGATCAATAGGTTCATCCGCGATCCCCACCTGACTGCAGCTCCATGCCCACAAGCGTTTGGCATCCTCCATGTTTTCGGCTCGGGCCGCCAGTTTTTGCGGTTTTTTCTTGTAAAAATATTGCCCGGTAACCTGCCCCGCTTCCGGATCGGAAGCGAGATACACCGCCGTCTCGGCGCCTTGTTCCGGGGTTAGAAAAAATGGCTTCATCATCGCCAGCACCGTTTTGCCGAACCCGGTATCGCGGTTGACGCCGATTTGGGTTCCGACCGCTCCCGGATGCAAACAGTTCGCGGTGACACGGGTGCCTTCCAGGCGCGAAGCAAGCTCCTTCGTGAACAAAATGTTCGCCAGCTTCGATTGCCCGTAGGCTTTGGCCGGATTGAAACCGCGCGTCAGGAACGGATCGTCGAAATGGATTTTTCCCGCCTTATACGCGCCGGAGGCCACCGTCACGACTCTCCCCTGCTCAGCCGCCAGCAGCGGCTCCAACAGCAGGTTCGTCAGCAGAAAATGGCCCAAGTGGTTGACCCCCAGGTCCATTTCGAAGCCGTCGGCCGTCTCCTTCCGTTTGAGCATTACCACGCCGGCATTGTTGAGAAGCACGTCAAGCTTGCCGTGGCGCTCCCGAAACGTCCGGGCGAATTCCCGGATGCCGTCCAAACGGCCCAAGTCGCAAAGCATCAGATGAATGCGATCCGAACCGCTTTGCCGGATGGCCTCCGCCAGCGCTTCCTGGCCCCGCCGTTCATGGCGGCATGCCATGACGACTTCCGCGCCCTGCTTCGCGAGCGCAATCGTGGAAGCCAGACCCATGCCGGAATTGGCTCCGGTCACGACGATCAATTTGTCCACCGCTTCATTCCTCCCGTCTCTTTTTCGCTCCAAATGACCATGCCTGCCGTTCGTCTCTTCCTTTTTCTCCCTAACTGTAATTAAACATGCCGGCTGGAGGAAATCAATCATTTTTGATGCTGCGCCGGCTTCTCATGGAATTTTAATCCGTTCTTTATACAATGGAGCAGGAACTATGAACCTATTTCAGGGAGGAAAACCGATGACTACGCCTCTTCATCCATTAATCGTTCACTTTCCCATCGCCTTGCTGTTTCTTGCAGCCGTTATGCAGCTCTTTGCCATATGGCGCCCCCGGCTGTTCGACCGGACCGCGGACATCCTTCTCGGATTGGGATTCCTCAGCGGAATCGCGGCTTATATGACCGGGGATGGAGGCGAACGTTACGCCATCAGCGTATTCGGGGCTACCCGGGACATGATCCATAAACACGAAAATATCGCATTTTATACCCTCATCGTCTACGGCCTCCTGCTGGCTGTCAAAATCTTGTTTCGGCTGCCCGGGGTCCGGCGCCGTTTCGCTGCAGGCATGCGCTGGGCTTCGCCGCTGGTGATGATCTTGTCCCTGGCCGGACTCGTGCTGGTTTACTACACCGGCCATTACGGCGGACAGATCGTGTATCACGGCACGCAAGCATCCGCCAATCCTTGATCAAGTGTCATTGACGGGGGGAAGCCCGGGATTTTATACGCGAAAACGGCAACCGACCGGCCCGAAAGCCCCCACCTTTTTTTCACCGATATCTACAACGCGCTTCAACGCCTGCCCGCCGGATCACGGATCGACGGCCGGCGTTTTTTCTTTTCCATTCCGCCGCATTATAATGAAAGAGAACAGCATACCAAAGGAGGTGCACCGGATATTTATCCGGAAATCGCATGAAACTTGGACAACAGATCGTATCCGTTGAATTGTACAACCAACCGGGCGCCGCCGAGCCGGCCTATCAGCCTGTTTTGCTATGGGACGATAAACATGGAGCTACGCTGGTGGACACCGGCATGATGGGGCAAATGGAGCAGATGGAAAAAGCGGTTCGCGAAGCCGGACTCCGGCTTTCAGATATCCAACGGATCATTTTGACGCATCAGGATGTGGACCATGTCGGCAATTTGCCCGCGCTGATCGCAGCAAATCCGAATATCGAGGTGTGGGCGCATGCCGATGACATACCGTACATCACAGGCGAAAAACGCATCATCAAAATGACGGACGAACGCATTGTGCAAATGCCCGAGGCGGCGCAGTCCGCCATCCGTGCTCTTTTTGAGAAGCTGCCTTCCATCCGAATTTCCCGCGTGCTCGAGGACGGCGAAATGCTCGACATTCACGGCGGAATGCGCGTCATCCACACGCCGGGCCATACGCCGGGACATGTCTGCCTCTACCTTCCGGAAGAGAAGCTGCTGCTGGCCGCGGACGAGCTGCGTGTCGTTGACGGGGATTTGGCGGGACCTCCGGAAGGATTTTTCACCCCGGACATGAAAGAAGCCATACGCAGCATGCACAAGCTGACCGATTTGACGCTGAACGGCATTTTCTGTTATCACGGCGGATTATACGATCGGAACCCTTCCGCACGGCTCGCCGAGCTGCTCAAAACATTGGAAGAAACCGAAGACTAAAAATTCCGCAGTCCGATGCGGTTACCGTACAAGCCAATGCAAAATCATTCTTGAAATCCCGGGTTCTCCCGCTTGGCTGCCGACAGCTGGTTCATCGCTTCTAATGAAAAGCTTCATTGGGCGTGTTTAGTGCTATAATGAAAACAACGTCTATGATGTCCTCCCACGGAAGACAGCCCGCGTTTACGCGGGCGTTTTGAAGGCGAATTAGGGTGAAACCTCTAACGCTTTTCTTTTTCGCTGAAGGCGAGGCAAGAACGAGAACCCATAGGGATTAGAAAGGAAGACCTGAACATGAGCAGTCGTATCGAGCAATTGGAGCAATCCATGAATGAAAAGGGACTGGACAGCCTGCTGGTGACCGATCCCAAACATGTCTACTATTTGACCGGATTTGCGAGCGATCCGCATGAACGTTTTCTCGGCCTGCTGCTCGTGCGCGGCGAAGAGCCGATGCTGATCGTGCCGGCCCTGGACGCCGAAGCGGCGAACGCCGCCTCCAGCGTCAAAAACATCGTGACCCACAACGATACGGACAATCCGTATGAGCTGCTGCAGCGGCAGTTTAAAGGAAGCATCGGCACGCTTGGCATCGAGAAGGAACAGCTGACCGTGGCCCGTTACGAAGAGCTGTCCGCAGCCGTTTCGGCCAAGCAATACGCGGATATCGGCCCGCTGCTCCGCAGCATGCGCGTCAACAAATCGCCGGAAGAGATCAAACGGATGAAACATGCGATGGACCTGATCGAGGAAGTGCTGCGCCAAGGGCTGAAAAGCGTCAAAACCGGCGTCACCGAAATCGAAATCGTCGCCGAGCTGGAATATCTAATGAAGAAACTCGGCGCGCAGGGGCCTTCCTTCGATACGATGGTCTTGTCCGGACCGAAAACCGCGTTGCCGCACGGCACGCCGGGAGACCGCAAAATCCAGCACGGCGACCTGCTGATGTTCGATATGGGAGTATACGCTGACGGATACGCGTCCGACATTACCCGCACGTTTGCGGTGGGAGAGATCTCCCTTGAACTGAAAAAGATTTACAACGCCGTATTGGAAGCCAACCTGCACGGCATTCAGGCCATCAAACCGGGCGTGACGCTCGCATCGGTGGACAAAGCGGCCCGGGATGCGATCGAAAAAGCCGGCTACGGCCCGTATTTCCTGCATCGCCTCGGCCACGGCCTCGGCATGGATGTGCATGAATATCCTTCCGTGCATGGCAACAACGCCGATCTTGTGCAGCCGGGCATGGTGTTCACCGTCGAACCGGGCGTCTATGTCGCAGGCCTTGGCGGCGTGCGGATCGAAGACGACATTTTTGTGACGGACAACGGCGCGGAAGTGCTGACATCCTACCCGAAAGAATTGATCGTCCTCGAAGGCTGACACCGGACTTTCAACACAACCATCACGCGAAAACAAAAAAACCGGAATGCCTCATCCTCTTCGGATGCTGCTTCCGGTTTTTTGGTGTTTATACGAACATCTCAGCATAGCTGAGCGATAGACCGTTCATGAAAAAACATGCCGTAAACTATGACTGCGCCGGACGGCTTGCGCCATCCTCCTCATCGGCAAACTTGAAATCGCGGGCAATGTACAAAAACGGCGTTCCAACGGCTGTCAAAATGAACTTGATGATGTACGTCGTCAGGAACACTTCCAGCCATACGGTCCACGTAAAACCTTCCCGTCCCGCAAAAGCGATCACGCAAAAGACGAGCGTATCCACCAGCGAACTGATCATCGTGCTGCCGTTGTTGCGAATCCAGAACTGATGGCGTTTGCCGTAAAACTTGCGGATCCAGCTGTACAGCTTTACGTCCAGGAACTGGCTCACGAAATATGCGGTCAAGCTTCCAAGCGCCAGACGCGGCATCAGGCCGAAAATGTTTTGCAGCGCCTTCTGCATTTCGTCGTCCGCTCCGCCCATCGGCTTGAAATACAAAGCCATCTGCATCAGCACGGTCGTGATAATCAAGGTGAAAAAACCGAACCAGACGGCCTTTCGCGCTTCCTGCCGGCCGTATTTTTCGTTCAGCAGGTCGCTGGTCATGTACAGGCTGACATACATCGTATTGCCCAGCGTCATGGCGATGCCGAACATTTCGATCGTTTTCGTCACCTGAATGTTGGCCACGACGGTTGCGACGCCGATCCAGGCATACAAGCCTTTTTTGCCGAACAGTCGATAACACAGCAAATATAGCGAAAAATTGACGAGTACGTACACGATACCCCAAAGCAAGTTGAACATCAGGTTTTCCTCCTAGTTTTGATTACGCGGGATGGTTTCGAACCGCGGTTTCCGGGCAGGCTGTCCCGCCCAAAAACATGTTCTAATGTAACATAATTCGTCCCCTTGTGGCTATGTTTATTTTCGGAAAAATATTTTTGCCCATCCGCCGTAAACCTAAAAAAAGAGCCCCGGCGGCCGCCGAAGCTCCAAAGCATCTATGGTTTGGGATGTTGCAGGCAAATCCTAGAGAGAGATCCTGCCGCGGCCAAGCGCGAAACCAGGATCGAAATGCCCGCAAATCCCGAGAGAAGAACGTTTTTCATGGTCCAAGCTTTACGCTTGAACGGCGTTGTCGAGCTCTACGTCGTTTTTGAACACGTCATGGTCGTTTTCTTTCAAAATTTTGCTGGACACCAGCCCGGCAACCATCGAGTCGTTGACGTTCAGCGCCGTACGGCCCATGTCGATCAGCGGTTCAACCGAGATCAACAGACCGGCAAGCGCAACCGGCAGGTTCATCGTGGACAAGACGATCAGGGAAGCGAACGTCGCCCCGCCGCCTACGCCGGCAACACCAAAGGAACTGATGACGACGATCAGAATCAGCTGTACGATAAAGCTCCAGCTCATCGGATCGATGCCGACCGTCGGCGCGATCATGCAGGCCAGCATGGCCGGATAGATGCCGGCGCAGCCGTTTTGCCCGATCGTGGCGCCGAAGGTTGCGGACAGGTTGGCGATCCCTTCGGATACGCCCAGCTTTTTCGTTTGCGTCTCCACGTTCAGCGGAATCGTAGCCGCGCTCGAACGGGAAGTAAACGCAAAGGTCAGCGTCGGCAGCACCTTTTTAACGTATTGCACCGGATTGAATCCGAAAAGAGCGATGATGATCAAATGAATAATAAACATAATGATCAAAGCGACGTACGATGCTCCAACAAATTTGATCAGCTTCAGGATCTCGTCGACGTTGGTCGTTGCCACCGTCTTCGTAATCAAGGCCAAAATACCGTATGGCGTCAGCCTCAATACGAGCGTTACGATCCTGAGCACCACCGCGTAGACCGCTTCAACCATTTTGCGGAAGGTTGCCGCCTGCTCCGGCTTTTTGCGGTCAATGCCCAGCACGGCTACGCCGATAAAGGCGGAGAAAATGACGACGGCCAGTGTGGACGAACGGCGGGCGCCCGTCATGTCGGCAAACGGATTGGTCGGAACGAATTCGAGAATTTGCTGCGGAATCGTTTTATCCTGGACATCCCCGAGCTTCTGCTCCAGCTTCTGTCCCTGCTGCGCCTCGCGGTCTCCAGCCTTGATATCGATAGCCTTCAGGTTGAAGGTAAGGCTGGTCGCAATACTAACTGCGGCTGCGATGGCTACGGTAATCAGCAGCACGGCGATGATCGACCCGCTCATTTTGCCGAGATTTTGTCTGCCCTTCAAATTCATGATGGCGGAAATGATCGAAACCATGATCAGCGGAATGACCACCATTTGCAGCAGGCCGACATAGCCGTAACCCGCCAGGTTAAACCAGTCTACCGATTTGGTGATGACCTTGGAGTCGACGCCGAAAATCAACTGCAAAACGACGCCGAACACGACGCCGAGGCCAAGGCCCGTAAATACGCGTTTTGTGAACGATATATGCTTCTTCTGCATCCAAATCAGCAGGCCGATCAAGGCAAGCATGACGATCACGTTGACAATAACCCATAATGTGTTCATCTCTTTTTAGCACCCCTTAGTATTCTTAAGGCTCCCCGGCAAAACCTCCGTCCGCAACCGGAAGTTCGCCTGGCCTTTGATGATTGATGATGGCGCGGCCGGTAAAACAGCCTTCGCGTAAAGCATTTGGAAGGCTTCTTTTGGCCAGTCTTTGAAATTGATTTTAAGTTTAGCACAATTCATAGTATTTGGATAGGATTAATTTTTTGCTATTTTTAAGCATATGACGCAAAAAGAAGTCATCCCTTGTCATTAGGGATGACTTCTCTTCAGTTTTTTCCTTTTTTGAAGAATTTATAACTTCATGCTCAGGTTCGGAGGTGGGCAGGCTATTCAGCCAATACTTAGCAGCTTGTAAATCTCGTCCATCTTCACATGCTGCCTTACCGTTTCGGCGACGCGGTCGAATTCCCGCTCCTTTAGAGCCTTAACCGAGAACGTTTCCGCTTCGGTCCGAAGCCCTTTCGCCGCGCGGATCGCATTCAGCCAGCTTTTGCGGAACTCGTCGTTATGGAAAATGCCGTGCAAATACGTGCCCCAGATCCGGCCGTTTTTTGCGCCGCATCCTTCCATTTTCGGCTCCCCGTCTGTTTCCCGAATTTCGAACAGCGGATGTGCGCTCCCTTGATGGTCCTCGACCACGGTGGTGCGTCCCATATGTATTTCGTAACCTTCCACCGGAATAGCCGCCGCGTCCCAACCGCCTTCAAGGCGCAGCGGGCAATCCGGCAGCAGCCGGCCGCTGACCCGGACTGTTTTTTTGTCCACGGCAAAAACGGTTGCAAGCGGCAAATAACCGAGCCCTTCCGTCTCGCCGGCTTGCCGGCCTTCCAGCCCGTCCGGATCGGACAAAGTTCTGCCAAGCATCTGATAACCGCCGCAAATGCCGATCAGCTGGGTCGAACCGGAGCGCATCGCTTCGGCTATGGCGGCGTCGAATCCTTGTTCCTTGAGGAATTCCAGATCGCCGATCGTGTTTTTCGTGCCGGGCAACAGGATGACATCCGGCTGCCCAAGCTCGGCGGAGCGGCTGACGAAACGCACGGACACGCCGGGCTCCCCGGTCAGCGGATCAAAATCCGTAAAATTGGAGATGCGCGGCGTGCGGATGACGGCAACGTCGATGCCTCCGCCAGCCTGTCGGTCCGCCGCAGGCCGGCTTCGTCCCTCCAATGCCACGGAGTCTTCCGCCTCCAACCGGAGATCATGGATATAAGGCAGCACGCCAAGCACCGGAATGCCTGTCCGCTCCTCCAGCCAATCCAGCCCCGGCTGAAGCAGCGACAGATCCCCGCGGAACTTGTTGATGATGAAGCCCTTGACGCGCGCACGCTCATGAGGCTCCAGCAGCTCCAGCGTCCCCACGAGAAAAGCAAACACGCCGCCGCGGTCGATGTCCGCCACTAGCACGACGGGCGAATCCGCCCAGCCGGCCAAGTTCATGTTGACGATATCCCGTTCCTTCAGATTGATTTCGGCGGGGCTCCCGGCGCCTTCCATGACGACGATGTCGTACGCGGAACGCAAGCGCCCGAGCGCTTCCATCACGGTCGCTTTGGCCGTCGGCAAATATTTGCTGCGGTAATCCGCGGCGCTCATATTCGCCAGGGGACGCCCATGGACGACGATCTGGGAATGCATGTCATGCGTCGGCTTGATCAGGATCGGGTTCATGTCCGTCGTCGCTTCGATGCCGCAGGCTTCGGCCTGCATGCCCTGGGCCCTTCCGATTTCTTTGCCGTCCGCCGTGACGTAGGAATTCAGCGCCATGTTTTGCGATTTGAACGGAGACGTGCGGAAGCCGTCCTGCACGAATATTCGGCAGAGCGCGGCCGTAATGACGCTTTTGCCCACATCCGAAGCGGTCCCTTGCAGCATGAGCACCGCCGCTTGTTTAACGCTCCCTGTTCCCTTGTTTTCCGTCACCCGCGGTTTCCTCCTCTATCTATATCCATTTAAAACCGATACTGAATGATCACAAGCACGAGCAGCAGCAGCGCTTCGATCCCCTCGTTCAGCGCGCCGTACGTGTCGCCGGTCAGGCCGCCGAGCTTGCGGGCCATGCGCCGTGCCGCCCACGTTCCCCCGGCCCAGGCTGCAAGCGGTAACGCAACCCAGGCCAGACCTGCCTGCCCATACGTCCACTCCCCGACGCCAAGAAGCGGAAACAGCCCGGCAGCGGCTGCGGTGAGAAGTATTGCTCCCGGCAGTGCCGCCGCACTATGGCGTTTCTCCATGCCCTTAAAATTGCTGCCGGCAAGCCCCTTGTTGCCGCGGGCCATCGGCCACGACGCCATCGCATGCACCATAAACCACCGGCTCCAGACCGGCGGAAGAAGGAGCATGAGCGGCGGCCAGCCTTCAGTCAGCAGCGAATAGACCAGCGCCGCTTTCAGCAGCAACAGCAGCACGCAGGCCATGACGCCCATCGCGCCGACCCGGCTGTCCTTCATGATCTCCAGCATTTGCTCGCGCGGCCTGTAGCTTAAGAGCCCGTCCGCGGTATCCATCCATCCGTCCAAATGCAGCCCGCCGGTCAGGGCGACCCACAACACGAGCGTCAGCACTGCGGCAGGCAGCGGCGGCAGCAAGTACAGAGCCGCGGCCGCGACACACCATACCACCGCGCCGATGGCCGCTCCCGCAAGCGGATAATGGCATGTGCTCCGCCGGAACAGCTCGGGCGTATAATCCAGCTCCGCTTTGACCGGAAACCGGGTCAGAAATTGAAAAGCCGCCGCTACGGCCTGCCATCCTGGGTTCATAGCCGGTACTCCCTGCTTTTCAGTTCGATCGGGATGCCGACCGTTACCAGAAATACCTGTTCGCAGACGCGGGCCACCGACTGGTTCAGGATTCCGGCATAGTCGCGGAACAGTCTTCCTAGCGGGTATTCCGGCACGATGCCGTCCCCGACTTCGTTTGTGACGAGCACGAGCGGTCCGGGATAGGCTTGGACGGCTTCCACCAGCCGGTCGATGGCTTCCCGAATCGCCTGCTCCATATTTTCCTGTTCCTCCGCCGCCAAAATCACGTTGGTCAGCCACAATGTCAAGCAGTCCACAAGCACCGCCGGCGTCTCGGAGCCGGCATGCAGCGATGCAAGCAGCTCCGGCAGCTTCAGCGGCTCTTCCATCGTGTTCCAGCCGAATTCGGCTTGATCCCGCTGCCGCTTATGCCGGGCGATCCGCTGTTTCATCTCCGCGTCAAAAGCCTGGGACGTCGCCACATAAATCGCCTGCTGCGCGTTCGCCATCATCCAGCGCTCGGCAAACGAGCTTTTCCCGCTCCTTGCTCCGCCGGTAACCAAAATGCTCATTGCCCTCACACCCCGCTTCCGGCAATGCCGGCGCTTTCGAACGTCGCCATCTCGCTGACGATCCGGCATGCCGCATCGACGAGCGTCAGTCCGAGCACGCCGCCCGTCCCTTCGCCGATCCGCATGTCCAGATCCAGCCCGGGACGCAGATCCAACGCTTTAAGCAGCTGGCGGTGTCCCTGCTCTTGGGAGATGTGGGAGGCAATCATGTAACCGGCGGCTTCCGGCGAAATCACCCGTGCCAAAAGCGCCGCCGCGCTCGAAATGAAGCCGTCGATCACCACCGGACAGCGGTTCGCCGCCGCTCCCAAAATCACTCCGATCAAGCCGCCGATCTCAAGCCCCCCGACTTTGGCAAGGACGTCGATCGGGTCCGCCGCATCCGGAGCGTTCAGCTGCAAAGCTTTTTCAATGATCCCGATTTTATGCTTCAGCCGTTCATCATCGAGGCCCGTGCCGCGCCCGGCCGCTTTGGCCGGCTCCGTGTTGGTCATGGCGCACATGACGGCCGCGCTTGCGGTCGTGTTGCCGATCCCCATTTCGCCGGTCACGAAAATGCTGACGCCGCGCCGAACCTCTTCTTCGACGATGCTTATGCCGGTCTCGATGGCGCGGATCGCCTCTGCCCGCGTCATGGCCGGTCCTTTGGCCATATTGGCCGTACCGAATCGGATCTTCCGGGAGACAAGCTCCGGATGGGAAATGTCGTTGTTGACGCCGATGTCGACGCAAACCACCTTCGCTCCGGCTTGGCGGGCAAGCACGTTAACCGCGGCGCCGCCGGACAAAAAGTTGTGGATCATTTGCGTCGTCACTTCCTGCGGAAAGGCGCTGACCCCCTCTTCGCATACGCCGTGGTCCGCCGCCATGACAATGACCGCCTTTTTTTCGAACGAAGGTTTGATACGTCCCGTAATGCCCGCAAGCTGAACGGCAAGCGATTCCAACTTCCCCAAGGCGCCGGGAGGAACCGTCAAGTTGCCGATATGGGCCGCAGCCGCGCGCGATGCCTCCATATCCAACTCGGGGATTCCTTCCACATACTGCTCTAGAAAACCCATTAATTTCCCTCCTCCTTATTTCGCTTTAACGCTGCCTTGGACAAAAGAACCTGGGGCGCGCCATAGACGGGATGTGCCACGATGACGGGCTCCACGTCGTATACGGACCGGATCCGCTCGGATGTCAGCATTTCCTCCGGCGTCCCCATGCTGACGGCCCTTCCGTCACGCAGCACGAGCAGCTTGTCGCAATAAAGCGCGGCCAAATTGAGATCATGCAGCACGGCGACCACGGTAATCCCCGCCTCTTTCCTCCACTCGGCCACAAGCTCCATAAACTGCTGCTGGTAATGAATATCCAAAAAAGTCGTCGGTTCGTCAAGCAGTAATATTTGCGGCTCTTGCGCCATGACCTGACCCAAGGCAACCCGCTGCCGCTGTCCGCCGCTCAGTTCATCCAAATGGCGGTCCGTCAGCCCTTGCAGCTCCAGCTTTTCCATAATGCCGTCGATCAACGCGCCGACGTCTTCGCGCATATCCTGTCCGAGCCAGTTCAGGTAAGGATGGCGGCCCATTTCAAGCACTTCGCGCACCGGGTAGTGGACAGGCATAATCCCTTCCTGTTGAAGCACGGCCATCATCCGCGACAGCTCCTTGCGGCCGTAATCCTCCACATGCCGGCCCCGAATGCGGATCGTCCCCGAGCTTGGGCGTTCCACGCCCGACAGCAGGCGCATCAGCGTCGATTTGCCGCTCCCGTTCGGGCCGATGATTCCCCACCATTCGCCTTCCCCGACGGTCCAGTCGAGCCCGCGCAAAGCCGATACGCCGTCAAATGCTTTTCCCAAGCCCTTGGTTTCGATCATGCGCCTAACCCCTTTCGCTGTTTCTTGCTGCGGTATAACAAATAACCAAAAAACGGGGCCCCGACAAACGCCGTCACCACGCCGAGCGGAATTTCCGTCGGTGCAAGCAGGGTGCGTGCAAGCGTATCCGCCCATACCATAAAAATGCCGCCGCCGATCGCGGAAAGCGGAACGAGCAGCCTATAGTCGGACCCGACGATCAGCCGGATCACGTGCGGGATGACAAGTCCCACGAATCCGATCACACCGGCCATCGAAACTGCGGCTGCGGTCAACAGCGTGCTGACGAGAAGCACCATCATTTTGAGTCCTTCCACGTTAACCCCTAAATGCGCCGCCTGCCGCTCTCCGAGCGACAGCAGATTCAGCGACCGCGCCCGGCTCCAGACGAGCAGCAGCCCAACCAGAAAATAAGGCAAAAGGATGGCCGTATACGACCATCCGCGCAGGCTTAAACCGCCCATTGTCCAGTATAAAATTTCGTTTACCGTCTCTTTGGACATCGCGGTCAGGAACGAGACCACCGCCCCGAGAAAGGACTGCATCACGACGCCCGACAAAATCAGGCTGTTCGTCGGGATTTTTCCACGTTCGCGGGCCAGCGCCATCACGCCCCACAGCGTCGCCGAGCCGGTGACAAACGCCACCGCAGGCAGCGTCCATGCTCCGATCAGCGAATACTGCATGCCGCAAAAGATCAGGATCGACGCGCCGACCGCCGAGCCCGAAGAGACGCCAAGCGTAAACGGATCGGCAAGCGGATTGCGCAGCACGCCCTGAAAACCCGCGCCCGCCACCGCCAGCGCGGCGCCGACCAGCATGCCAAGCAGCACGCGCGGCAGCCGCACCATGATGATGATTTGCTCAAACGACGGATTCCACGTCGGATGAATGAGCTCCTTAACCCATGGCAGCCGATGAAGCACGATCAACGCGATATCCTTCACCGGGAGCGCGACCGAGCCGATCCCCAGACAGATCAGCAGGGTCAGCACCAGCAGCACCAGGCCGATCCCTCCGTAACCTGCCAGCTTTTTGCTCATTATTTAAACAACTCCGGATAAATGGCTTTGGCAACCTCTTGCAGGCCTTGCGTCACGCGTGGACCCGGACGGCTAAGCAGGTTGTCGTCCAGTCCGATGACCGCCCCATTTTTGACGGCCGTAATTTGATCCCAGCCGCTGCGCCCTTTGATGATGTCGCCCAAACCTTTTTTCGTTTTATCATCGACTACGCTCTTGGCGTACAAAATGACGTCCGGGTTATCCTTAATGATCTTCTCTTCACTGATCTCGTTCCAGCCCTGCGTATCTGCAGCCACGTTGACGCCCCCGGCCAAGTTGATCAACTCATCCATAAACTCGCCTTTTCCGACGGTCCAGCCCGGGGAAAACTCGATGTATACTTTTTTCTTCTTGTCGTCGGCCAAGGATTTCACCGCTTCGACGACTTTGCCTTCTTCTTCTTTCATCCGGTCGACTACCTTTTGGGCTTCGGCCTGATGATCGGTAATTTTGCCGTACGTTTCGATATTTTTAATGACGTCGTCCACCGTCTTCGGATCGGTCTTGAAAATTTTGATGCCGAGACCGCGCAGCTTCTTGACCGCCTCCTCGCTCATGGAAATGCCCGTAAACACGATATCCGGCTGGGCCGCGATGATCGCTTCCTCGTTCGGCTTCATGATGCCGCCCATTTTCGGCTTGGACTTGGCGTCTTCGGGGTAATCGTCATAATCGGATACGCCGACGATTTCATTCCCGAGACCGATCGCGAACAGCGCTTCGGTTTCCGCCGGAGACACCGACACGATTTTTTTCGGCGCTTCGTTAAACGTGAAGGATTCGCCCGTCGCATCCTGAAGCGTGAGCGGATAAGCTGTTTTCAGGCTGTCCGTCTGCGCTTGCTGTTGGGACGCCTCCTGCTTGGCCGGCTCCTGGGGCGCGGACTGCTGCTCCTTGTTTTCATTGCCGCAAGCCGCAAGCGATAACGCGAGCAGCAAAGCCGCAAAGCCGGTGGACCATCTTTTGATTGACGATTGCAAATTCATGTACGTTTTCTCTCCTCTATGGTTCTTTTTCTCTTGACGCGAAAGAAGCCTGGCAATAGAACGTTCATGAATGCGGCTTTGACGGACACCTTTCGGAATACGGACCGGGCGGCCTTGAATGAATAGAAGCCAGACCGCGCTATATCTTCAAAAAAACCCTGATTCTTTTTGCCAAGAACCAGGGATCACGTCGCCTGAAAAAGACTGCGGCGTCAGCCGCATGCGCAGGCAAGCGCGCTTAAACACGCAGATGGCCGCAGCGACCGTCTGGCGGAAAGCGCACGCAACGTAATCCTTTTCCTCGAAGGACCGTCAATAAGCTCATGAGGCAGGTCTCCTGACTTACAGGTTGGGCGAAATCATCCCGGCCTTCCCATCCCTCCTTCATGGCGGAACAGTGGCATATCGGGACATACCTGTTTTACAGTGGCGGGACCGTGCCGGATTTGCACCGGCTTCCCTTTTCACCCGAAGAAACGGCGTCGCGCCGCTTTCCGGGACCTCATCAGCGTTCATTATTCATTTATTCCAGGCAATGCATCTCTAGCTTTTGATTATAGGGGAAGATGGAAGAGGTGACAATGGATTTTACGAGAATAACCCGCGCCGGCATATGCTTTCAAATCAATCTTTAAAAAATGCCTTCGGCTTCGAAAGAATCGGTTTCGTCCCCTCCGCTTCTTTCGATTTTTATCGGGTCCTTAAATATCTCCGAGATTTGCGCCGCTCCAGCCTTCCTCCGTCCGTTCCAGCGTCAGAACAAGCAGGTTCCCGGGTTCGATGCGGATATCCCAGAATGCGATTGTTTTCATAAAAGCATGCACGATTTGCCGGATCACTCCGCCATGCGCCACAAGCAGTACCGAAGCGCAGGCTTTGTTACCCGAACTGCCAGTGTTTTCAGTGTTTTCAATGTTTTCAGTATTTTCAGTGTTCTCCGTGCATCCGGCAGCCCTGCTTTCCGCTTCCTGCAGCATGAATGCCGCAAACGCGGCAATTCGGCTTTCAAACGCCTCCCAAGATTCGCCCTGCGGCGAAGTCACGCGTTTCGGTTCGTCCAACCACTGCCGGTACAAAGCGTTGTCCTTGAGCTGATCGTAGGTATGCCCTTCCCACACGCCAAAGTCCATTTCCCGCAAACGATCGTCGTATACGGCTTCTCCGGCCAGATCCGGACGCACCTCTTGCAAGCTCTCCCGACAACGCGCCAGATCGCTGCAGTAGACCCTGCCAAAGCTTCGATCGCAAAGCTTTTCCCGGACGGGAGCCAGCTCCTCCCTGCCCTGGTCGCTAAGTCCGATGTCGGTATGCCCCAGATAACGTTTCTCCTCATTCCACGGCGTTGTACCATGTCTCATCAATATAATCTCCAGCCGCTTCAAGTCCATAACGTGCCTCCCGCCGCCCATATAACCAGCAAAGCCATCAGGACGAACAGAACCGAAACCGTCAGCAGCAGCCGATTAGCCAGCAAAATGTCGCGGGACTTCATCGGTCTGAACGCCTCTCCCATATAGGCTCTGAACGATTCGACGCCGTGGTAGACGTTGACGCCGCCCAGCCGAATCCCGAGCGCCCCCGCGACGGTCGATTCGGGAAAGCCGCTGTTCGGGCTCGGGTGCTTGCGGGCATCCTGCCGCATCGTGCGCCAAGCTCTGCGCCAATTCATCCGGAGAAGAAAAGCCGACACGGTAAGCAATAACGCCGTCAGCCTTGCCGGAATCCAATTGGCGATGTCGTCCAGCCGGGCCGAAGCCCAGCCGAGATGGAGGTATTTTTCGTTTTTGTAGCCGACCATCGAATCGAGGGTGTTCACCGCGCGGTAAGCCATGGCCAGCGGGGCTCCGCCGATCAGCGCACAAAACAGCGGGGAAATGACCGCATCCACGATATTTTCGGCGACGGTCTCCACCGTCCCACGGACGATCTCCGGCCCGTCGAGATGGGAGGTTTCACGCCCGACGATCATGCTGAGGCTGCGGCGCGCCGCTGGCAGATCGCCGATCGCGAGATGACGGTATACTTCCTTTCCCGCATCCTTCAATCCTTTAACGGCAATCGTCGTGGCGATCAGCGCCACCTCTGCCGCCCAGCCAAGCCAGGGATGGATCCCGTTTAACACTTTGAGCAGCACCCAGGTGATGATCAGCGATCCTCCCGCAACGACTAGGGGCAGCAGCAGCCCCGCCATTTTGAATTGTTCCGGCTGAAATTGCCGGCGTATCCAGTTCTCCATCCCTTTGATCGCCTTTCCCATCTGAATGACGGGATGCGGAATCCAGCGCGGGTCGCCGATCAGCAGATCCAGTATAAAAGCTCCGGCCAAAACGGCCATCGCCGTCAATGCCGCTCCGCCCATGCCGTCAACAGACCCTCCTTCACCGCGCCGTACACCGCGCGTCCGACCATGGCGCCGAGATCGGTGGCCGTTCCCGCATACATATGTTCCACCGGGTAAGCCGCGCTTTGACTCACCCCGAGCATGATCGCGTCCGAGGTCGTTCCCGTGGCCACCAGCCCGTTTTCCGCGTCGCGCACATCAAGGTCTGCAAGCGCGGCCGCTTTCGCTTCCACCGCCGTCATGATGACATTGACCATCGCCGCCTGGGTCAGCTTTGCATCGATCATCAGTATGATGTTCACCGTGCCGGGGCGATACGCGGGATAGGTGGTTCGTTCGGAGCCGGCTTTGGCGGCATTCGAAGTCCCGGCGGTCACGCAGCAGAAAACGGCGGCCTCCCCGTTTTTTTCCTCCATCACCGAAGCATGCTTCAGCTGAACCGCGGTCAAAAGCCCGGCGGTCGTGTCAACCGGATACCGCCATTCCCGCAGCCATTCGGCTACGTCGCGCACCGGATCGGAACAGTCGTAATTTTTGTCCACGTAAATGTTGGCCATTCTGCGCAGTCTCGTCACGCCTCCGCCGTACACCGCGCTTCCCATGGCCTCGAACGGTCCCGGTGCCTGAAGCAGCAGATGCCGATCCCCTTTCTTAAGCACAAGGCCAGGCCAAGCTGTAGATGCATATTCGGTTTCTTTTTCGATCAAAAATGGTGTTGCCACCCCGCTCCCCCCTTAAGTACGAATCATTCCAATTCCTATTGAATTTTCTACAAAAAATAACGTCCTTTGATGACGGATCACATCTATATCAGTTTCGATAACGTACCACGTCTACGAAAACGCCACCCGCGATCCGCTCACGGATCGCAATTTCAGCCCGCCGAACCTAAATATCTTGAAACATGATTTTTCAAACGTTACTTTCCCTTCGGTTCAACGCCCTATTGTTTTGCAGATCCCGACGTGTTTCCTTGCCTTCCCATCTCCCATCTATTCATGAAGAAGACGATGTTCCGGCGATGACCTCCCCCATGACGTCTAGCAGCCGCGCATTGTCCGCATGCGTTTTGACGGCAACCCGGATATGTTCTTTTCCCAAACCGGGGTACATGGCGCAGCTGCGGATCAGCACGCCGCGTCGGCCCATTTCGCCCTGCATGTTCTCCGCCGTCCATGGCGCCGGAAGACCCGCGAGCAGAAAATTCGCTTCGCCTTCGGTCACGTCGCAGCCCAACTTTCGTAAACCTGCGGCCATCAATCCTCTTTGTTCCGTAATAAGGTTGATCGTGTCCCGCTCGTAACCCTCGCCGCTTTGCAAACAGGCTTCCCCGGCAAGCAGCGCCAAGCCGTTCACGCTCCACGTAACCTGCTTGCCCTTCATCGCCTGCGCCACATTCGGATGCGCCGCCGCAAATCCGAGCCGCAGGCCCGGAATCGCGTAAAACTTCGTCATCGACCGGACCAAAATCGTATGCGGATACCGGGCCAGCTCCGGCAGCAGCGACTGCCGGTTCTTTTCCGGAATAAAATCGATAAACGCCTCGTCCACCACCAAATAGGTGCCGCAGCGTTCCGCAGCGTCGGCCAGACGGCGTAAATCCTCCGCGTCGTATTGAATCCCGTTCGGATTGTTGGGCTGGCCGATAAAAAGCAGATCGACGGCCTGCAAGCGCTTTTCGATCTCTTCGGCTTCGGCCCTCCATCCGCTGGCCCGCGAACCGTACACCGACTGCACTTCGGCGCCGAACTGCTCCGACAACTGCCTGTATTCCGAAAAGCAAGGTTCGACGATACCCACCTTCCGGGGGCGCAGCGCCAGCAACACGAGCGCCATGCACTCCGCCGCCCCGTTGCCGATGCACAGCTGCTCCGGCTGAACGCCCAAGCGGGCGCTTAACAACTCTTTCAGCCCGCGGTGCCCGGGATCGGGGTAACGAATGATCGCAGGCAGCGCGTCCCGCAGCTTCTCCATCACGCCGGGAGGCGGTCCCAGCGGGTTGATGTTGGCGCTGAAATCCAAAAAAACGCTCCGGCCGTAGATCTCCGCAGCGCTCTCCAAATCCCCGCCGTGCCCGTATCTTTCCAGCATATGCCGCACTCCTGTCTGTTCACCATAATTGAATCCATTATGGCGTTAATGTTTTTGCGGCGTCAATGCAAATTCTTTTTTGTTTCTTGCAAACGATTGGTTTACAATAGATTCGAAAGCTGCTTTGGTTTTTGCAGAAAACGGGTATAAGCTGCATTCGGGCCCTCATTTTAGGGACGTTACACTCATGTTTTTCGCATGCACGGAGATCCGATCAAGCCGCTTTCATTTCGCAAATATCAAAGAATACAGGTCTTTAAACGGAGGAGTCAAGCTATGCTGTTTATCGATAACCAAGGCATTACCGATCCGGCCATCAACCTGGCCATCGAGGAATTTACGCTCAAGCATTTGCCGATGGAGGAAGACAGTTACCTGCTGTTCTACATCAACCGTCCTTCCATCATTATCGGCAAGCATCAAAATACGATCGAAGAAATCAACCAGGAATACGTCAGGGACCACAATATCCAGGTGGTGCGGCGTCTTTCCGGCGGCGGCGCGGTCTATCACGACCTCGGCAACCTGAACTTCAGCTTCATCACGAAAGATGACGGCCAGTCCTTCCACAACTTCCTGAAGTTTACCCAGCCGGTCATCGATGCGCTGCGCAGCATGGGCGTGAACGCCGAACTCAGCGGACGCAACGACCTGCAGGTCGGAGAGCAAAAAATTTCCGGCAACGCCCAGTTCGCCACCCGGGGCCGGATGTTCAGCCACGGCACGCTCATGTTCAACCTGAACCTGGATGACGTGCAAGCTTCCTTGAACGCCAACCCGGAAAAATTCAAATCCAAAAGCACCAAGTCGGTCCGCAGCCGCGTCGCCAACATCAGCGACCTGATGGATCGCAAGATGACGATCGAGGAGTTCCGCTCCGAGCTGCTGCGCGCCATTTTCAACATGGATCCGAAAGACGTTCCCCAGTATCATCTGACCGAAGCCGATTGGGAGAAAATCAACCAAATCTCCAAAGAGCGGTACCAAAACTGGGAATGGAACTACGGCCAATCGCCGGAATCGAACGTCAAACATACGAAACGTTTCCCTGTCGGCATCATCGACATCCGGATGGATATCAAGGACGCGCGCATTCAAAACATCAAAATCTACGGCGACTTTTTCGGCGTGGGCGACGTGGCGGATATCGAGGACAAGCTTCGGGGCAAACGCTACGAGGAGTCCGAGGTTCGCGAGGCGCTTCAAGGCGTCGATATCAAGCATTACTTCGGCAATATCGAAATGGACGATTTTATCGGGCTTGTCTTTTTGGAAGATTAAGCTTTGGCGATTCGCGAAATTTTAAAAATAAATGCAAAAAACAGCATTCTTGCTTCCGGCAAGGATGCTGTTTTTTTGTTTGGAAAGGGGCGGATCGTCGAAACTTGATGGGAACCGGACTCCATTTATTCAACGGCGCTGCGGTGTACACGTTTCGGCCGCCGGCTCGCCTCATATCATCGAACGGCAAAAACCAAGCCCACGTCTCCCGCCTTCTTTAACGCGCCTTAGCAGCCTCTTTCATTCCTGCCTAAACGGCAAATTCGAAACGATATTGCCCCGAACCTGCCCGTACCTTAACTCCTTCAGCGGCCTTCTCCACGAACAAGATGCCTTCGGCGGAAGCTGCGTCGATGTCGGACTCCTTAACCGTTTCCGGATCAGCCGCGGGCAATACGATCGTCGCCGTGGTGTTCGGCGGAATCGTGACATCCATCCGCATTCTTCCGCTTTGGATGCTCCACGATGAACGGATCGTTCCGTACATGGAGTCATAGGCCGCTTCGGCGGAGGTGATACCTTTGCCTGGACGCGGATGAATGACAATCCCTTTGTAACCGGGTTCGGCTTGGCTGGTATCGATGCCGGCGACAACACCGTACAGCCATTCCCCGACCGAACCGTAGGCATAATGGTTGAACGAATTCATCTCTTCGCTCCAGAACGATCCGTCCTCTTTGATGCTGTCCCAATGCTCCCAGATGGTCGTTGCGCCTTTGCCGACCGAATAAAGCCATGACGGGTATTCCTTGCGCAGCACAAGCCTGTATGCCAATTCGTTGTATCCGTTCTCCGTCAGCACCCGGCATAAATACGGCGTTCCGACGAAACCGGTGGTCAGCGCCGTACCGTTATCCTCAATCATCGCGGCCAGCGTCCGTGCCACCCTCGTTTTCGTCTCGCCTTCGACAAGCCCGAACGCCAGCGCAAGCACATGGGCCGTCTGCGTATGCGCGCAGAGTCGGCCGCTAGGCGTAACGAACTCCTGCCGGAACGCATCGACGATCCGTCTATGCAGGTCGCGGTATTCGCCGGCAATCTCCCGTCGGCCGATCAAAGCTGCGGACCGCGCGAATAAATCCGTCGAATACGCAAAATAGGCGGTGGCGATCAAATCCGTCGGCGTTGCCCGGGAGTCGGCGTTAAGATGCAGCCAATCGCCAAAATGAAACCCCGTATTCCACAGCGTTTCCTGTTCGCCTTGTCCGCGAATGTAATCGATCCATGCCTTCATGCTGTCAAACTGTTCTTCCAGGATGCGCGTATCCCCGTAACAAAGATACAGCGTCCAGGGACAAATGACCGCCGCGTCGCCCCAGGCTGACGAAGAATGCATTTCCGCGCTTTCCGGGAATATGTTCGGAATGACCGCGGGAACGCCCCCGTCCGGCAATTGATCCGCCTTCAAGTCCCGCAGCCATTTCGTAAAAAACGGCCCGACTCCCATGTTGAAAGCGGCGGTTCGGATAAACACCTGGGCATCCCCGGTCCATCCGAGCCGTTCATCCCGCTGCGGACAATCGGTCGGCACGTCAAGGAAATTCCCTCTCTGCCCCCAAACGATATTTTGCTGCAGCTTCGACACTTGTTCGTCGGAGCAGGCAAACGTCCCCGTGGCCTCCATGCCGCTGTAAATGACGCAGCCCGTAAAGTCATCGAGGTTGATTTCGCCGGGATATTGGACGACGTGCACATAACGGAAGCCCATAAACGTGAATTCAGGTTGATAGGTCTCCTCCACCCCTCCCCGGCAAATGTACTTTGCCGTCTGCTTCGCTTTGCGCAGATTAGCGGTGTACACGTTGCCGTTGCGGTCGAGCACCTCAAAATGGCGCAGTTCCGCCACCGCTCCCTCCGTTGCGCCGCGGACGGTGAAACGGACGGCGCCCACCATGTTTTGGCCGAAGTCGATGACCGTTTCCCCGGCAGGCGTCACGATGAAAGCGGCCGGCTTCAACTCATGCATCACCTTCGGCAGCTCGTTCTCCTGGCAGACAAGCATCGATTTCGGGTACTCAACGACAGATGCCCGTTTCCAACCGGCGGTTCTCGGCATAACCTTTCCTGCTTCATTTAAGCCGATTTCGGTATCCGCGCTGATCTCGGCATCGTATCCTTCACCGTTCCAGGTCCCAGGCTTTGCCCAGTCCGCAATTTCGAGCCGGGCATCATAAATCTCCCCGTCGTAGATCTCCGACATCAGCACAGGCCCGGTCGCCGCCTGCCAGCTTTCGTCCGAGCAGATTACCGCCTCGCGGCCATCCTTGTACAAGACATGGAGCTGAACAAGCGCGGCCCGGGCAGAACCGTAATATCCGTTGTTGTTTTCCCAGCCGAGCGCGCTTTGATGCCAGCCTTTCGCCAGCACGACGCCAACGGTGTTGTCGCCTTCGGCCACAAACTCCGTCACGTCGTAGGTCTGTACTTGAAGCCGTTTGTTATAACTCGTCCAGCCCGGGGCCAGCACGCCGTCGCCCGCCTTGCGGCCGTTCAGTTCAAGCCGGTAGGCGCCAAGCGAAGTGGCGTACACTCTGGCACGGACGATCTCTCCATCCAACCGGAAGCCGCGCCGCAGCAAATATGCTGCATCCTCATTCCACCCCTGGCTCTTGGCATCGCAGGTGATCCACGAAGCCTGCCAGGAATCCTCCCGGAAGATCCCGGTCTCCCAAAAAACCGTCCCGCTCCAGTCGGCCGCCGCGGAGCGCCGATCCCATGCCCGTACGCGGGCGTAATAACGGGTGCGTTCCTCCAGCGGTTCTCCTCCATACTCGACGTGAACGGAACGGTCGGATTCGATTTTTCCGCTGTCCCGAATCGGGCGGTTAAAATCGGGATCTTCCTTCGCAACCTGTATCTGGTAAGCCGTTTGCAGGACATGCCGCTCCCCTGTGCCCGCCTCCAGCTTCCAGCTCAGTCTCGGCCGGATCGGCCCGATCCCGAGCGGATTTCGGACATATTCGCTCCGCAAATCGGTAACGCGTAAGTTCAAGTTTATTCCCCTCCTCGCTTCGACATGGAAAATCTTATCCTCAGTATATCGAACTAAATATTGCAAAATATGGGTTATTCCATGTATTTTTATAGGGGATTCCGTTTTGTTTTTTTGGGAGGGGGATTTCGTTTGGAAAAGGGTAAGCATATGGTCATGCAGTTCCATTCGCTCCTGAACCGGGATGAAGATATATTCGTCAATCGGATCGCGGAGTCGTTCGAAACGCCGCAGCACTCCCATGATTTTATCGAAATCAATTATGTCGCGGAGGGACGGGGGTTCCATTACATCGATGAGGAGCTGATCGCCGCCGAAAAGGGCGATGTGTTCGTCCTGCCCGTCGGAACGGCGCATGTATTCCGGCCGACCGCGGTTTCCCCGAAGGAACCGATCGTCATCTATAACTGCGTTTTTCAGCCGCACACGCTTGCGGATTGGGCCGAGGCGATCCCGATGCCGATGCGCATTTTTGAATACTTGTCCCCTGCAAAAGGCGGCGCCAAGGCGGCCTGGATGAAAACGACCGACCGCAGCGGCGATTTCCATTTGCTTTTTACCGGAATGTATGCCGAATATATCCGCAAGGCCGATGGCTATCGGACGATGCTGTGCGGAAAGCTGCTGGAGCTGCTCGGGATTCTCGACCGCCGGCTCTTCGGGACGGAGGAAACGCGATGGCAGGACCCGCTGTTCGAAGAAATTCTGAACATCATCCATATGCGGTGCGGTGAATCCCAGTTTACGATCGGAGAGCTGACCGAGTCATTAAACGTCACGAGCGGGTATGTGCAGCGTATGTTCCGGAGGTACTTCGGCGTAACGTTCCTCACGTATTTGCAGAATGCCCGCATCGAGCGAAGCTGCCGGCTGCTGCGCGAAACGTCGTTTAAAGTCGCCTACATCGCCGAGCTGTGCGGGTACCAGGACCTCAAATTTTTTTACCGCATTTTTAAACGCAAAACCGGATCGACGCCGCATCAATATCGTCTCAAGCATCGCCGGTCGTAAACGGGAAACAGCGTTCTTTTCTTTTTCCTGAGTGACAGATTTTTTTTACATATGATTAAACCGAGGTGATTCCGTGTTCGGACACATGCAGACGTTTACCGATCATTACTTGAAGCTGCTGGAATTAACGGGCTACAGTACTGCCTCTGCGGAGAATATCCCCTTTCAATATCAATCCGAATCGGAAGCCGCGGAGCTGCGGAAGCTGAGGCAAACGTACGATTTGGAGAAAGCCGCAGGCAGCGGCGATGAGCTTTCCCGAATCATCAACCTGATGAAGTGGGTCGGCCAAAAGCTCAAGCATGGAGATGTACCCGCTCCCGATCCTTGCCACGCCCTGCACGTCTTGGAACATGTCCAGCAAACCGGAGCCCGCATGAACTGTTATGCAATCGCAACCGTATTAAACGAAGCGTATCTGAGTCTCGGCTTTCGCTCCCGCCGGGTTTTCTGCCGCTCCTATGACCCTTATGATCCGGACAGTCACGTCGTCACCGCCGTCTTCTCCGAGTCGTTACGCAAGTGGGTGTATATGGACGCCTCGTGGAGCCATTTCGTTACGGATGACCAAGGCATCCTGCTAAGCCCGGAGGAATTCAGGTATCGGCTCGGACAGCGTCTCCCCGTGCGGTTGAACGGGAATCCCGAATCGTCGGATTGGAACGAATTTTACTTAAGCTACATGGCTAAAAACCTTTTTTGGTTCATGACGCCGCTGCACAGCGAATATAATGCCGAAGCCGTGCGCCCGAGCAAAACATACTGTGTCCTTCTGCCGGAGCATTTTGAGCCGGTCGAAATGAAGCAGGCGCCCCCTGAAAACGTATCCGTCATCGTATCGCGGAGTCCCCTGCATTTTTGGAGCCCTCCGGCAGTGCATGTTGCGGACAAGGAAACAGCTCCCGCCAAATAGAAATAATCCCGGAAAGGAAGGGTTCGGAAGATGGACAAAATCATGAAAATGAAAGAAGCACTGAACGGGCTTTCCGCCCAAGAACTGAAGCGGCTTCTGTTATTGACGTTCCATCAGGTGGAGGCTGCTGCACGTGACCACTCTGCAAAAGAAGAGCTGTACCCTTTTCTAAAGGAGGTATACCACCATCTTCTTGACGACCGCCAAAACCAGGTCCGCCGCTGGCAGCCCGATGCCGGCACGAAAAAAGTACACATCCTGTTTGGTCCTTCACCTGCGGGCAGTCTCAAATGGGCACTCAAGGAAATGGGGCGCTCCGATACGGACAAGGTCATTTCTTTCGATTATGATCATTTTGCTTTCGGGCCGTTGTACATGCTTCACACGGAGGAAGGAAGAAGGCACAGGGAGGAATGGTTCAGGGATCACATCAACGAATCCGGAAAGGATGACGGGCTTCGCTATGAAGAATACCATGGGGAGCTCGTAAAGCAGCTGTCGAAAATCCCCCCTGAAGCGAGCATCGTCATTTGGAGCTGCAAAAATGCCCATGAACGGACGGGTTTGCTTTGGGCTGTTTATTTACTGCGGCACCATCCGAATCCGATAACCATTATCGATGCGGACGAGGAATGCGGCAAAAAATACAACACGCCGGATTATTGGTGCAAATACAAGCATACGGGTGAGATTACCCCCGAGAAACTGCAAGAAGTATACTTGGAAGCCGAACAAGAAGACCCGCTTCCTGACGAAATCAGGCGGCAGCTGGAGGAAAAATGGCTGGAGCTCGCCCGGCGGCACGAGGCGCTGCGCCTGTGGGAAGACGGCGATCTCCGGAGCGTCGGCGAGGACTACCTCGATGCCTACTTGCTTCGAACGGTAGAGGCACTTCAACACAGCATGCCGGAGCATGAATTCATCAAAGCGGCCCGGGTGATCGGCCAAGCCCTCGGCATGTGGGATGACTATATCGGGGATAGCTTTTTCGAGTACCGTCTCAGACACCTCATCTATGAGGGGCATTTGGAAATCAAAGGCGTGCCGCGGGCGATGCGATATTACAGCGTCAGACTTAAAAAGCTGCCCGGGAGGAACGACGCGGGTTCTCCCCGGTAAATCCGCATAAAGCGCCCTAAACGAAACGCCATTTTGCTTCTTTTGACGGAAAACGGGATCATGCCCATGAATCAAGAATCTCGTCCTCCGAAAACGCATCATGCAGGATTCCGAATCTCATTCAACGAAAATGCATCATGCAGGCTCACGGCCCCCGCCTATTAAAACGCATTGTGCCAAGATTACGGATCCCGTTCCACGAAAATGCATCAGTCATGCGGGATCTTGGATTCCGTCCCCCAATAACGATCCTACCGCAGACATATGAAAAGCTGCCCGGGTGGGCAGCTTTTCCGTCGGTCATTTATATTTCTTCCAGTCCATACTGCTGTTTTCAAGCAAATATTCAAAATCGTTGTCGCGGCGTTTTTGCTCGGCTTTGCGCGCTTCCTCCGCTTTTTTCAACTCGGCCTCTTTTTGCTTCTGCTGCTCGGCTTTTAATTCCTCCGACTGCTGCTTCAGCTTATTCAGCACATCGCTGCTCAAAAGGTCCTTCAGGGTCGCCGGCTTATCCGCCGTCTGCGGCTTCACGGCCGCGTCTTGTTTTCTTTTTTTGGCCATGTCATCAACTCCGTTTCACCCACATTATAGCAGGTTTCCCGCTTTTGGTCAGGTTGCCGCGCCGCGAATTTCCTTGTCCGTCCGTCCGATTTGCGATACAATTTGGTCACTTGCCTTGGGTCTGATCTAAAACGCCCGGGTTTTATGCATGAAAGGAATGACTTCATTGAACCGCTCTCGTTTTGCCGATCTCAGCCTGCTCATCGTCGCCGCGATGTGGGGATGCACCTTCCTGATCGTTCAGCATGCCGTGAGGGTGCTGCCTCCGCTTGCTTTTAACGGCATCCGCTTCGTCGGGGCGGCGGTTTTGCTCGCTTTGATCATCACCGCGTTTTACCGCGGCCAGTGGCGTGCCGTAAGCCTTCGCATGCTGCTGCATGCCTGCCTGCTCGGGCTTTTTTTGTTTATGGGTTATGCTTTTCAAACGGTCGGCCTGCTGTATACCACCACCTCCAATGCCGGCTTCATCACGGGGTTATCGGTCGTTTTGGTGCCGTTTCTGGCCCTGATCCTGCTCAAGCATCCGATCTCGCGTTATACGTGGCTCAGCGCGCTTCTGGCGGCCTGCGGGTTATACCTGCTGACCTTTGCCGGTTCCGCGTTCGAAATGAACAAAGGGGATGTTCTCGTCTTCCTGTGCGCGATCGGGTTCGCCCTTCATATCGCTTACACCGGCATTTTTGCGCCCCGGTATCCCGCACTGCCTCTGGCAGCGCTGCAAATGGCCGTCGTCGGCCTGCTCAGCCTGATCGGATCGCTGCTATTTGAGGATATGGGCCCTGCTTCGCAAACGGTACAGCGGCTGCTGCAGCCGGAGGTGTTATGGGCGCTGGCCGTTTCGATCGGCCCAACCAGCGCGTTTGCGTTCTGGATTCAAACCGTCTGCCAAAAATATACGAGCCCGTCCCGGGTGGCGGTCATTTTTGCGATGGAACCGGTTTTTGCCGCCCTTACCGGCTTATGGTTCGGAGGAGAAACGCTCGGCATCGCCGCCGGGGCCGGCTGCTTGTTCATTTTCGCGGGCATGATTCTGGCCGAATTGAAATCCGCGCCCCCTGCGGTACAATAAAGGTAGCCATATTCCATAGAAAAAGGGAGAGAAGCCATCATGTACAAACTGATCGCCATCGACATCGACGACACGCTTATCAACGATGACAAGGAAGTGACCCCTGCCACGCAAAAGGCTTTGGAGGCCGCAATCGCCAAAGGCGCCGTCGTGACGCTGGCCACCGGCCGCGCTTACGCGTCCGCCCAAGCCATCGCCCGCCAAACCGGCCTGAACGTGCCGATCATTACGTACCAAGGTTCGCTCGTCAAAAACCTGATGGACGAAAAGGTGCTTTACAAGCGTTACGT
This sequence comes from Paenibacillus sp. VCA1, assembly GCF_031583795.1. Classification (NCBI taxonomy): domain Bacteria; kingdom Bacillati; phylum Bacillota; class Bacilli; order Caryophanales; family Paenibacillaceae; genus Paenibacillus; species Paenibacillus sp. VCA1. Next base: position 264,828 of record NZ_JAVLSX010000009.1, on the reverse strand, counting down.
CCCGAAGGACGCGGCGCATAAGCTGTTTGAATACTGCATTCAGCATGATCTCCACCTGCAGGTATACATCGATGACAAGCTGTACGCGCGCGAGGAAAACCAGAAGCTGATCGACTACTGCAGCCTGAACCGGACGCCGTATTATATCGAACCGGATTTTGAAAAGCTGATCGAACAGCCGACGCCGAAAATGCTGATCATTGACGATCCCGATTATTTGGACAAGCTGATCCCCGTTTTCCGCGAGCTGCTGGGCAGCGAAGTGCATATCACCAAGTCCAAGCCGCATTTCCTTGAAATTATGCATCACGAAGGCACAAAAGGGCATGCGCTGACCTTCCTTGCCAACCATTTTGGCGTCGATTTGAACGAAACGATGGCCATCGGCGACTCCTGGAACGACCATGAGATGCTGGAAGCGGCGGGCCTTGGCGTCGCCATGGGCAACGCGATCCAAGCGCTGAAGGATATTGCCGATGACGTGACGCTCAGCAACAACGAGGACGGCGTCAAAGCCGCGATTGAGAAGTTTGTTTTGAATGCTTAAGGGCGAAGCCCTTAGGATCTCCGCCTGAGTGCCGCGCCATTTTCCTTGCACGGATTAAAAAAGACAGCCTCAAAGCAGGTTCGCTTCGGAACCTCTTCGGCTGTCTTTTTTCCGTTAAATCAGCGCTTTATTAGGCCAATTCCATCTTCATTCCGGTACGTGCAAGCTCGACATTCGACGGCAGCGGAATATCCCCATTCAGATCGACGTCGTGGGACATATGGGTGTAGACCGCACGTTTCGGCCGGACCTCGGCCAGAAGCTCCGCCGCTTCCCGCATGTCGTAAACGGAGCGCGACTCATACGGGGCCGTTTCATGCACAAAGCTTGTCCCCAGCACAAGCAAGTCCAAATCATGCAGCGGCTTTTTTTCCTTTTCGTTCAATCCGATGGAATCGGAGCAATACACCCAGCGGTAGCCGTTTTTTTCGAGCCGGTACGCGTAACTAAACCCGTTGTAGCCATGGCACACCTTCCAGCCTTTAATCTTCCAGCCACCCAGTTCGATGCCGTGATCCACCGCCGTGACGTTCATATGTCTCGCCAGCCATGGGAACTGCTTCAGGATCGTGTCGATCACTTCCTGCGGGGCGTACAGCTCCCCTTTCCGGCCCAGCCAGCGGCAGGCATCCGCCCATTCGGGAAGCCCCCCGATATGGTCGAAATGGGCATGCGTCACCAATATTTTCTCGGCGAAACGAAGTCCCTGGCTCTCCATCTGGGCCCGCCAATCCGGGCCGCAATCGATCAAAAAGCCGCCTTCCGGCCCTTCGATCATGACGAGCGAGCGCAAGCGGCGGTTGGTGCCGGTCGTTCTTGCTTCCATGCATACGTCGCAGTCGCAATAAACCCTCGGCACCCCCATTGCATCGCCGGTTCCCAAAAATACAAGCGTATCCATGTCGTTTCCTCCTCCACGCCCGCGGGCGCCTGAAATGTTCCGGACCATGTAAACCTCATGGAATGCTTATATTGTACCACGCTGAACGGAGGGATGCCCGCCGGAACCCGGCGATACGGCTGATCCACACACAAAAAAAACGGGATCTGCCTGCATGGCAATCCCGCTTGTTATCCTGCAGCCGCGTCACATGGACCGCCATCTTTACCCGCGATAACCTAAGCTTTATCCAAGCCAAGATTAAATGCCGGCAAGCACTTGATACCAAATCCCTTTTTTCGAATAAAGCGTGTCCCGTACCTCATCCCAGCCGCCCAGGTAGGTGATGTCAAACAATCCTGAAGGGATCGGATAACGTTTTTCGTTTGCCTTCAGCACCTCTTCGTCCACCGGCCGGAAGCCGTAATCGGCAAATACCGTCTGCGCTTCCTTGCTTCGAAGATACTCCACAAAAGCCTCCGCGACCTTTCGCGTCCCGTGCTGATCGGCGTACTTATCCACGACAGCTGCCGGATTTTCGATTTTGATGGTGTACTTGGGGATGATCACGTCGTATTTTTGGCCTTGCTTGATCCGGGCGAGCAGCTCGTTTTCATAGGTTACCACCACGTCGCCGACGCCGTATTCGAAGGCGGCCATGGAGGCTCTGCCGCTTTTGTCCAGCGATTCGATGTTTTGATGAACCTTCTGCAAAAAGGCTTTGGCGTATGCCGGATCCTTTTTCCCCTGCTCCTCCGAAAGCTTCAATCCGGCTCCGTAAATGGCGTTGATATCCCACTGGGCTCCGCCGGAGGTTTGCGGGTTCGGGTACAGCACCTTGACGCCCGGTTTGGTCAAATCCGTAAAATCATGAATGCCAAGCGGATTCCCTTCACGCGTGCCGAGCGCGACGACGGAGCGCGTGATCATGCCGCCGTCCGGGACGTCCCGCCACGTTTTGTCGACGAGCCCCGCTTTGACCAGCTTATCGACGTCCCCTTCCATCGCAAGCAGCGTGACGTCCGCCTCAAAGCCGCCGATGATCGCGCGGGCCTGGGTTCCCGAGGCTTCATAGGATTCCTGGAATTTGACCGTTTGCCCGGTCTTCGCTTTCCACTCCTGCTGGAACTTGGGCAAAATGTCTGCCATGGCGTCCTTGGCGATGCTGTAAGCGCCGATGACCAGCGTGATCTCCTTCCCGTTTGCGGGAGCTGCGCTGGCTTCCGTGGCCGTTTCCCGGCTGCATCCGGACAGCATGAGCGATATCAGCAGAAGGAAGCCGAGCATACCCCACATATTCTTTTTCAACCGGCTTAAGGATGGTTTCATATGCGCTTCCTCCTGGTTTTAAAAAATTACGAACGGTGACTTACATCGCTGGCATAAAAAAGCGAAGGCAGCGTATGTGAGTAAAACCGACTCCTCCGAAGCTGCGGTGATCGGTGAGAGTCTCACAGAACGCTAGCCCCGTGAAAACACGCTGCCCCGAATTGGTTCAAAATCATATTTGTTTTGGACAATAAGCAAAAGTAGCGGAGGGGACGGAATCGATCTGAAGAAACGGTAGTGGTCGCCTTTGTCTCCGAATTTCTACCCTTTCGATAAACAAAATAAGAGAAATTTGGAGACAACAGCGATCGGAAGAACGATCCGTAACCGTAGCGGCCACATTGCACAATGTCCAGAATCAGGTGAAGCCAGGGAGCAATTACGCTCCGTAACCGTAGCTGCTACCGTGCACAATGTCCAGAACGAATTTCAGCATGGTGGCGGCGATCAATAGCGATCCTTAACCGCACGGCTTCATCGGGCCATCGCTACCCGCGTGAAAGCACCAATTTTTAAATCATCACCGGCATCGGATCCACCTTCAGCCGGTTCTCCTCCATCCAGCTCCGCTCCTCGTTAAACAAATATACGCGGTGCACCAGCACCCTTACATGCTGTCCCGGCGTCAGCGACGGCTTCTCCAGCGAGCGGTAGGTCATCAGCTTATGTCCGCCGACTTCCACCTCCACCATCCATTCGCTGCCGCGGAAATGAAGGCGGTGCACGACCCCTTCCTCCGTGGCGGAAGGCATCGTGAATTCATGGGCATCCCCAACTTCGATGTATTCGGGCCGAATGAGCGCGCGCGTTCCTGCGCCGGATCCCGCTTCCTCAAAGCCCCGAAGCTCCGACGCATCGTCGATGATCGTGGATTCCCCGATAAACGACGCGACGAAAGGCGTTTTCGGCTCTTTGTATATGTCCCAAGGCGTTCCTTTCTGCTCCAGGCGCCCCTGGTTCATGATCATGATTTCATCGGCGACCTCGATCGCCTCATCCTGGTCATGGGTCACGAAAATCGAGGTGATGCCCACGCGTTCGATCAGCTCGCGCAGCCAAGAGCGCAGCTCCTGCCTGATTTTGGCGTCGATCGCGGCAAAAGGCTCATCCAGCAGCAGCAACTGCGGCTCGGGAGCCAAAGCCCGCGCAAACGCGACGCGCTGCCGCTGCCCGCCGGACAGCTGATGGGGATAGCGCTTTTCAAAGCCGGACAGGCCGGTCAGCTCCACCAGTTCCATGACGCGTTCCTTCAAAACCGGCTTGGCGACCTTTTTCACCTTCAGCCCGAATGCGATATTGTCGTACACCGTCATATGCTTGAACAGCGCATAGTTTTGAAAAACGAAGCCGATCCCTCGCTCCTGCGGCAGCAGATTGGTGACCGGATCGCCGTGGAACAGAATCTCTCCGGCATCCGGCTGCTCCAGGCCGGCCAGCATTCTAAGCACCGACGTTTTGCCGCCGCCGCTTGGGCCGAGCAGCCCGATCAGATGGCCTTTCGCGATGTCAAAGCTCACGTCCTTGACGGCGTGGAAACTGCCAAAATGCTTGTTTAATCCGCGAACCTCAATATGCATGTCAGTGCACTCCCCTTCTTTTTTTCGCCCATTCCATCATAAGCATAAGCCCGATCGAAAATGCCGCCAGCACCAGCGCCGCCCCGTTGGCCGAAGTTACGTTGAAATTTTCGACATCCTGATAAATGAGGGTCGTCGCGGTTTGCGTCCGGTTGATGATATTGCCGGAAACGACCAGCACCGCGCCGAACTCCCCGAGCGCCCGGGCGATGGTCAGCACCACGCCGTAAATGACCGCCCAGCGGATCGACGGCCATGTCACCTTCCAGAACGTCGTCCAGCTGTAGGCGCCAAGCGTGGAAGCCGCCTCCTCCTGCTGCGTGCCGATTTCCTGTAGAACGGGCATCACCTCGCGCACCATGAGCGGAAACGTCACGAAGAGCGTCGCGATGACCATGCCTGGAAACGCATAAACGATTTTGAAGCCGATATGGTCGAAAAAGGCCCCCGCCGCGCTGCCCGGACCAAGCAGCAGGACGATCATCAGGCCACCGATGACGGGAGACACCGCGTATGGCAAATCGACAATGCTGTTCAGCAGCCTTCTCAGCCACCGGCTCATCCAGTTGCCGCGCACCAAGTAAACGGCCGTCATCATCCCAAGCAGCGTGTTCAGTATCGTCACCGTGACAACCACAAGCGCCGTCATCATAAAAGCATGCAAAGCCTCGGGCCGCGAAAGCGCGTCCCCAAGCGTGCCAAGTCCGCCGCTAAAGGCGGCCGTCGTCATTTTGGCCAGCGGGATGATCAGAAGTACGGTAAATACGGCATAGGTCAGTACGATCCACAGTTTATTCATTGATTTTTCCCCCGTGTCTGTACCCAGTTCACAACCCATAAAATGATGAACGACAACGTCAGCAGCAGCACCGACACCGCGGCCGCGCCAGCCGTATGGTCGCTTTCGACTTCCCCGTAAATATAAACGGAAGCGACCAGCGTCCTTCCAGGGATGTTCCCCGCCACGAGCACCACCGCGCCGAACTCCGCCAGCGCTCTGGAAAAAGCGAGCATCCCGCCGCTTATAATGCCGGGCAGCATCGAAGGCAGAACCACCTGAAAAAACACCCTAATTCCCGACGCGCCAAGCGTCCTTGCCGCTTCTTCCTCCGACGGATCAATCTCTTCCAGCAGCGGCTGCACCGCGCGGATCACGAACGGAAACGTCACGAACACCATCGCGATAATGATTGCCGGCGGGTGAAACACGATATCGAAGCCTAGCGCCCCTGCGGCTTTGCCGACCCAGCTTGCGGGTCCAAGCAGCAGCAGGATCATCAGCCCGCCCACGGCGGTCGGAAGCGCAAAAGGCAGATCCACCAGGCTGTTCAGCAGCGTTCTTCCCGGAAAACGGCAGCGCACCAGCACCCATCCGATCATCGTGCCGATCAGCATATTGGTGACGGCCGCGACCAAAGCCAGCCTGACCGTCAGCCAAACCGCCTTCCAGGCGATGGGATCGGTAACGCTCTCCGCAAACTGGCGCCAGCCTTCCGAAAGGGAATGATAATAGACGCCAAGCAAAGGAAGGATCACCAGCAGCAAAAAATATAAAAGCAGGGTGCTGCGGAACCCCCAGGTCCAGCCCTTATGTCGCAGCAATGTGTTCATACGGCTTTTTCCTCCCCGTCTGATTGAATCCGCGTGACGCAATGCGCCTATTGCGCGTATTGTACATATGTCATAAATATGGTTTCGGGATAAAATTTATTGAATTCCTATTTGTATACTCGGCTTTTACTTAAGAGATACTTTACCAAAAACTGTTTGTCATCGTCAATATGTAAGTTTGTATGGAATTTAGAAAATAATGTACAATGCGAAAGGAATCGAAAACGGCTGCGGCGAAGTGGTTAAGTTGCCGCAAAATCGCGGCTTGAAGGACAAGATAAACAAGAAAGGGGAATACCTATGCTGCACACGATCGAGCTGGCTACGGCCGGCCGCGACGAAATGAGGGATATTACGCGGGACATCCGCTCGCTGGTCCAAAAAAGCGGAGTGAAGGAAGGTACGGTGCTGGTTTATTGTCCGCATACGACCGCCGGAATCGCCATCAACGAAAACGCGGACCCGGACGTCAAACGGGACGTTTTGATGCGCCTGGACGAAGTGTATCCGTGGGAACATCCCAAATACCGCCACATGGAAGGGAACACGGCTTCCCATTTGAAGTCGATCACCTGCGGACCGTCCCAAACGGTCATCATTGCCGGAGGCGATCTCTTGCTCGGCCGCTGGCAGGGGATCTATTTTTGCGAATTCGACGGTCCCCGCCGCAGGCAGTGCCACGTTAAAATCATGCAGGGGTAGTTGAAGCAGGGCGTGCATGAGACAAGCCCGGCCAAAGCAAAACAAAACAGGCGTTGGGGTTCAGGCTTTTGTTCGCCTATCCCCTTCACCATCTCATCTGCATGTATCTGCTTTGACGCAATACCAATTCAGCGCTATAAAGCAATCATCCGTCAGGAGACGGCCGATTCACGAATTTTCCAATCTGCGGATACCGTTCTTTGTGGTTTGTCTTGATGGTACCCGTTCAGAAAGACGGCAGGCGTTTGCCAAAATATATTCGGGGCAGGTTCGCAAAAAAACGAACCACCCGCTTGCGAAACGGACATGCGGCATCGAACGGCCGATGCCTTTTACCGCAAGCATTCGCAGCATATTTTCACGTGCGCCAGCGCCGCGGGTTTCACTTCCTCAAAAGTGACCCGGTCCTGAATGTAATACGAGATGAACCCGTGCATGGACAAAAACAGTGTCAGCGGAAGATTCCGGCAGAATTCCTGGCCGTGCTTTTCCTCGCTCATATAGCGGCGAACGATGGAGGCAAACAGCTCCAGGCAGCGGCCCTGCTCCGTACGGCAGTAGGACAACAGCTCTTCGTCCCGGATCATGAACATAATCTCGTACTGGTACGGATGGTCCAGGCCAAAGCGGATAAACTCGAGCATGAGCTGCTCCACTTTGGTCAAGTCCTGCACCGGGGAAGCCTTGATGACCTTTTTCAGCTGGACCGCAAGATTGTTGAAATCCTCCACGACGATCGCGTAAAACAGCTCCGCCTTTTCCTTAAAATGATAATACAAGGAACCATGACTGTAACCTAAATGCTGACCTATACTGCGCATGGAGATGGCCCTGTAGCCCTTTGTGACGAACAAATGCCTGGCGGCCTCCAGAATCCTCTCCCTGGACAACTCCTGTTCCACTGCTCTTCTTGCCATAGACCTTATTCCCCTTCAATAAAATAAAGCTGCTCACCCTCCGTAATCAGGGATTGCCCCTGCGTCAGATCCACCATCCACGACACGAACGCGTCCTTCTCCGCATCGAGCGGCAGGCATTCCAGCGTTACTTTGTCCGTAAAACGTGTCTCTCCCATACGTACCTCTCGACCCCGAAGCTCATTTTCTACCTTGCCGAGCCACGTGTAATCTAATTCTACAAAAATTTGCCGATGAAGTACACGAGTAATCGCTTCCCCCGCCTCAATCGCCGCGACGGCCCCGTCCGTGTACGCGCGGATCAGTCCTCCGGCCCCGAGCAAAATGCCGCCGAAATAACGGGTAACGACGATCGCCACGTTTTTCAGCCCCTGGTTTTTGATAACCTCGAGGATCGGCTTGCCCGCGGTTCCGCTCGGTTCCCCGTCATCGGACTGCTTTTGGATTTCATCCCGTTCCCCGATCATGTAGGCAAAACAGTTATGGGTGGCGTTCCAATGCTTTTTCCGGATGTCCTCGATAAAAGCGTTTGCATCTTCCTCGTTTTCAACCGGCATGATATGTCCGATGAAACGCGATTTTTTGATAACGATTTCTTTTTCCCCGCTCTTGCGAACGGTACGGTAACGTTCAATCATTTCCTTTGGTACCCTTTCCCAGATTGGCAAGAAAGCAGTCCCCCGCTTTTTTTCAACCGGTGAACTGCTTCCTTCTGCCTTTTGTTCATTCTTAAGAGGTTTTGTTATTCAGAAAGTCTGGCTTCCAGATCGGCCTTTTCCTTTTCATAGCCTGGTTTGCCCAGCAATGCGAACATATTTTTCTTGTAAGCTTCAACGCCCGGCTGGTCGAATGGGTTCACGCCGGAGAGATATCCGCTGATGCCGCAAGCTTTTTCAAAGAAATAAACCAGGTATCCGAAAGAATAAGGAGTCAGATCCGGCACGGTTACGATCAAGTTCGGAACTTGTCCGTCGGTGTGTGCCAGCATCGTGCCCTGGAACGCCTTTTTGTTCACGAAATCCATCGTTTTGCCGGCGAGGAAGTTCAAGCCGTCCAGATCGTCCGGATCGCTTTCGATCGTAATTTCCTCAGTCACCTTGTCCACCTGAATGACGGTTTCGAAAATATTCCGGCTGCCTTCCTGAATGAATTGGCCCATGGAGTGCAGATCGGTGGAGAAATCGACGGAAGCAGGGTAAATGCCTTTGTAATCCTTGCCTTCGGATTCGCCGTAAAGCTGTTTCCACCATTCCGATACATAGTGCAGGGAAGGCTCATAGTTTACGAGAATTTCGATCGCTTTGCCTTTGCGGTACAGGGCGTTACGAACGGCGGCGTATTGGTAAGCTTCGTTTTCGGCAACGTTCGGGTTGCTGTATTCTTTGGCCGCGTCGGCAGCGCCTTTCATCATTTCTTCGATGTTGATGCCGGCCGTTGCGATTGGCAGAAGGCCTACCGCCGTCAGCACGGAATAACGTCCGCCTACGTCGTCCGGAATGACAAAGGACTCGTAACCTTCTTCGGTCGCAAGCTTTTTAAGCGCGCCTTTGGCTTGGTCGGTTGTTGCGTAAATGCGCTTCTTCGCTTCTTCTTTGCCGTATTTTTTCTCCAGTGCGGCGCGGAAAATGCGGAATGCGATGGCCGGTTCCGTCGTGGTACCGGATTTGGAGATCACGTTAACGGAGAAATCTTTGCCTTCAATCAGGTCGAGCAGATGGGTCACGTACGTCGAGCTGATGTTGTTGCCGGCAAAATAGATTTCAGGCGTTTTGCGTTTATCCTTCGGCAAGTAGTTGTAGAAGGAATGCGACAATGCTTCGATCGCCGCGCGTGCGCCAAGGTAGGAGCCGCCGATGCCGATGACGATCAGAACGTCGGAATCGCTTTGGATTTTGGCCGCCGCTTTTTGGATGCGGGCAAATTCCTCTTTATCGTAAGCGGTCGGCAGATCGATCCATCCGAGATAATCGGAGCCTGCGCCGCTTTTGTTGTGCAGCTGCTCGTGAGCCAGTCGGATCGGCTCTGCGAAATAATCCACTTCATGCTGGTTGACGAATGCAAGGGCTTTGCTGTAATCGAATTTCAACGGGTTTGACATTTGTCTGTACCTCCTGGTTTCATCTCTACTCCGCGCTCTAAAAAATAGCTTTAGAATAGGATACTTGAATTTCCTGCCGCTCGCAAGCACGAAAGAAAGCTCTTGAAAAAACGGCTCCTTGATGTGCCTGCTTGGGCTTCGTGGTAAAATAGTAAAAGCTTTTTTAAATTTTTCGGGATGCGTACCGGGCCTTTCGGTGCCGGCGCGCAGCGTCCCTCCACGAAAGAAAAGGTGAATACGATGCAAAAAATAGGTTTTATCGGACTGGGTACCATGGGAGCGCCGATGGCATCCAATCTGCTGAAAAAAGGCTACGAGGTGACCGTCTATAACCGCACGGCCGCGAAATGCGAACCGCTGATCGCGGAAGGCGCCTCATCGGCCGCAACACCGCGTGAAGCCGCCGCAGGCCGCGACGTCGTCATCACGATGGTCAGCAACGACGATTCGATTCGCGAAGTGTTTTACGGCGAAGACGGCATTTTGGGCTCGCTTCAGGCAGGCATGACCGTGATCGATTCGAGCACCATCTCCCCCGGACTCGTCAAGGAAGTCGCCGCTTCCGTTTCGGAGCTGGGCGCCCATTTCCTCGACGCGCCGGTAACCGGCAGCAAGCCTGCGGCGATCGAAGGCACGCTCGTATTTATGGTCGGAGGCGAGGCTTCCGTCTTGGAAAACGTCTCCGACATTTTGAATACCCTTGGCAAAAAGATCATCCATATGGGTCCAAACGGCAGCGGCTCCGTCGCCAAGCTGGCGCATAACACGATGGTCGGCATCAACAACCTCGCGCTCGCCGAAGGTTTCGCCATTGCCGCCAAATCCGGCATCCCGGCGGACAGTTTCCTCGAGCTGGTTCAGCTCGGTTCGGCGGGAAGCAAAGCGGCGGATCTGAAAGGCCGCAAAATCATCGAAGCCGATTTCAGCAACCAGTTTTCGCTGGCGCTTATGCTGAAGGACTTGAAGCTCGCTTCCTCCCTGACAGACGCTTCGGGCATCCCATCCCCGATGCTGAACATGGCCAAAAGCCTGTTCCAAGCCGGCCAAACGCAGGGGTACGGCGACGAGGACCTGTCGGCCGTCGTCAAATGCTACGAAGCCTGGATCGGACAAACGATCGGCGGCAAGCCGCTGGATTAAGTTTGACCCGTTCCTCCGCCGGTATGCATCGGAAGTTTCGGCACCCGCAGCTTGGATCCTGCAACAGGCTCATGAAAAGATGACTAAAAGGGTAAGGCTGCATCATGACGCAGTCTTACCCTTTTATTTTTATTCGTTTTTCGGATTCGGTCGCTCAACCTTTAAAAGGGGAGCGCCATCAAGCTTCCTCCGGATAGGAGCAGCAGTAGTCCGTTACGCTGAACACTTCCAGGGCGAATTTCGAACGGGCCGGCACATGGAACGTCAAAGGACCGTCAATGTCCTGCCAAGCTTCCTGACCCGGCAAAAGCACTTTAAGCTTGCCGGAAAGGATTTCCATGATCTCGGGACCGTCCGTACCGAATTCATACGTGCCCGGAAGCATAACGCCAAGCGTAACCTTGCTTCCGTCTTCCAAGATGACGGTCCGGCTCGTGACCTGACCGTCGTAATAAATATTCGCGGCTTTGACAACCGTCGCGTTGTTGAATTCCGACATGAATACCACTGCTCCTTATCCCATGAAACTTAGATTTGTGCCGATAGCGAAACGTATTAAAGCAGCGCTTTGACGCGTTTAACGACGTTTTCCACCGTAAATCCGTATTCTTTCATGACGACATCCCCAGGAGCGGATGCACCGAAGGTCGTGATGCCAAGGATATCGCCTTTGTCTCCGACGTAACGTTCCCAGCCGAAGGTTTGCGCCATTTCGACCGCAAGACGTGCTTTGACGTCAGGCAGGATGACGGAATCTTTGTAAGCCTGGTCTTGTTTTTCGAACAGATCCCAGCTCGGCATGCTGATAACGCGTACTTCAATGCCTTCTTTGGCGAGTTCTTCCTTGGCTTTAACGGCCAGTTGAACCTCGGAGCCTGTTGCGATGATTTGAGCAACCGGCTTGCCGTTTTTCGCATCGGATACGACGTAAGCGCCGCGCTTGATGCCTTCTCTTGCTTTTTCGGCGGTTCCTTCAAGGATCGGCAGGTTTTGGCGAGTCAGCACCAGCGCTACCGGATTTTCCTTGTTTTCGACCGCATAAGCCCATGCCGCGGACGTTTCGTTGCCGTCGGCCGGACGAATGACCGTCAATCCAGGGATAATGCGCAGGGAAGCGAGCTGTTCGATCGGCTCGTGGGTAGGTCCGTCTTCACCGACCGCGATGCTGTCATGCGTCAGCACGTAAGTCACAGGCAGTTTCATGATGGCGGACAAACGTACCGCAGGACGCAGATAGTCGGTAAATACGAAGAACGTACCGCCGAATGGCTTCAGTCCGCCGTGCAGCGCCATGCCGTTAATCGCAGCAGCCATGCCGAATTCGCGTACCCCGAAGTAAATGTTGCGGCCTTCGCGGCTTTCCGGCGTATAGTTCGCCTGACCGTTCAAGTGGGTCATTGTGGAGCTTTCCAGGTCGGCAGATCCGCCAAGCAGCTGAGGCACGTTGCCTACGAGTCCGTTCAAAGCATTGCCGGATGCCACGCGCGTGGATACGGCTTTGTCGCCTACAGCGTATTTCGGCAGGTCTTTATCCCAACCTTCCGGCAGGTCGCCGGCAACGGCTTTTTCGAATTGGGCCGCCAGTTCAGGATAAGCTTTTTTGTAAGCCGCAAACTGCTCGTCCCATTCCTTGTTCACTTTAATGCCATGTTCTTTTACTTTTGCAAAATGCTCGCGCACTTCTTCAGGTACATAGAAGTCTTCTTCGTATACCCATTTGTAGAATTCTTTGGTCAATTTTGCTTCTTCAGCGCCGAGCGGAGAACCGTGCGTACCGCCATGGCCGCCTTTGCCCTGCTTGTTCGGGCTTCCGTAACCGATGACCGTTTTCACTTCGATCAGGGTCGGTTTTTCCGTTTCGGCTTGCGCTTCGGAGATCGCCTTCTCGATTGCAGCCAAGTCGTTGCCGTCTTCAACGCGCAGCACTTGCCAGCCGTATGCTTCGAAACGTTTTGCCACGTTTTCGGAGAAGGACAGGTTCAGTTTGCCGTCGAGGGAAATGTCGTTGGAATCGTAAAGTACGACCAATTTGCCAAGCTTCAGGTGGCCGGCAAGGGAAGCCGCTTCGGAAGCTACGCCTTCCATCAGGTCGCCGTCGCCGCAAATGGCATAGGTGTAGTGGTCAACCACTTTGTATTGGTCTTTGTTGTAGGTAGCGGCCAGCTGCGTTTCGCCAAGCGCCATACCTACCGCCATCGCAATGCCTTGACCAAGAGGACCGGTTGTAGCGTCAACGCCGGCCGTATGTCCGAATTCAGGGTGGCCCGGAGTCAAGCTTCCCCATTGACGGAACCGTTTCAACTCTTCCATTGGAAGATCATATCCGCTCAGGTGCAGCAAGCTGTACAGCAGCATGGAGCCATGTCCTGCGGACAAAACGAAACGGTCGCGGTTAATCCAAGTCGGATTTTCCGGATTGTGGTTCATCGTTTTGGCGAACAATTGGTATCCCATTGGCGCAGAGCCCATTGGCATGCCGGGATGTCCGGAATTTGCCTTTTCGATGGCATCGATGGCGAGCGTACGGATGGTCGTAATCGACAGGTTATCGATTGTCTGATTTTTTTCAGTCATGTGTATCCTCCTTAAGGGTTTTCGATGAATAAAGCCAGCGGCGCCAAATCGCGTACCCGGGCAAACGCTGCGATAACACGACAAAAGAAAGCGCAAAAGCCTTCTCCCGCTTACGGATTTATAAGAAGCTCCGCTTGAATGTTTCATTTTGACTTATTGTAACACTTGGCAGTCTTCTTTTCCATATCCTTTATCACCATTCCCTGCAGCGAACTTCATTATGCGGCAACAATTGACAGCGGGCCGAAGATTGCAAAATCGTAATATACCGCGCGTTAAAGCGGTCACATTCAGCTTGGCGCGCCTTATCTTAATGCACAACATTTGTCATAAATTTTTTTGCCCGAAGGGGTCTCCGCTAGAAGTTTAAGGGGATAAGCTGGAGTGATTCGTCTTCCGGGATGCGTCCGGCACGAATCATGGGGACGGTCTTCGGCCTGCAGGCGAGATCGTCCATCTTGCAAAAGAAAAAGGACTCTCGGACGAGGCCCTTATGGTATAACATGGATGTACATACACGCCTTGAGTGGACGCACCCTCCGAAAGGAGGCGATGCGATGAACATTTCGTTCGGTGAAGTGCTTACCTTCGGGTTATTCCTGTTGGCTTTGCTGACTTACATCGATAAACGAAAGTAACCCACTCATAGGTTGTCGCCAAAGTGGGTTACTTCTTCCGTCAGATCATAATCCTGGAGGGGATTCCCACTCAAGATGTTTGTACAAAGGACGGTTGGCACACCGTCCTTATTTATTGTTATCTTAGCATGTGGAGAAAAATACCTCAAGCCGCTTCTTAGGTTCGGTTCGCGGCGCACATGATGAATGGTACGAAAAAAACACCATCGAACGTCAGTTCCTATGGTATAATATGGATTGTACATACACACCTTGAGTGGACGCACCCTCCGGAAGGAGGTGATGCGATGAACATTTCGTTCGGTGAAGTGCTTACCTTCGGGTTATTCCTGTTGGCTTTGCTGACTTACATCGATAAACGAAAGTAACCCACTCATAGGTCGTTGCCAAAGTGGGTTACTATTTCCGGGTTATACATCATCCTGGAGGGAAATCCCGCTCAAGATGTTTGTACTGAGGACGGTCGGCATACCGTCCTTGTTTATTGTTATCTTAACATGTGGATAAAAATACCTCAAGTCAACTTTTGTCCGATTGGACGTCGCCTTCTTTAGGATTGGGCATAAGCGCTGTCGGCTTTCAGTTGGGCCAGCAGCGCTTACGCCCTTAGCTCTGCCTTTTTGGCGGCGCTTAGCTAACGCGGATTGCGTTTGCGCGCGGCCAGCAGGCGATCCATCGCTGCGGACCGCTCATCCTGCGGCGGCTTCGGTTCGGCCGCCGCCGGTTTGCCCGGCCCCGCCGCAGGCGGCCGGGCCGCTTCCCGCCCGCGCACGCCGGCATGGCTCTGCGCCGCGGGGCGGGCCTCGGAAGCCGGACGCTCCGCTCCGGCTTCGGGTTTCCCGGCGCGTGCCTGCGGCTGCGCCGGTTCCGGCGGCGGCGCGGCGGAGCCGCCGCCGTAAAAGGCCGCCGCGCGCTGCTTACGCGCGGCAAGCCTGCCCAGGCCGGCGTCCGGGGCCTCCGCCCCGCCGGCCGGCTGCGGCCGCCTGCGCAGCGCGGCGGCTAGGCGTGCGCCGAGCCGGCCCCATGGGAGGGCCAGGCGGCGCACGGCGATGTCGGCGACCCATAAAATCAGGGCCGCCGCCAGCAGCGCATGGCCGAGGTCATGCAGCTGCCGGCTCGGGCGAGGAGCAGCGGCAAACAGCTCCTCCGGCCGATCCCAGGACAGCACGCGCCCGCCGGTCATTTCGGCGAGACGCTTCAGCTCCTGGTCCGCGTCGCCTGTTTCGATCCGGTATTCGGGAGAATACGGAACGATCAGGCCGGTAGGCATGGCGACGCTTTTTCCGCCGCCGTCTTCCAGCGTCAGCAGGAAGGAGCCCGGCTGATCCACCGTCATTTCCCCGCTGTAGGTTCCCGGCGATTCCTGAACCAGATCGGTTTTCACCGGCTGAAGCTGGTCGCCCGTCACGATCGCCTGCAGCTGCTCCGGTCCGGTTCCGTCCACGGCGCTGACTTCAAAGCGGACCTTGTTGCCTTCCACCTGGGTCTTCACTTCATATGGCGAAGCGGAAAACTGCGGGAAGGTCCATTTCACCATTTGCGTCAGCACGTTGGAAAAGGCGGGCCACGCCACCCAATCCTTCGACCATTTCCCCATCATGTCGCTTGTCCAGGCAACCGTGCGGCCCGAGCCGTATTGCCAGCGGGCAAGCAGCGGGTCCGGTTCGGGGCTTGCAAGCACGGTCTGCGCCGAAGGCTTGGGCGTCGTCGCCACGTAGCCGTAAATTTGCGGTACTCCGCCCTCGAAGAGCTTTCTCCAGTCGCCCGGTTCCTGCATGGCCGGCACAAAAGGCTTGTCCACGATGTACGATTTCGAGATCATGGCCGCTTCGCGGCTGAAAATCGCCGGGATCGTCGTTTCGTCCTGCGCCATGTAAAAACGTCCCTTGGCCCCTTCCGCAAGCGTCTGAAGCAGATTCACGTCCGCGTCGCCGCCGACGGCTACCGTGGACATCGTAATTTTGGCGTCGTTCATTTGATCCAGCAGAGGCCCGTATCCGCCGTTTCCGGCGGACTGCCCGTCCGTCATCAGGATGATATGCTTGCGTTGGGCCTGGATCTTCAGCATTTCCTCCACGGCAGAGGCTGCGGCGGGGTAAATATCCGTTCCCCCGTCGCTTTGGATCGATTGGATTTCATCGATCACTTCCTGTTTTTTATTATCGAGCCGCATCGGGGGAACGACCCACCAATTATAGGTGTCGAAAGCCAACACGCCTACGGTGTCTTTGGACCGTAACATTTCCACGGTGCGGATCGCGGCTTCCTTGGTCATCTCCATTTTGTCGCCGGACATGCTGCCCGAGCGGTCGATGACGAGGATCAGCCCCAGCGACGGGATCTGCCTTTTCCCTTCCAGCTCCATCGATACGGGCAAAGCCCGTTCGATCGGCGTTTTGAAATAACCGCCCATGCCGAAGGATTCCTCGCCGCCGACCATCATAAAGCCAATGCCGTAGCTTTTTACCGCTTGCTCGATCATCTCCATCCGGCGTTCCCCGACCTGGTCTCCGGATACGTTGTTGAAAATGATCGAATCGTACGCGGCATATTTCGCCAGCTCGCTAGGGAGCAGCGCAGGACTCGGCATGATTTCATACTGCACAAGCCCCGATGACAGGGCGGCGGCAATATTCCCCGAGGTCCCCTTTTTCCCTTCGACGATGAGCACCTTCGGCGGGCCGTCCACGCGGGTAAACGCATAACCGGCATTGTTCGCCGACTGGCTGTCGCCGTTCATGAAGATTTCCGCCCGGTACCGGTGCAGTCCGGTCTTTTTCGCGAGCGCTTTGACGGCAAACCGGTTTTCGCCTGCGGCGATGTCGACCGTTTCCCTTCCGATTTCCCGGCTGTCTTCATAAAGCCTCAGTTCGCCGCGGCCTTTGTAGGTGCTCCGCACGAGCACTTCGATCGAAAAAGATTCGGCTTGGTACAGCTTATGGGGCACGGTTACTTCTTCGACCGATACATCCTCGATTTGCCTGGAAGGCGAAGGCAAAACGTCGACGGGAATCCCCCGGTCCTTCAACATCCTTCCGGCAGCCAGCATGCTGCCGACGTTTTCCTTGCCGTCGCTGATCAGCACGATCCTGGAATCGGAACGGCCGTCCAGCAGGTTCCCGGCCAGCATAAGGCCGGATTCCAGATTGGTGAAATCCGGGTTTCCGGCGGCGTTGAGCCGGAAAGGATCCGGCAGCCGGTTCAGCAGCTTCTGCTCATAGGATGCCTGAAGCGACGAAGATACGACGCCGACGGTGTCCTTTTCTTTTTTTGCTCCCGCCGATTTCTGCATCCAATCTTCCGCCTGGCCGGCTTCCGGCATGCTTGCGGACCGGTCCACGACGTACACGACCTTTTTTTGTTCAAGAACCGTATAAGACTGCAAGCCGGAGAGCGCCAGCACCAGCAGCAACAGAATGACGGAGCGGAACGTCACGGCTCCGGTTTTTCGCGCCCCCGACAGCCGGAAATCCGATTTGTAGGCGTACAGCATAAACGCCGCGAGCGGAATAAGCAGAAGCAGCAGCCAAGGATGGTTAAATTGAACGCCCACGCTGGTACACCCCCCATTCCACGAGAATGATGAGCAGGGCCAGGCACGAAAGCAGCGTCACGAGCGGCATCTGGCGCCGCTCCCCGCCGCTGTTGGCGGCTGCCGCTTCAACCGCCCTGCTTGCGGCCGTGCCGTTTCCGTCCGCGGCTTGGCCGATGGCGGCAAGCTTCGCATTCGGTTCGCCCCGCTTCACTTCAAAAGGGTCCGCCGAAGATTCGGCGAAATACCCGGTCGTTTGCCCTTCCCGGTTCTGCTGCTCGAATACGTACAACCCCGGTACCGGAGGCATTTGCTGCAGCGCGTTGATCCCTTTTTCGCCGGCTTCGGCCTTGATTTCCGGAACCTTCAGTTTTTGGGCTAAGCCGTCTTTGGCAATCCACCGGGCTGAAACCGTATCGGCAGCGATCGGGATTTCCACCCTTGTCCCCGCCGTGTGGCGCCCCAGATTTTTGCCTCCGCTCCCCGTCAGCCAGGATACCGCCTCGTGAACCACGATCGGGAATTCGGCCGACAGCGGAAAATCCGTGTCCTCCAAATCGAATAAAAACGATAAGCGCAACTGCCCGTTGGCGGTTCCCGCGATAACCGCGGGATGGCCGTCGATGCTGACGATCGGGGTCGCCCAATCCGGGAGCGGACGGTTCAAGAGGCTGCCGATATACACCCCGTTATAACTCGCGTACCGGTTTACCGGATGATTTTCAAGCTTCGGCTGGCCGCCGCTTACGTCCATTTTGCCGTCACTGCCTCCAACCGTCCATACCGGCGTGCGGTCGATCAGTTTCTGCCAGTCTCCCTGGGCCGCAAAAGAAGGCGTCTGCCCGTCAATGACGATCAGGTTAGGCGCGTTTTCGGGAACGGCTGCGACGGCCGTGCCGGGTTCACCGGAAACGGATGCCCCGCCTTCGTTCCCGGTCAACGTCATTTTGACCACTTCGGCGCCCGTCAACTGCAGAGCTTTTTCCAGAAACAGGTTCCCCCGGGTCAACAGCAAAATCCGCGGCGATTCGTTTCGCTGCAAAAACGCGTACGCTTCATTGTCGGCGGCGTAATCGTCCTGCCCCTCAAGCTCGGCCCGATATACCTCCGCATCCGGAACATTCCGGAACGTGAGCGTAACGGTTTCTCCCGGTTTCATTCGGGCGGTTTCCGTTTGCAGCAGCTTGCCGTCGCCGTACATATTGACGTTCGCCTCTTTCGCGGCGCCGCCGCCGTTGTTCACCACGGCCACCGCCGTCTTTCCGTCCGCTCCGTCTTTGACGCCGAATTGCTGCAGCGCAAGGTTAGAGCCTGTATGTGCGTCCGTTTTCATGACCTTCACCGGAACGTGAAACGGAATCGAATCCGGATTGCCTCTCCACTGCCCGTCGGTGAACACG
The DNA here is from genome assembly GCF_031583795.1 of Paenibacillus sp. VCA1. Lineage (NCBI taxonomy): Bacteria > Bacillati > Bacillota > Bacilli > Caryophanales > Paenibacillaceae > Paenibacillus > Paenibacillus sp. VCA1. The sequence goes on along the minus strand of NZ_JAVLSX010000009.1, from coordinate 245,883 downwards.
ACAACCTCGGCGTCCGTCTCGTCACGGGTCAAGGCCGAAGCAAGAGACAGCGTTTCGTCGTAGGCGGCCCTGCCGTAATAGATCTGAAGTGAATCGACGGCTTCCAAGGCACGGCTGCGATCTTTTTCCCGGGAAATAACCACGTTCGGCTCCGCATTCATGCTAAGCAGCGTAATATCGCTATCCTTTGCTTCCTGCCGCAAATAATCCTTTATCATTCGCTTCATCTGCCCGAGACTCTCCTCGGCGGTTTCTCCGCGGCCGGTGCTTATAGTTGCGCCCATGCTTCCCGACGTATCCGCAACCAGCACGACATGCCCTTTTCCGCCGTCCGGCGCCCACCAGTAAGGTTTCATCAGCGCAAAAACAAGCACGGCTGCGACAAGCAGCTGAAGCCAAAGAAGGAGCCTGTTTTGCAGCTTTTGCCACGGCCGGTTGGCCTCCAGGTTCTTCATGACCCGCTGCCACAACAGATGGCTTGGCACTTTGGTGTCGATAAACTTGCGTTTCAGCAAATACATCGCCAAAATCGCCGGTATACTCAAACCGAACCAAAGGCCAAGCCATGAACCGATCCCCACTCGGATTCCTCCTCCCCCATTATGATTTAAGGCCGGTTATGCCTGTACCAAACCCGAGCCCGCAAATACGCCGAACACCGCTTCCTGCAGCGTCATGCCGCTGGAAACCGCCGCATAGGAAATGCCGCGCTCCGAGGCGATTTTATGAAGCTCGTTCCGGTACAGCTCCAGCTCCTCACGGTAACGTTCAAGCACGCGGCCGGTGATCGCAACCTCCTTGCCGGTGTTCAGCTCGCTGTCCACAAGCCGCAAATCGCCGCTAAGCTCCGGATCGATTTCCTCCGGCGAAAGCACGTGCACCAAAACAACTTCCTGACCGGCGCTAGCCAGGCGGGAAAGCGCGTTTCCGGCCTGTTCGGCGCCTTCGGCAAGCCAAAAGTCGGAAAAAATCCAGGTCATTCCTTTCAGCCGCGGCATCGCCCCGGGTTGTGCGAGCGCAGCCGCAAGGCTGCCTTCCCCGCCCGAAGGCATGTCCTGTAAAAATTGAAACATCCGCAAGGCCGCTCCTTTTCCCCGCAAAATGGGCAAACGGCCGTCCAGCCCGTCGCTGTAGCAGCTGACCGCCACCCGCTCGTATGAACAAAGCGCAATGTAACCGATGCTGGCTGCAAGCTTTTTCGCAAAAAGCAGCTTATTTTCTCCCGCCTTTCGGCTTACATTTCCGTCCGATCCGGATGCGCCGCCAAAGTCCATCGAAGCCGAACAATCCACGTAAAGGCTCACCATCAGTTCCTGTTCGTCCATAAACTGCCGTACAAACGGTTTTCCGGTCCGGGAATAGACGCCCCAGTCAAAGCGGCGGATGTCGTCGCCGGGCGTATAGGAACGATAATCGGCAAATTCCAGGGAAGAACCGAGCCGGCTGGAACGCCTTTTGCCTTGAAGCGTGCCCGCCACTCTCCTGCCGGAACCGAGCGTAAGCCTTTCAAGGCGCGCCATCCAGTCCGAAGGCAACAGATGGGTGCCGGTCATGGCCGCCCTCCGAGCGCCTGCAGCATTTCCCCGATGATCTGATCGGTCGTGACGCCGAGCGCCTGTCCCTCGAAATTCAAAAAGATCCGGTGCCGCAGCGCAGGCACGGCTACCGCGTTAATGTCGCTTTGCGCCAAATGCATTCTTCCCTGACAAACCGCCCGCACTTTGCCGGTCGATATGATCGACTGAATCCCGCGCGGCCCGGAGCCGAAACGCACGTATTTTTTTACGCCTTCCGGCGCGGAAGCCTCCTCAGGATGCGACATCATGAGCAGTCTGGCGGCATAATCCAGCACCTCGTCCGCAACCAGGACTTCCCGTGCCCCATGCTGAATCTCCAGAAGCTCCTCCGGTCCGGCCTGCTTCGCGATCGACGGCGCTTGATTGGAGGTTGTCCGTTTCACGATTTCCTTCAGCTCGTCGGCGCTTGGATAAGGCACAAGGATTTTGAGGAGGAAACGGTCCAGCTGCGCTTCCGGCAGCGGGTAGGTTCCCTCGTTTTCGAGCGGGTTTTGCGTCGCCAGGACGAAAAAGGGATTGGGCAAACGATGCGTCTCGCTGCCGACCGTCACCGTTTTTTCCTGCATCGCCTCCAGCAGCGCGCTTTGCGTCTTGGGCGTAGCGCGGTTGATTTCGTCCGCCAGCACGATGCTGCTGAACAACGGCCCGCGCTGAAACGTCATGCCCGTCTCGCCTTGCTTGCCGAACGACAGAATCTGGGTCCCCGTAATGTCGCTCGGCATCAAGTCGGGCGTAAACTGAATGCGGGAGAAGGACAGCTCCAGCGTGTCGGCAATGGTGCGGACAAGCATCGTTTTCCCGAGTCCCGGAATTCCTTCCAGCAGCGCATGACCTCCCGCAAAAATGCACCAAAGCATTTGTTCGACGACCTCCTGCTGTCCGACGATGACTTCGCCGATTTGGCCGCGCACCCGCGCAATCGTTTCTTTCCAGGCCTCAGGCTGGATGATAGTTTCCTGCATCTTCATGCTCCTTCCCGTTCGCTTCTCGGATCAACATGGTCATGCCGCGGATTGCCGCTTTTAACGCTTTCAGGCGGCATCCGCATTTTTGAGCGCGGCAAAAGGCTTGCCTTACCGCTGCATCGCTTGATCGTAATATTCCGGACAATAGCCTATAGCTATATGAACTAGCGTTATGGATTCGGGTTGATCCCCGTAAAATAACTTTCGACGAGGCTCTGCATCTGCTGCGGCAGCTCCTGCCGCCCGAGCGATTTTTTGGCTTCGGCTTCGTATTCATTATAGACTTCCTCGTACGGACGGCTCGCTCCATCCACGGCCGGCGCTACGCCGCCTTTCTGGATCGTTCCGCCCTGGCCTTGCAGCGGCCCTTTGTCGTTTTGTTTGTTGCCGCTGCCCGCGAACTTGCGCGGCGTTTTGACGAAGTTTTGCCCTCCGGCGCCAAGCCCCGCTCCGGGGCCTTGCCCCATACCCGAGCCGCTGCCGCTGCCCGTGCCGGTTCCCGCCCCGGCGCCGCTTCCCATGCCGCTGCCGGAACCGTTTCCTTGCCCGGAGCCCTGCGCTCCGCTGCTTCCCGGGGAGGCCTGGGCGCCGTCTTCCGCATCGCCTTCGTCCCCCTCAGCCCAAGCCAGCTCTTCGGCGCTGCCTCCGCTTGCCCAGGTATCCGACACCTGCATGCCGGAGGCGGTCATTTGCGAAGCCAGACCCAGCCCTTGCGAAGCCAGCTGCGAGCTCAGGCTGGAAGCTGCGGCCGATTGGCTCGCGGCTAAAGCACGGGCCTCCAGAGCCTTGGCAAGCGCCTCCTCCAGATCGTTCAGCGCCTCCTCCGCCTCCTTGTCTTTCGCTCCTTCGGCAAGCGCCTTTTCGGTCTTTTTCAAAGCGTCTTTCAGCGCTTTGGTGTCCGGATTTTTATCCGCTTCTTCGGCCAATTTGCTCAGCGCCTCCCGCAGCTGTTCTTTTTGCTCCTTCGAAAGCCGCGTAACCTCCCGCTTGAATTGCTCCATCGACTTCTTTAAATCCTCCGTCTGTCCTTCCGCAAGGCTTTTGCCCAGGGAGGACATCTTCGGATCGTTCTGCATCCTCTTCCCGAGCTCCTTCACGTTCCGCACGGCCGCTTCCTGCTTCGCCGCCGTTTTTTCCATTTCCTTCATCGTTTTTTCAAGCTCGGCCAGCGCTTGTTCCGGATCCTTTTGCCGTTCCAGCTTTTTTTGCAGCGCTTGAAGGCTGTCTGTCAGCGGTTTTTTCGCGGAAGGGTCGAGTTTTTGCGTCTCAAGCTGCTGCACGAGCTTTTCCGTTTTGTTTTTCTGGTCCTGAACCCACTCTTTTTGGCGGGCGGCTTCGGCGAGCTTGGCATCCATCGGGCTGGGCAGCAGCGCAAGCACGATCACCCCGATGAACAGCAGGCTGGCGGCAATCATCATTTTTTTATAGCTCGGATGCGGCAGCCTGTTCTTCAGCTCGGCGACGAATCGTTTCCCGTATGCTTCCGCCTGCTTGCGCTGCCAAACGGCTGCCGGGGCGTCGGAACCGGAAAAAGCAAGCGCCGTAACCATCATGTCGGTCCGCTCGGCTCCGCCCGTCGCCTCGTCCATGGCCTGCGCGGCTTCATGGTCTTTTACGCGATGCGCAAGCCCCCACGCCATCCCGGCGGCCAGGCCGGCGATCGCGGCCGCCAGCGCCAGCAAACGGTACGATGGAACCGGCCATAAACGCGCCGCCAATAAAACCAGCATCGCGCACCCGAAGCCTGCGGCGCTCCCGTACAATGCGGAGCGCAATAACCGAAACTGCTGCAGCCGATATTTCGTTTTTCCGATGGCGTTCCGAATGGCGTCCATTCCGTTTCCCTCCTTTCTTGCCGGGCTTGGCGTGGACGGCATGAGGCCTTCCTGTCCACCAGCCCTTGCCGTGAAAGTTCCTATCGAATCTTTAAGAAGGATCGCTCGCGCCCGTTTCGACGGATGGAGCCTTGTATTCCTGATTTTTATGCTTCCGTCTTGCCACCGGACGAATTTTGCGGATACTGATCCATAACGAACCGATGATGACCACGCTGTACACCAGCAAAAATTCCTGCCACAGCTGGATCGGCGCGTCGGCGTTCAGGTTGCCGTTACGAACGAGGAATGCCCCCTTCGAAAAGCCGGGGTCGAACAAACTGACCAGCGCCCCCGCCGGATTCAGCCCGAGAATGTAGCCGACAAAGGAATACGTCGGCCCCGTTGCCGGCGACGGAATCGAATAATAGCTGCGCTGCACGATGCTCATCACGAACAAATAAAGCAGCCCCGTCAGCAGAAAAATGCACAAACCGACGCCGTAAGTGACGATGACGGAAATCATCGTACGCTTGAACAAGGTTGAAAACAGCACCCCAAGCGAACCCAACAGCAGCATAATAAACAGATAAAACAAGAAGATGAAGAGCATCTGTTTCAGCGAAATGCCGCCGTACAGAAACACGATGCTGTAAATCGGCATGGTCGCCACGATAATAAGCGTCATAAAGCTTAAGGAGGAAAACAGCTTGCTCAGGATGATCGTGGATGAGCTTTGCTGCGTCGTCAGCAGCATGCTCAGCGTTTGCTTTTCCCGTTCCCCGCTGATCACGCCGGCCGTAAGCGCCGGGGCCATAAACGCGATCAAGACCAGTTGGGTAAAGCTCAGCACGTAGAACATCATGCGGCCGGCGCCCGAATTAAAAGGCTGGTTCCCCTGATTGCCAAGGTAAAGCGAAACGTAAATGTAACCAAGCGCGATCACCCCAAGCACCAAAACGTATGCGAGCAGGGAAATCGCCGACCTCGGGGTCCGCATGCGCAGGCGGAATTCCTTGTCGAGCACCGGATTGATCCATTTGCGGCTCCAGTTCATTCGGCAGGCCCTCCTTTCGTAATCTCGAGGAATACGTCCTCCAGGTTGGTTTGCGCTTCATGGAAGGAGATGACGGCATATCCCCAGGACATGATGCGCTGCAGCAGCTGCGCCTGTTCAGAATCCCCGCCGCCATAATGAACGTGGACACCGGTATTGTCGGAGAGCACCGCAGAAACGAGAGCCTCGTCCTGCAGACGCGCGGCCAGTTCCTCCTGGCGCTCCATGACACGGACATGAAGCACTTTTTTGACGCGGAGGCGCGCTTGAATGTCGGCGACCCTGCCCTGCGCCACCATTTCCCCATGCTCGATGACACCGATCTCATCCACCATTTCCGCCAGCTCCGGCAAAATATGCGAGGAAATGATGATCGTTTTGCCCATCTGCTTCAGCTCTTTCAAAATTTCGCGCATTTCGATTCTGGCCCGCGGGTCGAGGCCGGAAGCCGGTTCATCCAAAATCAGCACCTTGGGATCATGGATCAGACATCGCGCGAGGCATAGACGTTGCTTCATCCCCCGCGAAAGGCTGTCGACATAGACATCGTGTTTGTCGCTCAAGTTCACCAGCTCCAGCAGCTGGGGAATGAGCTTTTCGCGCTCGGCGCGTGGAATGTTATAGCTCGCTCCGTAAAAATGCAAATATTCCGTCGTTTTGAGCTGATCGTATACGCCGAAGAAATCCGGCATATACCCGATCCGTTTGCGCACTTCCTTCGGATGCCGGGTAACGTCGAAGCCGTCCACCCTGGCCACGCCGGACGTCGGCAGCATCAGGGTCGCCAAAATCGACATGGTCGTCGATTTCCCGGCGCCGTTGGGGCCGACGAACCCGAACACGGTCCCTTCGGGAATGTACAGATTGATATCTTTCAAAGCGGCGAAGTTGCCGTAACGTTTGCTTAAATGCTGAATATCGATCATCGTTTTACCGCCCCCTCTACGGCAAGCTCGGGCAGCATAAGTTCCGTCGCTGCTTTGGCCGTCAGCTTCAGGCGGATCCGTCCTTGCGAAGCGTACTGGTCGTTCGGGTTCGCCGCGCTCCACGGTTTGGAGGTATCCCATTTCATGAGTTCCCAATCCTGCTTTTTGTAATTGAAAATATGATACTCCGTTTGTTTGCCCAAATTTTTGCTCCGGAGCTTTATTGCGCCGTCCGCCATCTTTTTCAAATCCGGCACGTCATAGTCGAACATGACGCTTCCCTGCTCGATATGGCTGATTCCGGTAGGGTCCTCGTACCAGCCCGGTGCGGCGATCTGATTGACGACGGGCGCAATGAACCCGAACGGGATGTTAATTTTGCCGTTTTGGATCCAGCTGATGTTGACAGGCTGCAGCCAAAGGTTTAGCTGTTCGCTTTCGATGTCGTGGCTGTCGCTGCGGTATTGAAGCAGTTTATCGTTGTTGAACGCCAAAACATAGGCATCTCGGGAAGTCCATGCCGACCCTTGAAGGTAATTGTCCACCATGCCTCTCTCCCGGGTATAGCGGTCATTTCCGTTCGGGTAACCATGGAACAGCGCGAAGCTGAGCATGCCGTTCCGGGCCGTTTGGACGCTTTTGACCGACGCCAGGGAAACGGCTTTCCCTTTCTCCATATCCCCCAGCGGGTACAGCTTGCCGCCTACAACGAGAGCGGCGTTTTTCAAGCTTGTCGACGTCGTATTGGTTACTTTCCCGTCGAGATTGCCGTTGTCGTTAATGAACAAGCTCACTTCAAGCCGGCCCAAATCTTCGTTTTGGCGGCGCTGTTCCACCCAAAGCTTGGCCAGGGACCACTGCGGCATGTCGAGCAGCTCGACTTCGGTGCTTTTCGGCCCGACCTCAACCAGATTGCGGCTGCCGTCCGATCCGGAGAACGTCCCTCCGTCGCGCTGGATTTTCACGTACGTGTTGGCGGGAAGCTCCAGCCGGTAATCGCCGCTGCCCGGGGAAAAAAACGCGGTCGCGCTTTTGACCTTGCCCAGCCCGTTCCCGTCCAGTTCTACGACGTTCAGCGTGTGCGCAAGCTCCTTCGTTTTATCCGACGCGCCGACCATGTATACCGCACCGCTGGCAATGACCGCGACGAGAGGAATGATCCACCATGCCCATTCCCGTTTGTCGGCTTTTTTCAGAAGCCAATAGAGCAAAGGCGCGACAACGATGGCGTAAACCACGATCAGCGAGGCCAGAACCTTGAACGACGGCATTTTAAGAGAAGGGAAAAAGTTCAATATATAGCTCAGGTTCAACAGCGGATTGTAATTTCCGGTCATCGCTTTCATGTTGTTTTTTTGCAGCTCGCTGCCAAGCAGCGCGGACCACGCGTACGGATGGCCGGGCCACGAAGCGATCGGCTCTTGGGCCACATCGTAAGCGGCATACAACACTCTGCCGTTTTCGACTTGTCTACTTGCAAACAGCGGTTTCCCTGCGGTTGAATAGAGCACCGTCGCCCCCTTCACCGGCTGGGCGTCGGACAACGTAAGGTTGCCGTCCAAATTCAGCTTGCCGGGGCTGCCTTTGGCGTTCCCCTGCTTGTAAGCCCCCAGCTTTTCCAATTCGGGCAGCGATCCCGCACTAAAGGTGCCTTTATATTCGACCGGCGAAATGGCGGCAAAAGGAGCTGCCGTTTTCGGATATGCCGCACCGCCCCCAAGCACCAGCCGTCCCCCCGTTCTGACCCACTGTTCGATCGCGGTAACCTGCGCCGGAGTCAGGGAATCAGAAGCAAAACGATTGAACACGATCACGTCCAGCCCGTCCATCAGCATCGGGTCGGTTGGCATGTCCTGCTGCTTCATGTGGAGTACGTTCACTTTCGTATTGCCGCTTGGCAGCAGCGCAAGGAAATTCATCGCATCCGGGTCCTCGGACAGGACGGCGACGTTCGTCGGATTCATGCCAGCTCCGGTGATATAGCTTTTTCCGGACGAAAAGCCGACAAGATTTCCTTTTTTGACGGATCCCTCATAAAAAAGGATTTGGTTGCTGTTTTTGTCGTACTGCTGCCCCGGAATGGCCAGAACGATCTCTTTGGCCGTATCCTTCGGCAGCTCGACATGCTGAACATAAGACGCCGGGCTGTTGCCGTACCGATCCTGCATCACTTGGAACACGATGTCCCCCGACAAGTCCCGATTGCTCGTCAACGTCAGCTTTAATGGATTCCATGCTCCTTCTTTAATCGTCCCCCCGTATCCTGCTTCGCTTTTTAAGGCAATGGACGGCTTGTCGTCGGCGTGCACCGTGCCTGCGCCGGAGACCAGCGGAAGCAGCAGCAGCAACGCGATTGCCCATAAAGGCAGCCTTGTCCGCCTTTTCTTGTCACATTTGTTCGAAGACAACATTTCTGCTCCTCTCTCATCATGGTTTTAACATGCGTTTATCTTTTTTTGGCAAAATCCCCACATATTAAAGACGCTTGTTTTCGCCATTTCACTTCAATATTTTTAAAATTTTCCTAAAATATTTCGTCCGGACGGGAAAAATTGCTTCGATTTATGTTGGATGGTCTCTGATCCCATACGTTCAAGCGACGAGGTTAGTCACCATTCCTGACTCTCTCCGTAAAGTATGGAGCAAACCTCAGGCGGGACTTATTTGATGCCGTTTCGTGTTTCTAGGGTGTTTGAAAAAGGAGGGGTACAAACTGCGATGATTTTAAAAAAACCTGCTTCGGGCGGAAGCAGGTTTGTTCGGGTTGATGTTACGTTATGAAGAAAAGTCGAATTTAGCCGTTAAATACGACGGTTTTGTTTTCATGCACCAAAATCCGGTCTTCGATATGCCACTTGACGGCTCTCGCCAATACGACGCGCTCGATGGTGCGGCCGATCCGCTTCAATTCGCCGACATCGTCGCGATGGCTGACACGCTGCACGTCCTGCTCGATGATCGGGCCGCCGTCCAGCACCTCCGTGACGTAATGGGCGGTCGCTCCGATGAGTTTTACGCCGCGCTCGTAGGCTTGGGCATAAGGTTTGCCGCCGACGAAGGCCGGAAGGAAGGAGTGGTGGATATTGATAATCCGGTTACGATAGTGCTCGATAAAGAACGGAGAAATGATCTGCATATAACGGGCCAAAATGATAACGTCGATGTCGCTGCCGACGACCTCCAGCTGACGTTTCTCCGCTTCCTGCTTTGTATCGGGCGTTACCGGAATATGATGGTACGGTATGCCAAACGACTCCACGTATTCTTTCATGTCCGGGTGATTGCTCACAACCATCGCAATGTCGGCGTCCAAATCCCCGGCCTGCCACTGCCACAGCAGCTCAACCAAGCAGTGGTCCTCTTTGGAGACGAAAATCGCGAGCTTTTTCTTGCGGTTCACATCGAATATGTTCCACTGCATGCTGAACTTCGTCGCAATGGCCGCAAATTCTCTTTCAAGCTCAGGCAATCGCTGCTGCAAATCCGGCAGATCGAATTCGACCCGCATAAAAAACATGCCGCCTTCCGGGTCCATCGTATATTGGTCGGATTGAACGATATTCGCCCCGTGCTGATGAAGAAAATGGGAAACGGCCGCTACGATTCCCGGTCCGTCCGGACAGGAAATCAGCATCCGCGCGCGGTTGGCATGTGCTTGTGATGTATTGGATGCATTTTTCTTGACGTGTAGTTCCATGAAGCTTCTGCTCCTCCTCGTTCTCACTATAGTTATCTTTTTATTTCAACGCTTCTTTGCCGGCAAGGCAGGCGATCAGCCGCTGGTTGATTTGCTCCTCGCTCAGGTCCGGGAACAGGTTCGCTTCGGCGATCATATCGTATAGGCGCTCAAGCGGTTCGCGCGAATCGGCTTTTTTCGCTTTGGCGTCATTTTTAAGCAGCGACCATACGTCCAGAACGTATTGGCTCGGCTGGATGTCCTGTTTCGCGAAAAACGCGTGCAGATCCTCCACCTGTTTCATAAAATCGCCGCCAAAACGTTCGGAGACGTTGCCGCGAAGAAGCGCAATTTCGATTTCATACATCGGCCGCTGCGTTTTGGCGTCTTTGCCGATCCAAGGCGTTTCGAGAATAAACGGTCTGCCTGCCAGTTTCTCATGATGCACGACGGAATGGATCGTATCGAAACCGATCCATCCCGAACCGATCGGGGCGTGACGGTCTTTTCCCGCTCCGCGCGGATTTTTGCTGTCATTGATATGCACGACGCCGATCCGGTCCAATCCGATGATGCGGTCGAACTCTTCGAGAACGCCGTCCAGGTCGTTTACGATGTCGTATCCCGCGTCGTGGATATGGCATGTGTCCATGCAGATCGTGAGACGGTCATTTTTGTCAACCTTCTCGATCATGCTGGCGATTTCCTCGAAGGTCCGTCCCATTTCCGTTCCTTTACCGGCCATGGTTTCCAAAGCGATATGAACTTCCGTTTCATCGGTACCGTTCAGCACCTCATTGAGGCCGTCCGCAATCCGTTGAATACCGTATTCAGGGTCTTTATCGGTATAGGCTCCCGGATGGAGAACGATATTTTTCACGCCGATGGCATGCGTGCGGCGAATTTCCTCCTGAAGGAAGCTGACCGCAAGTTCGAACGTGTTCGGCTTGTACGATCCGAGATTGATAATGTAAGGCGCGTGCACGACGATTTCCTCAAAGCCGCTTTCCTTCATTAACTGCTTGCCTTCCTCCAGATACATCGATTCAATCGGTTTGCGGCGCGTATTTTGCGGTGCGCCGGTATATATCATAAACGAGCTCGATCCATAGCTGCTGGCTTCGTTGGTTGCACTTAACAGTCCCTTGTCCGAAAAGGACACATGAGAACCGATTTTTAGCATAATTCATCCCCCTCAATCGAATTAACCCTTATTTTAGCGTGAATGCTGAAATAAATCTAGGAATGCGTTATAATTCTAGGAAGGTTAAATGAAAATCGAAGATGAGTGTAGAGGTGAACCACATGCACAGTTCATGGGGCGTGAGGCTGCTGTCCTCATCCATGCCTTCCGATATGTTTATGGATTCCATCATGTTATGGGCCGTCATTCTGCTGATCTTGATGATGATCGGCGGATATTTCATGATCCGTAAATTTTTGAAGGTGCTCCCGAAAAACGACGGAAAATCCAAGCTTGATTGGCAAAATCATTGGGTTGAGTCCAGCCGCCATCTCTGGACGGACGAATCCAAGGAATTTTTGGAGAAACTGGTCAAGCCCGTGCCCGGGCCGTTCCGCGATATCGCCAAGCACTCCATTGCCGCCGAAATCGGCAGGATCGCTTTGGAAGAAGGCGCTTCGGAAGTGACGCGCGACCATTGCATTAAAGGGTATATCTCCGCGACGCCAAAAAGGGACAACAAATTCCTCGTCGCTTTTCTCAACAAAAACCAGATCGACTACAAGCCTTACGAACATCTGATGCAAAAGTAGCTTCTGAGCATACAAACGAAACAAGCCCTCCGGCAGGAGCATCATTCTTGAAGAAACGACATCATTTCTTCAATTGAAGCCTATGCCTGGGGGCTTTTGCATACTCAGCTTTGAGTCTTTTGACTTAGGAGATTTGATTGTTAAAACAAGGAGGTTATAACGCCGATGAACATTGCCATTTGCGGCGGTACGGGCTTTATCGGACAAGCGCTGACCGAACATTTGCTTAGCCGGGGGCATGACGTGACGGTCATTTCCCGAAACCATGCGTCTGAAGAACAATCCGGAGCGCGTCGCCTGACATGGGATCAAATCAAAGCCGAACCGGAACTTCTGGAAGGAACCGGGGCGATCGTGAATTTGGCCGGGGCTTCGCTAAATCAGCGCTGGACGCCAAAAGCCAAACGGAGCATCATGGACTCCCGTTTGACCACCGTCCTTGCCGTGGCCAAACTCGTTCAAGCGCTGCGCGAGAAACCGGCGGTTGTCGTTCAAGGATCCGCGGTCGCCGTTTACGGTACCTCGCTCACCGAAACCTTTGACGAGGACAGCCCGTCCCATGTCGTCGATTTCCCCTCCTCCGTCGTCAAAGAATGGGAGGATGCCGCCGATGAGATTTCGGGCGTTCGGCTGATCAAACTTCGGACCGGCGTCGTGTTGGGCAACGGCGGCGGAGCGTTTCCGCTGATGAAGCTGCCGTATATGCTCGGATTCGGCGGCCGCATCGGCAGCGGCAAGCAGTGGGTGCCCTGGATTCATCTTCATGATATCGTTCGTTTGATCGAATACTGCATCACCCAACCCGATATCAGCGGGCCGGTGAACGCCACGGCTCCGGAGCCGGTTACCAACAGCATGTTCGGACAAACGGTCGGCCAAGTTTATCGCCGCCCCCATTGGTTTCCGGTACCGTCGTTTATGATGAAGGCCGTACTGGGGGAACTTTCCCTCATGCTGCTGAAGGGACAGCGGGTCATCCCGGAAAAGCTCCTGACCCACGGCTTCCGCTTCGAGCATCCGACGTTGAGGCAGGCCCTTCAGGATTTGAAGGAGCACTAGGCGGAACGGAACGTATAATGCCCCTTGACGATGACGAACGTGTCCCCGTCATGAAGCGAATATTCCTTATAAGGTACCATCGCTTCCCCTCTAAGCCGGGTCCCGTTTTTCGAGCCGAGATCCTTGATCCGGAATGTCCCGTCATCGCCCCGGCTGAGCTCCACATGCGCACGCGATGTTCCAACGGAGGATTCCACGTATTGCGATACTTCCGCGGACCGGCCGATAACGAAATGCTGCTGCTTCAGCTCGATCCTTTCGGAGCCCGTTCCCCCCTCCCCTTCTCTGAGCAAATAACCCAAAGGAGGGGCAGCTAAGGATGCAGAATGGCCGCCGCCGGAAGCCGGGGCTGGGTTTAACAGGACGGTCGCTCCGCCTCCCGGCTGCAGGATTTCCGTTTTCAGCCCAAGTCGGCCGTAATACTCCCGCTCATCCGTATCCGGATATGAAAGAACATCCGGTTCTTGCGAGTGGTTTCGTTCGCCACGGCGCAGGGCCGGCTCTTCATGGCGCAGGTTCGGCTCACCACGGCTCAGGGCCGGCTCGCCGCGGCCTCCCGTTTGTTCGGAAACGTCTCTTGCTCCGAAGTGGCGTATGCCGTTATCGTTCTTATCGGCGGCATCCTGCGAAGGAAACTTCCATTTCCATTCCGGCTCGGGATCTTCCTCCGGTTTTCCCAAACCTTTCTCCCTGTTTTTTCTCCCGGTTCTCAAAAATCCGGTAAATTGCTCCACTTCAAAACGGGAACGTCCCTGACGAGGTTTCGACACGGAGAGCTCAACCGAACCGAAATCAGGCAGTGCCTCGAACGGAACGGAATCCGCCTCCGCCTGTTTTGGGGCAAAGAGCTTGCCCATCCAGCTCATGGCTGCAACGATCCCCAAGATCACCGTGAGCGAAGCGCATAGAATCAGCGTCCCTTTACCCGGATCCGCCATGTAAATCATTCGCCATGCAATCGCCGCGCCAAGCAAACAACCAAGCGCAATGTACGTTTTGCGGGCTGATGCCGACTTTGCTTTCTCCTCATCGTCCTCTTTCTCTACCTCCGCTTCTTGATCTTTGCGGCCCCAGCTTTTCAGGAAGTCGGGGTACGTATCGTCGTTCCGGCCTTGATCATGCGGCCTTGGCAAGAAAGACTCTCCGGCAGGAGGAGCCCCGCTGCCAACGATGTTTCTTGCAGCCGAAGCTTCGGTGCGTTCCCTGCGGGGCTCAGCGGCCTGCAACGGCCTGGCCTGCTTTTCCTGAAGACGGGAAACGGCACCCGACTGCGGCCGCGAAAGAGACCCCATACTCGGCGCCAAATGTTCCTCCCTCCCCAAACGGCCCGCTTCTTCCCTGTGGAAAGGTTCTTGAATCCGATAATCCCACTGTCCGGATATCGCGACACTTTCGCTTCCGCCGCCGGAAGCTTGATCGCCTTCCCCGGATAAAAGGCCAAGCAGCAGCTTTTTGAAACCTCCCGGTGTAAAATCCTCGGATGCCGTAAACTGCAGCAGCTGCTGCACGCCGCTGCCGCTCAGTTCGGTGACGGAAGCCATAAACCGGGTAACCAGTTCTTTTAAGCCCTCCTTGATCGGCTTCAAGCCTTCCGTCCGCTTTAAAGGAATATAGGTCAGATATAACGTCCCTTCTTGCAGCGACCCGTCCACGAAAATGTAGTCTTCATCCAACACGTATTTAAGCGGCTGCAGCATGTACATCGCGCTTTCCTCCAGCGCTTCGGCCACCTGCAGCAGCAAACCGTAATATTCCGTCATGTTGATCTTTTCGCTTTTCAGCATATGGGAAAGCATCTTCTTTTCGGTGATGTCATACCATAGCGTGACCTGAAGGTCGACTTCTTTTACATGAAGGGGCAAAAAACGCGGAATCCGCGAAGCAGCGATCATCGACGCCTCTACCTTGCCCAGTTCGTCCGAACGGATGCCGGCGCGGTCGGACAGCACCATATAAGTGCCCCCTTGTTGCATAAAATCACGCGATAAACCCATCATTTCAGTTCACCTCTAGCCGATGGAATACATGCAGGCGATCACATAGCCGGGAAGGACGGCAATCATAAAGGGAAATCGGAGCTGCTGCTCTTTGCCTGCCGTTAGAGAACGGAAACTTTTCAATATAAAAAATCCGGCCAAATTTCGTAACACGTTCCGCATTCTTTGCATCGTCTCCCGTCTCCACAATAAAATCAGGAAGCCGATGACCCCGGCGCAAAGAACGGAATAGACGATGCACTGGATGGTTAGAAGCAGCCCCAGCCACGCGCCAACCCCGCCGAAAAACTTGACGTCTCCCGCTCCGACCGCTCCGATCAGATGCATGAGAAGCAGTAGAATAAATCCCGCCGCCAAACCTTTGATCGAAAACAACAGTCCTTGCAGTCCATCCGCTGCCGTATGAAACAGGATACCGCCAAGCATTGCCGATACGGTCAGCCAATTCGGAATTTTCATCGTGCGGATATCCGTGACAAACGCCGCGATGACGATCATCGCACAGCCCCAGATTGAAAAATCTACCATGTTTGAGCATTCCCCCTCTTTATTTAGACCGCTTATGCCGCTTGGACAAACGAACCAGCCCTCCGTTTATCCTTTGACGACTGTAAACATCACTTCCATCTTTTTGCCGTCCGATGTAGTAATCACAAACGGCCACGTGCCGGGCGTCGTATTCGTTCCGACGAACCATTCCCATTCGACATACCCTTCGGCATCCGCCTGTTTGTCCCCGAGGTATTTCGCCGTGCTCTGGCCGCTTTTATAAAACACGGCCAGGTTGGCCGACATCCCGGGCTCGATTTTGGCACGGACCTTCGCTTTTTTTCCGACGTAAGCCGGGTCCGGCTTTTCAAGAATGACGATTTCGGTTCCGTCGGAGCCCTCACCGTCCCCTGGGCTTGATCCTTCTTCCGTTTCCCCGATCCAAAGCCGTTCTTGCGCTTTCGCTTGAAGCACGATCTTTTTGTTCAATAACGGCACCTTCATCGGCAGTTCGTAACTGACCTCGATCGCAAAATAAGGATCGGTTCGGGTCCGAAGGTTTGGAATTTGGATATTCGAGACATGAATTCGTTCATAATCGAGCAGCCGGCTTTCCATATATGGCTTTAGAATCGGCTTCACGACCGGGTCAAGAACAGCCTCGGCAGCCTGGTTTTTCAAATCCTGAAGCGGTTCGTCGGCCTTGGCGGCCGCGTTCGCCATCCATTCGTTCAAGGGCGGGGGCAGCGTGTCCGTGTACTGGGAAGCCCACTCGGATAAAGAAAGCTTCGGGATGCTCCAGCTTCCTGCCGGCTTCTTGCCGTCTTCGCCTTTGTCGGGCGTTTTTCGTTCGATGGCCAAAGCAACCGGGTACATATGGGTCGATACCGTTTTTACCGTATCGGACACCGTGCTTTGCAGCGCGGTCGATACCAACGTCATTTGCACGATATATATAAGGAAAAGCACGAAAAAGATAAACATCGGCATCACCAGGGATGCTTCGACGACCATGCTCCCCTGCTCGTCCCGGGCCGATCGGGCGCTTCCGCGCCACGTGCGTTTTATCCATCCGCCGCTAGTAAGAATAATCCGCTTGTTTGACCGCATAATATCGGTTTCCTTCCACTTCGTCCGAACCGCCCCCGGCTTTCCCGATCATTTTCATTACGCCGGGAAGAAACCAAAGCCGCATGCCGATCTTCACTTCCCCCGAGGCATACGTGGCCCTTTCCGCCGGGTTGATTCCCGTATTGAACCGGATCAGCGCCAACATGCGCGACATCTTCTTCTCATTGTTGCTGTGAATCAGCAGAAAAAGGCGAAGATGGTCGCGATAGGTCAATTTCACTTTGATGTAGCTGGACAACTCGACCGAGCCCGTGGTACACAATGTAATCATGTCGGCGATCGCCATTTCGACGCCGTAGAGCAGAGCGGCGGCGAGCACAAGCAGCGGATGGCCGAGACCGCTGTTTTTCACAAGCCCTTCCATCGTGCGGATGGCCAGCCTGGACGCGAAAATTTCCGCGTAAGCCGCCGAGATGTTGCCTACAGGGTTGTGGAACCCGTACACGATGTATTCCAGCTCCTGGTTCCGGATGCTTAATTGATTCATGGCGGCGTCTCCCAAATCCGCGTTCGGATTTACAGCGGCTTCTTTCAAACAGCTGATGTCGAAATGATTGAAATACATGGCCGCGTATTCATTTTGAAGCAATTCATCCTTGACGCCGGACATCATTCCCCCCAAGGCGCCGTACAGCCCGTCCATCCCGTTCATCGCCGATTTGCCAGCGTCATAGGGGTCGTCGTCCAAATCCGCTCCCCGGCTCTCCCCTTCGGCGGCCTGCTTATTAAAAGCGATGCTTTCGTTGAAGTAGGTTTGAACCGTTTGATATTCTTCCATATAACCCTTCGCCTTTTGATCCAATTCGTTGATCCGTTCCAAAATCTTCGCGGCCTCTTTCAGCTTGGCTTTGCCTTGTTTTTCCTTTTCCTTCCGTTCCTTGTCCGAGCCCCGGTGCCGCTCGAGCAGGGCCGCTTCCTGATCCAGCTTGTTGGCTGAACCCGATTCGGCATACGTTCGCAAATAACCGTCAATGTCGCCCCGTGCGGCAATAACTGTGCTTTTCATGCCGCTTGAGCTGCCGTAAAGCCCCGACGCGCCTGCCAAAGCCGAGCGGGCCGAGGAAAGGCTTTGGTCGACACGCCGGTATGCTTCCCGCTGGCGGCCTATCTCTTGCTTCAAGTCGCCGAACAAACTCTCGCTCAGCAGCAGCTGGTCGGTTTGCCCGCGCAATCCGCGAATGGCCGCAGAGTCGTCACCGGACGTTTCGGCCGCCTGCCCGGGAATGATGCTCCGCGACACCTCGTCGTAACCGGCGCTTTCGCTACGGTGTTCGGAGGCCGCAATGACCTCCTTCATTCTTTCATTCAAGTCGAAGGCTTCCTCCCAGGCTTGGTCCGCCTCCTGCAGCAACTTGTCGTGGCTGTCCGCCGCCGAGCTTTGTTTGGTGCCGAACCGTTTCATGACGTCCGCCGAGTCATCCAAATAGTCTCGGATCTCATCCGCGTATTGCGGCTCCTCGTCTTCGCTACGATTCGCGTCTTCATTCGCTTTGCTGACGTAATCGTCGTATTGGGCCGCGATCCCGGCCGCCGTCGTTACCCGCGAGGACCCGAGGGATTCATTTGATATGGACGTGGAATACAGTCCCATGAGAACTCCGGGGATGCCGCCCGCGCTTTGGGAAGCCTGTCTCTGCTTGGCCAGCATCCGGTCGAGCGCCGCCTCCCGCTTGTCGTACAGCTTTTGCAGCTTCCGCAGCACGTCGACCGTATCGGACGCTTCTTTCATCGAAGAAGACAACGGCTTCAGCTTGCTTGTAAGCTCCAGCGTAAAATCGATCGGCGCCTTGTATTTCATCTCCTCCCCGATTTCGCGGTTGAAAATTTCGTAATCGCCCAGCATCCGATCCATCTGCAGCCCGGAGGTATCCAGTTCCATCGGCAGCAGATCAAACCGGTCGCTCCTTTTCCCCTTTTCCAAACTGCTGTTCAATACCCCCGCCATGATCCGGTCCCCGTTTTGTTCCCCATAGGCAAACAAGCCGTAACGCTCCTGCAGCTCCACATCGTAGGAAGACATGACGGAACGAACCGCGGCGCGCACCAGCCGCTCGCTTTGTACCTTCATCGCCGCGATGCGGGCGTAATCGATAAAAAGAGCGACAAATGCAAATATAAAGGCAAGGATCATGATCAAAAACACGGAAACCGAACCGTTTTCCCCTTGTCTTCCCAACACCTGCTCCCACCTCCTTCCGCTACTTCCCCGAAGACCGGAATTGATCCAGCACCGATCCGGCGCTGCCTTGATCCATTTTGCCGCTGTCGCCGCCACCTTTGAATTTCGAAGCGTAATACCTCATCAGATCCACGGTCCGTATGAATTCGACAGGCTCCGCTACCGCCGACTTGGCATAAGTCTTCGCATCCGATCCTTCTTCGAGCAAAACGTCCAGCGGCGGAAGCGTCAGCATCCGGGCGAGGTCCACCCTCACCGCCCGCTGAAGAACCGTGTTCTTGTAGCTGATCTCGCCCGTCATCTCGGGCGGCACCATGCTGCCGGAACGGTTCGTTTTGACGATCGGAAGGGCTCCGCTTCCGCCTGTTTTTCCGGGAAGCTTGACGATGTCCGTTTTCTCCGTTAACCCGCTCCAGCCAAACAGCGTCCCAAGCATCCCGTCATCGCTCAGTCTCCAGTACAAGGAATCATGTTCTCCCTTGGCCACCCGGCCTGTGGCCGCCTGCTTATGGCTGTTGTCCCAGCTGTATGCCGCCCGCTCCGCCACGGCGGAAGCCGTCTGGTGCAGGAAGCTCTGCTGATAAACGTACAGGCAAAAAAATACGAGGATCATCGTGACAAACAGGACGATCGGAAGGACGAGGGAAGCCTCGACCGTAAAACTTCCCTCGCTGCTTTTAAGAGGATTAGTTGTCCGAAAAAACTTCATCGCTTTTCTTATCCACTTTCGTCAACAGCCGCTGAACGATGCGGAGAAGCTCCTTCCTGAACAACAGCGCGATAATAATGATGACCGCGATGATCAAAATCATCTCGAGCATCCCTAGCCCATCTTCCCGCTTCCAAAAATCCTTTGCCTTGCTCCATGCGAACGTCAACATTGCCTCATTCCTCCTATAAATTCATCATCATAAACGCAGGGGTTCCGACAAGCACGATGACAATCATGAATATGACGACCATCGGGAAAATCAGCTTGGAAGAAGCCTGTTCTCCCCGCGTTCGCGTAATGGCCTTCCGCTTTTCCCATAAGACCCGGGACAAATCCGTCAACGCCATCGCGAAGTCGTTGCCGCCCCGCCTGAAATTAAGCAGCACGGTGGTCGTAAAAATCGAAACCTCCTGCACCGCGCAGCGTTTGCTGAAATTTTCGAAAGATTGTTGAAAGGAATATCCCCCTTCAAGGTCATCCGTCATCTTGATCAGCTCGCGGTAGAGCGGATGGCCGGTTTCATGCTTCTTCTGCTCCACGCAGCGGATGATCGCTTTCTGGACCGTTTCTCCCGCCCCGACCAGGAGGACGATCTTGTTCAGAAGCTCCGGAAGCTCCATCAGGATGTCATGGTCCCGTTTGACGACCTTGCCGTGCATATCCTTGATCATGGCGGCAGGCAGAAGCACGGCCATCGCCCCGCCGATCGCCAACCCGGCAGCATCGCCCATGGCGACCGTCAACAAACAGCCCGTCACAAGCAAAAGCCAGCTGTAACCCATCATTTCCCCGACGTACAACAGCGTCATTTCGGGGCTGTGGCGCTGCCCGTTCAGCTTCTGAATCGAACGCTGGATTTTGAAGAAAAACAGCGGGAACCGGGACATCAGCTTCAATCGTTCCAAAATGAACAGCATCGGAGGAACCAGCTTCTTCAGCCGGATCCCCTCCATTCGGAGCTTGGTCACGCTCCGGTATTTCGCGCCCCCGATCCGGTTCAGCACCACCCAACCTCCCGCCAGCAGAACCAGCACCACGACCGCAAGCAGCTTCATATCCTCACCCCGCTCAAATGTTGATGTTCATGATTTTGACGATCCAAATCAAACAGCCTGCCAGCCCAAGCAGGGCAAACGTCGAAATGATCATCCCGATGCCGCTGAACATCGGCGTCATGTAATCGCCCGAGGTCAAGTTCATGAATACCAGCATCAAGACGGGCGCGGCAAGAAGCGCCTTCGACTCGAATTTTTTCTGGGCCACGAGGACGGCGATTTCCTGCTGAATGTCGAGTTTTTCGCCGATGATGGACGAAGTTCTGCGGATCACCTCCACCAGATCCCCTCCGGTCCGTTTGCACGTAATGAAAACATCCGCAAAATTCGTAATGTCCTCCATGGACGCCCTGCGGCTGAAATCCCGCAGCGCGTCTTCGATCGGTTCCCCATATTCCAAACGCGCGCAAATAATGGACAATTCGGTGATCAAATCGTTTTCGGCATCCGGATCCAGCATCCGCAAATCGGAAATCGCCTCCCGAAACCCGTTCTCCACCGACCGGCCGGCGGACAGCGAGGATGAGAGCGAGTAAAGGGCCTGCTTAAAATGCACCTTCAATGCCGCACGTCTGCGCTCAAGCATATGTCTCCTCCAAAATTTGGGGACAAACAAACCGCCAAGCGAAAGAACAAGTGCCATAAACCATTGATGGTAAAAGAGGTAGCCGATGCCGAAAAACACGAGGGCCCCCGACATGACGCACGCCACCCGCTCAAACCTGCCAAGCACGTACACGCTGTAATCGGGCAGTTCCTTCCTCAAGGCCGGCTTAGCCTTGGGGCGGCCGCGCATGCGGCGTAGCATGCTGCCGCCACGGATCCCGACCGCGTCCCCGCCGTGGCTGTCCCGCCCTTTGGCAACATGTCCCGATTTCATACGGCAGCCTCCTTCGCCTGCGCCGGCGGATCGTAAGGAATCCCGGCCATGTTCAGCTTATTCCGGTTCTGCAGCGGCTCTTGCGGCTTCAATACTCCGGTTACTTTGCCATCCTTTTCTCCCGTCTCCATGAACCTGTAGAGCGGATGAAGAACGACCTCGCCGTTTTCCATGCCCGCCAACTCGCTGATTTCCACAACCCGCCGCGACCGGTCGCGCAGCCTGCTTAAATGGACAAAAATATCGATCGCCGAAGCGATCTGCTGACGAACGACCCCGATCGGCAAATCCGCCCCGCTCAGCACCATCGTCTCGAGCCGGCTGATCATATCCCGCGTGCTGTTGGCATGCCCGGTCGACAACGAACCGTCATGTCCGGTGTTCATTGCCTGCAGCATGTCCAGCGCTTCGCTCCCGCGCACCTCGCCGACGACAATCCGGTTTGGCCGCATCCGCAGCGAAGACCGGATCAGATCGCGGATCGATATTTCACCCCGCCCTTCCGTATTGGCATTTCGCGTTTCCAGCGACACGAGGTTCGGCACGGTCACGATCTGCAGCTCCGCCGAATCTTCGATCGTAATCACCCGTTCGTCAGCCGGGATGAACTGCGACAAAGCGTTCAAAAAGGTCGTTTTCCCCGAACCCGTTCCCCCGCTGATAAAAATGTTGTATTTACCGGCCACCAGCTTTTGCAAAAACAGCGACGCGTCCGGGCCGAGCGCCCCCCGCCGCACCAAATCCTCCATCGTCATCGGCTTTTCCGGAAACTTCCGGATCGTCATCGTCGGCCCTTTGAGCGCGATCGGCGGCAGGACGATATTGACGCGGGAACCGTCCTTCAGCCTTGCGTCGACGATGGGCGACGATTCATTGACGACCCGGTTCACCCCGGAAACGATCGCCTGGATGATGTCCTCCAGCCTCGTTTGGGATTCGAACTCGAGCGGCAGCTTTGATATTTCGCCGTTTTGTTCAATAAAAATGTCCCGATGGCTGTTGACCATAATTTCCGTGATCGCCGGATCGTCGACGAGCGGCTGCAAAATGTCGAGCCCGCGGAACGAATCGTAAATGCGCCGGATCAGCTTTCTTTTTTCCGTCGCGGTCAGCTCCAGCAGCTCCCTGCGGCTGAACACCGTCCTCTCGATGAATTTCATCAGCTCGCCGTTGTCGAGCGCGGACGTCACGTCCAGCCCGGAACGGACCTCCCCGCGCAGCTGCCTGAACAGTTCGTCATCCATATGCCTTCACCCCGTTTCCTTTGACCCAATCCTCGCCAAGCAGTGCCCGGCAGAGCTTCAATATGTCGCGCTGAAAAATCGGCGAGCTCAGCAGCAGCTCTTCGTTATGGTTTTGCTTCCAGGACGGAATGTAGGGAAGGACGCCGTCAATTTCCCGAATGATTCCCGGGGGCGTATTGGCCAAGCTGCCGACAAACCGGTTGACGATAAACCGGCTTTTGCCCATCGCGGCATCAAACGCTTCGGGATCGCTTCGCTCCAAAAAGGCCAGCTGCTCCCCGCTTTTGTACATATGGATCCGGTCGTCCAGCAGCATCCAGATTAAATGTCCGCATCCCTCGATGACGGCGGCCGTCCGCTCGTTCATTCCGGTGTCCGTGTCGGCGATGACGACGTCATAGCCCCCGGCGCAGGCTATCCGTTCGATCAGGCCAAGCACGTCCGTTTTGCTCAACTGAAGGATTTCGTTCCGGTTCAGAACAGGCTCAAACCAATCGCATTTCATCGCCGGATGGCTTACCGCGAACGGCCCGATCGGCACGGCCTCCACGCTTTTCGTTTCCTGGGCCGCCTTCATTTCATACAGGAGCCTCGGAAGCCCCTGGGCATCCTCCGCTTTCCGGTCCGGCCTGGAAAAAACGGCGCTGCTGTTCATCGCCTCCAGGTTCAAGTAAAACACCGATAATCCCAGCCCTCCCAGCTGCTTCGCCATATTGGCCGCAGCCGTCGTTTTGCCGCTTCCGCCTACCGCGGAAACAAAGCCGATCGTGACTGCGCCTTCCCCTTTCTGAACCGTAGATCCGGGACGCGCCTTATCCTTGAAGCAAGCCTGCAGCATATCTTCGCATAACGCTGGAAGCGGCTGATATTTCGCCACCTCCTGGGGCGTTCCGCCGCTTAGGCCCAGCGCCCTCCAAGAACAGGTTGCCCCTCCCTCGAGCCAGGGCGAAAGGAGTTCGCGGTCCCCGACGACCAAATCCGGGCGATTTTCGCCGTTCATGTATGCCAAAAAAGCCTCCGGCTTCGTGAATCCGACCATCCGCAATTTGCTCCCGTATTCGCTTGCATGCACGTAATGAAGCAGCGGCTCCAAATATTCCGGCTCGCTCACGGCCAGCACTACCGTATACGGCACCATAAGCCTCCCAATCCCCCATTCCAAACCAAGAAATATCCAGCGACGGTTTAAAGCCGACAAACCGCAAATAGCGGAAGTTTCGTCGCTCTAACCGAATGCTTAAACCCATATCCGACACTTGCTTCATTTCGCGAACAAGATCAGGCAAACAAAAAAACACCGCTTAACAACCGCTACCTGCGGCTGTCAAACGGTGCTTCCGTTATCGGCTTCTATATTAAACTCGTTCACGATTTGCAAACCTGACTTCATTAGAAATTTACCATATTCTGCGGCAAAAAACAATACAAAATATGTAAAATATCGACAATTCATGTAAAATGGGCTCCGGACGACTCTTACAGAAAACGTTTCTTCAACTCGGGCGTCGGAAGCAGGCACTGCTCTTCCTTGCCGAACCAGCGATACCGATTGCGGGCGACGTAACGGTACAGCCGGTCCCGGATCGGCGTCGGCACGATGACGAATATACACAACAGGGGCCATGGCATCCTTAACTGACGGAAAATCCGCAGCACCGCGGCCGAACGGACGTAATAGCGGCCGTTTTCGATCAGGACCACCGTATCGATCTCGTCCGCGGGCATACCGCCTTTCGTCAACAGTTCGGCTCCGATTTCGGATTGCAGGGAAGCAAAGCGGAACTTCGCTTTAGGGTCGCGCTCTATGATGAAACGCGTCAATCCTTGGCATAAGTGGCAGACCCCGTCCACCAGCACGATGCCTTCGCTGCCGCTTTCAGGCGCGCGTTTTGTTTCCATGTCTGGCACCTCCTGAAGCTAGTATCCTCCGTATTCCCCTTGAAATCAAGCGAATCGGCCCTTTTTGGCGAAAAAAGAAAAAAGCCCGGGTAGCTTCCCGCGCCTGTATCTCGGTTCGACAGCTTATTTGGCCAAAGCTTTATCGATCCATTGGTTTTCTTCGATTTGCTGTTCCAGCTCGCCTTTGTAGCTCTCGATGCATTTGCAGATAAAATCTTTGCGGCATACAGGGCAAGGCGTTTTTTGCAACCGGCTGATGTTTGTCATTTTCCATTCCGGAAAACGGCTATAGAACACGCGGCACACTGTTCCGTCAGCCAGGTTCATGATGAATTCGTACAATCCGCTTTGCTCGTTGCTGCTGGCTTCCTTCATGTTCGCAATCACTGGTCTGTAAGACATATGCATCACCCGTTTATATAAATTTCTGAATCAAGTACCTAGACATATTAAAGAATTTTAAACTTCATGTCAATAAAAGGTTGCGTCACTTCCCCCGCCGATATTCCGCATGTATATGGAAACTCCGGCGGGAATGCGGTCCGCCCGGCCGCGAAGCTTTTTGGTAATTTCAGCCTCGTGAAAATCGGCACGCAAGGCCCGCCTTCGCTTTACTCCCTGCATGCCCATATCCATGGATCTCTATACCAAAAGATCGAACCCTCAAATGAATAGCAAACCGGCGGAATTACAAGACTAAACGCAACAAGGTGCGTGATATCCGATGAAGAGCTGGACCAAACCCAAAAAACGCTCCTCGCTCACCGAAATTAACCATTCTCTGGAGGTACCGCATCGAGGCCCGGCATTCCGGAAATTTCTCGCCTTCGTCGGTCCCGGCTACCTTGTCGCCGTCGGTTACATGGACCCGGGAAACTGGGCGACGGATATCGCCGGCGGCTCCCGTTTCGGTTATTCCCTGCTGTCCGTCATTCTTTTTTCCAATCTGATGGCGGTGCTGCTTCAATCGCTTTCCAGCAAGCTTGGCATCGTGACGGGTCATGACTTGGCGCAGGCCTGCCGCAGCCAATACAGCAAGCCGGTTGCCATCGGCCTGTGGATTTTGTGCGAACTGGCGATCGCGGCCTGCGATTTGGCCGAGGTGGTCGGTTCCGCCATCGCCCTGAAGCTGCTGTTCGGCCTCCCGCTGCTGTACGGCGTGCTGATTACGGCGCTCGACGTTCTGCTCATTCTGCTTTTGCAGCATCAAGGATTTCGGGCGATCGAAACGCTGGTTATCGTGCTTGTGGCAACGATCGGAACCTGTTTTGCCATTGATTTATGGCTGGCCAAACCCCATATGCAGAGCATCCTTTCAGGTTTTATCCCGACGCCCGATCTGGTTGCCGATCACGAAAAACTGTATATCGCCATCGCCATTCTCGGAGCCACGGTGATGCCGCATAACCTGTACCTTCATTCCTCCATCGTGCAAACCCGCCGGTATGAAAACTCCGATCAAGGCAAGCGCGAAGCCATCCGCTTCTCCGCTTGGGATTCGGCGATTGCGCTGACGCTCGCCCTTTTCATCAATGCAGCCATCCTGATCGTCTCGGCCGCTACCTTCCATAAGGCCGGCATGACGGAAGTCGCCGATATCAGCGATGCGTATCATTTGTTGACGCCGCTGGTCGGGACCACGCTCGCAAGCATTTTGTTTGGGGTTGCGCTGCTCGCCTCCGGGCAAAACTCGACGCTGACGGGCACGCTGGCCGGGCAAATCGTCATGGAGGGTTTCCTGGACATCCAGCTGCCGCCCTGGCTTCGCCGGCTGGTTACGCGGCTGATCGCCGTCATTCCCGCCGTTATCGTCACGATGATCGCCGGGGAGCAAGGAACCGAAGAGCTTCTGATCTTAAGCCAGGTTATTTTGTCGCTCCAGCTCCCGTTTGCGGTCATTCCGCTCGTCCAATTTACCGGAAGCAAAAAAATCATGGGCACATTCGCCAACCCTCCATGGATGACTGTACTCGCCTGGTGCGTGTCCGCGGTGATCGTCGTTTTGAACGCGTTTCTTATTTACCAAACCTTTGCAGGGTGATGATCGATGCGGTTGGTCTTTCACCCTCGATATGCTACACCGCTTGCCTAGGACCCTATGCCCCTCAGCTTTATAGAAGTTATAAAAGCTATCAACATTCTGTCGGCAAGTAAAAAATCCGCCAGGACTCTTCTTCGGACGTCCATGGCGGATTTTTTTGCGGTTTTTCAGCCGCCGGATTTATTTCCGGAACCTATTTCTTGGTTAATGCCAGCTCCTGAAGCGCCAAATTCAGCTTCAGCACGTTCACTCTCTTCTCCCCGAACACGCCCAGGTCGCGCCCCTCGGTATTTTTTTCGACCAGCTGCTTCAGCTGCTCCTCGGGAAGCTGCCGGAGTGCGCCGATTCGCGGAATTTGCGCCTCGGCGGCCGCAGGTGAGATGTGCGGGTCAAGCCCCGAGCCGGAATTGGTGATCAGGTCCACCGGCAGTCTGGCGATCGGAACCTGCGGATTTTCCTTCTCCCACCGGGCGACGGAAGCTTGAACCCGCTTGAGCAGCTCGGGATTGGACGGGGCATAGTTGTTGGAACCGGAACCGGCGGCGTTATTGTCGATGCTGGAGATCCGTCCCTGGAAAAACGATGGATCGGCAAACGTCTGTCCGATGAGCTCCGAGCCCACCGTTCTTCCTGAGCTGTCCTTGATCATGCTGCCGTTGGCTTGATACGGGAAAATCAGCTGGGCCAGCCCGGTGCTGGCCAGCGGATAAGCAAGCCCGCAGACAATGATCAGCAGCAAGCTGGAGCGCAGCGCCATCATCCAAATGGAGCCGTGCGGCATTTCTTCGAATTTCGCCGTTGTTTTCATTGGATATCACCCTTTTTCATATCGTCGATAAGGAATGTTCCCTTTTTTTCTCTGCCATTAAAAATCAATCTCCATGGTCAGATCAACAGATGCACGACCAGATCGATCAGCTTGATGCCGGCAAACGGGGCGATGACGCCGCCGAGCCCGTAAATCATCAGGTTTCGGCTCAGCAGCCGCGCCGAGCTCATCGGTTTGTATTTGACCCCTTTCATCGCGAGCGGAATCAGCAGCGGGATGATGACCGCATTGAAAATAAGCGCGCTGAGGATCGCGGACAGCGGAGAACCCAGCCCCATCACGTTCAGCGCCTTCATCTGCGGAATGGCTGCCATAAACATCGCCGGAATGATCGCGAAATATTTGGCGACGTCGTTTGCGATGCTGAACGTCGTGAGCGCGCCGCGCGTCATCAGCAGCTGCTTGCCGATCGCCACGACTTCGATGATTTTGGACGGGTCGGAATCCAAATCGACCATGTTGGCCGCCTCCTTGGCGGCGACGGTGCCGCTGTTCATCGCGATCCCGACGTCCGCCTGGGCGAGCGCCGGCGCGTCGTTTGTTCCGTCCCCCGTCATCGCAACCAGCTTGCCTTCGGCCTGCTCGCGGCGGATGACGGCGATTTTGTCCTCCGGCTTGCTTTCGGCGATAAACTCGTCGACGCCGGCTTCGCGGGCGATGGTGGCCGCCGTGAGCGGGTTATCCCCCGTGCACATGATCGTTTTGATGCCCATTTGGCGCAGCTGCCCGAAACGTTCCTTCATCCCGGGTTTGACGGTATCCTTCAAATGGATCAAACCGTAGATTTGGCTGCCGACCGCCACGGCCAGCGGAGTGCCGCCTTCCGACGCAATCGCGTCGGACTTCGCCGCCAAATCCTCCGGAATGCTGCCGCCTTGGGCGAGCACCCACTGCCGCACCGCGTCGACCGCGCCCTTGCGGACATGCCGCCCGTCCACCAAATCGATGCCGCTCATGCGGGTTTCGGCTTTGAATTCAATAAACTCGCCGCCGGTCGCCACCTCGGCATCATAAGCAAGCTGCTGCTTTTTCATCAGCTCTAGCACGGATCGCCCTTCGGGCGTCTCGTCCTTCAGCGAACTGACAGCCGCCCAATACGCCGTTTCGGCCGGCGCCGCTCCCCCAACCGGGATAAATTCGCTCGCCATCCGGTTCCCGTACGTGATCGTTCCCGTTTTATCAAGGATCATCGTGTTGATGTCGCCGGAGGCTTCCACCGCCTTCCCGGACATGGCCAGCACGTTGAACTGCGTCACCCGGTCCATCCCGGCGATCCCGATCGCGGACAGCAGGCCGCCGATCGTCGTCGGGATCAGGCAGACAAGCAAAGAAATGAGCACCGGAATATCCAGCGAAACGCCCAAATGCTTGGCAATCGGCGCCAACGTGACGACCACGATCAAAAAAATCAGCGTCAGCGTGGTCAGCAGCGTATTAAGCGCGATTTCGTTCGGCGTTTTCTGGCG
The DNA here is from genome assembly GCF_031583795.1 of Paenibacillus sp. VCA1. Classification (NCBI taxonomy): domain Bacteria; kingdom Bacillati; phylum Bacillota; class Bacilli; order Caryophanales; family Paenibacillaceae; genus Paenibacillus; species Paenibacillus sp. VCA1. The sequence continues at coordinate 217,111 of NZ_JAVLSX010000009.1, read as the reverse complement.
CGACGCGCCTTCGACGAGCGAGATCATCCGATCGAGAAACGACTCCCCGGGGTCGCTGGTGATGACGACCTTGATCCGGTCGCTCACGACCCGGGTTCCACCGGTCACGGAGCTGAAGTCGCCGCCCGCTTCCTTCATGACCGGAGCCGATTCCCCGGTGATCGCCGATTCGTCGACCGACGCGAGCCCTTCGATGACCTCGCCGTCGCCCGGAATCATTTCGCCCTGGGATACGACGACGACGTCGCCCTTGCGCAGCTCCGTCGAGTTGACGACTTTGATTTCGGAACCGACGCATTTGTTCGCGGTCGTTTCCTTTTTCGTCTTTTTCAGGGAGTCGGCCTGCGCCTTTCCACGTCCTTCCGCCAGCGCCTCGGCAAAATTGGCGAACAGGACCGTGAACAGCAGAATCAGGAACACCGCCAAATTAAAGCCGGTGCGACCGGTCGTATTGAAGTAACCCGGAAACAGCACCATCAGCAGGACGACGAACGTTCCGACCTCTACGACGAACATGACAGGGTTTTTCATCATGACGACCGGATTCAGTTTGATGAAGCTCTCCTTCAGCGCCTGCTTTGCGATGTTTCCCGTCAGCATGCTTTTTCGTTTTCCTTCCATCGTTTTTCCACCTCGTTTATTCAATCGCTTTGAGCTTTTTACGGGGATGCTCCCCGCGAAACCGCTCCCGCGTCCATTTTCCAAACAACCGATTCGGCCTTACATCGTCAAAAACTCCGCGATCGGCCCCAGCACCAGCACAGGCAGGAAAGTCAGCGCCCCGATCAGGAGCACCGTTCCGACCAAAATGCCGGCAAACAGCTTCGTGTCCGTCCGGAAGGTGCCGATCGATTCGGGAACGAGCTTCTTGCCGGACAGCGAGCCCGCCACCGCCAGCAGCGCGATGATGGATACATACCGTCCCAGAAGCATGACGAGCCCCGTGCTGACGTTCCAGAACACCGTGTTATCCCCCAGCCCTTCAAAGCCGGAGCCGTTGTTCGCCGCGGATGACGTATATTCGTACAGCGATTGGCTGAGCCCGTGATACAGCGGATTGGACAAGGCGTCCGTGCCGAGATGCGTCATAAACGAAATCGCCGTCGGCGCCAGAATGATCAGCGGATGCGCCAGGATCGCGACGGCGATCAGCTTCATTTCCCGGCTTTCGATTTTTTTCCCAAGAAACTCCGGCGTCCGCCCGACCATCAGGCCGCAAATGAAAACGCCCAATATCGCGTACATCAGCATGTTGACAAGACCGACGCCTTTGCCGCCGAAGACGACGTTCAGCATCATCTCCGCCAGCGGAGCCAGTCCGCCGAGCGGGGTCAGCGTATCATGCATGTTGTTGACCGAACCGGTGGTCGCCGCGGTCGTCACGGCCGTGAACAAGGCGGATTGCGCCACGCCGAAACGAACCTCTTTTCCTTCCATGCTGCCCTGCGAGGCATCGATACCCAACTGATTGATCAGCGGGTTGCCGCTTTTTTCCGATACGTACGTCAGGGACAGGAACGCCAGGAACAGCACCATCATGGCCGAAAAGATGATCCAGCCCTGCTTGCGGTTGTTGGCGAAACGCCCGAACGTGTACGGCAATGCGGCCGAAATCGTCCACATGCTCAAAATTTCAATGACATTCGTGAGCGGACTCGGATTTTCAAACGGATGCGACGAGTTCGCTCCGAAAAAACCGCCCCCGTTCGTCCCCAGATGTTTGATCGACTCCAAGGAGGCCACCGGCCCCATCGCAATATGCTGCACCGCTCCGCTTAAAGTATGGACGGTCACTGTCGGATCAAGCGTTTGGGGCACCTTCAACCCCACAAGCACCAGGGTGACGATCAAGGCCAGCGGCAGGAACACCCGGACATGCGCCTTGATGAAATCCTCGAAAAAGTTGCCCAGCCCGCCTTCGCGGCGCGTGATGCCCCGAATAAAAGCGATCGCCACGGCCAAGCCGGATGCGGCCGAAGTAAACATCATCATCGTGATAACGATCATCTGCCCCAAATACGACATGCCGCTTTCGCCGCTGTAATGCTGCAGGTTCGTATTGGTCATGAAACTGATGACGGTATTGAAGGACAAGCTGGCGTCCATGTTTCCCGTCCCGTTCGGGTTGACCGGCAGCCCGCCCATCAGTCTCAGCACCGCGTAACTTACGGCCACCAACACGATGTTAGTTGCGATCATGCTCAGGGCGTATGTTTTCCAGCTCATTCCCGAGCGCTTCCGAAGGCCGATGATGGCGTAAAAAAGCTTTTCCACGGGACCGAACATCCGGTCCGTCCGATTCGGTTCATTAGAAAAAACGTGGTAGATGTAACTGCCGACCGGTTTAACCAATAGCAGCAGCACCACGATCACGATGCCAATCTGCAACATATCCAAATTCGCTTCCTCCTCTTCAAACGCGGGATGAAGGCGGCTTCGCCTTACCCGCACAGCCTTTTTTTAAAACCGTTCCGGATGGATCAGGGCATACACCAGGTAGATGAACACAAACGCCGTCAGCACCATTACCACAATCATTTGCCGTCTCCTCCCCCGTCCACGATATGGCCGCACCACATCAGAAACAGCAAAAATATTCCGAACACGCCCGCCAGCGTCAATATCATGAAAAGGTCCATCATGGATCAAACTCTCTCCTTTTTCTGCCCGGCTGCCTGCCTTTTGCAAGCTCCGGACATTTCTTGCTTCAGCCTTCCGCATCATGTTTCAATCATCCTAACCGTTACTTCAGCAAAAAGCCGACCTCGCCGTTTAGCGTATGAATGACATGGTCCGCCCCAAGCCCCCGGTAAATGCCCGGCGAATGATGGGCCTGGGTGATCACGTAGATGGAACACGGCGTCCAGGGACGGCAAATTTGCAGGTATCGGCACGTTAGATTCAAGCTGTTCTCGAATATGAAAATCCGGCCGATCCGCCCTTCGGGAACAACCCACTCATCCGTGTTGTTGGTGTGAAGGCGGATGATTTTGGGCACTCCCAGCTTCCTCAGCTCCCGTTCTTCTTTCGCATTGTTCGTCAGCGCGGCGAAAGGCCGCTTGAGATACATCAGAAGCTTGATAAAATTGCGCCCTGCTTCGTTCGGAGCCGTCACAACGATGAGCTCTTCTTCCACGGCTTTCGCCTCCTTTTTTCGAAGAATCGGATTCGAATGAATACTTCTTGCAATAACAGAAACGGCGATTCAGCGGTTTTTACGTTCCGATAGAATGGAAAAAGCCGCAGGAAAGAGGATCTTTCCCGCGGCTTCAAAAATCCATGACCAAAGAAAGCCATGAATATATGCTCACGACAAATGGGGCCTCTCCCTATACGCTTACGAGGTTAGCTGACGGATTAGGGCGTGAGAGTCGCCCTTCCCTCGTCCGTTTCGGACATAGGGATTCACCCCGGCGCCATCGGCAAATTGGATGCATACGGCGCGTTGGTTCCCCCGCTTCCGGCCGAAGCCGGAATTCAGCGTTAAAGACGTTTCATTTTTTATAAGCTGCTTATTTTTCGTATTTTGGCAACAAAAAACCACAGAGGTCATTAGGTCCCCTGCGGTCGATCTGCATCGATCACAAGTTTCATCATTCCTCTCCCAAACGACGCTTACGAGGTTAGCTGACGGATTCGAGCGGTGAGAGTCGCTCTACCCGTGATGGCGGATCCATGGCATCCGGTCACGGGATTCACCCCTGCGGCCTGCCTGCCGTCCGACTCTCACACCGGACGACGGGAGCGCGCGATTGGTTCCCCCGATTCCCGTTCCTAAACGAACGGAAACTCAGCGATTCAAAAAATGGAAACATGTTGAATTACGATTTGAATCATACACCTGCGCGTATCGGCATGTAAAGGCAGCGCGAAATCGCTATTCACGTAAAATGGCGGCCTTAATGAGCAGGTTATCGCTTACAAAAGCATTTATCTCCGTTAAACTCTCGCATGCTCTCTATTTTCTTGTTTTTGACGTTTGATGAAGCGGCCTGCCTTTTCCGGCTTATTATGTACGCAAGCTATTTTCGCAAACAGACGAAGAACCGTGGCAAAATGAGAAAACGGGAGAAAAACAGCCGTCATCGCCAGATTGCCATCGACACGGTCCGATTTCGGCAAAGCCCGGCCTTTCACGATTTACATTTCATTTTACAAACGCTCTGCCGTCCGTTATTATAAATGCCAATTACTTGAGGAGTTTGCAAAAATCCAAGGAGGTAAAAATCTGAAATCCTAGTACCTTTAAACAATCACGCGCTGAATTCCCGCTACCCGGGAAACGGGGGAACCATCCGGCCGCCAAGGCCGCGGGGTGAATCGCAGGGCAACCTGCGTAGGGCTTCTCCTGGCCCGAATCCGGCAGCTAACTCCGTAAGCGACAAAAGGAGAGAAATCTATGCTTCATACCGAATCCGACACGGAGCCACTGGCTGCCCAGGGGACGATTCGCCTGCATGCCATTGAGTTGTTCGTAATTCATCTAACAAAAGAGAACGCGGGTACCTTTTGCGGTTTCGGTGATCATTACAGGGTATTGATGCGGATTGTGACAAGCGGAGGCTGCGGCTGGGGGGAAATGTACTTCAACGAAAGGAACCGGCCGGTAGATTGGACCGCGTGGGCTTCATGGTTCGAACAGGTGTTGCATAGGAATTTCAAAAGCGTTTCGAGCATCGAAACCGGCTTGATTTCAAATCTGCGCCCATTCCATCTGGCAAGGCTCCATCTGTTGTGCGACGCCCTTCAAGGACTTTCGGGCACGAGCGGCCGAGGTCTGGGAGCTGCGGGCGAACAGGTGGAGCGCAGCATTTTAATGAACATGGCCGAAGCCTATGTCTCATTATTTTGAAGCGGAGCCCGCAAAAAACTACAGTTTTTGCAAAATCCTGAACGCATCGTGACGACGTAAAAAAACCGAAACAAAACAAAAAATCCCTGCAAAACAGGGATTTTCTCGTCGTTCTGATTATAAATGCGGTAGAGAGGACTCGAACCTCCACGGGCGTACGCCCACTACCCCCTCAAGATAGCGTGTCTGCCATTCCACCACTACCGCGCATCAACTTTTTCAGCAACTCTGTTATTATACACCGATAATTAAGAAATGTAAATAGTTTATTCCTTTTTACGGGTCAGATCCCGGGCAAAAGTTCTTCTTGCGGCAAAAGGGGGTGTAAAACCAGCCCGCTTATTCCTTTAAAAGCTTGCTTAACTTGGCGACGGTATCGCCGTCCGCCGCTGGAACGTTGAGCGTAACGGTCAGATTCGGTTCATCGGACATGATAAACGAGACCTGCTCGAATGTGAGCTTGCCAACAGCCCGATGATAATTGATTTTTTCCCCTTCGGGACCGTTTAATACGTCATGCCGCGGCCACCACGCCCTGAATTCTTCGCTTGTGCGGCTTAATTCCCCGATCATGTCCGTCCACCATGGATCGCCGGCGTATTTGGCGTAGCTTGCCCGAAACTGCGCCAGCCGGTGCCGGGCATGCGATTCCCAATGTTCGCGAAGCAGTTCCCGGACATCCGGGGAAGTAAACGTACGCCAGACGGAGTTGCGTTCGCGCGCTGACATCGTTTCATACCCGCCGTACAGCATACTGGCGATCCGGTTCCATGCCACGATATTCAGACGCTGGTCGGTCACGTAAGCCGGGCTTGTTCCCTGCAGATCAAGAAACCGCTGAAGCGCCGGCGAAATTTCCGGGGCAGCCTGCGTTGATGCAGCAGGGTACTGCTGCAAGGCAAGGAGAAACAGATGTTTTTTTTCGTCGGCATCCAGCTGCAGGGCGTGCGCGATGCTCTCCAGCACCTGGGAAGACACCTGGATGTTTCGGCCCTGCTCCAGCCACGTATACCAGTCGACGCTGATGCCTGCAAGAAGCGCCACCTCGCTGCGCCGGAGTCCCGGAGTCCGCCTCCTCCCTTCCGCGGGCAAACCGGCCCGCTCCGGCGTCATGCGGGCGCGCCGCGTCCGCAAAAACTGGGCAAGCTCCCGATGGCGTTCACGATCCTCTTGTTCCCTCACGTTTCTTCCCCCGTCCCGGCTTACCTAGGATCATTTCTCCTAGGATAAACCCTCATCTAGTCCCATGATATGAACCATTATACACTTTCCCGGTAACGGCGATGATGCCGATTTTGCCTTACTGGAGGGATCGCCTTTGGAAAAAGCAATGCAAATCAAGACCGGCAGCCGCAGGAGGCTGGCGAAAGCGCTGCTGATCGCCGGATTGTCGCTCGGATACTTTATGGTGCTGCTGGACACGACGGTAGTCAACGTCGCGCCGCCTGCGATCCGCGCCGACCTCGGCGGAGGGATTTCCGGCCTTCAATGGGTCGTCAATGCGTATACGATCGTGTTTGCCGGTTTTCTGCTCTCGATGGGCGGACTCGCCGACAAGCTGGGAGCTCGCCGGGTCTATGTCGGGGGCCTGATCTTGTTTTTGGCCGCTTCGGCCTTGTCTGCGGCCGCCTCTTCGCTTGGCATGCTGATCGCCTTGCGCGCGGTCCTGGGCGTGGGAGGAGCGGCTCTGACGCCGGCTTCGCTAACGCTGATTGCCCATGCGTTTCCCGAACCGTCCGCACGTGCCCGGGCGCTTGGCGTCTGGGCTGCGGTTACCGGGATCGCCATGGCTGCCGGCCCCGTCGTCGGCGGCCTGCTGGCGGATTCGTTCGGGTGGCGGAGCATCTTCCTTCTGAACGTGCCGCTCGCCGTCATCGGCCTGGCCATCGTCCTGCCTCTTGGCGCCGAAACGGCCCGCAAGCGGCGGCGCTTGGATTGGACGGGGCAGTGGACGGCGGTGACGGCCATCGCCGCGCTTTCCTTCGCGCTGATGGAAGGACCTGTTTACGGGTGGGCTTCGCCGGTCGTAATGGCCGCTTTCGTTCTGGCGCTCCTCGGCGCCGTTCTGTTTGTGCGGGCGGAAACGAAAGGCGCGGACCCGCTGCTTCCGTTTGGTCTGTTTCGTGACGCCACCGTGTCGGCGGGAATGTTCGCCGGCATGGCGGTCAACATCGGACTGTCGGGCGTTTTATTCGTTATGCCGCTCTTTTTTCAGCAAACGCTCGGACTAACGGCGCATGCAGCAGGTTTGGTTCTCCTGCCGATGACGGTCCCGCTGGCTTTCAACCCGATTGTCACCGGACGCGTCGTCAGCCGGATCGGCGCCAGAATCCCAATGACGTCGGGGTTCCTCCTAGCAGCCATCGGAACATTCATGCAGCTGCGGATCGTTTACGGCTCCGGATACGCCGTCCCTTTGATCGGCCTGTTCCTGATCGGCCTGGGCGTTTCCTTTACGATCCCAGCGCTCATGACCGCGGTTATAGGCGCCGCCCCCCAGGAACAAACCGGGGCCGTATCCGGCGCATTAAACTCAAGCCGGCAGCTGGGCGCCACCCTTGGCGTCGCCCTGATCGGCTCGATCATCGGCGGCAGCCCGTCGCCTGCTGCAGGGATGCGCCTTGCCCTTTCCGTGACGGCGGTTATTCTATTCGCCGGGAGCCTGCTTTCGTTAACCTTTATCGGGCGCAAAACGCGGTAACCCGCCATGGACGGAAGCGAAAAAACATTTCATTCCAATACTAAAAGAGGCTTTGCTCTACAAGCATAGCCTCTTTTAATGCAAGCGCCCGCGACGTCATCCCATGATGCCCCTACCGCGTCGGCCTACTACCGCCCGGCGGACACAGCTGCGATCGCCTGAATATCCTCCATAAGCTCAACTCCGCGGAAAGGAGACAGGGCTTGCCTCCCCCCGCCTCTTGCCCGAATCATTTTGGACTCGAGCCATCCGCGCTTCTTCCGCTATTTTTGAAAAATGGCTAAAGCCCTCGCGCAGGATGATGCATACCGTTGCCTCGGCCTTTGCACGTTCAAAGGTCACTCGCCGTCCGACTGCATTTTTCTGTACCGCGTAAAGTCGATATATTCTTTTATGAATGCTTTTTCCTTCTCGGACAACGGAGGACCGTCATCATCCCATTCGTATGTACCCGTGTTTTCTTTTAAATGAAAAGGCTCCTGCTCTTTGCCCAAAATCAACCAATCCAGGCTTACCTCAAAAAAGGAGGCGATTTCCACGAGCTTATGGGTGCTGGGCGTCGACTTACCCCTTTTCCAGTCCCCCAGATTCCCCGTGCTGATGCCGAGCTTTTCGCAAAACGATTTTTTCGTCATCCCCCGCATTTTGATTAACGATTCGATTCGATCGTAAATGGATTGCATATAAGACCGCCTTCCAAAATTTCTTCTGACGACGCATTTAAGTAATTTTTGTCTTGCAATATGACGTAAAAAAGTATATACTTTTCTTTATGCTGAAGTAATTATAACATACTGATAATTGGTGTCATAAGTTTATTCCCGTTTTCGTGCAAATCTCACGCACCTTTGTTCACCCCTCCGTCAGACTGAAACGAGAAAGCCTTACTTACCTGCGATACGAGCACTTCCAATTCAAAAAGAGGGAGCGACCTTCGTTGCATAAAACAAGCTTCACTTTTCCCGAAATTATCGATTCGTTAAAGCAGGCCGTCGCGATCGTTGATGCCAAGGGCTGCATCGTCTCCGTCAACCGGGTTTGGCTCCAAAATTCGATCGAAGCGGGCATCCCCGAATCGTTCGAGTGGTTGGGCGTCAGTTTCATGCAGATTTACGCCGCGCTTTCCGAAGCCGACGGGCAGCTTCCGATTGATCTGGATTCCGTGCTAAACGGAACGCAGCCGTATTTTCGCGATGAGATCCAGTCCTCTGCTCACCGCCCGGTAAAATGGTATTTGCTTGAGGCCTCGACCATTTTTCATGATGACCGCACCACCGTCAAAGGAATGACCATCTGCTTCACGGACATTACGAAAAGCAAAATGATCGAACATGACCTCATGGAAGCCCTGACCCAAATTCGAACGCTTCGCGGCCTTCTCCCGATCTGTGCAGTATGCAAAAGAATCCGCGACGAGCACGATATTTGGAATTCCGTCGAGAGCTTTCTCCAAAAACATACGCATGCGGAGTTCACCCATGACATTTGCCCGGACTGCATCCGGCGCCTGTACCCGAAATATTCCTCCGTGTTGGACGGATCATCCTACTCCTAACCGTCATCCAGCTGCATCTTTGTATCGTATACATAACCTTCGTCCGCGGCATTGCATATTATTCCATTTTCAGGAAGACATCATTGACGAATTCTTTTTACATGAATATAATTGTTATAACAATTAATTTAAAGGGGTGTATCTCTCTGAAAAGGTCCAAATTGACCCACCAATCGATCGGTTTCCGTTTCGGCAACATGTCGCGTAAAATGTCCTCGCTTTTTGCAAGCAGACTGAAGCCTTACGGCATTACGCCCGAGCAGTGGACGGTTCTGTACCAGGTATATCTTCAGGAAGGGATCAACCAAAAAGAGCTGGCGCTCCGATCCGGCAAGGATCAGCCCTCCATCACCCGGATCCTCGACGTTCTGGACAAGAAAGGGTTCATCCAGCGCAAACCCGACCCGGGCGACCGCAGAGCCTATTTGATCTACGCCACCCCGGACGTGAAGCAGCTCATAAACGAAACAGAACCGCTCGAGCTCAGCTTGAACGACGAGTTGATCGCCGGCATTTCGGACGAACAGCTGCAGATGCTCGACCAAATCATGAAACAGATCAATGCCAATATTGACCGAATATTCGTAGAGTAGGAGCTAACACATCATGAAAGACATCAAAGACAAATTATGGACGCGGGAGTTCATCATGCTGACGGTTTGCAATCTGCTGCTGTTTTTGAACCTGCAGATGATATTGTCGCCGCTATCGGGATACGTCAAGGAACATTTTCACGCAAGCGCGCTGACGGTCAGCTTATTTACGACCATGTTCGCTTTATCCGCCATCGTCTCCCGCCTTTTTTCGGCCAAGGCGCTGGAAAAAGGAAAACGCAACGCCATTCTTTTTCTCGGGCTCGTCCTTGCCCTTCTAGCCACTTTGGGCTATTTGTGGAGCAGCTCGTTGGCTTTGCTGCTTGCGATGCGGATCGTGTTCGGCGTCGGCTTCGGCATGGGAAGCACCACCCTTCCGACGATGGCATCCGGCATCGTTCCGGTCCGCCGTTTGGGCGAAGGCATGGGCTATTTCGGCTTGTCCACCAGCATCGCCTTATCGCTGGGTCCGGTTATCGGAAGCACGATACTCGACAAGCAGGGGTTTCCCGCCCTGGTCTACACGACGCTGATCGTCATCGCCCTCATTTTCCCGCTCGTCTATCCGCTGGCGAAAAAGGTAAAGCAGCCCGGCCCCGCCGCCGTACCGAAGGAGTTTTCGGCCGTGCCGCAAAACAAAGGATTTCCGAAGGCGCTGTTGCTGCCAAGCCTTTTGAACCTGCTCATGTCCGTGACTTATGGGGGGCTGCTCAGCTTCATGAACCTGTTCGGCAAAGAGGTCCATTTGGCCAACGCTTCGCTGTTCTTTTTGTTTAATGCGGTAGCCGTTATTTTAATCCGGCCGATTTCCGGTAAAATTTATGATAAAAAAGGACATAAAGCACTGCTCATTCCGGCGGCGGCATGTTTGATCGTCGGGCTGTGGCTGTTGTCCTTTTCGACGTCGACCTGGTTTCTCGCGTTGGCCGCACTCTGCTACGGGCTTGGGTTCGGGACGCTGCAGCCGACGCTGCAATCCTGGATGCTTCAGCTGGTTCCGCCGCAGCGTCAGGGGATGGCGAACAGCATGTATTTCAATTCGCTTGATTTGGGCGTCGCGGTCGGCGCCCTGATTTTGGGACAGATCGCCGCTTTTAGCACGTACGGCACCATGTACCGCTATTCTTCGCTGTTCCTTGGCGTTTTCATCGCGGTTTACGTATTGTATCTGCTGACCCGGCCGAAAGAAGGAGAACAGGCGTCGCCGAAGTTATCCCCGGACAATACCTCGATCAACGGTTAAACCCTCAAGCCTTTCCGCATGCAGCGGAAGGGCTTTTTGCTATATTGAGCGTCATTGGCTATGGCGAGATCCCCTTTTTAATCCCGGACAAAACGCTTCTCAAAGCGATAAATGAAATTAAGGGTGATTCTCCGCCCGGCTTTCCCATATAATGGTCTTAAGATTTATTGCAGCCGCGCCATCCATTTTGAAAACGCTTACTCAAGGCAAATAACCGCGGCTTTCGTCCTCCGACCTTGAACCGCTTTTGCCGGCAATGGCCTGAATCGCTTTTACCTCATCCCGACGACTCGCACATAAGGAGATGAAACGATGCGCAACCACCGGATCACCACTTTCTCGGATTTGCTGTACCCGAACGGAACCTTGATGCAAAAAGGGTATTCGACCAAGGCGGTCATGCGCTACAACCGCAAACAGATCAAAGCCCCGCCGTGGCGCATCAAGGAGTGGGATTTTTACCAGGTGCTGAACGACGACTTCTGCCTGCAGCTGACCATCGGCCATACTTCTTACGCGGGCGAACTTTCCGTGATGCTGATCGATTTGAATGAGAAAAAGACATACGCCGTCAGGGAAATGCTGGCGCTGCCGTTCAATCGGCTGAGGATGCCGGCTTCCGCAGAGCATGGCGATTTGGCCGTGCGCCGCAAAAATATCGAGATGAGCTTTGAAGTATACAAAGGCGGCCGGCGGCTGCGCTGCCGCACCCGGAGTCCCCGTGCGGGGCAGCCTGTGGACATCGACCTCGAGCTTTGCCAGCCCGATTTGGAATCGCTGGTCATCGCGACGCCGTTTGACGAAAATCCGCGTTATTTTTACTACAACCACAAAATCAACTGCATGCCCGCCGGCGGCACGGTCAGCATGGGCGGCCGGACCATCGTGTTTGAGCCGGAAACGGCCTTTGGGCTTCTCGACTGGGGACGCGGCGCGTGGCCGTTCAGCCACGAGTGGGTCTGGGGCAACGGCAGCGCCTGGATCGGCGGCAAACGGTTCGGCTTCAACATCGGCTTCGGGTTCGGCAATACGGAGGACGCCACCGAAAACATGCTGTTTTACGACGGAAACGCCCATAAACTAAACGAGGTGTACGTGGATCTGGCGGCAGGAGGTTATATGTCCCCGAAAACCATCGCCAGCGACGACGGGCGGTTTGAAATGGATTTTGAGCCGTTGTACGACCGTTATACGGAAACGAAAATGCTGTTTGTGGACAATCGCTGCCATCAGATCTTCGGACGGTTAAACGGTAAAGCCGTCCTGGACGACGGTACCGTCATCGAAGTGAAAGACATGCTGGCTTTCGTCGAGCATGCGGTCAATCATTGGTAACCCGCACCGTGTACAAAAACCTTCCGGATTGCCGGAAGGTTTTTTGATGCGGCTTGTTCATGGATGCGTCATGGAAGCTTAAACAGCATCCCAGTAAATTTTCCGCCCTGTCTGAACCAATAACCTTAACCTTTTTGGATCATGAAGCTCACCGGAAATCCTTTCTAACGATGCCTTCTGTCTAAGACACCCACCTTGCACGTAATACACAAGGGAAGCTAAACCGAAGGAGCAAATAAACCCGCTACCTTCGCTTTTTATGCAATAATATGTTATGTTAACTAACACAAATCATTTGATCCACAACAAAAGTTCAGAATTCCATTGACAAAAGGGGATTTTTATGTGATATTATTTTACAAATTTCTATTATATCGAGGGCAAATCCGAAATTAGTGTTACATTATATAACATTTATATATCTTTGCGTTTTACTTCACTTTGCTTAACCTATTTTTCACTGGGGGTGACTGTTTTGAATGACAAAAGCACCAAATTACTTGATTACGTGCAAATGCTGGATCATGACTTGTCGGTTGGAAGCTTCAGCTGCCTACCGGACTTAAAAAATCGCATCTCGGACGGACGCATCCAGACGCAAGCCGAACTTGAAGGATTTTTCCTGCATCCTATGACGGACCGTTTGGTACGACAGGACGGCGCCGCGATCCAAGCCATTTACGAGGCTGCCGAGCTACTGGATATCCCTTCGATCGCCCGGATCGACCGGCTGCTGCTCGGCCAAACTTTAAAGGCGCAAGAACTCGAAGCCGCAAGCAAACGGGGCAAAAAGCTGGTAAAACTGGCGCAGGCCCTATATCCTTTTCTAAACCTCGCCGTACTGGAGGAAATGGTCCATAACAACATAACCCCCGCCTGTCTGGCTACCGTTCACGCTTACATCAATTATCAATTGGGCACAAGCTGCGACCAAGCCGTGTACGGTTACATGCAGTCCGCGGTATACACATGCGTTTACGGTACCGCCCGCCCCCTGAACATTCCTCGTCCGGAAGCCAAGATGCTGGCCGGCAAATGGACAGCCGAAATGGAAAAAGCTTGGCTGCTCGAAAAAGACGCTCTGACGAAAGAACGTTTTGAATCCAAGGCAAGCAGCCCTCATATCGCCTAAACGATAGGCATGGACTTCTTCGCCCCCCGCTTTCGTCGAGCCTTGTTTTCAAGCCTGCAGCCTAATGCTTCGAGCAGTATATCTCCCCTTAATCCATGCCGCAAATACCGCAAAAAGCAAACGATCCGCCGACGAATTGCCATAATCCGTAACTTGCTTAGCCGGAATGCAATTAAATGATCAAAATTCCATTTTATCGTAAAAAAGCACACCTCTTGTTGCCAGGGAAAGAAGCTCCTAAAGGGAAATGGGCCCCTCCTGAAACAGCGCGGGTGCGCTTTTTTTATTTCATTATTAACACAAAAAAATCCTTGGCTTCGCAAGGATTGTCGTTGTTATATTATGGTGCGGTAGAGAGGACTCGAACCTCCACGGGCGTACGCCCACTACCCCCTCAAGATAGCGTGTCTGCCATTCCACCACTACCGCACGTTTGAGAAATGAAAAACTGGTGAGCCATGAAGGACTCGAACCTTCGACACCCTGATTAAAAGTCAGGTGCTCTACCAACTGAGCTAATGGCTCTCGCTGACTCACTAAGATGTGCGCCAAAATTTCTAGAAGTCCACGCTTCCCTTCGTTCGAGACTGCGATGCAATCCTATCGAAGTTAATGCTCCGACCCTTTTGGGTTCTCATCCCAATCGAAGCAATATTGCAAGATGACCCGTAGGGGATTCGAACCCCTGTTACCTCCGTGAAAGGGAGGTGTCTTAACCCCTTGACCAACGGGCCATATCATCAAGCGTGACAACAAAAATTATCTTAACAGAAATTTTGGGACATGACAAGTGTTTTTTTTGAATTTTTTTAATTGTTTTTGGACGGCCATTTTCCCCCGTTATGAATGAATAAGTTCGACTTAATCATGGCATCTTAGGATTGATATGTCATCACCGGGATGATCTCGTCCTGGACCTAAAAAATACACATCAAAAGGAGATTAAAACCATGGCTAAACCTGATGACCGCTCCGATAACGCAGAGAAACTCCAAAACGCCATCGACAATACGCGCGAGAACATTCAAAAGACAAACGACTACCTGGATGAGCATGCCGATGAAATCTCCGGGAAGGAACTTCACAATCTGCAGCATAAAAACACGAAACGCGAAAGAGCCATCGAAGGCTTTGAAGCCGAATATCAGGATGAAAAGAACCAATAAGTTTGACGAAGGGTTCTCACCCCTTTACAGCAAAGGCTCCCAGCGCAATAGCGCCGGGAGCCTTTATTCGATGTATGTTCAACGGAGAGAGAGGGATACCCTCCCTTCGGTCGGGACTGCGACGCTGTTCCTACCGATGTCTACGCTCCGACGCCCCCTCTTCGAGGGTTCTCATCCCTTTACAGCAAAGGCTCCCAGCGCAATAGCGCCGGGAGCCTTTATTCGATGTATGTTCAACGGAGAGAGAGGGATTCGAACCCTCGCACCGCTTACGCAGTCTAACCCCTTAGCAGAGGGTCCCCTTATAGCCACTTGGGTATCTCTCCAAGATACTGGCTCCCCGAACAGGACTCGAACCTGTGACAACTCGATTAACAGTCGAGTGCTCTACCGACTGAGCTATCGGGGAACGTTTTCAATATGGTGACAAGTAATAATTTATCACGATTTTTGGGGCGAGTCAAGCGTTGCCTGCCGCAGCCTGCCCCTGCATTTGCCGCATCGAAAACGTCTCGTATCGACCTTCCGCTTGCGCATATATTTCATCCCGCACTCCTGGCATAGGAGCACGTAACGGTACGGCTGCGTTTTTCTACTCCCGCGGCTCTGAAGCGCGCTGCAGAACCGGCTTCCCCCGACATGCCGGAGCAGCGTTTTAAAATCGGGGTCGCGATGCTTGTACCCTTTTCCGGCCAGATGCAGGTGGTAGTGGCAGAGCTCATGCTTGATGATTTTCTCCACCTCTTCCCTGCCGTTTTCCGCCAGCTGATGCGGGTTGATCTCGATGTCATGGGTATGCGTAAAATAACGTCCCCCCGTAGAGGACAGCCTTGCGTTAAATGACGCCCGATGCCTGAACGGTACGCCGAAGCTTTCCAGCGACACGCGCTCCACCCAAGCCTGAAGTTCTTCATTGCTCATCATCGCCATGTCCTTACCGAATGCTCCCTTTCCATCTATTTGCACGGACATGTCATTTTTCCGCACAGGAATCTACTTGAATTTTAACTTCTCCCTAAGCTACACTGTCAAGTAAGGATTGTTTTGACCGATCTGCAAGCCTATGCAAGCAGCAAGTACGGAGGGAGAAACTTCATTATGCCAAACATGCGATACGTTATTCTACAGCTTGGAGACAAGCTACAATACGTGGAGATGCCTGCCGATTATGCCTATCAGCTCAGCGCCCTGAATTTGAGGCTTCATAAGGAAGTCAGCAAGCTCACCGCGCAAGGAACGCCGGACCTGCCGCTGGCCGTGGCCGAATGTGATCATCTCGAGCTTCTGCAGGAGACTTCTTCGATCGTGAGCGGCCTCGATTATATCAACGAATTGGAGAAGTCCTTTGCTTCCCTCGACGAAACGAATTATCCGCTCATTTCGCTGCTCACGGAAATCCGTGCCCTGCAGGCGCAGCTGGAGCAGTGGTACGAAGAAGAAGCCGTCTGATCCCATTCTCATCGTTTAAGCGGCCCGCAGGCGTGCCTTGAGGATCTGACGGATAGAGATGTTCAAGAATGGACCTAACCGAAGCCGAAGCCGGAGCCGGAGCCGGCTTCGCCCGTTTTTGGCTGCCGGCTTCCCCGCCAATTTAACGATGTAGACCTGCACGCTTTGGGCGTCTCCCCCATATGCTATCCATACAGACGGTTTTAGCAAGAGGAGGAGATACCCTTGCCGCAATGGCTCTGCAATCAACTGACACGCGCCTTCCGCAAAAAGGACAGACGCCAAATCAAGCTGCTGAACGACTGCTGGTTCTTTTACCGGAATTCAGCCAGCGAGGGCTCGGATCACTCATAGGCTTTGACATCCATAACGAAAGCAAAAAATGCCAAGCCGGACGGGAACGTCCGGCATATTTTTTATGTCGTATCCATATATATGGCGATATCGTTTCGCTGTAGAGAAAATGAGCCGCGAAAACCGGACCTCTGCCGCTTATTCAAAGCTTCTTGTCGCCGGCCAGGAGCCCTGCAGTTTGCTCAATAATATGATTTGCCCGGTATGGTAGGCATCATGTGTAATCAGGCTCATAAAACGCTGGGGATTCGCTTCGAGTTCCTCCTCCGGCAGCCGCTCCAGCTCGCTTTGCAGCGCCGTGTGCACATCCACAAGCCTTGACTTGACCTGCTCCCACTCCTCGCTGCCGGCTTTCGGAATCCGGAACGTTTCATCGTTGGTTAAGTTGAATACTTCCGAAGTCCCCCTTAACCGGGCGAGCAAGCGCTCCTTATAATACAACAGGTGCTGTACGTTTTCCCAAATGCTGTTGGCCGCCCCTTCCGCGGGTTTCCACACCGCCTGCTCGATTGATACATTCTGAAGGGCAGACTGCAGCGGCGGATACCAATCTTCTTTTTCCATGCAAGAATCCCAATATTCCAGCAGCAGATTCCGGATGCTCATTCCATCGCCTCCATTCGTTTGTAACCACCATATTCAACTATGATGGTTACAACGACGATAACATACATATTCTTCCTGCACAAGCGCAAGTTTGTTTTAAACGATTTTTCTCCTGGCGGTTCGCAGCCGGAGATGGCAAAAGCAATCCGCGATTGCTACAATGCTCATATAGAAAGGATGATTCTCGCGATGCTTTGGGATGATTTAGTGAACAGCCATTGGCATGATTGGCGGGGCAGCGGACGCGAGGAGGACCGTCTGGAGCAGGAGAAATGGCTTCGCCGTTTTATGCAGGAAGACGGCATTACGGCCGCCAACCTTCCGGATAAAAAAGAATTGGGCGAGCTAAAAAAGCTCCGGGCGTTTTTGCTGGAGCTGATTCGTCAGATCGTTGCCGGTGAAGGGTTGACCGACCTTCAGATCGCCATGCTAAACGGCTGGATGGAAAAAGAGCCGGTGTACCGCAAGGTGACCCGTTCCGCCGATCAAACGGTAAGCCTTGCGTATATTCCGGCCAACGCCAATTGGACGCAGAGTATGGCCGAAATTGCAGCCTCCTTTGCGTCCGTGCTGGAAAAAGGCGAAACGTCCAGAATACGCATTTGCGGCAATCCGGACTGCCTTTGGGTTTATTACGACGATACGCGCAACCGCTCCAAGCGGTATTGCGACGATAAAATGTGCGGCAATCTGATGAAGGTTCGGCGTTTTCGAGCCAAAAAGAAGCTCTCCGCCCTAACTTCGGCCGACGCGGACCAAACCGCTAAAGAATGACGAAACATTTTAAAAAGAACATGCTTAAATAAGCCCCGATCATCCGATTTTTTTGACAGGGGCTTATTTGTTTTTCCGGTCTATTACTGCTGGTCTTTCGGCTTGCGCATCGTCAGCCCGACGCGGCCCTTTTTCAAATCTACGTTCAGCACCCACACCGTTACATTGTCCCCGACGGAGACGACGTCCATCGGATGTTTGACGTAACCTTCGCTAAGCTGCGAGATATGGACAAGCCCGTCGCTTTTGATGCCGATGTCCACGAATGCCCCGAAGTCGATGACGTTGCGCACCGTACCCTGAAGCTCCATGCCCGGAGCCAAATCCTCAATCTTCAGCACGTCCGTACGGAAGATCGGAAGCGGAAGCTCCTCGCGCGGGTCGCGGCCCGGACGCTGCAAGCTTTCCAGAATGTCGCGCAGCGTCGGCACGCCGACGTCAAGCGCTTCGGCGAGCTGCCCTACATGCTGCTGCGCCAGCAAATCGGACAGCTCCTGCGTGCCAAGCTTGTCCATGCCGATGCCCAGCTCCTTGAACAGACGGTCGACCACCGGATACGATTCCGGGTGGATCGGCGTCCGGTCGAGCGGGTTCTCCCCATCGGAAATCCGGAGGAAGCCGACGCACTGCTCGTACGTTTTGGCTCCAAGGCGAGGCACGTTTTGCAGCTGCTTGCGGCTGACGAATTTGCCGTTCGAATCGCGGTATTTCACGATGTTTTTCGCCAAGGTCGCGTTGACGCCGGCCACGTAAGACAATAGCGAAGGCGAAGCCGTATTGACGTCCACGCCCACATGGTTTACGGCCGATTCCACGACAGCCTTGAGGCTTTCATCCAAGTGTTTTTGCGATACGTCATGCTGGTATTGCCCCACGCCGATGGCTTTCGGCTCGATTTTGACCAGCTCCGCAAGCGGATCCTGCACCCGGCGGGCGATGGAAACCGCGCTGCGTTCCGCCACGTCCAGACCCGGGAATTCCTCCTGCGCCAGCTTGGACGCCGAATACACGCTCGCTCCTGCTTCATTGACGATCAGGTACGCCAGGTTCGAATCATGCAGCTCCCCGATCACCTCGGCCACGAACTGCTCCGTTTCGCGCGAAGCGGTGCCGTTGCCGATGACGATCAGCTCGATCGCATATTTGTTGATCAGCTCGCGGAATTTGTCCGCGGCTTCTTTTTTCTTATTGTTCGGGGGCGTCGGATAGGTGACCGCCACTTCAAGCAGCTTGCCCGTCTCGTCGACCACGGCCAGCTTGCATCCGGTCCGGTACGCCGGGTCCACGCCAAGCACGCATCTTCCTTTGACCGGCGGCTGCAGCAGCAGGCTGCGCAGATTGCCGGAGAAGATCGAGATCGCCTGGTTTTCTCCTTTTTCCGTCAGCTCGGCACGGATTTCCCGCTCGATCGAAGGCGCGATCAGGCGCTTGTAGGCATCTTCAATAACCGCCGTCAGAATCGGCTGCACGACGGACGGCCCCTTGACCGTCTGGCGGGCCATAAAGTTGTGAATCGGCTCCGCCGATACCTCGAGCCCTACCTTCAGCACGTTTTCGCGTTCGCCCCGGTTGATCGCCAAAATCCGGTGAGGCGGCATCTTTTTCGCAAGCTCACGGTAATTGTAGTAATTTTCGTACACCGATTCCTGCTCCGCGTCTTTGGCTTCGGAAGTCAGCATGGCGTGATCCATCGTATAACGGCGCACCCAAGAGCGGATCGTCGCGTCATCGGCCAAGTTTTCCGCCAAAATGTCCATCGCGCCGGCAATGGCTTCATCCGCGTTTTCCACGCCCTTTTCCGCATCGACGTATTTGGAAGCTTCCTGCTGCACATCCCCCTGCTTCGGCTGCCCCATGATCCACTCCGCCAGCGGTTCAAGGCCTTTTTCCTTCGCGACGCTGGCCCGGGTTTTCCGCTTTTGCCGGTATGGACGGTACAAATCCTCCACTTCCTGCAGCTTGACCGCCTTTTCGATGGCCGTCTTCAGCTCGCCCGTCAGTTTGCCCTGCTCATCGATGATCCGGATAACCTCGCGTTTCCGTTCCTCCAAATTGCGCAAGTAATGGACACGCTCTTCGATGTCGCGCAGCTGGTTTTCGTCCAGTTCCCCGGTCATTTCCTTCCGGTATCTCGCAATAAAAGGAATGGTGTTCCCTTCGTCCAAAAGCTCGACCGTCGTGCGGATCTGCTTCAGCGAAAGCTGCAATTCCTTTGCGGTCTGCGAAATGATGCGTTCCTGTTCTTTCGCTTTCTGTTCTTCCGTATTCATGTCGACTACTGCCTTTTCCGTCATTGATAAATCCCTCTTTCCCGTTCGATTCGCCTGGTTCGGCGATATTTCAAAGTCCGTAGATTCGTTCGTTTATTGGCGCTTTTTATGCATTTAAGTTCGTCATGTAAAATTTCGTTCTCCGTCCGCGGTTTCCGAGCGGGTTCCGGAGCTTCAAGTTCAACGTTTGCGTAAAATGATCGTAAAATCCTCGTAAATAAAATTTAGATATTTTTCTAAAAAGTAAAGCAAGGTTCTTGTATATTATCACAAACTTTTGCCTACATTTCCAGCGGACATCTTTGGAAGAGGCAAACAAGGATGGGAGAAGCTTCTTCGCGGGGCGATGTTTCCCCTGATTTCCTGCCGTTTCCGAAGGATGCTCCGCCGAGGCTTGTATTTTACAATCTCTTTACAAGTTTCATCAAGGCGTCGGCAAGTAGAAAAGTCGGCCAACGAAAAAAGGCGAGCCTTTGGGGCGCGCCTTTTCACTGCACTGTTTGGTTAAAAGTCGATCAAGCTTAAGCTGATCTGCAAAGATTCATCCACCTTTTTCATCGTTTCTTCGTCCAGATGGGTGATTTTGTCCGTCAGCCTTTGCTTGTCAATGGTTCGGATTTGCTCCAGCAATATGACAGAGTCCCTGTCAAAGCCATGCGAAGCCGCGTCGATTTCCACGTGCGTCGGCAGCTTGGCTTTTTGAATCTGGGCCGTGATCGCCGCTACGATGACCGTAGGACTGAAGCGGTTGCCGATATCGTTTTGGATGACCAGCACCGGTCTCACTCCGCCTTGTTCAGAACCGACAACGGGTGACAGATCCGCAAAAAAAACGTCGCCGCGTTTTACGATCAATGTTTACACCCCGCTCACTAAGCGACCTAAAGTGCTGTCTGCATCTTCCTCCGCATGAAACGCCTCAGAGGCCATCGTCAAATTGATTTTGGCCATTTCCATGTAACCGCGCTGCATGGATTCACGGATATAACGTTTTTTCCGTTCCAGCAAGTACAGCTTCATGGCCTGCCGAATCAATTCGCTGCGGTTGGAATTTTCCATCGCAACGATGCCATCCACTTCCTGCAAAAGATGATCCGGCAAGCTGATCATAATTCGTTTGGTATTCTGCATATTAGCCACCTTTTCTTCCACCCCCACAACCTTCACACCCTTGTGCACCAGTATTACTTTATTCAAGGAATTTTATACAAAGGAATATATATGCCGAAGGTATATCAGGTATGCTGCATTCCATTATAAACTACAGCCGCCGTTCCCGTACAGACAATCTCGGCATAAATCCTTATTCGAGCCGCAGGCAAGTTATTCCTTCTTATCGTGTGCAAAAGGGTTTTATCCAGTTTTTTCCTCGGAATCAGGGAGCAAGGAATTGACCAAACGGACGGGATGACCGCTGCGAACATACAAACGCGGCACCCGGCCCGCGATCATGCAGACGACCTCGTAGTTGATCGTGCCGAGCCAGGAGGCCAACTCATCCGCCGTGATGCTCGAACCGGATTGGCTTCCGATCAGTACCACCTCTTCGCCGGCTTGAATCCCTTCCGCATCTTTGCCGAAAGATCGCAGCGAAACCATGCACTGGTCCATGCAGATCGTACCGACGACGGGCACGCGGCGCCCGCGGATCAGCACTTCCGCCTTGCCGCTCAGCATGCGGGAGTAGCCGTCGGCATAACCGATCGGAAGCGTAGCGATCATTTCCTCTGCTTCCGTCACGTATCTGGCGCCGTAGCTGACGCCCCAATGCGGCGGCAGCTTTTTGACGAACGCGGCTTTCGTCTTCAGCGTCAACACGGGCTTCAAAGCGATCCGCTGCCGGTTGACTTCGTCCGAAGGGTACAGGCCGTACATGCTGATGCCGATCCGGACCATGTTAAATGACAGCTCCGGCATATCGATGGCCGTCGCGCTGTTTCCGGTATGAAGAATCGGGAGGCGGATGCCCTTTTGCTCCAGCGCGGCTACGACGCTTGCAAAGCGGCGGTATTGCTCGTGCGTGTAGCTTTTGTTCTCTTCGTCGGCTCTGGAAAAATGGGTGAACAACCCTTCGACCTCGGCCTGCGGCATCTCCAAGGCTTTCTCGACGAAGGACACCGCCGCGTCGCCGGGAAGCAGGCCCAGCCGACCCATGCCGCTGTCGATTTTGATGTGGACCTTCAAAGGCTGCTTCAAGCTTTCTTCGGGCAGGTTCCGGATGGCTTCCAGCACCTCGGGGCTGAACGCCGTTACCGTAATCCGGTGCTCCCAGGCGGCCCGGATCCCTTCCGGCGGCGTATACCCCAGCACAAGCACGGGCGCTTGTATGCCGGCCCGGCGAAGCTGAATCGCCTCATCCAAAAAAGCCACGCTCAAATAGTCCGCGCCGGCCCGCTCCAGCTCTCTCGCCGTTTCGACGGCGCCATGCCCGTACGCATCCGCTTTGACGCATGCAAGCAGACGCATCCCTTCGGGAAGCGCCCGGCGGAATGCTTGGTAGTTATCCCGCAAATGATCCAAATTGATTTCCGCTTGTGTCGCTCTATATTGAACTTGCATTGTTTGCAGTCACCTTCTCTTACGTATTGCACCTAGCTCGCTTATTAAGCGTAATGTCCGAGAAGGCCCCTGTCAATGAACCACGGCAGGGCGGATTCAGGCGTCTTTACCGTACCACGGCAGCCAAAGGCAAAGGCGGAGCCCCCGGCGGCAGAAAGATGCTCTGCGGCGCGGGACCCCGCCCGTAAAGGATTATTTGCCCGTTTGCTCCTGGAGCGACGCGGCGATTAACTTCATTTCGTCAAGCGGAAGGTTGCTGCTCGTGATCCGGAATTCGATGCCTTCGTCATTCATCCAGGTCAGCGTTTTTTGCTCGTCCTTGGTATAAAGGCCTGCCGTGAAGCCGAGATCGACGACTTCTCCCGATGCCACGGAGGACACGGCCATGTCCGAGGAACGCGATTCTATGATGGTGTATTGATAGGTTCCGTCATAACGGATCAGAACCGAATGGTTCGGGTTATCTTCCATTTTGTTGATATCCTTCCGCTCAACGCCTTCCGGCATGTATACCGGCTCGATCGTTCCGAAGTCTCCTAGTTCTTTCGGAGCCGCCGCGGAATTGTTTTCGTTTTCGGCTGCCTGCGGATCGTCCGCCGAGATCGGGTTGCCGTTCTCGTCGACCTCCGTCACCATGCCCAGCGTCGGGTCGTCGACGGCGGCCATGTTCCGCTTCATGTCGAAAGAATCCTTTTCGAATTTGGCGTCGAACTTGAACTCGCTGAACTTCACTTCGACCATGACATGCGCCTCGGCATCGGATACCCTCACCTGCTTCGGAGCATAATTGTCTTTACTGAGCCAAATTTTTTGGCGTACGAGCGACTGGCTGTGATAATTGGCGGCAACGTCAAATACGTAGCTGTCTTTATCCTCGGCGAACTGGCGCGTTTTGTCGTTCAAAATGCCCTGCACCAGCGTCTGGTACAGGTAAACCTGCCCTTGGTTTTCCGGCCAGTCGCTCTTGAAGCGGAAGCTTTTGTTAAGGCTTGGCGTCAGGACGAACACGCCGTCGTCATTGCGGAGGACGATCTGCGTCACGTCCTTTTGGGCATTGGTCAAGCTGATGCGGTAATAGGAAGGATTTTGGTACCAGACCTCAATATTGTACTCTTGCGGCTTTTCACCCGTATAGAGCGTCATCTTCCCCGTTCCTTTATAAGATCCCTCCTTGCTTTGCAATGTGGCGGCCACATCATTTAGTCCTTTAACTACGGTATCGGCGTCCTTTTTGCCGCACCCGGCAAATACGACGGTAACGCACACGATCATGGCGAGTACCCATGACATCCGGCGCATGACATCATCCCCTTTGGCACATGTTTTACTTGATTGATACATGTCTATGAGGGACTTGTTCACATTATGCAGACTAGCCTGACAAGCACAGAAAAGGGCCACAGTTGCGGAAGGCCATCCCCTTGATAGGGTAACCAGCATAAAAAAAACGAATGAAAATGAAACAACATGAATAATTTGATTGACAATAATGAAGAATCAGGAATAGGATAAAAGCGTACCATTATATCCAATCATGGGGGATCGTTATGTTAGCTGAGGAACGTCGGCAGCGGATACTGGAGCTGCTCGCGAAAGACGGCAGGGTGATCGCAAAAGACCTGGCCGTCATGTTTGAACTTTCGATCGATTCGATTCGGCGGGACCTGACCATGATGGAGGAACAGGGATTGCTGCAGAAAACATACGGGGGCGCCATTCCGCTGACTCCGCCTCCGAAGGTGCGCACGTTAGCCCAGCCCCGGTCCATTCGATACGGAAATGCGGCGTCGCATCAAGACGCCATTTCGAAATATGCGGCATCGCTGATTCAAAAGCATGACACCGTCTTTATCGGCGGGGCCGGCATTCAGTATGGAATGCTCAAATTTCTTCCGGATGACATTCCATTTACGATCGTCACCAATTCGCTGACGATTGCAGAATCGATTCGCAACCTCCACCATATTGAGGCTTATCTCGTTGGAGGCAAGCTGCGGGCGAACGGCGACAGCATGATCGATACGATTGCGTTCGAAATGATCAAAAAGTTTAACTTCGATATCGGCTTCGTTACCGGAGGCGGAATAGCCCTTAACGGTATCAGCACGGCTACGCCGGAGGGAGCCGCTTTGACCAGAGCGGTCGCCGAGGTTTCGCGGCGCACGGTATGTCTTGCCCCGCACGAGAAGATGGGCGTCCAGATGTTCGCCACCTCCATCCCCCTGCATCACATCGATTTGCTGATTACCGATCAAGGCGCTTCGGATAAAACGATACGTGAAATCGAAAGCCTGAACGTCAAAATTATGATCGCGGATGAAATGAATCCGGACGAAGGAGAAGCTGAACATGGAAGCGATTAAGGTCGAACAATCCTCGCCATTACAAGGTAGCGTGAACATTCCCGGCTCGAAAAACAGCTCTCTCGCCCTGCTTGCGGCAGCATGCTTGGCCGATGAGCCGGTTACGCTGCTTGGCATTCCGAACATTGCCGATCTAAGGGTCATCTATGAACTGGGATCTGAAATCGGTCTGAACGTTGAACACGCAGCAGACGGAGCTGTGCTGATCGACCCGAGAAACATCAGCAGCGCCCATATGGATCCGGTGAAATCATCCACGTTCAGATCGGCTTATTATTTTGTTGGTGCCCTCTTGGCCAAATTCGGCAAAGTATCCATCGGTTATCCGGGCGGGGACGACTTCGTCAGCCGGCCGATGGACCAGCATATTAAAGCCTTGAAGATGATGGGAGCTTCATTCGCTTTTTTCGACCGTTATTATACGGTGGAAGCCAAGGAATTAAAGGGTGCAACCATTTATTTTGATATGATCACCTGCGGCGCGACAATTAACGTCATGCTTGCCGCCGTTCGCGCCAAAGGGACCACCGTTTTGCTCAATGCCGCACGTGATCCGGAAGTAACGGATACCGCGAACTTTTTGAATCAGATGGGCGCCAGAATAACAGGAGCCGGTACCGACACCATTCGAATCGAAGGCGTGTCCGCATTAAAAGGGTGTACGTACACCGTCATCCCGGACCGGTTGATTGCAGGCGCATTTTTAATGGCGGCAGGCGTTACCGGCGGCTCGGTGACAGTACAAAACGTCATCCCGGAGCACCTAACTTCATGCATTGCCAAGCTGCGTGAAATCGGCATAGAGATTGAAGTAGACAACCATTCCATCATGGCACATTCTACAGGGATTTTGCGGGCGACAAGGGTCCGAACCGCGATGTATCCGGGGTTTGCCACCGATCTGCAGCAGCCGTTAACTGCGCTGTTAACGCAAGCAGGCGGTAAAAGCATTATCGGCGAGCGCATCTATCCGGCAAGATTCAACCATGCATACCAGCTTAACCGGATGGGGGCCGATATCAAAGTTCGTTCGGGCGTGGCGTACATTAAAGGCGGTACGAAACTGCACGGCAGCTTGGTGCATGCGTCGGACGTCAGGGCGGGCATCTGCCTTATTCTTGCCGGCCTCTGCGCCGAAGGGACGACGACCATAGCCGGCGTGCAGCATATTGATCGCGGCTATGAAGATGTTGTCGGTTCCTTTCGCGCACTGGGTGCCAATATTAGTCTCTACAACTCTGAAGCGCCGGCAGCCATGGGTACTGCTCTTAGGGAAAGCAACTAAAACCCTGGAGGAAGAATTGCCATTTCGTAATCACATGCCCGCAGGCAGCCGGTTTTATATGTACGGCCCCGTTAAGATTCATCCTCCGGGGCCGTACGTACATAAGAAGTCTATGCTCCCCTCCCTGTCTGGGCCATACCCTAGTATTTTCTTCGCAACCTTCTTCATCTAAAACTAGAAGCCCAGTTATTATGAAGCAAAATACGAGGAATCATAAAGTTGTGGTCGCATGCGCGGCATTCGATTTTTCAGGAGAAGCGAACCACGATTGGTCCGTCTCATGAGCCGTCGGAAGACGCCGCGTGACCGGATCCAGCATCCAATAAACGCCGACGCCAAATACCGCGAGCCCGGAAACGGCAATGACGGACGAGCCTGCCACCGCTGTACCGGCGATACCGCCAAACAGACTGCCAAGGGGCATCGCAATTCCGCTTAAACTGGAAGCCGCCGCAAACACGGTGCCCATGCTCTTTTCCGGCACGCCTTTTTGGATGACGGTGTTGATGATGACATTCGTTACGCCTCCGGGAAACCAGGCTAAGCCGTAAACCAGGATGATAAGCCACGTCCATGTGCTGAATATGCTCAGACACCAGGCGGTTCCGGACAAGCAAAAGGCTGCGGCAAAAACAACGCCAAGGCGAACACGCTCCAGCCTCATGTAAGGCGCAAGGAACGCGCCAAGCAAACTTCCGCAAGCCCCCGCCATGAGCAGCATTCCATAAATTCCGGCCCCGCCGAGGCTGTTGGCAAAAGCGGGCATGACCGTAAAGGTAGCCCCGCCCGCCGCATTGATGACGATCATCCCGAGCTGGATGCGCGAGAGCGGCGTAGCGAAGATGAACCTAAGCCCATCTTTCATATCCGATACGTATTTCTTCATAGGATTGTACCGGGATTTTAATTCAGAAGTTTTATTTTTAGACGTCGTTTTCCCGTTGTTAGATGAATCGTTTGATGTTTTCTTGATTTTCAGCTGCATAAACAGCAGCGCTCCGACAAAGAACCCTAGCGAGTTCCAGAAGTAAATCGCAACCGCTCCGAGCAATAGAATCAGCGCCCCCGATGCCGCATTGCACGCGACGTCAATCCCCTGATAAGCGATTGAAAACAAAGAGTTGCCCTGCGTCAGCTGCTTTTTGTCGAGTATTTTCGGAAGTGCGGACATTTGGGCGGGGTAGAACCACATGTTTATTGTCGACAAGATCGGGGTAATGGCCAGCACCAGTCCCACGGTCAAAAAATCAAAGTAGTAGGCAACGGGCACCACAAGCAGTAAAAGCGCCTGAAACAGCTGGGTGTATACCAGCAGGCCCCGGAGCGGGACCCGGTCGATCATGGGACCTGAAAACAGTTGAATGATCCGGGGAAGGATCGACAGAAAACCTGCAAGCCCCGTATATAAAGTTGATCCCCCCAGACTATAGACCAACCACATGGCCGCAACGCCATATAAACTATCGCCGATATTCGTCAGAATACGGCCGATAAAAAGCAGCGTGAAATTGCGATTTTTAAAGATTTCCATGCGAACACCACCATTCCATAATAATGAGCTGTTCAGGATTAAGCTTTTTCTTTCGGGCTTTCCGCTGAAACCACTTTAATGCCGACCGCATATTCCTCGCTGTCCGCCGTCTTGGAGGTTGTGGAAACCGTAACCCACTTCTCGAGCAATGACCTGAATTCCGCCAGCATCTCTTCCCTCTGTTCAGGCGAAAGCTGTACACGCAGGTTGATTTTTGTACTGGAAGCCGCATCATATTCATCAGCCAGTACAGGATCGATTAAATGGGCCCCGCGGGTGTTGAACCATTTGGCCTTGGACTTATAATATTTTTCCACAATACCGCCCACCGTCCGGGTTTCCACCAGATCGATCAACCCACCGTCGTAGAGCTTTTGAATATGGTAATGGATGCTTCCGGGGGATTCTCCCAGTTCATCCGCCACCTGTTTGGAGGTTTTCGCCGTATCAACCAACGCCTTAATAATTTTAACCCTCTGCGCGCTGCCCAGTAATTTAGCCTGCTCTACGGAAACCTCGGCAAATTGAGGTTGTTCGTCTTTCATCCCAATCGCTCCAATCTAATTTATTTAGTACAATCTACATTATTTATTCATTCTAATTTTCTAGATCGATTATGAATCGATAATAACCCGCCATTTTCCATTTGTAAATAGGCAAAATAAAAAGGTACAACCTCAAAAACATCAGGCTGTACCTGTATGATCGAGCACGGCTTCATCGCAACATGCCTATCACCTTGATTATTCATTTTTTATGATCGCCCATCAACCGACCCGGAATCCTTCCGAAAACTTGTTACTTAAACCATTCGGTTTATGCAGCAGTTCGTCGGCACGGACGCATTTATACCCTTGGATATGAACCGTGTCAAGGACTTCCTCAAGGCTTGCGATCATTCGACCCGGCGCATCAGGCTCCGCTCCCCAAGTATCCCCGCTATCGTGCAGCAAAATAATCGAGCCGGGCTCAAGCTGATCCAGGATCCGCTCTTTAAGCGGTTTGTTCCTGCTTTTTTTGCCCCAATCCCACCCCATGACCGACCACAATACGATCCGGTATTTTCGCAAAGCGAACAAATCGCCTAAATTCAAAATCCCCCATGGAGGACGGTAAAATGTCGGGCGCTCGCCCGTGATCCGCTCGATGATATCGGCTG
The DNA here is from genome assembly GCF_031583795.1 of Paenibacillus sp. VCA1. Lineage (NCBI taxonomy): Bacteria > Bacillati > Bacillota > Bacilli > Caryophanales > Paenibacillaceae > Paenibacillus > Paenibacillus sp. VCA1. The sequence continues at coordinate 188,184 of NZ_JAVLSX010000009.1, read as the reverse complement.
ACCTGCGGACATGCTTGTTCCGGATATGGCGCGGACTCATGAGCCAATTGGGAAGATGGGAATAGTTGTGGATCCCGATTTGATGCCCTTCCCTGTGAATCCGCCTCATCAGCTCCGGATGCCGCTCCGCTTTGCCGCCCAGGACAAAAAATGTCGCTTTGATCCTTTTTTTCTTAAGAAGATCCAGCAGTTTAGGAGTATGCAGCGGGTCAGGGCCATCGTCAAAGGTAAAAGCGATCTGCCTGCCGCGCCGGCCCCGCATCGTTACCCCCAATCCCCAGATCCGGGTGATCACATACGGAATGATCATATATACAAGGACAAACAGCAGCAGCAGATTCACGATCGCCATACTCATGCCGTTTCCTTAGCATAACGCAAAAGCAAGGATTTTCGGGTCAGCATCAGCATTTTGGGCACAAGCTTGGGCGCATTTTTTTTCGTGCGTTCCCGGCCCACCGGATGCAGCACCTTGAGCAAAAGCCGTAAATAATGGGTGGAAAACACGCGAAACCCCTTGGATTCCAGCGGATGCAGCTCAAAACCGAGCCCGTGAATGATACCGCGGTGCAGCAGCGTAATTCCGGTCAACGCTTTGACCTGCGCAAGCTCCGGTTCCGTCTTCATCGCCTCGCTGATCTGCTTGATCGATCTCCGCAGCATTCTTGCGGTCAAAAGCGCAGCCCGGTCAGCCCCCAGCTCTCTGGAGAGCTCCAATACCTGCCGGTTATCCAAATGGAGCTCGCCGACCCAATCCCCCGAATATATCCACTCCCCGTCCTGGCACTTCAGGTTTTTTCCGTGATGCCGACGGACAACCAGCTTGCAAATCCCGTATCTTTTTACTGCGGCGCTGCGCAGTTTCGTAATTTGGTCAAAAACCGCTTCCCAAGCCATCCATGCCGACTGTGCGCTTGCCTTCGTAATGGCAGCTAACATGTTCACGATTGGTCACATCTTTCTTTTCCATATTTGATTTGGTCTTCTGCAGTTAGACCGGCGCCTTTATTCCTGCAGGAAAGGCATTTGTTTAGTTAGACGACGGCAAACCGGAAATCCATGCCACTATTTTAAAAAATGAATCTATCGTTTCCCTTTCTTGTTTCTTACGGTTTTCTTAAGACGCAATGCTGGGGGTTATGGAAAAGTGATGCTTGGAATACAGACGTCCCTGCTGAATCATAAAAATAGCACCTCCTTTCGGGATCATCTCCCGCTAAGAAGGTGCTATTTTAAGTTAATTAATATCATTCTTGTCTACGTTGCGGAACGAAAGATAAGCAACCAGGGTACCGATAACCCCAAGGATCAACGGGACCGTTACATTTGTGCCGAGCGAAAATCCCTGGTTGTTGGAACTGATCAAGCCCCCGATAAGGATCGAGGATACGATCGTTGTCGGTACGGATTTCTTTCGCATCCCGAAGAATAAAGGAATGAGGCTGAGGCCCGCTGCTGACAGCGTTTGGATCAACAATTGGATCCCAGTATGCAATAATACGCCAGCCTCCGGTTTTCCCGAAACAAACTGAAAATGGCTGTTCAGAGCCAGAAACGACGTACAGATAATAAAAGTCGAGATGAGCATCGCTCCAAACGTAAGAGCCAGGACCAGCAGCATTTTTGCCATGATCAGCTTTTTACGCTCGATCGGGTACGTAAACAATAAGCTAATCGTTTTATTTCTGTATTCCTCGATAATCAATTTACTGAGCAAAACGGAAGCAAACACGATAAATACTGCACGGCAAAGTAGCCCCACTGTCGATAACGCATCGGCGAAACTCCCGAATGCAGGATCTCCTTTCCCCTCCGTGAAGACTATAAGAAATATGAATCCAGCCATCAGGATCGTCGCAATAACCGTGCCTCTATAAAACCAGCCTAACTTCTGCTTTTTCATCTCCAGCCGGATGAGCCTAAGCATGCTGCCCACCTCCGCTGATCTGATGCATAAAATACTCCTCAAGCGAAGTATGCTTATGGTTTATGGCTTCAATCGCCACATCGTTCAGTACCAGCGCTTTGGTTAATTCCTGCTGCGTCCACTTGGACTCATAAATGCGTATGACCGAATCGCCGACGATTTTAAAATTGCTGACACCCAGTTCGTTTTCCAATACAAAAACAGCTTGTTTGCAATGCGGGGTCACGAGTTCGATATAATCGGTATTTTCGCTGCGCATCTCACTCATGGACACTTCGCGGATAAATTTGCCGCCCTGGAGAATGCCGATTGTATCTGCAACCTGCTCGATCTCGCTCAGCAAATGGCTGGAGACCAGCAGCGTCATCCGGTACTCCTTGCTCAACATACGAAGCAGATTGCGAAAATCCTTGATCCCGACCGGATCGAGCCCGTTGATCGGTTCATCCAGAATAAGCAGCTCGGGTTTGGTTATTATCGCGCGGGCCATGCCCAATCGCTGCTTCATGCCAAGCGAAAACTCGGATACCGATTTGCCTTGGATGGAAGTGAGGTTGACCATCTCTAGCGCTTCGTTGATCTCTCGTTTGTTATAATAACCCATATATTCCGCATGCAGCTCCAGATTCTCGATCGCCGTCATTTTCTCGTAAAAAATCGGATACTCGATGATGTTGCCAATGCGTTTAAATATTTCAACCGACGAAGGCGTAAGCTTCTCTCCGAAAATTTCAATTTCGCCGCTGGTCGGTTTAACAAGATTCAGCATCATTTTCATCAGCGTCGTTTTGCCCGCTCCGTTTGGACCGAGCAGTCCGTAAATTTGTCCCTGCTGGATATTCATGCTGACATCGGAGACAACTTCTTTGCCTTTATAGGTTTTGCTGACATGGCGGGTACTGATGACATAACCCATTGATCTTTGCCCCTCTCCTTTGTTGCTTGATCACAGTATAACCGCCAACATTTTCATATTTCTTGCGCAATTCTTACGAATCTCTTAAGTGTGCGGGGTGGCCGCTCCGGTAAGCATCTTCAGAACGATTCCGTCCCCTTCGCTGCTTTCGCTAGCGTTAAGGCAGCTTTTTTAACGAGATCGTAAAAACGGTCCGTTCATACGGCTTGCTCGCCACCCGGATTTCCCCGCCCATCAGCTCAATCAGTCTTTTCGTAATCGTCAGGCCCAAACCGCTGCCTTGAAATCTTTTATTCCTTGAATCCTCCAGCGTGTACATCCGTTCGAAAATCAGCTCCTGATCGCGTTCCTGGATGCCTTTGCCCTTGTCCCAAACATCGATCAGTACCCGGCCCTGCTCTTCCCGCAGCTTCATCCCGACCACCTTGCCCTGTGACCCGTAACGGATCGCATTGCTCAGCACATTGTTTAATGCGCGTTTCAGTCCTTCTTCATTCCCCCAAGCATAAAGCGGCTTATCCGGAATGTCGATGTCCGTCTGCAGCCCTTCGGATTCGATCAGATCATAAAACATCAGCATGCTGTTTCTGGACACTTCATTGATATGTAAACGGGTCAGCGGCAGCTCCTTATCTCCCGATTCCAGCTTGGCCAGATCAAAGAAACGGTTGATCAGCTCCACGATCTCCACCGTCTTCGCATGCACCTTATCCAGCAGCCGTTCCCTTTCCTCCTGCGGCAAGCCGCCCTTCCGGTTCAACGTTTCAATATATCCGAGCACCACGGTAAGCGGCGTCTTCAAATCATGCGATATGTTGGCCAGCATCCGTCGCATCGCGATTTCTGTACGCATAAATCCTGTCTCCGACTGCCTGGTTTGCAAAAGCAAACGATTGACAGCAATCAGCAGTTGACGATATTCGGGATACTCCGTAAAAAGCAAAAGCTGCTCCTGCGAAGACGAATCCACAATCGCATTCAGTTTATCGATGATGTACCCAAGCTGCCCGGCTCTTTTTTTCCGGCCCACCCACTGCATCACGTTCAGCAGCGCCAGCACGATCGAAAGAATCAGCAGAACGGCAACCACTAAAATTCCCCCAGACGGTAGCCGATGCCCCACAGCGTTTTGATATACTGCGGATCGGAAGGCTGATCTTCGATTTTTTCGCGCAAACGGCTCATATGCACATTAATGACATTTTCATCGCCGAAATAGTCGTCATTCCAGACGGAGGTGAAAATGTGCTGCTTGGTGAATACCTTTTTCGGATTCGTCATAAACAGCTTCAAAATTTGCAGTTCTTTGGCCGTCAGCTTGATCTCCTCGCCGTTTTTGGTCACGGTCAAATGATCCAGATCCATCTCCAGTTCATGCACCCGGATGATTCGATTCTGCTGGGCCGGGGCCGCTTGCGCATAAGCCGTCACGCGGCGGATCGCGGCCTTCACCCTCGCCGTCAGCTCAATCATGGAAAAAGGTTTCGTAATATAGTCGTCCGCGCCAAAACCGAGGCCAAGCGCCTTATCCACTTCCCCATCCTTTGCGGATACGATCAGAACCGGCACATGGCTGCTTTCCCGGAGCTTTTTCAGGAAATCCATCCCGCTGATCTTGGGCAGCATCATATCCAGCAGCACCAGGTCATAATCACGTTCGGCAAACCGCTGGAGCGCCTCCTCCCCGTCTTTGGCAAGCACCACCTGAAAACCTTCCATCGTCAAATAACTTTCCACCATTTCGCCGATCGAGGCGTCATCCTCTACAAGAAGTATGTTCGAAGCCATGTACTCACGCCTTTCTATTCATTCCCTGTAGTTCTAATATACTGGAAACGGCGACCCGAGGTATATTCAAATTCGCTATCAAAATAACCAAAATCAAAATAACCGATCCGTTGAAAATGCAAAAGAACCCCGTTGACGGCCCCTTTTGGGAAAGGTTACATAACCGGAAGTCAGACGCTCAAAACAAAAAAAGGACCTTGGATGTCCTAACATCCCGGTCCTATATGTTTAATTTTCCCGTGGCGGCACTTTCGGCACCAGCTTGTAGATGTCCCCGTTTTCAAAAGTGTCGATCAGCCGGTCCAGCCACTCGTAATAAGCAAACGCATCCCGGAGCTTGGCTTTGTCCTTCCGCAGCATTTCCGCCATTTCCGGATCTTCCGCGTATTCTTTCTCCATTTTTTCGATCTCTTCCGTCGCCTTGCGAAGGACCGTCATGTTGGACTCCACGGATTTTCTCCATTTGACGTCAAAAAAGTCGGTAAACGTTTGGTACCAGTCGTATTCCACCTCGTACAGGTCTTTTCGCGAACCCTTTTCCCAAACCTTGTTCACCATTTTCAAATCGAGAAGCGTGCGGACGCCCGTGCTCATGCTGGTTTTGCTCATCTTCATCTCGGAGCCCATCTCGTCCAGCGTCATCGGCTTGTCCGCAAAAAAAAGCAGACCATAGAGATGCCCCGTAGATAAAGAGATGCCGTATAAGTCCATGTTTCTTCCGATCGTTTCGATCACGCGTTTTCGTATTTTGTCCAGCGCCGCATGCTGTGTTTCCTTGCCCGGGTCCAAGCCCATGCTTGCAACCTCCTTATGTTCAGCCATACTCTCGGGTGTTTTCCGTTAGATCACTCATCGCTTAGACGAAAATCCAGAGGCAACAACCTTCTTGGTCTATTGTAAAAAAACGCCTTTTAAAAGTAAAGAAGCCTCAGAAGCCGCAAACAGGAGCATCCGCGAGGAAAATCAAGAAATGGTTTGTACAGTTTTTACTGTACGTTCTTTACATACGGTTAAAACCTTTGTTACGATAGTTTTTAGTTGTTGCACAGTTCAACACCCCGTATTCAAACCGGCGTTCCTTTTTTCTGCTGTTTAAGGAACCGCCGGAACGGGTAATGGGGAGTTTGCCATTTTTTTGCTCGAACTGGTTTTTAAGGGGGGATTGATTTGTCCATCTTACAGCTTCAGAAGGTAAGCAAATTGTTCGGACCCCACGCGGAGAGCTGCGTGGAGCTGCTCGAACAAGGTTGGACCAAAGAAAGAATAGCCAAGGAGAAAAACGTGACCGTCGGCGTCAACCGCGTCAGCCTCGACATCGAGGCAGGCGAAATTTTCGTCATCATGGGATTGTCCGGCAGCGGCAAGTCGACGCTGGTGCGGATGCTGAACCGCCTCATTGAGCCGACGTCCGGGGAAATCCTGGTGCATGGCAAAGACTTGATGAAAATGAACAAGGAGCAGCTGCGAACCGTACGCCGTCAAACGATCAGCATGGTGTTTCAAAAGTTCGCGCTTTTTCCGCACCGCACCGTGCTCGAAAACGTGGAATACGGCCTTGAAATCCAAAAGGCGGAGAAGCGCCTGCGGCGGGAAAAAGCGAAGCAGTCGCTGGAGCTCGTCGGGCTGAAGGGCTGGGAGGACAAACGCCCGGATGAACTGAGCGGCGGGATGCAGCAGCGCGTCGGCCTGGCCAGAGCGCTGGCGAACGATCCCGAAATTTTGCTCATGGACGAAGCCTTCAGCGCGCTTGATCCGCTCATCCGGCGGGATATGCAGGACGAACTGCTGGACCTGCAGGAGAAGATGAAAAAGACGATCATCTTCATCACCCACGATCTTGATGAAGCGCTTCGGATCGGCGACCGCATCGCCCTGATGAAGGACGGGGCCGTCGTGCAGGTCGGAACGCCGGAGGAAATATTGACGCAGCCGGCCAACGCGTATGTGGAACGTTTCGTGGAGGACGTCGACCTGTCGAAGGTGCTGACCGCTTCGCATGTCATGCGCCGTCCCGAAACGATCATGGTCGAACGGGGGCCGCGCGTGGCGCTGGAAATGATGCGCGAACGCGGCATTTCCAACCTGTTCGTCGTCGACCGCGCCAAACGGCTGCTCGGCGTCATCACGGCGGAAGACGCGTCGGCCGCGATGCGCAGCGGGCAGTCGCTGGAGCACATCTTGATCGTCGACGGGCCGCGCGTCCATCCGGACGTCGTCATAAACGAATTGTTCGAGGTAACCAGCCTCGCCAAAGTGCCTCTCGCCGTCGTCGACGACGAAAACCGTCTCCTCGGCGTCATTGTCCGCGGCGCCCTGCTCGGCGCTCTTGCGGGAGAAAACGGCTCGAAGGAGGTGAACCCGGATGCAGAAAATACCGCTGGATAATTGGGTCGAAACTTTGGTCGGCTGGATGGAGGATCATCTGACGTTTTTATTCGATATCATCTCGGGCGCCATTGAGGGCATCGTGAATGCTTTCACCTGGCTGTTTATGCTGCCTCATCCGTTTCTTTTTATCGTTATTTTGGGCATTCTTGCCTACTTGGTGGGACGCTGGCCGCTGGCTCTGTTCTCCGTCGTCGGATTTTTGCTCATCTACAACCTGGACTACTGGTCGCAAACGATGGATACGCTGAGCCTCGTCATTACCTCGGCCCTCATCTCCGTTGTGGTCGGCATTCCGATCGGCATCTGGTGCGCCTATAGCAAAGGCGCCGCCCGGATCATTACGCCACTGCTTGATTTCATGCAGACCATGCCGGCGTTCGTGTACCTGCTGCCCGCCGTCTTCTTCTTCAGCCTGGGGGTCGTGCCTGGCGTGATCGCCTCGGTCATCTTTGCGATTCCGCCGACCATACGCCTGACCCTGCTGGGGATCCAGCAGGTGTCAGGCGAGCTGACCGAAGCGGCGGACGCCTTCGGTTCCACTTCCGGCCAGAAGCTGTTCAAGGTGCAGCTTCCGCTGGCCCTGCCGACGCTGATGGCAGGCGTGAACCAGACGATCATGCTCTCCTTGTCCATGGTCGTCATCGCTTCCATGATCGGCGCGCAGGGCATCGGCGCGGAAGTGTACCGGGCCGTAACCCAGCTCCAAATCGGCAAGGGCTTCGAAGCCGGTCTCGTTGTTGTTATTTTGGCCATTGTACTTGACCGTTTTACGCAAGGTTTATTCAAATCCGAACGAAAAAGGGGAAGATAAGATGAGAAAACAAAGTAAATGGATGCTTCTGCTTGGACTCGCCGGCGTACTGACACTTTCGGCCTGCAACACGAGCGGCGGCGCGGATAACAAGGCAAGTGGCGGGAACGGCGCCGAATCCTTCGGAAAACAGGTCAAACACGAAATCATCGGGATCGACCCGGGCGCCGGCATCATGAAGGCCACCAGCAAAGCGATTGAGGAATACGGCTTGTCCGACTGGAAACTGGTCGAAGGCTCGAGCGCTGCCATGACGGCGACGCTGGCTAAGGATATCAAAGCCAAAAAACCCGTGGTGATTACCGGCTGGACGCCGCATTGGATGTTTTCCAAATACGATCTGAAGTACCTTGACGATCCGAAGAAGGTGTACGGCGAAGCGGAAGAAATTCATACCATCGCCCGTCAAGGCTTGAAGGATGATGAGCCGACCGCCTATCAGTTCCTGGACCGTTTCGAGTGGACCTCGGATGAAATGGGCGAAATCATGACCGCCATCGAAGAAGGCGCAAAACCCGAAGACGCGGCCAAAAAATGGGCCGACGACCATCCGGACCGCGTGAACGAATGGATCAAGGATCTGAAGCCGGTAAACGGCAAGCCGCTGAAGCTCAGCTATGTCGCCTGGGATTCGGAAATCGCCAGCACCAACCTGCTGCAATACGTTTTGCAGGATAAGCTCGGCTACAAAGTGACCGCGCTCCAGGTCGAAGCCGGCCCGATGTGGACCGGCGTCGCAAACGGCGATGTGGACGCATCCGCCGCCGCTTGGCTGCCGCTGACCCACGCGGACTACATGGAGAAATACAAGGATAAAGTCGATGACCTTGGCCCCAACATGACCGGCGTCAAAACCGGGCTGGTCGTGCCGTCGTACGTCGACATCAACTCGATCGAGGATTTGAAAAAATAATGAGGTTTCGGTCCCGAAGCCAAGCATAACGCTGGAAACGTTCCGACCGCCCAAACGCAATTTGGGCGGTCTTTTTTTATAATATGAGAGAGTATTAACTACGGAGTTATTTCGTCCTGATATTGCAAAAAAACTACCTTTAAACGCGGTCTGTCTTCTTAGGGAGTACGTCGATCGACGTTTTTCTTTTGGATCAAATATCTACTGAAAATGTTTCTTTAAGCCCCTGCTTGCCTTCCGAAGTGATGCTGACCGCCCGCGTTTTGGGCACGCGCTGTACCCACTGCAGCTCTACCAGCCTGTCAAGCAAAGCGTTCCCCAAAGCACCGCCCAGATGGTGGCGCCTTTCGCTCCAATCCAAACATTTGTGGGAGAACGACCGCCGCTTTTTCTTGACCTGCGCAATGTTGATTTGAAGGGATTCGAAAAACGCCTCTCCGCTTTCGGTCACTGCAAACCCTTCGGTTGTCTCTTGAATGATTCCCCTTTGTTTCATAGAATCCGTCAGCTGCACCCCCACGTTGCCCGCCAAGTGATCATAACAAGTTCTGGCCCATCGGATGGCTTGATCCTCCGTCGCTTGCCGCAGCGATTTAATTTCAACCGGCGGAGCCAGGGCAAGAAGCGACTCCATCGTCTGCGCGACTGTGGAATCCCGTATGCCGTAGTATCGGTGTCTTCCATGTTTTTCAAAGACAATGACGTTACCTTCGACCATTTTGGCTAAATGAAAGCTGGCCGTTTGCGGCTTGATGCCCGCCATATTGGCCAATTCGCTTGCAGGGTGAAATCTGCCGTCGAGCAGGGCCGTCAACATGGCTGCACGCGAAGGCTCGCTCACAAGGGAAGCGATCAAGGCCACATTCGGATTGGAATTTGTACGCATTGGAAGTATCCCCCTTCAAAATATGCAATCCACACTTCGATGATAATTGAAATATTTATGCTTTACAATCACAAAGAAGACGAAAAGGAGGAACATGCAGCATGGAAATACAAAATCCGATTTTTGAAGCCGTGACGATTCAACCTAAAATTCTATACTATGGCACGCCGGTGATTCTGCTGAACACGCTGAACGAGGATGGAACCGTCAATATTAGCCCGATCTCATCATCTTGGGCACTGGGAGACTGCATCGTATTGGGGCTCGGCCTTGGAGGAAAAGCCATCGAAAACGTGCAGCGGCATCCCGAATGCGTCATCAACGTTCCGGATCCTTCGCTTTGGGAGAACGTGGAAAGGCTGGCTCCTTATACGGGAAAAAATCCGGTTCCGGATTTCAAAAAACAGAACGGATTTTTATATGGAAAAGAAAAATACGACATCGGCGGGCTTACTCCTACAGCATCGATTGCCGTAAAACCTTCCCGGATCGCGGAATGCCCCATTCAAATCGAGGCGAAGGTCAAACATATTCGTATCCCGGACCATTCCCCCATGTTTGCCATTGTGGAGACGCAGTCCGTGCAGGTGCACGCCCATAAAGAAATCGTGACGGGAGAACATCATATCGATCCTCGAAAATGGGGCCCATTAATTTACAATTTCAGGCATTATTTCTCCCTTGGCAAGCCGTTAGGGAAGACCTTTCGGGCGGAAATATGAATGGCTGGGCATACCTAAAAATACGGCACAAGCCCAAGGCTCGTGCCGTTTCTTCTTTATTTATTTTTTGCCGTTCCCGCGGCCTTTTTCATTCCCGTGACCTTTTTCATTCCCGCGTCCCTGATCGTTTTCTTTATCTTTGCCTTTGCTCAGGTTTTTTTCCGACTGCTTTTTCTCGATCTTGATTTCTTTTCCGTTCGAGAACTTCACCGAAAGCTCCAGCTTTTGGATGTCGTCGTTGTTCAATTTCAACGCGGATACCAGTTTGCTTACGGCTTCCTCGGCCGTCGTTTCCTCGGCAATCGCTGCGTCGCCGATCAATTTTTCGATCGCCGCCGCGGCTGCCTTGCCCTCCAGCTTCTGTTTCATTTGGCCGGATTTGAGTTCAAACTCCGCTTCGATTTTACCTTTTTTGTTTTTATACTCCACGTTCACTTCTCCCTGGCCGCCCAGCTTGATCTCGAGATCCAATTCCACGACCGTCGCTTTGGAGGAGTTTCCCGGATTCGTTGCGGGATCTTTTGCGCCTTCATCCGGCTTTGAATCCAGCAGTACGGCTTCCCGGACGATGTTGTCCAAAACGGTCAACTGCACGGAATCATTGACCGCGAGCTGGTCTGCGCGAACGTATTTGTTATGGTACGTCACGAGCAGCTCCGAAGAAATGCCGTAGGTAAGCGACTTGTTGTCGTACGTCGCAATGGTGACGCTTCCGTCGACGGAACCGTACACGCTGCCGCTGACCGTCGATGGAGATGTGCCTTCCGCAGTCTTTTTAAACTCGATGTTTTGAATCACGCCGCTTGCTTTAACGGCCCCAGCTTGATCAAGCAAACCTCCGCCGGTTCTGTCCAGCAGCGCGGCGATTTCGGCGCGGGTCACGCTTTTGTTCGGTTTGAACGTGCCGTCCGGATAACCGCCGATGATTCCTTTCTCGACCGCAACGTTGACGTAACCGATGGAGCCGGCCGGAATGGAAGCCGCATCCTTGAAGGAAGGCGTCTTGTTCATTTCATGCAGCGCCTCCTGCTGCAAACCGAGCGATTTGACCAGCAGCCCCGCAATCCATACGCGGCTTGCCGGTTTTTCCGGCTGGACGGATTGCTCGGATGCGTCAAACAAGCCGTTTTCCAGTGCCGTCAAAATATAACCTTTCGCCCAAGGATATTTTTTGTTGATCTGTTCGGCATCCTTGAAAAAGAGTTTGGCATCCGGCTTCTGCGCTTTAGCCTGATCCTCCAGCCCAAGCAGCCGGACGGCCATGACAATCGCCTCTACCCGGGTAACCGGCTGGTTTGGCCGGAACGATCCGTCCTCGAACCCTTGAAGGACGTTTTTCGATTTCATTTTCGCGATGTAGGCCGAGGCCCAATTCGCATCCTCGATATCTTTAAAGTCGAGGGCAAACGGGGATACCGCGTCTTTTGCCGCCGATTTTTTGTCGCTTGCCGCCGAGGTCAGCCCGGAAAAGCCGACGGTCAGGATGAAGACCAGCGCAAGCATGAGCAGATTTCTAGCTGTTTTCAACGAAGACTCATCTCCTTCAAAGTTGATTGCTTTATTCAGCCGGCCTATATGAACTAACTTCGAACACTCCCTGCATTCTTGAGGGCCGCCTAAGAGCCGGCCGGCTTGTAGTCAATCTAATGTAGTTTATCGACATGGTTCGATATTTTTTTATGAGTATTGAGACCTAAATTACCTCGAAAATGAACCCCCCCTATAGACGTTCTCCTCGGATTTCGGGAAGGATGCTCGCGACAAACTTGAAACAAATGGGCTCAGGCTTTGGTCGGGGAAACCTATCGACCAAAGTCCAGAATAAAGTCCGGTCCGCCGGTGGAGGCTCGAGCTTTCGAATTCCAATAAAATACAATTAATCTTAAATTGTATCGGATGGGGAGATGAGAATGATGAAAACGGTCAGGAGCTTAGAAGGAAACAAAACGATTCGTTTATTCGAAGGGGAAAAAGGGCTTGTCCTTACGTCCGTCCTCGGTTTTTTGCTGTCGGCGTTTTGCGGGCTTTGGGTGCTCGCGTTCGGGAGCGAAGCGCCTCCGGGGGGAAACATCCTCAATGCGTTCTCTTTTAATGCCGCGATCGGCATCTTTCTGCTGTCGACGGCGGCCATTTTGCCGTATTCGGGATTGGGGAGAACGGGCAGAGCCTTCTTCCGCTATCCTTATATCGTCCTCGCGCTGTATGCCTATGCAGCCGAAACCGTACAAAACTTTCGGGGCGTGAATCCCAGGTTTGTCAAGGATGGCGTTCCTTTCGATGCGGCCGTCGGCTCCATTTTCGCTACGGTGGCATTGCTGCTCGTCCTTTTTTATCTGGTTCTGGCCATCGCTTATTTCCGCCCCCGAATATACGCGAGTTATCCGGAGATGGCGGCCGGGATTCGTTATGCGATGATTGCCGTCATGATGTCTTTCGCCGCGGGAATATGGATTTCGATGAACCAAGGCCGGATGGTAGGCCTTCACGGCAACATCATTTGGCTGCACGGCCTTGGCTTCCATGCGCTTCAGGCCATCCCGCTCGTCGCCTGGCTGGCGGAGCGTTCCTCCCTTCCCAAGGCTATGCGGAAGCGGATGATTCATGTCACCGGCGTAAGCTACATTTTAGGTCTGGTCGCGATCGGCTGGCAGACGGTGCTTGGCCATGCGGTGCTCGAATGGTCATTCCTGCCGATTGCGGCCGGCGCATGCTTCCTGGTCTCGCTTCTCGCTGGAGTATTTGTGCTTCGCAATACGCCGTCGGACCGGATTTTCACGCCATCGGCGGCGCAAGCCTCCCGTCGTTCCCGCGTTCTGTAAAATCGCCACCAAAGCGGGGCATGTAACACTTCAAAGCGGGTTTAAGGTACTATTGCGGCGTCTCCGGTAATTCGCTAAAAAAAGGCGGCCCCGATCTCCAATGCTGGAGCAGGGTCGCCTTTGTTCCATCGGACATTACTTCTCTTCCGAGGTATTTGTCTGCTTGCTTCCGTCTTTGATCGTAACCGTGACCGGCGAATATTCCGCGGTGACCGTTTGCCCGTGAACGGACACGCTGCCCTCCGGCGAAATGTCTTTTTCGGTCATGATGCCAAGCGCGATCGTAAATTCGTTGAATTTGATCGGGATCTGTTTTTCGCGGCGGATTTCTACGCCGTTCAGATAAAAGATCGCTTCGTCGTTCCCGCGGTCATACGTAATTTTGTACGTGTTGAACTCGCGCGCTTTGAAGTTGGTATCTTCCTTGAAAATACAAAAGTAGCGCGTCTTATCGGACGGCGGCACCTCTACCCCAGGGAAAGGAAGCACGGCGTAGACGCTGGCGTACTTGTCGTTTCCGGCAAAAAAGTCGAGCGCCGCGCCGGTCGTGAAATCAAGCAAATTAAGGGAAACATACCCGTCGTACAAATCGCCCGGAACCGTATTTTGCGTGCGCGCGCGGATTTGCAGCTCAAAGCTGACTTCGCCGGATTCCGGCACTTTGATCGTTTCCACGGAGTAATACATATGTTTGGCGTTGTCCAAAATTTGAATCTGGTCGTTTTGGCGGCTCAGCGGAGCTCGCACGTACAGGATGCCGTTGCGGACGATGACGACCGCATTCGGCTCGCGGTATTCCCAGAACGAACCGTCCGGCAGCGGAAATCCGCCGATTTTCCAAACCTCGCCTTCCGATAAAATGGTATGAAAATCGCCGATCACTTTTTGTTGTTCCATGTGTCTAAGACTTCCTTTCTGCTTGCGGTTAGAATATTAAAAATCCGGCGGGCGAAATCGCCAATAACCGATCTTGTCATCAGATGAGTCCTTGAATCACAAGGCACACGATCATAATCAGGCCGCTTAACTGCGCCGATTTGACGGATGCGCCCATCAAAGGCAAATAAGCATGAGAGCTGTTTTGCGGCTTCAGCTTGCCGTATACCTGGTACAGCGGGATCATGGCCGGCAAAGCCAGCAGCCCGTAAACCGGAAGCGCTCCGGCAAGTACGCTGACGATCAGCATGACGGCGGCAAGGAAAAGAAGATACCTGGAAAACGCCAAAGCCCGCTTCTCGCCCCACACGACGACCAGCGTGCGTTTGCCCGCCTGACGGTCGGCCTGCCAATGCAGGAAATGGTGGTTGAACAAAATCAGCGTCGTCAAAAGTCCGATCGGCAGCGAAAGCAGCAATGCCCTCAGATCCAAATGGGAAGTCTGCACGTAATAGGCCCCCATCACAGGAAGCACGCCGAAGGAAAGCAGGATCGCGATTTCGCTGTACCCTTTTCCCCGGTAACCGAACTTCAGCGGAGGCGCCACGTAAAAGTAGGCGATCAGCCCGCCAAGTGCTCCGAAAACAAACGCCCAGATGCCGGAATAGATCGCCAGCACGATGCCGCAAACGGCCGCCAACGCAAACAACCCCCAAGTGACGGCCGCAAACTTGCGGACGCTCCACACCTGGTTGGTCAAAAACCCGGAGTTGGTCGATACGGCGTCCACCGTTTCTTTCGCTGCGGTATCCGTCCCGCTTTTGTAATCCCACAGGTCGTTGATCATGTTGGAAAACAAATGCGCCGCCGCAGCCCCGACAAGCGTAATCAGGAACAGCCAGACGTTAAACACGCCGTCCCATACGAAAGCGCCAAGCGCCCCGAGTGCAACCGGGATGAGCATGACCGGCACGACGCCGAACCGGGAAGCTTTTCGAAATTGCTTGAGCATGTTCACCGATGCTCCTTTCTTCTAAGGATACCCCTATTCTTTCGGGAATATGGATTCGGCGCAAAAACAAAGCCACCGAACAAATGATATTTTTCACAAACTTTTCCGTAAAAAGCAGCCTCTTTCAGAAAAAGAAGCCGCATGAAATCGTAGAGATTTTTCAATCTCCCTCATCGAAAAAAAGTTGTGTTTTCTTTCTATTTCAGCATAGCACTTTTATCGATCTTTGTCATGGAGTGTTAGATTTTGCATAAATCCGTTCCGTGTAGCCGGTGATGGCCGCGTCATAATCCGGATAGTCGTATCCCAGGCTTGCGGCGACCATTTTGGAATATTTTCGAAACAGCTCATAACAGACCGACAAGGATTGCCACATGCTTGCGTAACCGTGCCCGGCATACGTGGACAGCAGCTTTTCCCAATCTTCCGGCGGAAGATAGCGGTCGATGAATTTATAGTTTTTGCCCACGCTAAAAGAGAAGCCCTTCTCTGTCCCGATCTGCCAGGACATCATGCGCAGCAAATTGGGCCGGGCAATCTCGTTCAAATGGTCGATGGCAAACAGTATTTCTTTTCGGGCCAGTCCCTTGACGACGTACGTGGATACCATCCAAAATTCGTTGCAGCAATCGTCGAACTCCCTGGCGGTCGGCTTTTGGATCCAATACTGCCGGTCGCTCGCAGAAACGTCATGTTTGACGAGACCGTCCTTATCCAGCAATACTTCAACCAAACCGTCGCCGCTCTCAAAATAATTATCGGTTTCGTCCACCGGGATCAGCGTCAGATCCAATTTAAGCCCATCCTCAAAAAGAATGATGTACGAAAACCAATTGCCGAGTTCGGGCGGAAAAAGCTCCATATCTTCCGGCTTTTGCATCATCAGGCGTTCCCCGAAGACGTTCATCCACTCATCGCTTGCTTTAAACGAATCCATATCCGTCACAAAATACGAAATATCGAAATCCTGAAACTCATCCCGAGGGATGTTGGCGTTGGTTCGCGACCCTTCCAGCGTCACCATTCGGATCCGGGGATCATTGACGGCGAAGTCGACGAGCAAATCCATAAATTGCTGCTCGTTTCTCATGTGACGTGCTACCTCCATTGGATACACATTATATGATTCCTTCGATAAGCTTTATATTGAAAAAATCCAGTCTGAAATATCGCTTATGACTTGCTTATCGACATGCTGTGCAACGTTGTACTCTTTTTTGGCTTTAAGAATGTCTCCATAAACAGCAGGCATAAACAAATGATTTAAGTTCGCATATCGTTTAAACGTTACATTGGGTTTATCGCCCAACAAGTTTTTATAACCATTAAAGTCTTTTTCTACGGATACCTGAAAGTCTTTATCCCCTTGCAAAATCAGTATGGGTTTATTCAGTACTTTGAGATAATCCGTAGATGGATGTTCACCCATTTCTTTAAAGTAGTATGCCCGGGAATGCTTCCCGAAGATTACGGTTGATTTTGCTTCCTCATCGCTAAGGTTATAGATGTTCTGAAACCTGGACGATAATTTTGCGATTTGTTTCTTTGCAATCATTTTCAAAAACTTATTCAACGAGTTTAAAACAAGATGATTCTGATCCATTATAATTTCTTCCAGTTTACGCGGTGAACCGCCCAGAATAATGAATCCGGCAAAATTTCCTCCTTCCGCGTCAATCCGAGGCGCCAGCATTCCTCCTAAACTATGGCCTAAAATAAAAATTTTGCTTGAATCAATACGTGCATCTTTCCGCAAGAAATCAGCCGCAAGAATGGCATCTTCCATGGTTTCTTCTTTTACCGTTAACCCGGTGTCGTTTTTCATTTCCTTGCCATATACGAATGTTCTCTTATCGTAACGCAGCACTGCGATTCCTTTTTCCGACAAGCCCTCGGCAATATCTTTAAAAGGATAATTATTTCCGATTTTTTCGTCCATATTGCTTGGGCCGGAGCCTTGAACCAAAACGACCGCGGGAAACAAGCGGTGATTTTCATTAGGAAGGGTCAATATTCCATGGAGGGGGTATTTTGTTTCAGCGCCGATCACTATTTTTTCATCAGCCATTGGGTATGCTCCTTTTTATACGTTTAACCTATTCTACTTTTGATTCGACGTTGCGTTTTCGTATTCCTTGCAATCCAGGCAAAGAGTCCATCCCAGAACGAGTTATCTTAGTGTGAACGAAAAAGAAAGCTACAGATACCGAGTAACGGCATCCATAGCTTTGCTTACAAAACCGAAGCTATTGCTTGATATTGTCCAGCGCTTTTTTCCCCAGACGTTCCAGCAGCTGCTGTTTGTACAAGCTTTCCACCTTCACGTGTTTCCCGAGGCTTTCCCAGTAACCTTCGCTGCGCGGTCGCGGATCGTAATCGCTTGGCACGAGACCGGGCACCTTTGGCCCCACATGTCCGATCGCGTAGTTTTGCGCCGTCGGCGGCTGCTGCGAAGTGAGTTCGTTTTCGGTATTCCAGGAGACGTAGTTGGCCCCGGCCCAGCCATGGCCGCTGCCCAACCAGCCGCGGTCGCGGATCGAAATCGGCGCATCGATGTTGTCGAACAGGCCGCCGACCGACCAGCGGTGATGTGGTTCGCTCGTGTTGTAGTTTTTAACCGCCTTGCCGTCCAGGAATACGTTCGGCCCCTGTACCCGGCTGTCCACGACAAACGCATGCCGCGCCGTCTCGGTATAAATCCGCTGCGCAAAATTCAGCTGCCCCATCTGATGGATCACATAACGGCGGCCGCCGGTAATGATGCTGACCATGTCGTACATTTTGCTGTCCTGCACCGTAATCCATTTGGAGTTGCGGCTCATCTGAACAAGCGAATACGACAGATGGTAACCTGTCACGTCGCGCACCCAGCCGTTTTTGACGCTGTTGAAAACAACAAAACGTTCCGCGTGTTTTTCATCGGCATAATACGGGTCCGTAGTGTCATTGTCCATGACCGTATCCATGATGCTTGGATCGAAATCGCTGTCCGCGCGCATATTCTCCACGCCGACCTGCTCGATCCGGGCGCTGTCGGTGTATTTGAACATTTGCCCGCCGCCCCATTTTTGTTCGATGGCATTGGCGATAGGCGCATCCACCGTGATAGCGTTGCCGTTGATCGCCGTGATGACGCGGTCAAAATCGAGATTAAACGGCGACCACTGGGTTACCGTGCCGCCCGGACGGTTGTAAATGTAATCCATGCCGATTTCATGTATCCAGTTTTTGTCCCCGACCCGACGCACCACGACCGTATCTCCGACCTTATAGCCGCTGGCATCATCAACGCGGAAGGTCCGTGAACCGGATGGCACGTACAGATCGGTAATCGTTCTCATCGAGCCGTTGTCGATGCTGAGACCGGTATTTTCCCCGATTTCGATCAGGTTGCGCGGATTCGCGCCCGTGCCATAGATGAGCGTCCCTTTGTCATCCTGTCCTTCACCCCGAAGCACGACGCCGCTCGCATTAATTTTTAGCGTGCCGCCGACCTCGTATTTCCCTTTTTTGAGCAAAACCGCTCCCCGGAAACCGTCCTTGCCGACCGGCAATCGGGACACCTCGTCGATGGCTGCCTGAATGCGGGCCGTGTCGTCCCCGTCCCCCGGCTTGACCGTCGCTTTGACCTTGACGTCCGGGATTTTCACGCCGCCGCCCATGTAGCCGACGTTCGAGAAATCGAGGATCTGATTGCCCCGGTAATCGCTCACGTACACCAGTTTGCCGTCATCGCCAAGAAATGCGATTTGGCTCTGGTCTTTTGGAATGCTCTTTTTATCCCATACCGTAAAGTAGAAGGAGTCGTACACCGGCGGTTTGCCTGCTTGCTCCATCGTCAGCCGGATTTCATACTGGCCTTTCTGATCCGCGGTCCCCTCCGGCGTCCACTGTTTGGCTTCCCCTTTCGCCACGGCAACCGGGTCCAGCTTGGCAATGACCTTGCCGCCGTAAATCAGCTCGCCGCTCAGCGTGCCGGCCACGTTGGAGACGGTCGACACGGAAGGATAAACATCCTT
The DNA here is from genome assembly GCF_031583795.1 of Paenibacillus sp. VCA1. NCBI lineage: Bacteria > Bacillati > Bacillota > Bacilli > Caryophanales > Paenibacillaceae > Paenibacillus > Paenibacillus sp. VCA1. The sequence goes on along the minus strand of NZ_JAVLSX010000009.1, from coordinate 169,107 downwards.
CGGCTCAATCAGAGCCGGCTGGCCGATTTCGCTTTGGATATGTTGGTGGATCAGCTTGGAGTTCATCACGTATTTTTCATCCAAAAACACGTTCGGATCGTCGACCACGATCCAAAAATCGTTTGTTTTCAGCTCCTTCGTCGTCTGCACCACGCCGTGAACAAGCGCCGCTCCGACCTGGTTGGCCGTAAACGCTCCCGAAGGATCGATGCTCACATCCTGCGTCGTGGCTGCAAACGTCTTGGCGTAAGGCGTCAGATCCACTTCTTGACCGGAATCGAGCTCGCCCTTCAGGACAAGCATGCCTTTCTCGCCTTTATTCAAGCGAATCTCGGCATTGTTCGGGTACTCCTTTCCGCTTGCGTCCGTGAAATAAATCCTTTTCAAGCCGGCGGGAGCCGGCGCTTCCGTGCTGTTATACACCTCAAGCTCGGATAGCTGTACATTTAAATCTTTGCTCAAATTAAGATTAATCTTGATATATCTTGCTGTTACATCGTCGAACATCGCTGCCTCCGTAGCGGTCAAATCTTTATTTTTGCTGTAAGCTTGATTCCAGCTGCCGTTGTCGTCGGAGTAGAGGATTTCATAATCTTTCAAATTATCCGCCCGGTTGAGATGCATCATGACTTTGTTGAAGGTTTCCTTGGCGCCGAGATCGATCGAAATCCAGACGTTCATATCGTCCCCGCGGTCCGCGGCCAGCGGCTGCCAGACGGTCGAAGGATCGCCGTCCACGGCGTTGCTTGCTTTGCCGGAGCTGGCCTGCGCGCTTTTGCCAAGTGCCAGGTTGGTGCCTGAACCGGCGGCCGCCGACGCTTTCTCCTTCCCGCCGGACATGGCCGGAAGCATCAGCAGCAGGACCAGGAAACCGAAACCAAGCTTTTTCATCGAGCCCATCAATAAAATCCCACCTCTCTTAAATGAGGATTTTGCAAAAGTGTACCGAAGTTCTCCGCAAAATCCTATATTTGAAATCGCTTACATTTTAACTTGCACAGATATGAAAGGACATGTCTTTTTTATCGGTGGGCTTGTGTTTTGTTAAGGAAAATAGCCTTATGCTGCTCGATGCCAAGCATGAATTCTCCCCTATTATCAAAATAATGCAATCTCACATTTCGAATCGGTTCATTAAACCTGAGCGGATAAGGGCCACTTCACTTCCATCTTCCAATCGCTGGCAGGTTTCCCGCTTGGCAAAAGCAGTTTAAAGTCGGTGTGGGATTTGATTTTGCTAACATCGGCCGGTTCCTCGACTTCCGAAGCCGTACCGAATGAGACAGCCATGGCCAGCATGAGGTTCAATATCAACATGTTTCGTCCCTTCGTAAACAATGAATTATATTGACGCCAATTTATGCGATTCTCCGGCAGGCTTTGCCTCTGTTCCTGAGCCCTGGCGGTTTACTTTAAAATCGTCCGTTCCTTCAAAAGGATAACTTCCCACATATAAGATTCTAAGAATGGAACTGGTTTATTCGCCGTGCAGCAGCTCCGCGGGTCATGTGAACTTCCGGGTAGGTCCTCCCGAAAACTTCATCACGGGGAACCCTTTTCTACGCTTACGGTTTTGGTCCTGGCAGGATCGTACACATCCTTGTCGGCATAAGGGCTTTCCAAAACGGCTTTGATGTGATCCCCGACCCGGTATCCCTCTACGTTTTTTACTTTTACTTCAAAGCCGCTTACGTGGAGGACGTTCTTTTCGGCATCGACGCTTTCGATCCTGCCCTCGACTTGGAAACGGTTAGGATGGCTGCAGCCGACTGCCAGCACAACGAACAGGATCAACGAAACCAACCATTTGGCCTTCATGGACTTTCGTTCCCTTCCCTAAAAAAGCTTTTGAATATAAGACAGTTCAGACCAAAAAAGGTTGCAGGCATTTGTGCGTTTCCCACCTCGATTATGATCGGACAATGCAAAGACATCCCTTGCTCCAAAAGTAAAGTTTTAACCGGATCCTTAGCGAGATCCTTATAAAAAAGGTCCAATCGAAAAAAGGACCGGCTGGGCCGGCCCTCTTCATGTTTTTATCCTTCGGATGCTTCCCCGCTAAGCTGCCAGGTAATGCCGAATTTGTCGCGAACCATGCCATAGGACGGGCTCCAGAACGTTTCCTGCAGCTCCATGTGAACTTGTCCGCCGTCGGAAAGTGCGTTATAAATCGATCTCAAGCGCTCCAAATCCTTCGTCATGAGGGCAATGGTCAATTGATCGCCTTGCTTGTAAGGATTCCCCGGAAACGTGTCGGAAAACAGAAGCATCTGGCCGTCGAATTCGAGTGCCGCATGCAGGACGCGGTCTTTCGCTTCATCCGGCATCGGATGGCCAAGGTCCGGCTTATCGCCAAAACGTTGGACCCCCAAGTTGTTTGCTCCCAGCACCTTTTCATAAAATGCCACCGCTTCGGCGCAGTTTCCATCCAATACGATATACGGCGCGACTTTCAAGCTCATGTAACTTGTCCTCCCTTATCATGATTCGTTTTTAGTACAAGTTTCCTTTTTCAGTATAACCTGTTTTTTGAACGCAGATAAGGCGAACAAACAAGCATTTCAAAAAATAACGGGTTCTTTCGGTCTTTCAGTCTTTCGGTGTGGACTTTTGCCTGCGTTTTCTTAGGCCGACCCCCGTAAGCCGAAACGCCCCCCCTTCAATTTAATTCGGCCGCTCCAAGGAAAAAGTTTCTCCCAGTTTGGCGTAATGGCTGCCGGCCAGCCGGCTGACCGGCTTTAGCGCCTCCGCCAGAATGCGGCCTTGATCCAGCAAGGACTCATCGATATGAAAGCGGACGACGCGCCCGATCAGCAAATCCGCCGCCGGGGAATCCGGCGTCCCTCCCAGCGGTATCGCCTGTTCAAGGACGCATTCCATGCGTATTTTCGCTTCGGCAATGCCCGGAACGCGCACGTTGTCGCTCGGAACAGGCGTCAGCCCGGCATGCTCCAGCTCACTTTCATCCGGCGGCAGGCTGGCCGCAGTTATGTTCAGCTTTTCTACCGAAAGTTCGTCCCCGATATGCACGACAAACTCGCCTTCCCGTACCGCATTTCTGGACGTATCTTTCCGCGAGCCTTGTTTTCGCTGAACCGACACGGAAATCATGGGCGGATCCGCCGTCACAATGTTGAAATAACTGAACGGCGCTGCATTGATTTTCCCGTTTTCGGCCAGTGTAGTTACCCAAGCGACCGGTCTCGGGATGATGCTTCCGGTCAGCAGCTTGTAATTGTCGCGTTCGCTTTGGTTCAGCGGATCGATGGACTTCATCATCGGCGCGGCACCTCCGGCTCCCGGACTTCAAACGGCGTCAGCTTGGCTTCGATTTCTTCCCGGCGCGGTTCGAACCATTCGGGCAGCATCAGCTTTTCTCCCAAACGGGCAGGTTCTTCATCGCGCGCAAAGCCCGGCGGATCGGTCGCGATTTCAAACTGGATGCCGCCTTCCTCGCGAAAATAAAGGGCGTGAAAATATTGGCGGTCGACGATCGGCGTCGTCTGAAAGCCATGCTCCAGCATATGCTCTCTCCATAATGCATGCTCACGGTCATCCTTCGCGCGCCAGGCGATATGATGCACCGTTCCTGCTCCGCCTGTTCCCCGCTCCACCGGGTTCGCGACAACATCGACGGTGTTGCCAAGCTCCCCAAACGATCTGAACCGGATGTATGCTCCCTCCTGGCCGATTCTTTCCAGGCCCATCACCTGCTGAAGCAGGTGGGCCGTCCGCCCGGGCTCCATGCTGTACAATACCGCGCCGCCAAAACCTTTAATCGCCCGCTCCGCAGGAATGCCGCCGAAGCTCCACGTGCTTAATGGACCTGCTTCCCGTTCCACGATTTCAAGCTGCAGACCGTCCCCGTCGCGGAAGGCAAGATACGTCTCCGAAAATCTCGACGTTTTTTCGAACGGGATGTCAAAAGCCGCCAATCTGTTTTCCCAAAAAGCAAGCGCCCCCTTATGAACCGCAAACGTCGTTACTCCGACCTGACCGCCGCCCACGCGTCCTTGACGCGATCTAGGCCACGGAAAAAACGTGATGATCGTGCCCGGGGTTCCTTGTTCGTCTCCCAAATACAGGTGGTACACCTCCGGCGCATCAAAGTTGACCGTTTGTTTCACCAAACGAAGCCCAAGTACGCCTGCGTAAAAATCGACCGTTTTCTGCGGATCCCTTACAAATGCGGTAATGTGGTGAATGCCTGCGGTTTTCATGTTCATTATTCTCAGCTCCTCTAATGTTTAATATTCTTAATATCGAGATATATTGGTGTATATGTCCTTCTGCAGTATTTAATCCAAATCATTTATCTTAATGTAAAGATATTACAAATTAAGTTAGCTGTCAATAGGTGAACCCGCAAAGAATAAAAAATATGGGTCATTGTACTTCGCCAATTTACGTCATAAAAAAATCGGCCGGAGCTTATTGATGCTCCCGCCGATTTCACGGATCCATTATTTGCGAATTCCCGGGCAACGCCCGTTCCCGGATTCATCCGCCTTATTTCACGTGGCCGGAGACCGTGTTGCTCAGCCCGCTTTCATTGTGCAATCTGCTTACCGCCGAGACGGCATAGGTGTACTCCTGACCCGGTACGGCGCTGTAATCCGTAAATGTTTGTTTCACTCCGTCCACTCTTCGAACGGTCGCGATCAGCTGCGAGGTATCGTTCGGATTGATGGAACCTTTGCCGCTGATGCGGTATACCGCGTAATAAGCCGGTTTCTGTTTCTCATTGTCCTTCCAATCGACTTCAATCGTACCTTTCTTTCCTTTGACATTGAGCAGCTTCGGTGCAGCCGGCGTTTCGTCCGGCAGCCACGGCATGACGGGAACCAGCGCGGGACGCGAATACATCGATGCGATCTCGTCCCTGACCCCCAGTGGATTGCGAAGCACATCCGATGTGCTGAATAGAATATTGCCCGATACATTTAGGCCCTGGTCGTTATTGTATCTCAGTTGGGCAGGAAGCTGGTCGGGATTCATCCAGTTGCTTTCGCCCACACGATAAGCCGCCTGGCCGATATATAGCTGAACAGGATGTTTGCCGGAGTTGTCGTTTTGTCCGTTGATTTCTTTGGTCCACCAATCGATCAACTTCTCGTAGGCTGCCGCCGGGTTGCCGAAATGCCAATAAATTTGCGGCGCCAGGTAATCCACCCAGCCGTTTTTCATCCATGTTCTCGTGTCGGCATACAGATCATCGTAATTTTGCAGGCCGTTTGTTTCCGATCCGGTCGGGTCCGTCGCTTTGTTGCGCCAGATGCCGAACGGGCTGATGCCGAATTTGACGTAAGGCTTGGTGCTCTTGATGGTCGCATTCAATCCTTCGACGATGGCGTTGACGTTGTCTCTGCGCCAATCGCCCAATGACTTGGTGCCTCCGCCTGCTTTATAGTCGTTGTACTGCTTGGCGTCGTCAAAAGGCTCGCTTCCCGGATACGGATAGAAGTAATCGTCCATATGGATGCCGTCGACGTCGTATTTTTGGACGATTTCTTTGACTCCGTTAATGATGTATTGCTGAGCCTCCGGAATCGCGGGGTTAAAGTACATTTTACCGCCGTTTTTAACGACCCAGTCCGGATGCACGCGCGCCGGATGGTTCGCCGCGAGCAAATCGGGATTGTCATGCATGCTGATCCGGTACGGATTGATCCACGCATGGAATTCGAGATTCCGTTTATGCGCTTCTTCGATCATAAATTTGAGCGGATCGTACCCGTCGCTCGGGGCTTTGCCCTGTTCCCCCGTCAACCAATGCGACCATGGGAAATAATCGGACGGGAAAAAGGAGTCGCTTGTCGGTCTAACCTGCACGAACACCGCGTTAATCCCCGTATTTTTCAATTCGTCCAGCAGCTTCACGAAATCCTTTCTTTGCTGCGCGGGATCAAACACGTTTTTCGTCGGCCAGTCGATGTTCTCTACCGTCGAAATCCATGCGCCGCGCAGTTCCCGTTTCGGGTGTGCGGCCGGATTCGTCACGACAAGGAGCTGCTGCGCCTTTTTGCCTTCCACTTCGGCCGTAATCGTTGTCGTTCCCGGCGCCTTGGCGGTGATTTGGCCTGTCGCCGGATCGATGGCCGCTACCTTTTCATTCGTGCTGCCAAATGTGATGCCTGTTGTAATTTCCTTTTTGCCTTCGACCTTGTAGTCACCGTACACTTTCGCTGCAGGCGCCTTTTCGCCGATAATTACGGAAAATACGTTTCCGATTTCGATGCTTTTCAGTTCTCCGGCTTTCACCTGAACCTTATAGCTTGCTTCATGTCCTTCATATTTGGCCGTCACTGTCGTTTCACCTACCTGTAATGCCCGAATCTGCCGCCCCGCGATCTCAGCGATGCCGCTGCCGGGCTCGATTTCAAACACGGCTTCCGCCGACACGTCGACCGGCTCTCCTCCGCCATAGACGGCAAAAGCCTTCAAGTTGGCGGTTTCGGTCAGAACGAGCGATAGCGGTCCCTCAATCAAAAGCCGGTCCGGCACGACCGGATTCTGGGATACGGCCAGCCGGTATACGGCGCGGTATTTATTTTGATATGTGGCTGTCAGATCGGTTTCCCCGGCAGCAAGCGCATGAATCAGACCATTTGCGTCCACCGTCGCCACCGACTCGTCACTGCTTGCGAACGTGACGCTGCCGCTTTCCGCAGGCTTCGGATCAACGTCACCTTTTCGGGTGACCAGAACGCCGGCTTGCGCTGTATCTCCGATCTTCAGCGGTTTGACCCCTGACCATTCAACACCAAATATATTGGTGTTCTCATAAACGACGCTGACTTGGTCGACATAAAGCGTGCCTGCGCTTTTTGTGCCGGTCTCCACCAAATAAATATAGTTGAGTTTCAGCGGCTCGGACCCATCGGGCACATCGGCAGCTACATACCGCCAGCCGTTCAACACATCGCTGCTGTTGGTAAAATCAAGCGTAAACTGCTTGCCCAAGCTGTCCTGCACCTGTCCGCGGATCCAGTGCTGCTTATCTTCGCCATACACCCAAAAGCCGATTTTTTTCGGCTTGCCTGGAAGATCGCGGCCGTCTTTTCCGTCGGGATTTTTAAATCGTATGTAAGCCGCGGATGTTCCGTCATTATTGGTAAAATCGTATTTCAGCCTGCCTGCCGAAAGGCCGTATTTGACGGGGAAAGGACGCTGAACCTGGTCGAGCACCGCGGAATTCGCCCTCACGGAAGTGACCCTCACGTCATCGATGTTTTCAAAATCTTCAAATACCCTGGACCATTCGGTGCCCGCAGCCGCCATCGCCGCCGGAGCCACGACATTCACTTCAACTTCCGCGGTCAGACCGTTGTACACCGCTTCGATGACGCCGGAAGCCGACTGATCCCCTGCCGTCAGCGTCGCGCCGTTCAACGTTCCGATTCCGGGCGTGCTTTCCGATTTAATGCTCCAACCGACCTCCGACTGCGGAACATCGACTTCGCTTTGGTCCGTGCCATACCCCTTCGCTGTGAGGGTAAGCGACGTATTCGCCTCAAGCGTGATCGGGTTTGGCGAAATTTCCAGACGTGCCGCTTCTACGTTTTTTGCGTCAACTGTTTGTCCCTCCACGCCGGCTTCCCCGGTGTTATTCGCTTCGATGGCCGGGTTTCCGTTAGTATCCTCCTCTGCCGATGCGCCGTAAATGGAAACGGGCACACATGTTATGAATGCGCTTACAATTAAACTTATTATGAGCATGCCGCGAAGACTTCTGCCCAACCAAGCTCCCTGGTGGTTCATCCCTGCTTTTTCTCCTCCCATAAATAAAGTTTTCTTGCGAGACCACAGCGCCGGAATCTTACGGACTATTCGACCTCCTTTCATTGTGAAAATATGTTTTAATTATATAATGCATCATAAAATTTTACTACAAAAATTTAATTTACCATTTTTCGCGTTTTTTCGGAAAACCATGCCGATGATATAGCAAAAAAAGCGCATAAAAGCCGCCCCATAGCGGCGATAACGCTGCTTAGGGCGGCCTTTAAAAGGTGCATTTGCATTCAGGATTGGATTACGTCGTAATAAAACCGCTGAATACGATCGGTCCGATGACCGTTGCGCTCGTGCCCGGCGTCAAGTTTTCGATGGATAACGTGTAATCGTGAACGCCTGGAGTTACGTTTGCATCGGTGAACTGAACCGGAATGGAGTAGTACTTCTCAAAATTGGCTTCAAAGCCCTGGCGTGAGTAGTAAATGACATTGTTGTCCCGAAAGATTCGAAGCAGGACGCTTCCGGTTCCCGCGTCACCGCGGATGCCAACCAGCCCTTTCAAATCGACGAAATTCGGAACGCCGGGGACGGTTAATCTGAACGAGGCAATCCCCACTCCCGCGGGAGTAATCGGAATCGGAATGGCCGCCCCGTCCGTAACCGGCGTCGGCACGCTTGCGTTATAAGCGATTAATTGCTGTGCCATTGTTTCTATCAACTCCTTCTTGAAAGATAGTTCATTCTATGTCGGAGTGATAGAATCGGTATGGACAAGATCACCGCTGCATTTATATCATTTTTTGATAGAGTCCGGATTCATCGATATAAATGCTGAGTGTTTAAACGGTCTCTCCGTCATCGGAGAATTGTTTCTTAAACCTGCTGTTTCAAAATGACCTGCACACGCCCCACCGTGCCGTCGGTCAGCCTTACTTTGATGCCTCTCGGATGATTGGGCGAGTTGGTCAGCAATCTTTGAACGATGCCTTGCGTGCGCTTGCCGGTGCGTTGGTCTTCTTTTTTCACGATTTCTACCGTCATTCCCGGTTGGATGTTGGCCCGGATCATATGTGGTTCCACGAATATCACTGCCTTTTTCTGTCTAATCTAACATGCATAACATTCCCTTTTATCATATCACAAATGCAGCCGCAGTTACGGCTCTCGATAAACACTGGTGGACAAAGAAAAAGAAGTTTCATTAATGATAAGAAATGACCATGAAGGAGAAATTGATATGAATCCGTCGATCCTGCAACAACTCAAAAACTACGCCAAAACGATAAAACAAAACATATACGTGCTTTATTTGTCTTACAAAGATGCCCGAGTGCCTTGGTATGCCAAAGCGTTTGCCGTTTGCGTCGTCGCTTACGCTTTCAGTCCGATTGACCTGATTCCGGATTTCATCCCGATTTTAGGGTATCTCGATGATTTGGTTATCGTTCCCCTCGGCATCACGCTGGCGTTACGCTTGATCCCACCCCATATCATTGAAGAAAACAGGGAAAAGGCTGAAGAAATGAGGAAAAACGGAAAGCCTAAACATTACGCTGCCGCAATTTTGTTTGTATTGGTATGGATCCTGCTGGCCGTTTGGACAGGCATCCTTATCGTCGGTTTGCTTCAGTAATTTTTTATCAAAAGAATTCTGCTTTTCAAAGATTCATACGTTATTCTTTGAAAGGCTCAAATCGCTTATTCAGTATCCCGATGACAAAAAAACGTTTACAGACCTTAAAAAATGAGAAAAGGCTCCCTTTCGGGAGCCTTTAAAACACTGATATTACAGGCTTTTGGGGCCTTTTATTACATCATGCCGCCCATTCCGCCCATGCCGCCCATGTCAGGAGCAGCTGGTGCAGCTGGTTCAGGCTTATCAGCGATAACCGCTTCAGTAGTCAAGAACATAGCCGCTACGGAAGCTGCGTTTTGCAGAGCGGAACGCGTTACTTTCGCAGGGTCGACGATACCGGCTTCGAACATGTTTACCCACTCGTCGGTAGCGGCGTTGTAACCTACGCCCACTTTTTCGTTTTTCAGGCGTTCCACGATGACGGAACCTTCTTGGCCGGCGTTAGCGGCGATCGTGCGGATTGGCTCTTCCAGAGCGCGGAGCACGATGTTCACGCCGGTTTTTTCGTCGCCGGAAACTTCAACGGCAGCAACAGCGTTGTATACGTTCACGAGAGCCGTACCGCCACCGGAAACGATACCTTCTTCAACCGCAGCGCGGGTTGCGTTCAGGGCGTCTTCGATGCGCAGTTTGCGCTCTTTCAATTCGGTTTCGGTTGCAGCGCCGACTTTGATGACCGCTACGCCGCCAGCCAATTTAGCCAGACGTTCTTGCAGTTTTTCTTTGTCGAACTCGGAAGTCGTTTCTTCCAGCTGCGCACGGATTTGGTTCACGCGAGCCGTGATGTCGGCTTTGTCGCCGCTTCCGTCCACGATCGTCGTGTTTTCTTTCGTTACGCGCACTTGACGTGCGTTACCCAGCTGCTCGATCGAAGCGCTCTTCAGGTCGAGACCGAGTTTTTCGGTGATCACTTGGCCGCCGGTCAGGGCAGCGATATCCTGCAGCATCGCTTCGCGACGGTCGCCGAAGCCAGGAGCTTTTACGGCAACGGCGTTGAACGTTCCGCGCAGTTTGTTCAGGACGAGCATCGCTTGAGCTTCGCCTTCGATGTCTTCGGCGATGATGACAAGCGGTCTGCCTTGTTGAACGATTTTTTCAAGCAACGGCAAAATTTCTTGGGTCGTGGAGATCTTTTTGTCCGTGATCAGGATGTATGGATTGTCCAGAACGGCTTCCATTTTGTCCGTGTCGGTGATCATGTATGGAGATACATAACCGCGGTCGAACTGCATGCCTTCCACGACTTCCATTTCCGTGTTGAATCCGCGGGATTCTTCGACGGTGATAACGCCGTCGTTGCCCACTTTTTCCATTGCTTCGGCGATCAGTTGGCCTACTTCTTCGTCGGCAGCGGAGATTGCGGCGACTTGGGCGATTTTTTGGTTGTCGTTAACAGGAGTTGCAATGTTTTTCAGTTCGGCTACAGCCGCTTTGACCGCTTTGTCGATACCTTTGCGAACGACCATTGGGTTAGCGCCTGCCGTTACGTTTTTCAGGCCTTCGCGGATCATCGCTTGAGCCAGAACCGTTGCAGTCGTTGTACCGTCACCGGCAACGTCGTTTGTTTTGGTAGCTACTTCTTTAACGAGCTGAGCGCCCATGTTTTCAAAAGCGTCTTCCAGTTCGATTTCTTTTGCGATCGTCACGCCGTCATTGGTGATGAGCGGGCTTCCGAATTTTTTCTCGAGAACGACGTTGCGGCCTTTAGGTCCAAGCGTCACTTTTACGGCATTCGCCAAAGCGTCTACCCCACGCAGCATCGCGCGGCGCGCGTCTTCACTGAAACGGATATCTTTTGCCATGTTGATAAAAACCTCCCACAAATATATTGTTGTATTTCGTTAATGCTATGTTCAGGCCGTTAGCCTACGATTGCATGAATGTCGCTTTCTTTCATAATCAGATATTCTTTACCTTCGTATTTGATTTCTGTTCCGGCATATTTGGAGAACAGGACGCGGTCGCCTTCTTTTACTTCCAAAGGAACGCGAACTCCGTCTTTAACTGCTCCGCCGCCAACAGCGATAATTTTGCCTTCTTGCGGCTTTTCTTTTGCAGCGTCCGGAAGGACAATCCCGAATGAAGTCGTTTCCTCTTGTGCGATCGGTTCTACCAATACGCGGTCACCTAAAGGTTTGATCATGAAAAATAGCCTCCTTGTTAATATGTTGTGTTTCTGTAACGGCGTTGTTGTCGGTATGTATTAGCACTCGACAGGGTCTAGTGCTAACAACCACTTTTATGATACTCAACTTGAGCTCAGATTTCAAGTCCTCTGGATTCATTTTTCAAAGAAATCCGCACTTTTTCAAACGGCTGCCGCCAGGCTTGTCCTTGACGGGTCCGAGCGCCTTTCGCCCATACTCCATCATTCTATCCACCCCATTTGAAAATATGCCTGCAAAACGAAAGCGCCGTTCCGAAAATTTCAGGTCTGTTTCCAAAGATTCCGGCAACAAAAAAAGAGCCTGCTTCCCCCGTCGGAGAAGAACGCCCTTTCTGTTTCAAAAGTTATGATTATTCCGAATCTTCCGCCTGCTTGTACCGCGCTTCGATCGCCTCGTCGGCCGCAAGCTGCTTCCGGTACACCACCGACGACAAATACACGCTGAACTCGTACAGCAGGAGCAGCGGAATCGTCACCAGAAAATCCGAGATGAAGTCCGGCGGCGTAATGACCACGGCGATGAACACCAGCGCAAAATAAGACACCTTCCGCATCTTCCGCAGCCTCCGCGGATTCAAAATCCTCAGCTTGGTCAAAAACATGACGATAAGCGGCAGCTCAAAGAGCAGCGCAATCGGCACGACCAGGGTAAACATGAAATTGAAATATTGGGAAATGCCGTACGTTTCGGTTAATCCCATGTTTTTGGTGATTGTCGTCGTAAAGCCCAGCGCCATCGGGAACACCACGTAATATCCAAAGGCGATGCCGAGCAGGAACAATATAAACACGTACGGAACGTACCGCAGCGCCGCTTTGCGCTCGATCTCCCGAAGCCCCGGGCTGACAAACGCCCACACCTGGTAGGCTGTAAACGGGATGGTCAGGACAAGCGCGACGACCATGGCGATTTTCATGTACATGCCGATGCCGTCCCAAAATGCAAACGCATGAAGCTGAAAATCCTTCGCCGAGTCCACGCTGATCAAATATTTGTAGATGGGATTGGCGCAGACAAGGCCGATGACAAGGCCAAGCAGCAGAACCGCCAAAATGTATATGATCCGCCTGCGCAGCTCCCCGAGATGTTCGACAATCGACATTTCCACCTGTTTATCAGACATACGGTCACCGTCCTCTCTTCTTAGCGCCTGCGGACAAAACAAAATCCCTCCCCGGATGGAAGGGATTCCAAAGTCCTCTTTCCTAAAACCTATTCGGGAAGACGTTTGTTGTCTGCTGTGCTTTGGGAAGTTACGGTTGCATCGGCTTGCGCCTCGCTAGAAGCGGCAGCCAGCGGTTTGGCTTGTTCGTTTTTGCGGGAAGATTCGTCATCCTCGGCAATGATATCGCGGGCACCGTCCTTGAATTCCCGGAAGGTGCGTCCTACCGCGCGTCCGAGCTCGGGAAGCTTGTTCGGCCCGAACAACAGCAAGGCCAAAATCACCAGCAATATAATTCCAGGTACGCCAATACTGCTCAGCATATCGAAATTCTCCTCTCTGTCCTATATCCATAAAGCTAACAACGTCAAAATTGGACATAATTTTGCCACAAAGACATCATACCATAACTCAAATCGCAACAATATCAAATAAGTGTGAACAATTTTGGAATAGAGCGCCCGGCCCCGGCTTACTGCCGGAATTGCCCCGTCACCATCAGCAGCGCCTCCGGAAGCTGGTCCATAATCGCCGCCAGGTTTTCGTGCACGCCTTTCGGCGTTCCCGGCAAGTTGACGATCAGCGTCCGGCCGCGGATGCCGACAATACCTCTGAACAACATCGCCGCGCGGTTTTTCTGCATGACGGTCGCTCTCATCGCTTCCGCCATCCCCGGCACTTCACGTTCGATGACCCTTCTTGTCGCTTCCGGGGTGACGTCTCTGATCGCCAGCTCCGTCCCTCCGGTCGTCAGTACCAAATCCGCCTGAAAATAATCCGTGAGTTCAATGAGCGATGCGATAATCTCATCCTGTTCGTCAGGGACGATGCGGTACTCCACAATCTCCCCGCCGAGTTCCTCCTCCACCAGCTCCCGGATGACCTGGGCGCTTGTATCTTCACGCTCACCTCTTGATCCTTTGTCGCTTGCCGTCAAGATCGCTGTTTTCCACACCATAAGATCACCCCTCCTCCTGCTCATCTATTATGTTTCTAAAATTCGCACAAAAATAGGCTTTGGCATTGCAGCCCGTTCAGGTATTTTGCGGGGACCCCAAAAGTGAATATTCCATAACCCCGGAGCTTGCCGGCGGCGGCCCGGTTCATCGAACAACGTTCCGGCATTGGACGGGTCAGGGGCCGCCGAACTTCCTAAGGTTCGAGCTTATAATCGCCGCTTTTCCCGCCGGTTTTGGATTTCAGCTGCGTCGGCCCGATCACCATATCCTTTTGCAGCGCCTTGCACATATCGTAGACGGTCAAGGCCGCGGCGGATACCGCCGTCAGGGCTTCCATTTCGACGCCGGTCTTCCCGGTCGTTTTGACGGTTCCTTCTATATATAATTCATCGATGCCGTTGTCGGAAAAATGGATATCGATGCCCGTCAGCGGCAGCGGATGGCACATCGGTATCCAGTCGGACGTTTTTTTGGCGGCCATCACGCCGGCGACGGAAGCGACCGCAAGCACGTCGCCTTTGCCGATTTTGCCTTCCTTGATCCGGGCAAGCGTCTCCGGCGCCATCTTCACCGCGGTTTGCGCAACCGCCGTTCTGCTCGTAACCTCCTTGTCCGAAACATCGACCATTTTGGCTCTGCCCTGTTCGTTAAAATGCGTCAGTTCCATCTTCAGCCTCCCCGTTCATTTCATGTACGCCTTGTTCCGTGATTAGAACCTGAAGACGCGCATCCGTTCGTTCCATCGGAACCCGTTCGACCACCTGCTCGCCAAACCCGATGCCGGCCCATTTTGGCCGCTTGCTCCATTTGCCGCCTTTCGCCGAAAAGCGTTCATGCAGCCGATCATAATAACCGCCCCCGTAACCCAGTCTTCCGCCATGCATGTCAAAAGCCAATCCCGGCATAATGACCGCCCCGGGCACGAAGGCATCCGGTTCAGCCGGAGAATGCAGAGGATCGGGCTCCATGATGCCGTAGGCCCCGGACTGCAGCTCGTCCCAGCGCTTCAGCCGATGGAGCGTCATGGAACGGTTTTCCTGAAAGCATCGCGGCACGTAGACCTCAATGCCTGCCCGCCATGCCTCCTCGACAAGCGGTCTCGTATCCAGCTCGCTGCGGAAAGGCACGTAAATGAGCATGCTTCGGATCTGCTCTTTCATCAGCCAAGCGGCGGCATGGATGCAGGCCTGTGCCGACATGCTTCGATGCCGATCCTGCGGAATGCCGCCGCGAATCCCGGACATACGTGAGCGGAGCCGGGTCTTCTGCTGCCCCATCGCGCCGTTTTCCCCGTTCACCACGTCCAACAGCCGCCTTCCTTTTATCCTATTTTTCAGTTGTTTGCAATTGCATTTCAATTTTCAGTGCCGCAAAATGCTCAACCTGTGCCGTCGCCATCCGCGTAAAATCGCACACCGCTTTCGATCAGCCTCCGGCATCCGGTTCAACCGTTTGATCCATTTTGCGTTCATTTTGCTCTTAGTTTACCACTGTTGCTCCATTTTCGCCAAGGTAACCCCGAAGTCCTTCCCCCATGTCGCGAATTCTTCATATTTCATGTAAACTGTTTATTATATGAAGCAATTCGAAAAAAACGCCCGCGGACGCAATGCATTCAAAGCAGATCGCGTTCAAGGCGGGAGCAACATCCAAGCAAACAAGCAATAGATCGCATATAGACGGAGGTTTACAGCTTATGCTGCTTCAAGCAAGTGGAATCAAAAAATTGTACGGCGTGGAGCCCGTACTCGATGGAATCAATTTGCAGATTCAGGAAAGGGATCGCGTGGGGCTGGTCGGCGTCAACGGCGCCGGCAAATCGACGCTGCTTCAAATCCTTGCCGGCGAAATGTCCTATGACGGGGGACAAATTTTCAAAGCGAAGGAAACAACCATCGGTTATCTTGCCCAAAACAGCGGACTGCAATCGGACCGCAACATTTGGGAAGAAATGATGAACGTGTTCGCCCATTTGACCGAAACGGAAAAAGAGCTCCGGCTCATGGAAGAACAGATTGCCGATCCTGCCCTGATGGAACAACCGAAAAAATATCAGGAGCTTCTTGATCGTTATGCTGCGCGATCCGACTGGTTCAAGGACCATGGCGGGTACGAAATGGAAACGCGCATCCGGTCCGTATTGCACGGCATGGGTTTCGGAGGTTTTGCGCCGGACACCAAAATCTCGACCTTGAGCGGCGGGCAAAAAACGCGTCTTGCGCTTGCGCGGATCCTGCTTCAGGCGCCGGACCTGCTCATGCTGGACGAACCGACCAACCATCTGGACATCGCCACGCTGACGTGGCTCGAGGATTATTTGCGCTCCTATTCCGGCGCTTTGCTCGTCGTATCGCATGACCGTTATTTCCTCGACCGGCTTGTGACGTCCATCGTGGAAATCGAACGGCATCAATCGAAGCGTTACACCGGCAACTACAGCCGTTATATCGATTTGAAGGCGGCCGAATACGAATCGGCCATGAAGCAATACGAGAAGCAGCAGGATGAAATCGCGCGCATGGAGGAGTTTATTCAAAAAAACATCGTCCGGGCATCGACCACCAAACGGGCCCAGAGCCGGCGAAAAGCGCTCGAAAAAATAGAGCGGCTGGACAAACCGCTCGGCGATTTGAAAAAAGCCAGCTTTTCCTTCGACGTCGAATATATGTCGGGCAAAGACGTGCTTCAGGTCAAAGACCTTGCCGTCTCCTTTACGCCGCCGCATCGTCTCTTCGAGAACGTCTCGTTCGATCTGCACCGCGGTGAAACCGTCGCGTTGATCGGCCCGAACGGCATCGGCAAATCGACGCTGCTCAAATGCCTGACCGGAAGCGAACGCCCGGCGGCGGGCACGATCCAGTGGGGAACCAAAGTGAAAATCGGTTATTACGACCAGGAACAGACAAACCTGAACCCGTCCAATACGGTGCTTGAGGAGCTTTGGAGCCACTATCCGCATATGGAGGAAGCCCGCATCCGGACCGTACTCGGCAACTTTCTCTTCAGCGGCGAGGACGTCCTGAAAAAAGTCGCTTCGCTCAGCGGCGGCGAAAAAGCGCGGGTTGCGCTGGCCAAGCTGATGCTGCTCGAAGCCAACATGCTTATCCTCGACGAACCGACAAACCATTTGGATCTGTTCAGCAAAGAGGTGCTGGAGTCGGCCCTCATCGATTACGAAGGCACGCTGCTGTTCATTTCGCACGACCGGTATTTCCTGAACAAGATGGCCGAACGGATCATCGAGCTGCACCCGCAAGGGGTGGAACATTTCCTGGGGAATTATGACGATTATACAGCCAAAAAGCAGGAACTTGAGGAATTGTCCCAAGAGGCGCTGGAAGCTGCAGGCCCCCGGACGCAAAAACAGGAGAATGCTGCCGAACCCGAAGCCAAATCCGGCGTCCATTCGTTCGAAGCCGACAAGCAGGCCAAACGCGAGGAACGGAACCGGCAGCGCAAAATCGCGGCGCTCGAGGAACGGATCCAGCAGCTTGAATCCGAAATTTCGGGGCTGGAGGCCGAGATGACGAAACCCGAGGTGTACCAGGATTACATCGCGCTCCAAAAACACCAGCAGGATCAAGAGGCCAAGAAAAAAGAGCTGGATGAAGCTTTTGCCGAATGGGAGATGCTTGCCGCCGAATAACATGCAGGACTAACGGTTCAGGACTTCGAGATCAACAAAAAGAAATTTGTCAAATTCACAAAACTTTTTTATTTTGGCACCCATCCTCTTATACACATGCTTATCCACATAAAAAGTGCATAACTTTGTTTAAAAAATGGCCCTTGGGGCCATTTTTTATTGATTAAATTCATCCTCCTGATCAAATATCCACTTTTATCCACCAATTTGTCCACATTATCCACAGGTTTTCCATGCTACAATTGAAAATCCTATCCACGTTTTCAAAACGCTTTTAAATCGACGGTTTTCACCAGCATCGCGAGTTTGTACACAAATTTCCTCGAATATGTGGATAACCTTGTCCACAACTTGACAAAAACTTTGTCGAATGCTGTAGGAAAAAGAAAAGCCCGCGCTTGAAGTCAAGCACGGGCTTTGAACTGCTTCATTATATCGCTGCTTGCTGCCGGTCTTCATCCGCTGCCGACTGCACCGCGCTGTTGCAGGCAGCCACATAGGCCAGGCCCGCGGCCATGACGATGTCATGATGGACGGCCGTGCCGCGGCAGGTCTTTCCATTGCGTTCGACCGTGACCGCCGCCATCCGGTGCGAAACGCTGCCGGCTACGACCTGGACATCGCAGAGCTGATACGCCTGAGCCGGACGGCCGAGCGACCGGCCCGCCATCTGCAGCAGCTGATCATCGCTGACGATGATTATTCCTGGCCCGACCACTCTTCCAGCGAGAATTGCGGCATGGCCCTTAGATCCAGACCAGCGAACTGCCGCTTTTTCCACTTCAAATATGCAGCTGCGCCAATCATGGCCGCATTGTCGGTGCAATATTCGAACGGCGGAATGATGAGCTCGATGCCTTCCTCGCGGCACTGCCGCTCCAGCTCCCTCCGCAGCCCGCGGTTTGCGGCGACGCCGCCGCAAAGCAGCAGCTGTTTGGCATTGTAGGCTCTCACGGCCCGAATCGCCTTCGTGACCAGCACCTCAACGACCGATTCCTGGAATCCGCGGGCGATGGCGCTTTCCATGATAGGCTCCCCACGCATTTTGCGCTGGTTCACGACATTCAGCACCGCCGATTTCAGGCCGCTGAAACTGAAGTCGTACGACTCGGATTCGAGCCATACCCGCGGAAGTTCCACCGCTTCCTCCGCCTCCAGGGCAAGACGGTCCACGTGAGGCCCCCCGGGATACGGATAACCGATCGCCCGGGCGACTTTGTCGTAAGCCTCGCCGACGGCATCGTCGCGGGTGCGTCCGATGACCTCAAAATGCCCTTCGGACTTCATGAACACAAGCTCGGTGTGCCCTCCCGAAACGACCAGCGCCATGCACGGATATTCCATGTCCGCCACGAGGCGGTTGGCGTAAATATGTCCGGCTATATGATGGGTGCCGATCAGCGGCTTGTTCAGCGCCATCGCCAGGCTGGTCGCGGCAACGACGCCGACCAGAAGGGCTCCGACCAGCCCCGGTCCCTGCGTGACGGCGATGGCCGACAGATCCTGAAGGCTTATGCCGGCTTTGCGCACCGCCTCTTCCAGCATCAGCGTAATGTTTTCGACATGTTTCCGCGAAGCCACCTCCGGCACGACGCCGCCAAAAGCTTTATGGGTTTCGACCTGGCTTGCGATCAGATTGCTGAGAACCTCCTTTCCGTCCTTCACGACGGCCACGGAGGTCTCGTCGCAGCTTGTCTCCACCGCCAATATTAAGCAGGATTCATGCTCGTTATGATATTCACTCATCAGTTCGCTTCCTTCCCAACTTCCCACGCGCCGCCGCGCTCGGGCAACTCCGCCCACATGATCAGGGCGTCTTCCTGGTTGTCCGAATAATAACCTTTGCGGAGCCCTGCAGGCTTAAATCCCAGTTTGCGATATAAATTCTGCGCCACTTCATTCGACACTCTGACTTCGAGGGTCATTCGCCGCATCCCCAGATCCGACGCGGTTTTCATCAGCTCGCGCAGCAAACGTTCCCCCCATTTGCGCCCGCGGTATGCCCGGAGAACGGCGATGTTCGTCACATGCGCTTCGTCGATGACCGTCCACATGCCGGCATAACCTACGGGCTGGCCCAAATATTGCATGATCATATACCGCGCAAAATGGTTCTGGGTCAGCTCGTTTCGGAACGCTTCCTCCGTCCAGGGGAGCGTAAACGATTCGTGCTCGATCACCATGACGTCCGGAATGTCGTTCAGCGCCATTTGGCGAAAGGACAAACCTTCTTCATTCGGAAACAACTCCTGCTCCATGACTACTCGACATACTCCCTTCACGGCTTCCGCAGGAGCTTCTCAGCTTCCGCCAGCTGCGTATAATTCGGCACGAGAGCGTGCACGTTGTCCGTCGTTCCTTGCATCAGCCGGTCTGCCCCCAAACGGCCTACCGGTTCCCCTTCCATATCGCATGCGGCGGTATGAAGCCGATCCCCCATGACGTCGCGCAAACGTTCGATGGCGGCTTCATGTTTTCCGGCGTCCCCGACAAACCAGACGCCGTCCGGCCGTTCCTCTGCCGGCATGTCTTTCCATGCCCTGCCGATTTCATCCGCCCAGTCTTCCATCAGGCGGATGGCATCTTCTTTGAGCCGAACCGGCATGTCTCCGCCTTTGGCGCGGAACCATGCGGTGTAGGCTTGTCCGCGCCGGGCGTCCATTAGCGGAATCACCCAGTTCTCTCCCCGGTCTGCGCCTGTCGCCGTGACGAGGCCGCTCCATGCAAGGGCATGCAGGCTGGAGATTCCCGCGACGGGAACGTTCCAAGCCCAGGCCAACGTTTTGGCGGCCGTGACCGCAATGCGCGTCCCTGTATAAGAACCCGGCCCGATGCCTACGGCGATTCCGTCGATCCCCGAAGCGGCCACCCCGGCTTCCGCCAGCCCCTTTTGAATGAGCGGCAGCAGGTGAACCGAATGGTTGCGTTCTCCCGCAGCTTTGATCGCATGCAGCACTTTATCGTTTTCCATCACCGCCAAAGCAAGGCATGCCGTCGACGTGTCCAACGCCAAAAACCGCTTCAGCGGCTGTGATTGTGGTTGATTCATTCTGTAAAGACTCCATTCTGTTTCAGGCTTTCGCACCATGCTTCATATGGCTCCCCAAAGCCTTGAACCGTAATTTTCCGCGCCGTTTCGCCGGTCGTTTCGATATACAGATGCAAATGCCGCTCGGGCAGCAATTCGCGCACGATCTGCGACCATTCCACGAGGCTTACCCCACTGCCGTAAAAATATTCGTCCAGCCCCAGGTCCTCCGCTTCTTCCAACGATACCCGGTATACGTCCATATGGTAGAAAGGCAGGCGCCCTTCGTATTCTTTAATGATCGTAAAGGTCGGGCTGTTGACGACCCCCTTCACGCCCAAATGCTTGGCAAAAAATTGCGAAAAAGCGGTCTTCCCCGCTCCCAAATCCCCGTCCAAACCGATCACCGTTCCGGGAACGGCCGTTTTCGCCAGCCATGCCGCCAACCTCTCGGTATCCTCCGGACGAAGAGAGGTATACACAAACGGTTTCACGTTCTGAATCTGTTCCAATACGTTGACCCACCTTCGGTTTCAATTCCTTACATGAACTTGTCCTTAATTATATCGGTCTGCATCCGCTGCCGCAAGAACGGACGGGACCGCATTCGTCTTTCTACTCCATCCGAACTTCACTGACCGGTTTTGTCAGGGAAGCAGTCATATAATGAGAACAAAGGACTGCCAGGCAAGTTTTAGCAGCGAAAAAACCGGATTCGACGAATAAGCCAAAGTTTTGGCAATCTCTCGCTGGTGTCCCAACACAATGTACTTAGGAGGATTTTTTATGCAAAAATTCGATAACCCGGGCTCTCAAACCGGATTTGTATTCATTCACGGCGCCGGATTAAACGGCAGCATCTGGAATCAGGTCATCGATCGGCTTCCGGTTCCCTGCTTGTCGATCGATTTTCCGTTTCGCCAAACCGAAGACGATATAAGAAAAAAGCTGTCGCTTCATGACTACATAGCGGAAATCAACGACCAGATCGATCATTGGGGAGTAAAGCGATTTATCCTCGTCGCCCATTCGCTCGGGGGCGTCCCCGCTTTGCGGATTGCCGAGGAGCGCCGGCCTCAGGTGGCCGGGTTGGCGGCCGTAGGAGCGGCGATCCCTTCGGACGGCGGCTCCTTTCTTTCCGTATTTCCGCTGGCCAAACGAATCCTTATGAGAACTTTGATGCGCGCGTTCGGAACGATGCCGCCGGAGCAGGCGATTCGTCAAGGTTTGTGCAGCGGTCTTCCGGCGGAGCAGGCGGCAGAAATCGCAAAGCAATTTACGCCGGAGCCCCTGCGCATCTATACCGATAAAATTCATGCCCATCGGCCTGCCGGAATTCCAGCGCTTTACGTGAGGCTTGACCAAGATCAAGAGCTCCCGACGAAGCTGCAGGACCGGATGATCCGGAACCTTCCCGGCTGCCAAACGACCACTCTGCCTACGGGACATCTGCCTATGTTGAGTCAGCCTGATCAGCTGTCCGCTATTCTTCTTCGGTTCTTGGACGAGCTTCCACGGTCCTGAAATAATCCGGCAGCTCCGATGCCATCGCCGCAAGACGCGGATCTCGCTGCCAAAAGGTAAAAGAAGTTAGCGACATATGTTTTTTCATATTAATAGTTGTTCCTTGCGTTCAATCGTTCCAATAAGTAGGGCACAAACTTTAGCAATCGCTGTTCTTTGAGCATTTTGAAATATAGGCTCCGCAAAAAGAGCTTCGTGTTGGCCCGCAACGTCTCGCTCTCCGTCATACTGCCGCCCGGAGGGACATCGGCCATCTGGTGAATCCAGCCTGCGATATCATCGTCCGCCACGATTTCGCGCATGAATACGGCTGCGGCTGCATTTGCAAAACGTTCATCCTCATCGTTCATATACAGGTAACTGCCGATACAAACTTTATTGCGGATCGCATCCAGCATCCCCATCAAATCCGTGCCTGTCATCGATTGCAATCCCGCCAACGACTCCAGCCCGTCCGCAGCGTGCGCAGCGGCATGGGCCCAGCCTTTCCCCTCCACATATCCCCGCAAATCCTCTTCCAAGGCCAAATATCGAATGATTTTCGTTTTCATGTCGTGCAGCTCGTCTTCCGATAGAAAAGGATTTTGCTTATGCATGTAAACGGCAACGGGTAGAATAAGGGCCGAAAAAGAACGGGTAAACACGGAATCCGTCCCCTTTTCCCCAATTCCGTAAAAAAGATGGTTGTCATCCATTGCGGTCCGTAAAAGCGTGCGCATCGCTGCCGGGGCAATTTTCCCCTGCTTCGTCCACCGGCAGATCGTTCCGTAGATCAAATCATCCCTCAGCTCCGGATCGGTGCTTCCTATGTGCCTTAACATCTCGGGGATGAAAGCCTCCGGCTGCGGGCAATCCGGGTTGCTCCCCTCCCCTTTCGGCCGCAGGCGCAAGAGTTCTTTTTTCAATAACGTTTCCGAGCCCATCTCCCATTCTCCCACCTTCATCGTTTGAGGTTATACCGTTTGTTTCTCTCAATCCATTACCAAATATTCTAACATTCTTTATTCCTTGGGATTTCAAAAATTGATTCGTTGATGATACCTACAAACACTGAGCCAGCAACTTTTCCATAATGGAATCCAATTTCTCGTTTGCATGTTGTTATATACAATGAAGAATTTTGTCAAAATCTAGGAGGCATGCATTTTCAAGATTTTTAAACGAAATCTCTTCGATATTCGTCTTTATATTGTATCGTAGAACGATTGGGTTTTTAATGCAGCAAAATCGTATTCGGAACAATTCGGCCACAGCCGGCGATGTCATCATTTCAAATGGGGGTAACAGTTTTGTTTGTCGCTTACATGAAAGAACCTGCAACAAGGCGTTTTTTGCTTATCGTCTCATCGATGGTTTTGATTTTGTCGCTTATTGTCGTGCTCGTTCACGGCGACCGCCTCTTGCTGGGGGATCCGGTCAAACTGAACAATGACGACGTGAAGTATATCCACAGCGCGAAAGTGCTGCTGCATGAAGGGATGCTTGTGTATAACTCCGGCAACGCACCGTCGGCGTTTATTATGCCAGGCCTGCCCCTCATCCTGAGCGGATGGATGGCGATTTTCGGAGATCAGAACGGCGTAACGGCTTTTAGAGTTTTTCAATGCTTGCTGCAGGCTTTATGCATTTTTCCCGTTTATGCCGTTGCGAGACATACCTTCAACCATCGGGTTGGCGTCATTACGGCGCTGATTGCCGCGGTGTATCTTCCTGATTATTTTACGTCCGGTTCCGTGCTGACCGAGGGTGTTTACCGCATCATTATCCTGATGCTTTTATGCTCAATGATTGCGGCGCTTCATTCCAAAAAAACGCTATGGTACGTCGTTGTCGGATTATGGACGGGAGCCGCTGCTTATTTTAAACCGCAGGCTTCCTTATTTCCGTGCATGATGTTGTTTTTGTGGCTGGTTTACCGTTATTCCTTCAAGGAAATCGTTCGCTTTACGTTCGCCATTTTGGCTGCATACATCGCGCTGCTGGTTCCATGGTGGATACGGAATGCCGTGACGTTCGGCGATTTCATTTTGTTTACGAGTTCGGCCGGCAGTCCGTTCCTGCTCGGAACCCGTATCAAATACCAGCTTCCTCCTCCCGGGTTTTTTGCCGCATTTCCGCAGTATGACCCTCAAACCATTTTTGCGGGATCTGACGGGGAAGCGATTGCCAAAGGGTTGGACATTTTGAAATACGGATTGGTCCACGAGCCGCTGAAGTATATGTATCACTACACGATCGGGAGGTTTTATTCGCTTTATATGGTTCCGTTTTATTTGCACGACATTTTCTCGATCAAAAAGTCGTTCGTTTGGGCGGTTCAGGACATCCTCGTTTGCGGAGGGCTCATCGGGATGGTATGGGCATTCATCCGCAAAATCGGAAAACCGCTGCTGCCGGTGCTGCTTGCCATCGTTTATTTTACCGGCATCCATCTCCCGTTCGTGGCGATGTCGAGATACGGTTATCCAATGTTTATTTTTTTCGCGCTGTTTGCGGGTTTTGCCGTTGATCAGGCACTTGCCATCCTTCAAAAAGTCAAAACGCATACTCGGGAGGTAGGGCACGATGCTAAAAGTACTGGTTATCATACCGGCCTTTAATGAGGAACTCAGCATCCGTCGCGTCATCGGTGAAATCCAAAGCCAAATGCCGGCCGCGGATATTTTAGTCATCAACGACGGTTCGACGGATCAAACGGCGGAAGTCGCCGGCAATGCCGGGGCAAAGGTACTCAGCATGCCTTTTAACGTCGGAATCGGCGGCGGCATGCAAACCGGTTACATCTATGCCCGCGATCACGGCTATGACGTTGCCGTTCAAATGGATGCCGACGGGCAGCATAATGCGGCCGATTTGCCGAAGCTTTTGGATATGGTCCGGGAAAACGATCTTGTGATCGGCTCCCGTTTTCTGGAACGGACGGCTTACCGGTCTTCCTTGATGCGGAAAGTGGGCATCCGTTTTTTTTCCATGCTTGTCAGCCTGGTCACGGGGCAGCGGTTTACCGATACGACAAGCGGCTTCAGGGCCGCGGGACGAAAGGTGATCGAGCTTTATGCGGACTACTACCCGATCGATTATCCAGAGGTGGAGTCCATCGTTTATCTTGCCCGCCGGAAATGCAGGCTCGTTGAGATCAAAGCTGAAATGCGCCAAAGAGAGACCGGAAAATCTTCGATTACGCCCGTGAAATCGGCCTATTACATGGTGAAGGTAACGTTATCGGTCCTCGTCAGCGCCGTTCGGTCCCCGAGGTGAAGTCATTGTCATGATGAATGTTTATTTGCTGTCGATCTTGTTTTCATTGGTCTTCTTATTGACGGTTTTGGAGCTGGTCAGACGTCGCAAGCTGAAGGAGCAATATTCACTGCTGTGGATTTTGATGGGGATTCTGCTGCTCGTCCTTTCGATGAATGTCAAAGGCATGGAAAAGATCGCGTGGTGGCTGCATATCGAATATGCTCCGGCGCTGCTTTTTCTGTTCGGGCTGCTGTTTTGTTTCGTGTTCATCCTTCACTTGACCCTTGTCATTACCAAGCTGAGCCGGCAGGTGCTGCGTTTGACGCAAGAAATCACGATTCTAAAAGGAGAGGATCCGAAGCTTCATGAACGTCGTCATTAGCTACTTGTTATTGCTGTGCAACATCATCTTGCTCGTGTTCGGACAAATCCTGTTCAAGCTCGGCCTGCAGAATAGCGGCGGTCTTCACTGGGAGAAGCTTATTGCCTCGGTTCATATATGGTGCGGGCTTGGCCTATACGGACTGGCGACTCTCCTATGGTTTGCCGTCTTGTCGCGGCTCCCGCTCAGTATCGCTTACCCGCTGCAAAGCCTCGCTTATATATTGGCCTTGGTTCCCGCTTATTTTCTTTTTCACGAAACGATCAGTATGACCAAAATAGCCGGAGTCGCCGTTATTCTATTGGGGGCGTATTTAATCGTAAAATAAAATTCCGCGCATCATTCGATCGTCGCAAGAAAAATGCCTGAAGACCCGCAAATTGCGGGTCTCCTTCACTTCCGGGGGATTTGTTCTTGTGGATGATGATACTGCACCTCTATTAAAAACGTTTGGCGACTTCCTTTGCATGTGCGATTGCTTTTTCTTTAATAGCCGGAGCTTTCTCTGATGATGCCGTTCCTTCAACAAATATCGCCTCAATCGATTGAATCCCATAGAAATGCAGAATCTTCTTAAGATAGCTGTATCCCATTTCGAGCGATGCAAGGGGGCCTTCCGAATACTCGGAACCGCTGGCTTGAATGTGCAAGGCTTTTTTGCCGGGCAGCAGACCTACAGGGCCATTTTTGGTATATTTGAAAGTTTTTCCCGGAATGGAAGTTGCATCCGTATATGCTTTCAAAACCGGCGGGACCGTAAAATTCCACATCGGGGAGACAAAAACGTACTTATCGGCTGCCACGAATTGATTCAGAATCTCCTCAAGACGGTCTACTTTTGATTTCTCCGCATCAGACAGTTGATCGAAAGAAGAACCGGACCGAACCTTTCCCCAACCACGTAAAACATCGGCATCGATTTGCGGAATATCCTCTTGGTACAGATCCAAATGAATCACTTCGTCGGTTGGATTGGCTTGACGATAAGCTTCTATAAATTCTTCCCCTACCGCGAGACTATAAGACGACTGGGAATCCAGAGGATGTGCGGTGATATACAGTACGGTTGCCATGAATGAAAACTTCCCTTCTGTAATTAAAATAAATACACTTTCTACATTGATCATATAATATATATTTTGTTTAATGAAGTACGCACAATAATGTGGTATAGTATCAAAAAAGGTACTGTAAGAGAGGCGGACGTATGCAAAAGAACCCTGGCCAATGTCAATTCGTTGCGGCGCTGGATTCGATCGTCGGCAAATGGAAGCCGATGATCCTTTATCATTTGCTTCAAGGCAAACCTTTGCGGTTCAATGAGCTAAGAAGATTGCTGCCCGATATCACGCAAAGGATGCTTACGCTCCATCTGCGCGAATTGGAGGAGGAAGAGATCGTTAAACGAGTCATCTATCCGCAAATCCCACCGAAAGTGGAGTACTCCATCACGGAATACGGCAAGAGCCTGTCCCCGATTTTGGAATCCTTGCATCAATGGGGAGCGGCCCATGTCAAGCGAAAACAGCTCAAAAAGGCGCAAAATGAACAAACAGAAACGGACTAGCGTTCGACTACGCTAGTCCGTTTCTGTCTGCACCGAGTCACAAAATCTAACGAAAGTGATTGCGAGGCATGTCATTATTCGATTATGAAACGACAACCCCTGATGGCGAAAGCTTCATCATCATTCAAATTCTTCCCGATAACCTGCACCGGGCTGCCGGTCAGAGCCGGGCTGTTTACCTTACACCGCCTGCCCCTGCTTGTTCCGGTCCGAAGCGGCGGCATATTGCTCCAGCTCGTGAACCAGATCGCCGATGGCGGCATCCAGACGTTCCTTCAGCTGCTCGGTCAGTTCATATCCTCCGTGTTCCGTGCGGGTGATCCACCCGTCGACGGCAAACACGCCGCCCAGTATATTCGTTCCTCCAAGCGCGGCCACGACCGGCTTCAGCGCATAGTCGACGGCCAGCAGGTGGGCGATCGTGCCGCCGATGAAAAGCGGCAGAACAACCTTGCCCTGAAAACCTTTTTGCGGCAGGAGGTCCAAAATGGTTTTCAACGCGCCCGAATAGGAAGCTTTAAAGACGGGGCTGGCGATAATGACGGCGTCCGCCTGCTCCACGGAAGCAAGCGCCTGCCGAATCGCAGCGCTGCCAAAATCGGCGCGGAGCAGATCCTCTGCCGGAAGGTCGGCGGCGGAAATCAAATCGACGTCAAAGCCGGCCAGCGCCAGCCGGTCCGCGGCATATCCGACCAAGCCGAATAACCGCGATCCGTTTGACGGGCTTCCTGCAATCAAAGCGATTTTTGTCATCTTTATCCTCCTTTGGGTTGAACGCCAGCTTCGCTTTAAAGCGAAGCTAGCTGTCCGTGCCGCGGATGCATCCGCGGAATGCCGGTAACGTTTTGGCTGCTTCATGACTCATACTTCATCAGGAGCGTACGGCTTCCGCCCCGGCTTTCGTATACCGGTTTTCCGGCACCCGAAGTCCGAGATTGCCCCGGAGCGTATCGCTTTCGTATTCGGTTCTGAACAATCCCCGCTCCTGCAGGATCGGAACCACCTGATCCACGAAATCTTCCAGCCCGCGCGGCACGGCGGACGTGATCATAAACCCGTCGGCAGCTCCCGCCTCGAACCATGCCTGAATGCGGTCGGCCACCTGCTCCGCGGTTCCGATGAAGTTGCCGCGCGGCGTCGCGGATTGAAGCGCCACCTGCCGGAGCGTGAGCCCTTTTTCCTTGGCATCCCTTTTGATTTTGTCCGTGCCGCTCTGAAAACTGTTTTTGCCGAGGTCCCCAAGCTCCGGAAACGGCTCATCCAGCGGATATTGCGAAAAGTCGTGATGCTCGAAAAACCGCCCCAGGTAATCAAGCGCATTTTCGATCGTCACGAGGCCCGCCACCTCTTGATATTTGCGTTCCGCCTCTTCTTCCGTGCGGCCGATAATCGGGCCGATGCCGGGGAAAATCAGCACGTCGTCCGGGTTCCGGCCGAAGGCTGCGGCGCGGGCTTTAACGTCCTGCGCAAACCGCAGCGCCTCCTCCAAATTCTCGGCTCCCGAAAAGATGGCGTCCGCTTCCTTCGCGGCATAGTTTTTGCCGACCTCCGATGCGCCTGCCTGGAAGATGACCGGGCCCCCTTGCTTGGAGCGGGCGATATTCAGCGGTCCTTTGACGGAGAAAAACTCGCCTTCATGGTTCAATTCATGCATTTTGTCCCGGTCGAAGAATACTCCCGTTTCCTTGTTCCGCACGAACGCGTCGTCTTCCCAGGAATCCCACAGCCCCCGCGCGACTTCCAGAAACTCCGTGGCAATCCGGTAACGTTTGTCATGCTCCGGATGTTCCTTTTTGCCGTAATTCAGCGCGGACCCTTCCAGCGGGGACGTAACCACGTTCCAGCCCGCCCGGCCGCCGCTGATGACGTCGAGCGACCCGAACTGGCGCGCCACCGTAAACGGCTCGCTGTACGATGTCGACAACGTGCCGACAAGCCCGATATTCGTGCTGACGGCCGCAAGCGCGCTCAGGAGGGTGATCGGCTCGAATCGGTTCAGAAAGTGGGGAATCGATTTTTCGGTAATGTATAAGCCGTCCGCGATAAAAATCAGGTCCAGCTTGCCCTCTTCCGCCTTGCGGACCCAGCTTTTGTACAGCTCGAAATTAACGCTCGCCCCCGCGTCGACGTCCGGATGCCTCCAGAGCGACGTGCCTCCGCCGACGCCGTGCAAAAGCGCCCCCAGCTTCAATCGTTTTTGCTTTGCCATGATTTTTTCCTCCTTTTCGAAAATGTCCTTATACGGAACCGGAAGCTAAGTGATCCTTATGCATTTCCAAGTGCCATAGCCGACGCCTGCTTGATCCGCTCGATTTGCCCAAGATGGCCGTGAACATGGCGGATAAAACCTTGGACGATGGCCTTGACGCTGACGGGTTCCCCTTTAAAATTGATTCCGGATTTCTCCAGCTCTTCCTCACTTAAACGTCCGATCAACAGGCTGTTATACTCCAAAATCGCCTGAAAAGCATCCAAAATATCGGACAACCGCCCTTCGTTCGAGCGTTGGCCGCTCACCCAGGCATCCTGATCAAAAGCCGGCAGCCGCGCAGCCGTTCCGGCCAAAATGTCCCGGATGCGGAACGAAATGACGAAGCTGTGATCAACCAGATGCGAAACGACTTCCTGCACGCTCCAGATTTGCGGGGCGGGCTTCCATTTCGCCTGCTGCTCGCTCAAATCCCGAACTTCGGCCAGCAATTGGCTATGCGTATGGATAAAAGCATCCAAATCGATTCCACTCATGTTCATTCTCCTCCTTGTGCTAAGCTTGCCGCAGGCTCCGCCTGCCCGGCAAAACGCGAAAGCGCGAACGGATCAAGGTCATATGGCGGCTCCTCGTCCATCGCCAGCTGCGCGCATATTTCGCCGACGGCGCTCGAAAACTTAAATCCGTGTCCGGAAAATCCCCCGGCGACCACAATATGCGGATAATGGGGGTGCCGGTCGATGATGAACCCCTCATCCGGCGAAAGCTCGTATTTGCAGACCGCGCCTTGCAAGAGACGCCCGGATGCTCCGGGCACATATTTCCCGAGCGCAACGCGCAAATCGGCTTCGTCTTCCGGGAGGCTTCCGAAAGGAGGAAAAGGCTCGCCGGGCTTCCATTCCCGCCCGGTGTCGTGACGCCCGATTTTCAGCCCTTCCCCGCCGATATCGGGGAAACCGTAAAATCCGCCCTCCTGCGTATGCAGCGTAAATCCCGGGAATCTCCCGGCCCTGTAGTCCGATCCCGCGGTTTCGAACCAGCCGACCGCCTTGCGCACGGCCTTCACGGGAATCGAAACAAACGGCGCCAATGTGCCGAACCATGCCCCTGCGGTCAAAATGGCTTTGGCTCCGTGAAATTTGCCGTTCCGGGTATGGACCACCACGCTGCCTCTTCGGGCCGTGATGCCGGAAACGGCGGAATGCGTCAGCAGCTCGGCTCCGTAGGCTAACGTCAGCCTTTTATAGGCATCAACGCACGCTTCGCTGCGGAGGTACCCTGCCGCGGGCTCATACATCGCCTCGAAATGATCCGGGATCGTAAAACCTGGCCAGCGCTTGCGGATTTCGTCCGCATCCAGCTTGATCGCAGGAACATTATGTTTGGCGGCTTCCGCCAGGCGGCCTTGAAAGGAATGCAGATCCGGGTCGGCGATATTCAACACGCCGGACTGCACCAGCAGTTGGGTTTCGACCTGATCCTCAAGCTCATTCCACAGCCGATGGGCACGAACGGCAAGCTCCGTATACACCGGGTGGCCGCCGTAGGCATGGCGGATCAGCCGCGGTTCCCCATGATGGCTGCCTTCGCGGTGCGGCGGGTCGAAGGCGTCGATCAACAGCGTCCGCACGCCCCGCCTGGCGAGATGATATCCGGCGCTCATGCCCATGGAACCCGCTCCGACGATGATGACATCGTAGCTTTTGATCGTTGCTATCGCCGTTCACCTCCGGTGGGACGAAGCCGTTCCAAAGCGCGTTCGGCCAGTTCCGTAAAGAAACGGATGCTGACCGGAATCGCGGCTTCATCAAGCGTAAAACCCGGATGATGCCACTCCTGCGTCCCCGCCGTCCCCATAAATACGAACAATCCCGGAATTTTCCGCTGATATACGGCAAAATCTTCGCCTGCCGGCGACGGCGAAGGCTCTACGGCATGGAGTCCGGCCGCGGCCGCAGCTTCGATGCCCAGCCTCGCCAGCGCTTCGTCGTTGTTTACCGGGGGCGGACCTTCAATCCAGCGTACGCCGGCACTCGCGCCCAGAGCCGCAGTGACGCCTTCGACCACCCGGCCGAAACGCTCCAGCACCTGCCCGCGCACCGACTCGTCGAACGTCCGGATCGTTCCTTCCAGCACCGCTTGATCCGGGATCACGTTCCAGGACGTTCCGCTGTGAAGCTTGGACACGCTGATCACTGCGCTCTGCAGGGCGCTGACGTTCCGGCTCACGATGGACTGGAGCGCCGTAATGACATGGGCGGCCGTAACGATCGGATCAAGCCCGGCTTCCGGAACCGCCGCGTGGGAGCCTTTTCCTTCGATTTTGACGGTAAAGCCGTCGGCGGCGGCCATGAGCGGCCCGCTTTTGATGCCGACGGTTCCGACCGGCAAATCCGGCTTGTTATGCATTCCGAAAATGGCCTGCACTCCTTCAAGCGCGCCGCTGTCGACCACCTGCTTGGCTCCCTTTGCCTTTTCCTCGGCAGGCTGAAAAATCAGCCTGACCGTTCCCCGCAGCTCGTTTTCCTTTTCTTTCAAGGCATACGCCGTCCCGATCAACACTGCAGTGTGGAAATCATGCCCGCAGGCATGCATTTTGCCGGGAATCGCGGATGCGAAGGGCAGCCCCGTCTCCTCCCGAACCGGCAGCGCGTCGATATCCGCCCGCAGCGCGATGAGAGGTCCGGGCTTTTGTCCTCCGACTTCGGCCACGACGCCTGTCGCCAGAGGGTAGTCCAGGATCCGGATATCCGCTTCCGCAAGCCATGTCCGGATCGAATTCGTCGTTTCGAACTCTTCGTTCGACAGCTCCGGATACCGGTGCAAATGGCGGCGTATACTTATGAATTTGTCATAGCCGGTTTCGGGCACCGGCTCCAGTTTGTGGCCTGTCATCTTCCCCACCTCCTGTAGAATGCAGATCCATTGAAACCGTTTATGCAGGTGATTCCGGACGTGTTGTGCGTGCCCTTTACACCTCCGCCACGGCCTCGTTCAGCGCCTCGCTCAGCAGTTCGAACGACCGGAGCCGCTTTTCGAACGGGGCGATATTGCTTGTCACAATGAACTCATCCACGCCGGATGACCGTTGAAGCGCCTCGAGCTTCTCTCTTACGGAGGCCTTTGTGCCTTTGGTAATGAACGGCTCCTGCTCTTCGATCGTATATTCTTCGTTTGCCTGCCGGCCGAATTCTTCCGCTTGCTCGCGGGTGCCGAGCGTAAGCGTTTTGCCGCTGGCGAGGTGAATTTTCACCAGCTTCTGGGAAGAGACGAGGCTCTCCGCTTCCTCCTCCGTATCGGCCACGGCCACCGCAAGCGCAATGATCGCCTGCGGCTGCGCGCCGCGCTCGGCGTTAAATCCCTCCCGGTATGTCCGGACTGCCTCAAGTGCAACATTCTCGTCCCCGTTGATAAACAAGGAGAACACGTACGGCAAACCAAGGCTTGCAGCGATTTCCGCACTGCCGACGCTGGCGCCCAGCACATATATTTCAGGAGGCTGCTCCGGCAGCGGAGAAGCCTTCAGCCCGATCAAAGGATGGTCCGGAGCGAGGCGGTTGTGCACATACCCGCCCAGCTCGACGATTTTCTCCGTCAACGATGCGGCATCGGCATTTCCGCGCTGCAGCGCCTGCGTGCTGCGGGGCAAACCGCCCGGCGCCCGCCCGATGCCGAGATCGACGCGCCCCGGCGCCAGGGAGGACAGCACGTTGAAATTTTCGGCCACCTTGTACGGGCTGTAATGCTGCAGCATGACGCCGCCCGATCCGATGCGGATGCGGTCCGTTTTGGCCAGCAGATAGGAGATCAGCACCTCCGGGGAAGAGCCCGCCAACTGATCGGAATCATGATGCTCCGACACCCAGAAACGCCGGAATCCGAGCCTCTCCGATGTCTGCGCCAGCAATACCGTGCGAGCCAAGGCTTCGGCCCCCGTTTCCCCCGGGTAAATCGGGCTTTGATCGAGAACGCTTATCGTAATCGCCATTGTTTTGTCCTCCTAAATGCTATAGTTCAATTCCGGAGTGATCCGTTTCAGGAATTGTTTCGTCCGCTCCTCTTTGGGATGGTTGAAAAGCTCCGACGGGGTGCCCTCCTCGACGATGACGCCCCCGTCCATAAACACCACGTGATTCGCCACATCCCTGGCAAACCCCATCTCGTGCGTGACGACGATCATCGTGATGCCTTCCTTTGCAATTTTCCGGATGACCGCCAGCACTTCGCCGACAAGCTCCGGATCGAGGGCCGATGTCGGTTCGTCGAACAGGATGACTTCGGGTTCGAGCGCCAGCGCCCGTGCGATCCCCACGCGCTGCTGTTGTCCCCCGGAAAGCTGGCTCGGATAAGCATCCAGCTTGCCGCCGAGCCCTACCTTTTCCAACACCGCGATGCTGCGGGCTTTCGCTTCTTCTTTCGGCAGCTTTTTGACGATGACAAGGCCTTCCATCACGTTTTCGAGCGCGGTTTTATGTTTGAACAGATTGTATTGCTGAAACACCATCGCCGATTTTTGGCGGAGCCGATAGACGTCTTTTTTGCCGGCACGCTTGCAGTCGAAGGTGTACTCGCCGATCCTGATCTCGCCGTCATTTGGCTTCTCCAGGGCGTTCACGCAGCGCAGGAGCGTCGTTTTCCCGGAGCCGCTGGGGCCGAGAATGACGACCACCTCGCCTTTTTGCACGGTCAGATTGATGTCCTTCAACACCTGATGGCGCCCGAAAGACTTGGCGATATGGGCCAGCTTAATCATGCTACTCCCCCCCGATTGTATAGATTGATCCGTTTCTCGATGACCGTGGTCAGCCTTTCGATCAAAAGCGTCAGTCCCCAGAAGATGACGGCCGCCGCCAAATACGCCTCGAAAAACTTCCAA
Organism: Paenibacillus sp. VCA1; assembly: GCF_031583795.1. NCBI lineage: Bacteria > Bacillati > Bacillota > Bacilli > Caryophanales > Paenibacillaceae > Paenibacillus > Paenibacillus sp. VCA1. Next base: position 134,973 of record NZ_JAVLSX010000009.1, on the reverse strand, counting down.
TTGGTCGATGCGACGATTTGCGCCTTCGCGTTGATTTCCACCACGGATACGGCAAAAGCAAGCGTGGAGCCGTGCAGCATCCCGATGACCGAATTGGACAAATTCGGCAGGCTCGCCCCAAGGGCTTGCGGAAAGATGATCCGCCGCAGCGCCTGCGGCGTCGTCATCCCGATCGAGTAGGCCGCTTCCAATTGCCCCCTGCTCACGGCAAGCAGTCCGGAGCGGATCACTTCCGACATGTAGGCCCCCGCCGTAATCGAAAAGGAAATGAAAGCAAAGCCGATCATCGGGATGGAGGTCGATTTGAATCCCCACCCGAACCGTACGGACACGGCGTCCAGCAGCATCGGCAACCCGAAGTAGATCAGCAGCAGATGGGTGAGCATCGGGGTTCCCCGGATAAATGTCACGTAACCGGATGCGATTTGCCCCAGGACGGGGATTTTGTAGATCCGAAGCAGCGCGGCGATCAGGCCGATAATAAATCCGCATGAAACGGATACGGCCGTAATCGCCAGCGTCGTGGGAATCGACGGCAGCAGTTGGGTAAAAGCCGTCCAAATGAATGAAGGATCGATTTTCATGCTTCCGCTCCTCCTTTGCCCGAACCGATGTCGGCGATCAGCCGCCGGTAACCGCGTTTCCTTTGCAGCCGGAACCGTCTTTGCCCCGCAGGATCGGGCAGCTCATGCCGCAGCAAACGGCGCTCCGCGATCCGCAGCAGCTTCTCCAGCGTCAGGCTGACGGCCAGATAAATCAGTGCAAGCGAAATGTAGGCTTCGACAAAATGCTGCGTCAGCGCGCCCAGCGTCTCCGCTTTGCCCGTCATTTCCATTACCCCCAAAGTGAACGCCAGCGAGGTGTCCTTGAGCAGCGCGATGACAAGGTTCGAAAACACCGGAACCGCAATCGCCAGCGCCTGCGGAAGCACGATCCGGCTGAACGCCTGATACCCCTTCATCCCGACGGCATACGCCGCCTCCACCTGTCCCCGGTCCACCGCCGTCACCGAAGCCCGGATCGTTTCGGACATAAATGCGCCGGTATGAAGGCCGTAAGTCAAAATGACGAATACGAGCACCGGAGCTTTGGACATGTCGATATGAACCAGCTTCAGCATTTCGGGAAGGCCGTAATAAAACAGGAACAGCTGGATCAAGATCGGCGTCCCGCGGAAAAAGGAGACGTATACCCTGGCGAGGCCGTTCAGCACCGGAATCCGGTACAGGCGGGGAAGGGCGATGAGGAACGAGACGACGATCCCCGCCAGAAGCGAACCTGCCACGATCAGCAGGGTGATGCCCAGCGTCGACAGCAGCTTTGGAAAATACCCGAAAATATACGTGTAATCAAACGGCGCTCCCATGAGTCCCCTCCTCCCTTACGATTTGTTCGATTCGCTGCGCGGCTTATTTCTTGGAATCGGCCGTAAAGTCGTCGCCCAGCCACTGCTTGCTGAGTTTGCCTAACGTGCCGTCCGTCTTCAATTCCTTGATGGCGCCGTCAATGTCGTCGGCCAGCTTCTGCGACTCCGGATCATCTTTGCGGAATACGAAAAGAATGTCGGCTTCGGACAAATCGTCCCCGGTCGTCTTCAGCTTGCCCTGCGGGTCGATCAGCGGCAGCGAGAAATCGGCGCCGACCGTCGCTTCGACGCGTCCGCTGGTGATCTGGCTTACCGAATCCCGCGCGGCTCCGCTTTGATACACGATGTTGATCGCGTTGTTGTTTTTCTTGTTGTAGTTCTCCAAAATTTGCGCCTCGGCGCTTGTCGCCCCGGTCAGCACTTTTTTGCCTTTCAAATCGTCCAGCGAATGGATGGAGTCATTGTCTTTGGCTACGATGATTTTGTTTCTCCAGTGGGCGTAAGGTTCTTTGTTGAACAGATATTTTTGCTCGCGCTCCGGATTTTTTTCCATCTCGTGCGCGACAAAATCTATTTTTTTCGTCTCCAGGCTGAGGAGGAGGTTGGCGAATTCCTGGGTTTGCAGTTCGAACTCGTATTGCGGCAATCGCTTATCGATTTCCCTGACCAGTTCGACGTCAAAGCCGGTCAGCTTGCCGTTTTCGTCGATAAAGCACACTTTCGGAAAATTCGTTCCGGTGCCGACGACGATTTTTTTGACCGCCCCCGAAGAGGCGTTGGCGGTGCCTTCCTTCGCCGGATCCGCCGTTTTCCCGGCACCGTTCCCGCAACCGGCCATCACCCCCGCAAGCAGCAGCAAAGCGGCCAATGTCCATGTTTTTCGCATGATCTCATCCCCTTTTTTCATCCAATTTATTAAATTCCAATCTGTTTAGTATGAATTGGTTGACACTAACTTTACCGCGATTTGCCGCACGCGTCTAATAGAGTTTTTCTATTCAACGATGCAAATCCTTAATCCGATGGGCGACCGCCCCATTCCAGAAGCGCTTCCGCAAATTCCGTATGCTCGCCGGTTAACGTGATCAGGTTCGTTTGCAAGGCGATTCCGGCCGTTTCGGTAATGTCCACGGGCACGAGCAGCCCGGCTTCGACCTCCTGCTGAACGCACAGCCCGGGCAGGAAGCAAATTCCGGCCCTGCGCAGCACAAGCTTCTTGGCCGTTTCGGAATTGTCGACCTGATACACGATGCCCGGGGGCTGCTCCAAGCTTTCGAACACGCGGTGGATCCGCAGCCAGTCAAGCGAGCCGCATTCGAAAAAGATCAGCTTTTCATGCCGGATGTCCCGGATCGATGCCCTTCCTGCTGTCGCAAGCGGGTGTTCCTTATAGACGTACAAACGGATCGGGTCCTCGAAAAAGGAATAGGACTGAAAGGCGGGATTCATCAGCTTGCGCACAAAGGCCAAATCCAGCTCTCCCGAAGCCAGCTTGCCGGCAAGCTCATCCGTCGTGGCCGTCGTTATTTTGAATTTGATGTCCGCAAACCTTTCGCTCAGCTGCGTTAACAGATAAGGCATCAAGTAATTGGATACCGACACGGTGCACCCGATCCGCAATTCATTGGGCACGATCCGTTTGGAGTGGAGTTGGTGTTTGCCTTTTTGATACGTCTGAAGGATTTGCTGGGCGTAGGGGAGAAACTGCTTGCCTTTATCCGTGAGATGGATCTGTTTTCCGAACCGGTCAAAAAGCTTGCAGTCCAGCTCGCGCTCCAGCGACTGAATCCGTGCGGTCACGGTAGGCTGCGACAAAAAAAGGACGTCCGCCGCCTTGTTGAAACTGCCGTAGTGATTGATGTAGACAAAGGCTTCGATATTTTCAATATTCAAAAAGTCCACCTCCAATTGCAATTACTTATTATTCACATAAACTTACATGGTTTTATAACAGCAGCATTTCCATAAATTATTCTTATCTTAGGGAGTTGGAATTTTATTGTCAATCCTTATATGAAGGTTGAACATCGAAACTTCACCCCAACCCGTACCATTGATTTTTTTAATAAGAACATTGAAATTTGTTATTTCATATATGTTTACTCGGATTTTGGCGTTATACTGATCAACAAAGAAGAGGGAGTGATTCTTATGACGGCAGCACCAGAAATCATCATCCGCGACGCAAAGGAATCGGAGCGAAAAAAAATCGCGCAGGTCATGCTCGAAGCTTACCAGCAATACGCTTTCGATCTTCCGCAGCCCCGCTGGGAGGAATACCGGGATTCGATCCGAAACTCCGTTTACGGCAACGGTCCGTATGCACGGCTCGTTGCCGTGCTTGACGGCGAAATCGTCGGCAGCGCTCAATTGTTTTTATCTTCGGAGGCAGCCTACGGCAAACCCGAATTGGGCATTGAGTCGCCGATCATTCGGCTGTTGGCCGTTTCGCCCGCTTACCGCGGACGCGGGATCGCCACGCTTCTGATCCGCGAAGCCGCGCACAGAGCGGTTTTGCTTGACGCTTCGGCCCTTCATTTGCATACCTCGGACATGATGGCTTCCGCCATTCAGCTGTATGAACGCTTGGGTTTTAAACGGGCTTACGAAACGGATATTCGGAACGGGGAGACGCTCGTGAAAGGCTACCGGCTCGACTTGCATTCGACCTCCCTGCTGGATCGGGTGGTATAGGGCAACGAGAAAAAAAGGAGATAGCCGCCCGGCGATGACGGCATCTCCTTTAATCGACGATTACTTTTCGGCGGCTCCAAGCTGCCGCGCAAGCCAGCCATAGGCGATGCGGCCGCTAATTTCATGCCCTCCGGCAAAAAAGTCCGCTTCCAGCCGATCCTTGGCCCCGGCCGCTTCATAGATTTGTTCAAGCGCAGCGTAAGCGCGTTTCGCTCCTTCGAGCGGGAACACGCGGTCTTCGCTTCCCGCTTCCAGCAGGAGCGCCCTCGGCGCAATCAAGCCGATCACGTCGGCCATCCGCGCCTCCCGCATGATGCCGGGGACGTAATTGTCGATGCAGTGGCTTCGGGTCAAAATGCTGTCCTCGAACGTATTGGCGTATCCGCTCACGACCGCAGCGCCGATCCGATCATCCAATGCGGACGCAAACGAAGCGACGAGACCTCCCCCGGATATGCCCATGCACCCGATCCGATCCGGGTCTGCTTCCGTCCTTGTCTGCATGTAATCGATCGACCGCATCGTTTCATAGACGCGATACCCGGCAAGCGTCCGGCCGGACATCAGCAGATGCAGGGCAAGAAGATGGCAGGAGCTTTTTTTCGGGTCGCCCTCCAGATCCTCCGCCAGCCTGCGGTCGCCAAAGCCGAGAAGCTCCGGGGCCGCGACCACGAATCCGCGTCTTGCAAGCTCCAGCGCAAAATCCTTGTGCAAGCCCGGCGGCCCGCTCCGTTCCGAGCCGTCCGGCTCCAGGCCGACGATTTCCCGGCTGCCGTAGCCGTGGCCGTGCAAGGCCATGACGACAGGCCTAGGGTTGGATTCTGCATCCAGTGGAAGCAGCACGTAGATCGGCATGCGCAGCCCTTCATAAGTCGTGATTTCAATCCGCTCGCGAATATGGTCGTCAAGCGTCGTCCGTTCCAACACGACAGGGTCAAGCGCAGCCGCGCGCTCGGGAAAACCGCCCAAAAGAGAAGTGACCCGCTCTTTCAGCCCTTCCCTCCAGCCCGGCCAATCCGCTCCCGGACGAAAGGCCATGTCGGCTCCCGCCTCTTCGGCCAGCCGGTTCAAATACGGATCCGGGTTCCATCTGCCGGCGTCGCCTTCTTTGCTCTGAACCTTTGGTATATCGTTTCCAGACATCATCAGCTTCAGCACCTTTCCGGAACCTAAGTCTCTTATCCAGCCTCTCGTATTCCCTGATGCCCGCTGATCGAAGTTTTCGGCTTGCTTTAAGGCTTTAATCGGGTAGATTTTATCAGAAGCTTTTGGCCGGATCAATGACAATCCTTCGCCGGCATCTATTAAACTATGAAATTGAAGCCGATCCTATCAAATGCCTGAAACGAACCGTAAAGCTCCCGCCGCCATTTTGGAGCACGCAAAAAACCCGAATTCCCTGCTCAAGGGACACTCGGGCTTCTTTGCTTCCTGCCTTTAACTTTCCTGCAAACGCTCCACTTTAACGGTTTGCGTGTTGGTCGGGCGGGCTCCGACCTGCACCGTCGCCATGCTGTTTACCTCGTCGACGTTTTCAATCCATACCGGCTGTCCTTCCAGCTTTACTTCGAACGTGTGCTCTTTGTCGGTGTAAATTTCCATGGCACGCTTGACGTCCATTTTTCGTTCCATCCTTTCGATGATTGAAATTGAAATCCATGCTCATGCCAATAGGAAAAACGCATTTATGCGTCTTCGTCGGAACGGACCTCGGGAACCATCGCGTCTGTCGTGCTGTCGCCGATATACCCGTTATCCGCCGTAATATTGCCGCCGCCGAGGCCCTCGTTCACCATCCGGTCGATGTCGAACATGTGGGTTTCATGGGTTACCTCCGGATCCTTCGACGTCATCCGTTCCCAATCCACGTCATTGCTGCTTTGCGTATAGCTGGCCGACTCCAATTTGCGGGACTCTTCGTCGTAACGGCCGGTAGCCGCCGAATCGCGGCGCCGGGACTCATCCTCATGTTCACGCATTATCTGCTGCCTCCTGAAACGTAAAAATGGATTGCGCTCCCCTTACTATGCCCCGTTCATGAAAAAGCATGTAATTTACGGTTAAAACTTCTCCTTTTCTTTCATCCGCGATGTCATAGATTCGGCTAAAAATACCCATACTATAAGGAACGAAGAACGCTGTACAACCATGGAATGAAAATAATAAAGGAGAGGTGACGATCATGCATACGGTTTGGAAAGGAGCCATCAGCTTCGGACTGGTTCACGTACCCGTCAAAATGTTTTCGGCGACGGAAGACAAGGACATTTCGATGAGGTACGTGCATAAGGAATGCGGCAGCCCGCTGTCCTATGTCCGCAAATGTCCGGTCTGCGAAAAAGAGGTGGAGTGGGAGGAAATTTCCAAAGGCTACGAATACGAAAAAGGCAAGTTCGTTTTGTTCGAAAAGGACGAGCTGGAACAAATCGCCGAGCAGGCGAATAAAAACATCGCCATTTTGGACTTTGTGGATTTGTCCGAAATCGACCCGATCTATTTTCAAAAAACGTATTACCTTGCCCCGGACCAAGCGGGAGGCAACGCCTATCAGCTGCTGAAGGAAGCGATGCACCAGAGCGGAAAAATCGGCATCGCCAAAATTTCCATCCGTTCCAAAAGCAGTTTGGCCGCCATTCGGGTGCTGGAGAACTGCCTAGCGATCGAAACGATGTTTTATCCCGATGAAATCCGCCCCGTTTCGCAGGTGCCGAATTTGCCTGAAAACATCACCGTCAACGAAAAGGAGCTTGGCATGGCCCAAATGCTGATCGACCAGCTTTCGACGCCTTTCGATCCGGAAAAATACACGGATGATTACCGTGCCCGCCTGCTTGAACTCATCGAGCATAAAGTCACGGGCGAAGAAATCAAGATTGCGCCGGCCAAGCAGGAAACGAACGTCATCGACCTGATGGCCGCCCTGCAAGCCAGCATCGAGGCGGCCAAGCCGTCCATCACGCCGACCGATCCCGGCAAGGCCAAAAAACCGGCCAAAGCCAAAACCAAAACGGCGGCCGCGGAAGACAAACAAGCCGCAGGGGCCGAAGGACCCAAACCGAAACGGCGCAAAACGGCAAAGAAAAACGAAACGGTATCGTAATCGAAACAACATGGAGGAAAAAAGATGAAGTTCGCCCCGGTAAAGCCGTTCGAACCGATCATGACCGACGTTCTTCCTTCCGGGGACAAATGGATCGCCCAGATCAAATGGGACGGCGTGCGCATGCTCGTATACAACGACGGTGTGGAAACCGAGTTGATCAACCGCAAAGGAAACAACCGCACGCGCCAATACCCCGAGCTATGGGATACATCCGTTTACTGCAAGGCGGAATCGGTCATTCTGGATGGAGAGATTATCGCTTTGGTGGGCGGCGTGCCGTCGTTTCATCAGGTGATGAAACGGGACGGCCTTCGCCAGGAGCAGCAGATCCGCGCCCGGGTAGGGCAAATTCCGATCGTGTACATGGTCTTTGACATCTTGTACTGCAACGGGGAATGGGTGACGTCGCAGCCGCTGCGCGAGCGGCAGGCTTTGCTCGAAGAGATGCTGATTCCGGGCCCCCATGTCCAGCCGGTGCCAAGCTACGCCGATCTCCCCCTGCTTCGCGACATCTCGCGGCAGCACCGGCTCGAAGGCATCGTGGTCAAAGACTTAAACAGCGCGTATGCCGTCGACGGCAAAGACAAGCGGTGGCAAAAGCTGAAAAATATTATGGACCTGAACGCCGTCGTTGCGGGCGTCACGTACCGCGACCGGATCGTCAACGCGCTGCTCCTCGGGCTTTACGATGACGAGGGGCGGTTGATTTACATCGGCCACGCGGGAACCGGAAAGCTGGGCGTAGCGGATTGGCGGAGAATCACGGAGGAAGCAGCCGGCATGACGCTGAAAGAGCGCCCCTTTGCCAACCTGCCTGAACGCCACAAAGGGGCGGTATGGATCCGCCCCGAGTGGGTCGTCAAAGTCAATTTTTTGGAATGGACGGCTTACGGAACGCTGCGGCAGCCGAGCATCCAGGCTTTTGTTGACGCCGCGCCCGAAGACTGCAGGCTGGATCAGTAAGAGGCGATGAAATCTTCGGCGAAATACCGTCGTCATGGCGCAGGAAGAAAACGTTCCGTGGAAAACACCACATGAATCGCTGTCTTACCTTTGTCGTAAGCTATTCTCTTACTTCAGTCCTCATTCATCGTTTCAAAGGACACCTCTTTTCCCGGGCGTTGGTTTCTACACGTATAACAATCGGGCGGTTCAAAGGGACACCCGGCAACAAACTTTTTACGGAGGTACACCCATGCCGCGAACGATTAAAGGCTCCATCAACATTGAAGGCCATGACATTCCCATCACGAACCCGGACAAGCCGCTCTGGCCCGAGATGGGCATCACCAAAGCGATGTATTTGCAAAAGTTGGCGGCGCTGGCTCCTTATCTGCTGCGTTACTGCCGAAATCGGCTGCTGACGACGATCCGTTATCCTCACGGCGTTCCCGGCGAATTTTTTTACCAAAAAAACGCCCCCGATCCGCTCCCGGACTTCGTAAAAACAGCCGAGCAGGACGGTATCCATTACATTTTGCTAAATGGGCTACCCGAGCTGCTCTGGCTTGGCAACCTGGCCGCCTTGGAATTCCATCCTTCCCTTCATTATGCGGGGAGCGCCCTTCCCTGCGAATGGATGATCGACCTGGACCCGTCGCTCGAGGAGGAACCGAGGATTATGGAGGCCGCCTCCATCGTCGGCAAAGTGCTGAACTCGCTGGGACTTGCTTCCGTGCCCAAAACCTCCGGCGCCACCGGCATCCAGATTATCGTGCCGATCAATCAAGGCATCACTTTCGACGAGCTCCGGGTCATCGGCCATTTCGTCGGCCGGTTCGTCACGGAAAAACATCCGGACTTGTTTACATTGGAGCGGCTGAAAAAAAACCGCGAAGACAAAATTTATTTCGATTATTTGCAGCATTATCACGGCAAAACGCTTGCCGCTCCGTACACTCCGCGCGCACGTCCCGGCGCGACCGTATCCACGCCGCTTTATTGGGAAGAGGTCGACAGCAACGTGTCGCCGCTCGATTTCCACCTGCTGAACATCGAAGAGCGGCTGCAGGAAACCGGCGATCTCATCGCCGCCCTTCCGCCGCAGCCGGTGGAGCAGGTTCTCCGCCATCTGAACGCAACAAAGCCCGGAAGATAAACTTCCGGGCTTCTGAATGCCGCTAATGGATATCTTTTTTCTTGAACCTGCCGCCCTTAACGTCATGGATATTACCAACCGCAAGAAAGGCGTCCGGGTCCCAATCCCCGACGATGGACTTGAGCTTGGCTTCCTCAAGGCGGGTAATGACGACGAAAATGACCTTTTTACTGTCCCCGGAGTAGGCTCCTTCGCCCTCAAGGTAAGTTACGCCGCGGCCAAGGCGTTGGGTCAGCGCATCGCCAATCTCTTTGTATTTGTCGCTTATGATCCATACCGATTTCGATTGGTCGATGCCTTCGTTGGTGATATCAATCACTTTAAAGGCGATGAAATAGGCGATCAGCGAGTACATGGCGTTGTTCCAGCCGAACACGAAACCCGCGCTCGTCAGAATAAACACGTTGATGAACATGATGATCTCGCCGACGGAAAACGGCGTTTTTTTGTTGATGAGGATCGCGACGATTTCACTGCCGTCCGTCGAACCCCCTGCACGGATAACAAGGCCTACGCCGGCTCCGAGAATCACCCCGCCGAAGATGGCGGCAAGCAGCGGATCGAAAGTAATCGGCTTGACGGGCGCAAGCAAAGCGGTGCCGACCGACATGACGAGAACGGCTGCCAGCGTTGAAAACGCAAAGGTTTTGCCGATTTGCTTATAACCCAGAAACAGGAAAGGAAGATTGAGTAACGTCAGAAAGATGCCAAGCGGCAAATGAAAGAGGTGGGACAACATAATGGAGATGCCGGTAATTCCGCCATCGATAATGTTGTTGTTGACGAGAAAAATTTCAAGCGCGACCGAGACCAGCCCGGCCCCGATGAGCATGACTATGATCCGGGATAAAACCTTGAGTTTAGAAGTCGGTGCGTTTAACGGTTGCTGCTTTCCATGCGGAATTTTGGCGTGTTCCGCGGTTTGGGTGTTAGAAGTTCCAGCCATCGAATTCCCCCGATTCTTATCAATTTGGTATGATTATGAATAAAACCGAACGCTCCCCCGTCGAGTTTTTCATGAATATTCTTCTTATATATTATATCATAGTTTTAAGCTAAGTATTAACGTGAATGGGAGATTTTCTGTCATGAGATCACTATTTTTGTTTCTGGCAGCCGGACTGGCGGAAATCGGCGGAGGTTATCTGGTATGGCTTTGGATCCGGGAATCCAAACCTTGGTGGTACGGGCTTGTCGGCGCGGCCGTGCTCATATTGTACGGCATCATTCCGACGCTGCAGCACTTCCCTTCCTTCGGGCGCGTGTACGCCGCATACGGAGGCGTCTTTATCATCCTTGCCCTGCTCTGGGGCTGGGGCATCGACAAAAACGCCCCGGATCTCTATGATTGGATCGGAGCGGCGCTTTGCTTGGTCGGCGTATCCGTGATCCTGTGGGCTCCCCGCTCCTGAAAGGCGAATGGGGCATTATAGAAGCGGGGATAGTATGCGGCACAACATCTCCGCTTTTTTATGCAGGAAGGGTCTGCACTGAAACTCCCTTTTCGTCATTTCCCGGCATACCTTCATATCCTTCTCAAAATCAACCGTGAGCCTGTCGATGGCCGACTGCTCATACAGCGCCGCGGTCAGCTCGAAATTGCAAAAAAAGCTGCGCATGTCCATATTGGCGGTGCCGACCGATGCCAGCAAATCGTCGACGATCAGCACTTTGGCATGGATGAAGCCTTTTTGGTATTGAAAAAAACGGACGCCTGCGAGCAGCAGCTCCTCCACGTAGGACAGCGAAGCCAGATGCACCAGCCTGGAGTCGGCTCTCCACGGAATCATGATCCGCACATCGACGCCGCTGACGGCGGCGGTTTTCAGCCCTTCGTAAATGCCCGGATCCGGAATGAAATACGGCGAGGCGATCCAGATTCTTTTTTTCGCAACGGAAATGGCCGTAAAACAAAACTCCTGAATCGCGTTCCACGCTTGGTCCGGACCGCTGCTGACGATTTGGATTTGCTCGTCCCCGCCGCAATGATGCTCCGGAAACAGCGCGGGGTCGGCGATTTTCTCCCCGGAAGCAAGCTGCCAGTCGTTCAGAAACACGTTTTGCAAAAAATAAACGGCGTCCCCTTCGATCTCCAGATGCGTATCCCTCCAATAGCCCATTTTCGGGTATTTGCCCAAATAATCGTCCCCGACGTTGATGCCGCCCACGAATCCTTTGACGCCGTCCACCACGATGATTTTCCGGTGGTTCCGGTAGTTAATGCGCCGGTCCAGAAAGGCGAGCAGCGGCGGAAGGAACAAATAAAACTCCACTCCCGCTTCCTTCAGCTTGTCCACGAATTCCCGCTTCAGCTTGCAGCTGCCCAGACCGTCGCACATGAACCGCACTTTGACGCCTTCCTTCGCTTTCCGGATCATGATCTCCTGGAATCGCGTTCCGATCTCATCATGCCTGAAAATATAAAACTCGATATGGATGTGGTATTTTGCGGCTTCCATCGCCTTCAGCATCGCGCCGAACGTTGCTTCGCCATCGGTCAGCACCCGGCTTCTGTTGCAGCCCGTAATCGGACTCTCCGACAGGCGTGACAGCAAATTGAACAGCCGCTCCTGATGCCGGAATTCGGGATTATGCATCTCTTCGATATCTTTAACCGTAACGGCCCTGCTCCAAATCAACGCCCGGATTTGCCTGAACAATTGCGAGCCCCGGGTTCGCAGCTGTTTGCGGGCCTTGTAATCGCGAGCCACGAAATAATAAACGACGAAACCGATCATCGGGCAGCAAAATAAGATGAACATCCAGGCAACCGTTTTGGAAGGATTGCGGAACTCCAGCAGCAGGATCGTCGCCATTTGAAAAATAAAAACGATAAATACGAGCAGCAACCATACCATAGAACTTCCTCCTTCCCCAAAACCTGCGCTTGAATCGGTTACTTATCCATCATTGACCAAACCGAACCCTCTTTATTCAAAAACGCGGCCCCATGGCGACCGGGCGGGCAAGAGGAAAAAGGTAACATTTTAGACATGTTTGGCGCCTCTCCCGAATACATAGATTATAAGACAAGTATCATGACGATACGGAAAGGAGCTGCCATGAAAAGTGCATCCGCCAACCGACGTATGACACTCCTGGTAATGCGGGACGCCCAGCATTCGGTGAAGCAGATCCATCTGTCCAAGCCGCTGTTGATGGCCGTGCCCGCCGCCGCAGTTCTCTCATTGTCCGGTCTCATCCTTGCCCTGCAAGCCCACTCCTCGCAGGTCATTTCCCAATTGGAGCAGAAGGTTTCCCTGGAAAATGCAAAGAGCCTCCAGCTTCAAAGCTCGGTGAACAACCGCGAGCAATCCATCGAACGGCTGCAAAACGAAATCATCAAGCTGTCGACGCAGGCCAAAGATATGCAGCTTAAGATGCAGCGCGTGGACGAATTGGAGCAGCAGCTTCAGCAGTTTATCGAAAAACACGGCACCGGCATGGTTACGGGCGATTCCGCGGATAAAGCGTCTTCCCTGTCCTGGGATGCTTCGCAGCATATCGGGGGCGAGTTTATTGCCGTGCACGATAATGAGATGCTGGATCTGGCCCAGGAGACGAAAGACGACTTTCAGGAAATTCAGGAGCTGCTGAAAACGATGGAAAGCACGGTCCCCGATACGCTGCAAAAGGCACAGGAAACGCAGCGGCTGATCGCGGGCAATCCGACGTTATGGCCGACCGAGTCCCGTGTGATGACGTCGAGCTTCGGCTACCGGACCGATCCCTTCACGGGCAAAGCCGCCTTCCATGCCGGGATCGACATCGCCGGGGACAACGGCGGGCCTGTCTACGCCGCGGGTGCGGGAAAGGTGACCACCGCCGACCAAAGCGGCGCGCGCGGCAGGTATGTCGTGATCGAACACCCGAACGGGCTGCAGACCTGGTACATGCACCTCAGCAAAGTTCTGGTCAAAGAAGGCGAATCGGTCGACAAAGGCGACAAAATCGCCCTTCTCGGCTCGACGGGCCGCAGTACCGGCCCCCATCTGCACTTCCAGGTCGTCAAACAGGATAAACCGGTTAATCCGCTCCCGTACATCCGTCCGGAAAGTTCCGAGTTCAATTAAGGAGGGTTTTATGTTGAGCAGATCGAAATCGTCCAAAAAAAATGCCGCGCCCACCGATTCGCTGATCGGGAGAGGCACCGAGGTTGAAGGCGCCCTGGCCTGCCAGGCCAACGTGCGCATCGAAGGGAAATTCAACGGCGTCATCGAAAGCACCGCCTGCGTCACCGTCGGCGAGCACGCCGAGGCCAGGTCCGACATCAGCGCAAGGGAAGTCGTCATTGCCGGAAAAGTGTATGGAGACGTGCAAGCGGAAGGCAGGCTGACGATCACTTCGACCGGCCAAATGTTCGGCAACGTGCTCGCCGCTTCCTCCCTTGTCATCGCCGAAGGCGGAATTCTTAACGGTTCCAGCAAAATGGAACCGAAGCAGGACGAGCGTCAGGATACCGCGGGCGCAGGCGGGGTACACCTTTTGGAGTCGGAAGCGGGCTGAAGGCATCGGAGCCGCGGCATCAACTCCACATGCTTGAAACTTATACGTCATTTTCCATCATTAAAAAAAGCCCGCCGCAGCGGGGTGTGCTTATGAACACACGCAGCTGAAGCCGGGCTTTTCGATTGTTATGCGGCGACGTCCCTTTTGTGGAAGACGTACCAAGAAACGGCCATAAAGAGAATATAATATGCGGCAAGCACCGCCAGGGAAAAACCAAGGGTTACCCCGCCCGGTCCCACATCCGACTTCAGGTAATCCGAAAGGTCCATGTGCGTAAACAAAAGGTATTTCGCCCATTCGTAACGTTCCGGGCTGAACAAGCGTGCAAAAATGCCCTTGGCGAACATGATGAACAGCGCCAGCCCGATGGACAGGCCCCCGGCACGGAACACGGTCGAAATCATAAACGCAATCGCCACCGTCATGAACAAATTGACGTAATCGCAAAGGAGATATTGGAACGTAAACACAAGCCCGCTCTTATCCGGTCCGATCAGGTTGCTTTCCCCACCGCTTCCGAACAGGACGCTTGAAGCCAAAACCGCGACCGCGGCAAGCAGCAGCGTGCAAAGCAGGCTGAACAGGATCACCGAAATGTACTTGGACAGCAAAATTTTGGACCGGCTCCACGGCCGGATCAGCAGCAGCTTGATCGTCCCCCAGGAAAATTCCCCTGCGACCGAATCCGCCGCGACGATGACCGAAAAAATCGTGCACAGATAAAACGTAAACGAAACGGTCAAAATCACGCTGTCCCAAAGCGAGGTTTGCCCGCCCGAATCGACCATGTAAAAAAGAATCGGCAGGATCACATTGCAGAACGCCAAAATGGCCAGCATGACCCATGTCCGGGCGCGCCGGTAAATTTTCATGTTTTCATTTCGTACAAGGCTGAAAAAGTTACCCAATCGGATCGCCTCCCGTCATTTCCAGGAACTGATCTTCCAGCGACCGGGTCACGGCTTGTATGCCGTACACCTTGATGCCCGCTTGAACCAGCCGGGCGTTCACCTCGGGAATCTGATCGCGGGTCAGCCTTAGGGTGACGAGGTTTCCCTGCACGGTGCCGCCTTGCAGAACCGCTGCCGCCTGCTCCGGGTCATCTACCGTAAATCCCGTTTCCGCCGCTTCCGCTCCGCTGTCGCCGCCGTTTTTAAGCGATCTGACATCGATCAGCCGCCCGTTTTGGATGATGGCCACGCTGTCGCACATCAGCTCCATTTCCGACAGCAGATGGCTGGAGACGAATACGGTCGTCCCTTCCTCCCTGCACAGGTGGCGCAAATAATCGCGAAGCTCCCGGATTCCTTGCGGGTCAAGGCCATTGGTAGGCTCGTCCAAAATGAGCAGCTTCGGCCGGTGCAGTATCGCCTGGGCCACCCCTAGACGCTGCCGCATCCCCAGCGAATACGTTCGCACCTTGTCGTGGATCCGGTTGCCGAGGCCGACGAGACGGACCACCTCTTCGATTCGTTCATCGGTAATCCCCTTCATCATGCGCGCGAAATGGCGCAAATTTTGGTATCCCGACAAAAACTTGTACATCTCCGGGTTTTCAACGATGGCTCCCACGTTGGCGACAGCCTTCTCGAAATGCTCCTTAATGCTGTAACCGCATATTTTGATATCTCCTTGACTGATGGAGGTCAAACCAACCATCATCCGAATGGTCGTAGTTTTCCCGGCGCCGTTGGGTCCCAAAAATCCGTATACCTGGCCGGGCGGAATGTCGAGCGTAACGTTTTCGACCAGCGTTCTGGAGGAAACCCGCTTGGTTACCCCCTCCAGCCGAACTACCGGTTCAAGCTGCATTCGCTTCACTCCTTCGTAGGTTATCCCCCCATTTTAACACATCCGTGACGCAGATGCCCCATATACTGGTAATTATTCTCTTTTTCCCCCTGGCAATGACAATGTTCACAGCAGCCCAAAGGAATCGTACTCCGGTAATATCCGGTCCGGAAAACAACCATGGTGCCCGATGCCGGTACGATACTCTCACAGCACAAGCAATAGACGTACTGCAGATTTTTCAATGGAACCGCCTTCCTCTCCTTGGGTCTCTAGTCCACATTTACCCGACGAATTGCCTCCAAAATCAATTGTATCAACTTTAAAACGTTAAAGTTACAAAATGTATCATTACCAGAAATCTACCTCAATCGCTGCCTGCTGTCAAGCCGCTTACGCCAAAAACAAAAAAACGCCGGGATTGACGTATCCCGGTCGTCGGTTCGGCTTACTCCAAATGCGCCTTGATCAATTGATGAATCCGGCTTCTTTCCTTATCGCTCACCAGGTAGTACCAAATGCCTTTGATCCGCTGCCCCTGGCCGCCGATTTCCACCTGGTCGATTTTTTTCAGATCCGTTCTGTAGTCGGTCAAAAAGGTTTTCATATCCTCAAACGTAATGTCGGTTTTGACGCTGTCCGCCACTTCGTCCAGCAGCGATTCGATTTTGGTTACGGTGGCGATGTTCAGCGAATTTTTGATGACCTGCTGCAATATCTGGCGCTGCCTTGCGTTTCTTCCCATATCGCCGCGCGGATCGTCATACCGCATTCTCGAATACAGCAAAGCTTCTTCCCCGTTTAAATGCAGCTCGCCTTTGTCAAACTGATGGCCTTCATAATAGAAAGCAAAAGGATTGTCGACATCGACGCCGCCAAGCGAGTCAATGATCCGGGCGAACCCTTCCATGTTGACCTTTACGTAGTAGTTCACCGGATAATCGAGTAAACGTTCCACCGTCTTCACCGACATGTTGACGCCGCCAAAAGCGTAAGCGTGGTTGATTTTGTCCACGGTGCCGTGGCCGACGATTTCCGTCCGCGTATCCCGCGGAATGTTAAACATGAGGATGCTCTGCTTGGCCGGGTTGACCGTCAAAAAAATCATCGCGTCCGATCTTCCCCGATCGTTCTCGCGCTGATCGACGCCCAGCACAAGCACGGTAAACGGCTTCTTATCCTTCAGGTCGAAGGGAGCCGTCTTGGTCTGGGGGGTAACGGCCGGTTCGGCGGATTTCGCCCCTGCGACGGCGCTACGAATACCTCTTCCTTCCTTGCCGACCGGCATCGGCTCGATCTGTCCGTCCCTGCTTTCATAGATTTTATGCGCGGTCGTTTTGACCGATTGATAGAGGTGCGCGGCATACCCGGCGATCCCCAAAACGGCGACGATCGACACGGAAGAGAGGATGAGAACCCATTTTTTCATCGATCAAAGCCCCTCCTTTCACGCGAATGTCGCCCCGCCTTTGGTTCATTAATAGGCATTGTTTGCTCCGAACAGCACCTTTACGGTTTTGCACAAAATGACGATATCTTTTATAAAGGATTGATTCCTTATGTACTCCAGATCAAGTTCCACCATTTCCCGGAACCCGACGTGGTTTCTGCCGCTGATCTGCCATAATCCGGTGCAGCCGGGCACAACGAGCAGCCTCATCATGTCGTAGGAGGTATAATCGGCTACTTCCCTCGGCAGCGGGGGTCTGGGTCCGACCAGGCTCATGTCCCCCTTCAGCACGTTGACAAGCTGCGGCAGCTCATCCAGGCTGGTCTTGCGAATCAAACGCCCGATACGGGTAACTCTCGGATCGTTTTTGATTTTAAACATCGCGCCGCTGATTTCGTTTTTGTCCATCAAATCCCCGAGCATCGCCTCGGCATCCGCAACCATCGAGCGGAATTTGTACATTTTGAACAGCTTCCCGTTTTTTCCGACGCGGGTCTGGGCGAAAATGACGGCTCCTTTCGGGCTCTCCGCCTTGATCATCAGTGCTACCATCAGCAAAAGCGGAGACAGCAAAATAAGCCCGAGAAGGGATAAGACGATATCCTGCATTCGTTTCACGAACCAAAACCAATTTCTGTTCTTTATTTCGAATAACGGAATGACATCGAACTGACGACCGGTTTCCAACGTGTTTTTTAACGGATTGATTTGATTCATGAAGGACCTATCGGCCTGCGGCATCGGACAGAAGAGTGGTTAGGGGAAACGTGGCTTTATCCATCACGGTATGGTTTCGTTCGAAATATATGATACGCTTCAAGATCCATCCCTCGCTTATTTAATTGGGGGTTTTCGGGCAAAAGCACTATGCAGCGCTTTGATAAATATAGTAAAATGACTTTATCCCATTCATACTTTTTTCCGCGAAACGCGGATTTTTTCTTTCGCTTTCATGCAGCATTTCTATGTCAGGATTTTGAAAAATTCGATTCCTGCCGCTCCAGGGTACAATATATAGACGAATCAAACTGTTTCGCTTTATATATTGCTAATTGGAAGTCGCTTTTTGGATTTTTGCAAAATCCTCATGTAAACACATCAAAGATTTGGCCGCTTCCCTTATTGTCCAGGAAATCTGTGTAATGTTCATAGTTTTGCAGCCGGACTCTGCCGCCCGTGACGGTGCGGGTGATTTGTTTCGCCATGTTCACCTCCCCGTGCTCATCGGGATCCAGAAGGACACCGTAAAGCCTTGCATCCGACAGGCTGTCCTCTTTCCAGAGAAGCTTGCCGTACGTTCGGCAGATCGGCTTCCCTTCGCAGGCAATGTCGAAGCAAAGCCGTATTTCCGGCAGAAGCGGAAAGTCCAAATCGCTGATAAACACGAGGGTCCGGGATTCCACTTCCCATAATACGACCGGGCGGGACCGGTTCAAGACGACGGGAGTTTCAGCGATTTGATGAATGGATACATGCATTTGAAGATGTATGCCGTGCGCCGTTAATATATTCATGGCACCGTCCCTGCCTTGCGGTATAAAAATAATAATTTCGAACTACACTTCATAATGATACATTTCGTTTCCATATGGATACATTTAGTATCAATCACAAGTTTTACTTTACGATACATTTTGTAACTAGTCAATCCCTTTTTCCATTGAAAATCAATGAAAAGAGAGCAGCGGCAAAAGCGGGAAAATTGCGATCATAATGCTTGATGCTGCCTTTTCATCCGCGAAAAGTCGCGCTCGGTCGACGATTTTTTTATGCATACATGCATGCCGATAAACATAGGAACATGAGCCGGCAGCACCGGCAATCCATATTTAAATGGAGATATTTGATACTTTATGTTGCTTGGATTCAGCATTTTGTAGGCAATCAGAGGAGGTTAATTCATGAATCACGAGAATCGCATCGCAGAATTGCGGGATCAAAGAGGATGGACTCAAGAGGAATTAGCCCAATCGATTGGCATTACGAGAGCCGCACTCTCCCATTATGAAAAGAACCGCCGCAAACCTGATTTTGAAATATTGACCAAGCTTGCCGACAAGTTCGAGGTGTCTATCGATTATTTGATCGGCCGCACGAACCAGCCGAAGTTGGTGATGGACCCCGAAGTTCGGGAGTTTGTGGATCAATTGGAGCTTTCCGATGCCGATTTGCTGGAGCGCTTTAATTTGACCGTCGACGGCCGCAGCCTTACGGAAGATGAAGCCAAACGTTTCATCGCTTTCGTTCGGATGGAACGCGCCATGAAATAAACGGAAAAAGACCTCAGCGCCGGCCGCTGAGGTTTTCAAGATTATAGAATGTATGCGTTTTAAAAGGTAATGGATGAGGGATTCTATAATCGTTTTTCATGATTCTGTACGACAAATAGGCAGATCCAACGTTTTGAACGATATGGCTGATGGAGTCACGGACCCGGGGAGCTGCAGGCGACGTTAACCGGATTGATTGAACCGGATGGAATCCGATCTTACCAAACGATTCTGCTGCTTACAGTAATGATGCCAGTTGTCGGGGTGTATCCCGCATTGCTCCAGCACTTTAAGGATATCCAAACGGATCTGTGCCGGGTGCTCGCCATCGGTCCGTGTTTCGCTACCAAACTCCTTCTCATCTCTCATCGAAGATACCCTCGCTCCACTCATCGATTTGTTCGCTATAAGATCAGATCATCGTCTTATCCTCGATAGGAAGGTCGCAATGACCACAGAGGATAGGACTTTTTTATTATATCCCAACTCCGGTCATGATGCTGTCGTCTGATGGAGAGTTTGTCTCGGAAATACAGTTCTATTTTTGTCGAAAAAAATGGGTCTGCGATCTCTGTCCCCTTTCGGGGCCAAAATCACAGACCCGGTGATGGCCAAGCCTACATGTTCATGAAAATATTATGACTTATTGACTGCCGGTTCTGGCAAGCTCGCGCATGTTGGCTTCGAATGCCGCCATAAGCGCCGCTTCGCCGGTCAGGCCTTTTTCCTGCACCTTGCGGATATGCTGCGTCATTCGTTTGTAATCTTTCGGAATGACCCGCACGAATTGCTGCAGGCATTGATTCCAGTTTTCCAGCACATTTTGCCCCGCGGCGCTGCCGGTGTAGGTTACGTGCTTCTGAATCAGCCGCTTCAATTCTTCCTCTTCCTCGGCTTCCTCAACCCGCTCCAGCAGCACCATTTCCAGGTTGCAGCGCTGGATGAAGGTATTCTCCGGATCGTAGACGTAGGCGATGCCGCCGGACATACCGGCCGCAAAGTTGCGTCCCGTGCCGCCGAGCACAACCACGCGCCCGCCCGTCATATATTCGCATCCATGGTCGCCCACGCCTTCCACGACGACCGAAGCCCCCGAGTTGCGGACGGCAAAACGTTCGCCGGCAATCCCGTTGATGTACGCCTCTCCGCCGGTCGCCCCGTAAAAGGCGGTGTTGCCGATAATGATATTTTCTTCGGCTTTAAAGGTCGCTTTGGCGGACGGCTTCACGATCAGCTTGCCGCCGGAAAGTCCTTTGCCCGTATAGTCGTTGGCATCGCCCACGACCGTCAAGGTCATGCCTTTCGGAACAAACGCCCCGAAGCTCTGGCCGGCCGTGCCCGTAAACGTGAACGAAATCGTATCCTCCGGAAGGCCCGCCGCTCCGTATTTCCGCGTCACTTCACTGCCCAGAATCGTGCCGACGGCCCGGTCCACGTTCGTGATCGGAAGCGTTCCTTGAACAGCTGTGCCGGTTTCGAGCGCCGGCTCAGCGAGAGCGAGCAGCTCGCGCATATCCAGCGTTTCCTCCAAGCCGTGATTTTGCTTTTTGCTGTTGTAACGCGTGCTGTTTTCCGGAATTTCCGGCGTGTACAGCAGCGCCGACAAATCGATGCCGCTCCGTTTCCAGTGGTCGCTCGCCGCTTCGGTATCGAGGCAGTCGGTCCGGCCGATCATTTCCTGAACGGTACGGAACCCGAGCTCAGCCATGAGTTCGCGCAGATCTTCGGCCACGAATCTCATGAAGTTGACGACATGCGCCGGATCGCCCATAAAATGCTTGCGCAGTTCCGGATTTTGCGTGGCGACGCCGACCGGACACGTATCCATTTGGCATACGCGCATCATAATGCAGCCAAGCGCGATGAGCGGCGCGGTCGAGAAGCCGTATTCCTCAGCCCCGAGCAGCGCGGCGACGGCCAAATCGCGCCCGTTCAGCATTTTGCCGTCCGTCTCCAGCACAACGCGGTCGCGCAGGTTGTTCAGGATCAGCGTCTGATGCGTTTCGGCCAGCCCCAGCTCCCAAGGCATGCCGGCATGGCGGATCGAGCTTTGCGGCGACGCGCCCGTGCCGCCGTCATACCCGCTCACCAAAATGATGTCGGCTCTGCCTTTGGCAACGCCCGCGGCGATCGTGCCGACGCCCACTTCGGATACGAGCTTGACGTTAATGTTTGCTCTCGGGTTGGCGTTCTTCAAATCGTAGATCAGTTCCGCCAAATCTTCGATCGAATAGATATCGTGATGCGGCGGCGGCGAGATCAGACCGACGCCCGGCGTGGATCCGCGCACTTCGGCTACCCATGGATATACCTTGCGTCCTGGCAGCTGCCCGCCTTCGCCAGGCTTGGCGCCCTGCGCCATTTTGATCTGGATTTCGTCGGCGTTGACCAGATAGTGCGACGTTACGCCGAACCGGCCCGACGCCACCTGCTTGATGGCGCTGCGGCGGGAATCGCCGTTGGCATCCGGAATATAACGCGCGGGATCCTCCCCGCCTTCGCCGGTATTGCTTTTGCCGCCGATCCGGTTCATGGCGATCGCCAAGCTTTCATGCGCTTCCTTGCTGATGGAACCGAAGGACATCGCCCCGGTTTTGAAGCGGCGCATGATGGACTCGACCGGCTCCACCTCTTCCAGCGGCACCGAAGGTCCGACCGGCTTCAGCTTCAGCAGGGAGCGGATGGTCATCCGCTGCTCGTTTTCGCCCTGCACCAGTTTGGCGTATTTTTTATACACCCGGTAATCGCCGGTGCGCACGGCCTGCTGCAGCAGGTGGATCGTTTGCGGATTAAACAGATGCTCTTCCCCGTCTTTGCGCCATTGGTATTCGCCGCCGGAGTCCAGCACCTTATCGTTGCCGTCCTTATCCGTAAAGGCGCGGTTGTGATGGGCGAGCGCTTCGGCCGCCACTTCTTCCAGACCGATGCCGCCGATGCGGGACGGGGTATTGGTAAAGTATTTCTCCACGAATTCCTCTTTTAATCCGACCGCTTCGAAGATTTGTGCGCCGCGGTAGGACTGGATCGTGGAAATGCCCATTTTGGACAATATTTTTACGACGCTTTTCGTCGCCGCTTTAATGTAGTTTTTGACGGCTTTTTCATGCGTTACGCCGCGCAGCAGCCCTTGGCGGATCATGTCGTCAAGCGTTTCGAAGGCGAGGTACGGGTTGACCGCGCTGACGCCGTAGCCGAGCAGGAGCGCATAATGATGCACTTCGCGCGGTTCGGCGGATTCGAGCAGGATGCTCACCTTCGTGCGCGTTTCCTGCCGGATCAGATGATGATGCAGGCAGGATACGGCCAGCAAGGCCGGGATCGCTGCATTTTCGGCGTCTACGCCCCGATCCGAGAGGATCAGGATGTTATGGCCTTTGGCGATGACGCGGTCCGCCGCTTCGCAAAGCCCGTCAAGCGCCTGGCGCAAACCTTCGGCTCCGTCCGCCGCCGTAAAAAAGATCGGAATCGTCATCGACTTGAAGCCGGGACGGTGCACATGGCGGATTTTCGCGAAATCCTCGTTGGAAAGGATCGGCGTATCCAGACGGATCTGCCGGCAGCTTTCCGGCTCCGGATGAAGCAGGTTGCGTTCCGGTCCGATCGTCGTCGCGGTCGACGTAATGATTTCCTCGCGGATCGCGTCGATCGGCGGGTTCGTCACCTGCGCGAACATTTGCTTGAAATAATTGTACAAACGCTGCGGCTTGTCGGACAGCACGGCCAGCGGGGCGTCGTAGCCCATCGAGGCGAGCGCCTCCATGCCGGTGGCCGCCATCGGCTCCAGCACTTTGCGCAGCTCTTCGAACGTATAGCCGAATGCCAGCTGCAGCTGCGTCACGTTGTCATGTTTCGGATTCGGCAGCTCCGGCGCGTCCGGAAGCTCATCGAGGTTGATCAAATGCTCGTCGAGCCACTGACGGTAAGGCTGTTCGGCAGCGATTTGCGCTTTGACTTCCTCGTCGGACACGATGCGCCCTTCCTTCGTGTCGACAAGCAGCATTCTGCCCGGACGCAGCCGGTCTTTGTACAGCACATTTTCCGGGGCGATGTCGAGAACCCCCGCTTCGGAGGACAAGACGATCAAGTCGTCTTTGGTCACGTAATATCGGGAAGGTCTCAGGCCGTTCCGGTCGAGGATCGCGCCGATTTGCACGCCGTCCGTAAATGCCATCGCCGCCGGGCCGTCCCACGGCTCCATCAAGGTGCTGTGGTATTCGTAAAACGCTTTTTTCGTTTCGTCCATCGTTTCATGGTTGTTCCAAGGTTCGGGCACCATCATCATCGCCACATGCGGCAGGGAACGGCCGCTTAGATACAAGAATTCGAACGTATTGTCGAACATCGCCGTATCCGAACCGTCCGGATTGATGATCGGCTTTACCTTGTCCAGATCGCCGCCGAAAAGCTCGCTTTTGAACAACGATTGGCGGGCGTGCATCCAGTTCACGTTGCCGCGCAGCGTGTTGATTTCGCCGTTGTGGATCATGAAACGGTACGGATGCGCGCGCTCCCAGCTCGGGAACGTGTTGGTGCTGAAACGGGAGTGAACGAGCGCAATCGCCGTTTCGACCGATTCGTTTTGCAGGTCGAGGTAAAATTGGCCGACCTGAGCGGTCGTCAGCATGCCTTTATATACGATTTTCCGGCAGGATAAGCTGGAAATGTAGAAGGTTTCCCCTTCAGGCGTGCCGCCGTATCGGATCGCCCGCTCGGCGCGTCTGCGGATGATGTACAGCTTGCGCTCGAAATCCAAATCCTCTTTCAGGTCGGCGCTGCGGCCGATGAACACCTGGCGTACGTACGGCTTGGCTTCTTTGGCCGATTTGCCGAGCATTTCGTCATAGGTCGGCACGTCGCGGAAACCGAGGAATGTCTGCCCTTCCTCTTTAATGATCTGAATCAGCCGGCTCTCATGAGCCTCACGAACGGCTTCATCATGGGAAAGAAACAGCATGCCGGCCCCGTATTGCCCGGGCTCCGGAAGCTCGAAACCGTTTTTTTGCGCTTCTTCGGCAAAAAAACGATGCGGTATTTGCAGCATGATTCCGGCTCCGTCACCGGAATTCGGTTCGCTGCCCTGACCGCCCCGATGCTCCATGTTTTCCAGCATCGTCAGCGCCTGGGCGACGATTTCATGGGAAGCCCTGCCCTTGATGTGAGCGACAAACCCCATGCCGCAGGCGTCTTTTTCAAACTGCGGATCGTAGAGTCCCTGTTTAGGGGGAAGTACCGTATGTCTCATGGAAAGCAACCTTTCTTTCTTCAGAATGAATAATGACTTCATTTCGGGTACAGCAAACAACACCACATCGAGACGATCATTGGCTACAGAACAAAACAGTGACTATGATTGGGGAATGGGGTAACTTACAACAGCGGACAACCTTGTTGCTATGGGGAAAGGTATTGATATTTATTCAGCAAGAATTGGTTTTTTTATTTTATCACTGCGCCAAAACCAGCGCAATTCAAAGTTTTTATGAGCCCGATAAATAATGATTTGCAGCGCCGCATTAAAGCGTTTTCTGATTAAAAAGTAGTTTTACCGAATAATAATGCAAAATTCATCCTGAATTTTCCTTGATTATTTACGATTCCTTGGAAAAGATTCAGCGCCACAGCTCTTTTCTATTATAAATAGGGAGTCTATATCGTCCCGGATAAGAAAAAACTCCCCGAGCCCGCCTGCACGCGAGATTCGGAGAGTTTTGTCAGCGGCTTCCCAAAGCACGCTCGATCCGCTGATCCGGCACGAACCAGATCACGGCGACAAGCACGAAAAAGACGCCCGACAGCCATGGACTCACATAGGCGGTCAAGACTGCGGTCAAGTAGAACAAGGGAGATAATTTTCCCTTCCAGTCTTTGCCCATCGTGACGACGAATGAGGAATCGCCGGAATGCTGTTTCAAAATGGCGCGCTGAAGCAGCCAGTACGAAAACGCCGCTACCATTAAAATAATACCGTACAGCGCCGTTGGCGTAGCTGCAAATTGGCTTTCCCCCATCCAAGCCGTCGTAAAGGGCACCAGGGACAGCCAGAAGAGAAGCAGCAGGTTCAGCCACATCAACCGGCCGTTCATCGTTCGGACCATATGCAGCAAATGATGGTGATTGTTCCAGTAGATGCCGATATACACGAAACTAAAAATGTAGCTGAGAATTTTCGGGCCAAGCCCGACCAACGCATGCCAGTCATGGCCCTCCGGCACTTTGAATTCCAGAACCATAATGGTAATAATAATGGCTAGCACGCCATCGCTAAATGCTTCCATGCGATTTGCTTTCAGAGTGTTTCCCCATTTCCCGCTTCTCGCGCTCTATTCAATATCCGATATCAGTAAAATTGCATGATCCCCTTCATATTGTCAAGCAAAACGGGATTATTTTCACCATGTGGCAAAATAAATCCGCGCCATCTGAGTGATGATTCAACGTAATGCCGGAAGGTAAAAGGGTCGTTCCCAGAATGAAACTTTGGGAACGACCCTTTTTTCATGCCTCCGTTAGCCTATGCCGAAACGGAAGGCGACTGCTGCTGATCGAGGATGCTTTTATGCGATTTGATCAAGAAGTAGGCCAGCGTCAGGCCGAGGAAGACGATGCCCACGGCGCCGAGTACGGCCGTTTGCCGCCACATCACCGCGAAATCCCCGGTGGATACGACCGCTTTGAAGCCGATCACGCTGTACGTCATAGGCAGGAGCGGATTGAGGACTTTCATCCAGTCCGGAATAAGCTCCAGCGGGAACGTGCCTGCGCTGGTGGTCAATTGGAAGATCAGCAGAACGATGACGACAAAACGTCCCGGCTGATCCAACCAGGTCACGATGGCCTGGATCATGAACATAAAGGACAGGCTCGTCACAAACGTGAACATGTAGAACAGAGGTACGTTCTGCACGTCAAGCTTTAACCCGTAAAGAATGATGAGGGCCGCCAGCAAGGATTGCAGCATGCTCATCAAGACGAAGGACAACGTCCGGCTGATGAACCGGTTGAAACCGGAAGCGCCGAGCACCGCACTGTCCCTCATCGGAATGACGATGGTCGAAATCAGCGCCCCGACAAACAATCCGAGGGACAGAAAATACGGCGAGAATCCCGTTCCGTAGTTCGGAACTTTAGAGAACTTTTTCTCTTGAATTTGCACAGGTTCGGCGAACATTTTAAAGTTCTCGTCCCCCGCTTTCACTTCGCTGCTTTTCTCCGCCGCTTCGTTCAGCTTAGAGGCCAGTTCCCCGGAACCGTCCTTCAGTTTGCCCAGCCCTTCCGTCAATTGACCCGCGCCGTCATCCAGCTGTTTGGAGCCGTCGGCAATAGCCGCTACGCCGCCGCCCAATTGGCTCATGCCGCCTTTCAGCTTGCCGGAGCCGTCGGCGATTTGCGCGGCGCCGCTTGCAAGCTGCTTGCTGCCGCCCGCCGCTTCGCCAAGCTTCGCGCCAAACTGCTTCATGCCGGCTTCGAGCTTGGATTGCCCTTGTTCCAGCTGCGTCGCGCCTTGAAGAAGCTGCTTTTGCCCTTGATGAAGCTGATCCATTCCGGCCGTCAGCTGTTCCGCGCCTTGGCCGAGCTGCGCCGCGCCGCCCGAAAGCTGCTGCAGCCCGTCATGCAGGCCGCCCGCTCCGCTGGCGAGCTGCTGCTGCGATTGATGCAATTGGGATACGCCTTCGCTCAATTGCTTTTGCCCTTGATGGAGCTCCTCGGTGCCTTTGGCCACCGCCTGGCTGGCTGCCATCAGCTTTTGGAAAGCCGGGTTCTGGGCCAGCTCGGGGCTTCCTTGAGCCAGCTGCTGAAGTCCTTGCGCTACGCTTTGCGCGCCAGCCGCGACTTTGGCTCCCCCGGCTTCGGCCGTTTTCATGCTTTCCGCCAGTTTGGCGCTGCCGGCCTCCGATTGCTTCAAGCCATCCTTCAGCTTGCCGCTGCCGGTAAGCGTCGACGCCAGTCCTGTTTGAAGTTTGCCGCTGCCGTCCACGGCGCTTTGCAGTCCGGCCTGAAGCTGCGCACTGCCGGCTTCGGAGGCTTGAAGCCCTTCTTTTAGCTGAACGGCGCCTTGATGCGATGCCGACACGCCGTTTTCCAACTGCTTATGCGCCGAGGCCAGCTGCTCAAGCCCTCCGGAAAGCTGCTGCGAGCCTTCTTTCAAGCTCGTTGCGCCCTTCTGCAAATCTCCCGCGCCGTCTTCCAGCGGCCGGATGCCTTCCTGAAGCTTCACGGCGCCCGCGACCATTTTGCTCATGTTTTCTTTCAGCTTGGCCGCGCCTTCATCCAGTTTTACAGCCCCGTCGGACAATTCGGAAGCGCCGTTGCCGGCTTCCCCGAGCCCGTCGGCTACTTTGGTGATTTGCTGGAACAAGCTTTTGGAGTAAGCCTCCGTTACTTTTTCGGAAACTTTCGACCTGATTTCTTTTACGGCCGTCCCCCCGATTTGGGATGCCAGAAAGTTAAACCCTTCGTTCGGCTCGAAAATGATCTCCGAAGGCTGCGGATATTCGTCCATGACCGTCGCGGCCTTGGAGGAAAAGTCCTCGGGGATGACGATCGTCATGTAATAACGGTTCTCCTCCATCCCTTTTTCCGCTTCGCCATGGCTGACGAACTTCCATCCAAAATCGTTGCCCTTCTTCAATTCCTGAACAAGTTCTTCGCCGATCCGCAGCTCGTCGTCCCCGTATTTTGCGCCGGCGTCGTTATTGACGACCGCTACGGGGAGCTGGTCCATTTTGCCGTACGGATCCCAGAAAGCTCCCAGAAACAAACCCGCATACATGACCGGAATGCAAATGACGGCGATCATCGAAATGAGCAGTTTACGGTTGCGCACCGTCGCAGCCATATCTTTCAAAAACACTGATAATGACCTCATCTTTGTTTCTCTCCTTAGACCTTTATTTCATCTTTAAAACCAATTGACCGTTTTAATCAATTGGTCAATCAATGACCAATAAAAACTTCCTCTGCGCCGCCGTCCGTTCAGACAGCTTGCGGGGAAGCATGCTTAATTTGGTATGTTGACCGGTCTTGCGTTTGGGTTCGCGAGGCCATCCGCCAAAAACATCCGGATATAATGATGGATTTCCACCTGACTGAGAGGTTCGCGAACGTACTTAAAATCGGAAGCAAGCGCAATGTACAGCTTGAACATGACAAAGGCCGCCACTTGCGGATCGCATGAGCAGATTTCTTTTCGCTCCAAAGCCATGGCGATCTCCCGCTCCAGGTAATCCAAAATGACGCGCTCCAGCGTGGCAAGACCTTCTTTTGCTTTAAGCGTTCCGACGTCCCGCACTTCCTGCGAAAGCTTGATGAACAGCTCGTGTTCGTCCCGGAACTCCAGCAAAGCGTCAAGGACGCTGAACAGGTTTTCGAAAAAGGTGCTGTTTCTGTCGATCCGGCTCTCGGCCAGCATTTTCATTTCCAATATGACCTTATACAAAATTTCGTCAAACAGGTCTTCTTTGTTCGAAAAAAATGTATAGATCGTTCCTTTTCCGACATTCGCGATTTTGGCCACTTGGTCCATCGTCGTCGCCTTATATCCAAACAAAGCAAAAGATCGGGCTGCCGCTCGAAGGATTTGCTTTCGGCGATCTACCGCAGACATACCCTCGCCCCCTTTCTGTGGGGAATGGTCGTTCATGATTTCTGACTGAATTTCCATTTCGGTCAATTGGTCATTTCCTACTTTATCACGGAGCGCGCCATTTGGCAACCCTTACCATCAACATTTTGTTTTTTCTTCAAACTTTCATGCGAATTATAGCTTCTCCGGCGATCCATGGCTTTTATGGATTTTTGCGATGGCCTCCTGTAAGATAGAGGAAGGAAAAGTGGGTGAAAACATGCGGAAAAAGAGAGTGCTGCTGTTGTCCGAAGGTTTCGGCACGGGTCACACGCAAGCAGCCTTCGCGCTGGCGGCCGGGATGAAGAAGCTCGACCCCCGACTGCAATGCCGCGTCATAGAGCTCGGCAATTTTTTGAATCCCAAGATGGGCCCCTTCATCCTCTCGGCATACCGTAAAACGGTCAGCAGCAGCCCCAGGCTGGTCGGGATGCTCTACCGCAAACAATACGATAAATCGCTGAACCGGCTCGCCAAGCTTGCGCTGCACCGGATTTTTTACACGCAGGCGGCCCGGGTGATGAAGCAGCTGCGACCGGATTTGATCGTTTGCACGCATCCTTTCCCGAATGCGGTGGTCTCCCGCCTCAAACGGCAAGGGATCCACGTCCCGCTGATTACGCTGATCACGGACTATGACGTCCATGCCACATGGGTGAACAAAGAGGTGAACCAGTACCTCGTCTCGACGCCGAAAGTCCGGGACCTGCTCCTGCGCCGGGGCGTCGCCGCCGATTCGGTTCAGGTGACGGGCATTCCCGTGCATCCGAGTTTTTGGGAACACGGGGACAAGGGGCGGCTGCGGCAAGAACTGGGGCTGAAGCCGATGCCAACGGTGCTGATCATGAGCGGAGGCTGGGGCGTTTCTTTTAACAAAGAGATGATACACATGCTGCTGTCGTGGGCGGATGACATTCAACTGGTTTTTTGCACCGGAAGCAACGAAAAGCTGCTGCAGAAGATGAAAAGCAGCCCGGAGCTCGATCACCCGCATATCCGCCTACTCGGGTATACGAAACATATCGACCAATGGATGGACGTCTCCGATCTGCTCATTACGAAGCCAGGAGGCATGACGTGTACGGAAGGGCTGGCCAAAGGCATACCGATGCTTTTTTACGAAGCGATCCCCGGCCAGGAAGAGGAAAACGGCCAATATTTCGTGGAGCTGGGCAGCGCGGAAATGATTTCCCCTAAGGTGCTGCGCCGTTGGCGCCTCCGCCTGACGGAGGAGTATCGGCAGGTGGAAGAAAACCGGCTGAAATCGTCCGCCGCATCCGGACCCGGCAAAGAGCCGTTTTATTGCGCGCAGCAGGTGCTTGCCTGGCTGAAGCAGAACACATCGTCATAAAGCAAGCAGGCTTGGGCACAGATTACATAGGGGATGTCTCCCGTAAGTTCGGACGCAAAAACAGCTCTCTCCATACTTTTTGGAGAGAGCTGTTTTATGATGGCGATAAGGTTCATTTTACGCGCACGGTTTAAACCATGGCGTTCCTCCCGCCGGATTAACGCGAAAGGCTGTACCTCCAAACGCCGCTTACGTTTTGCGGATGACGCCGATCCGCCCTTTGCTTGCCGCAAAATCGCCGCCCTCCATCCATAAACCGGAGTACAACGATTGAAGCCGGACAGACCAGCGGGTCTCCCCGTTCAAGGCACGCTGCAACAGCCATTGGAGCTGCGGCTCATCGGCGCGGTCCAGCAGCCAGGCATACGTATCGGCGGCGTCAAGGCTATCCGCAATCGAAGCGCGAAGCCCTGCCGCGTAATCCTTGGGCGGCTCGACTTTGCTGAACACCGGATAACAGGCCGTCAACCGGTAATACCACCCTGCCCAAACCGCAAGGCGTTCCCTCCGCTTCATCTCTGCATGCCGGCTGAAATACGTTCGATGCTCCGGAGGCGCAAGCTGCACCATGCGCTGGGCGTAAATCATCGAACGATATTCGGCCTGAATGAGATGCTGCAGGTCGTGAACGGCGATCGGGCCGCTTCCGGGTGTCCGGTCCATCATCGGGAGCTCCCGCCTTTCCTATAGGCTAACTTCCGTGTCAGTATATGCCCGGAAAGACGCGAGGTGTTCGTCAGATGAGCGCGCCGCTGCCCCGGTTAGATTTCAAAGCTTTCGCCCGGCTTCAGCGGATGGCCCTGGATGCCCTTTTCGCCTAAACGGTCGCAGAACGACGAAACATCCTGCCGAATGCCTTCAAACGTATTATAATGCACCGGAAGCACGTGCGCCGCGCGCAGCCATTCCGCCGCCACAAGCGCATCCTCGGGCCCCATGGTCAACGAGTCCCCGATCGGAAGCGCCGCCGCGTCGATGTCGTTCATCTCCCCGATCAGGCGCATGTCCCCAAACAATCCGGTATCGCCCGCATGGAAAAATGTTTTGCCCCCGATCGTCAGCAAAATGCCGC
Organism: Paenibacillus sp. VCA1; assembly: GCF_031583795.1. Taxonomy (NCBI): domain Bacteria; kingdom Bacillati; phylum Bacillota; class Bacilli; order Caryophanales; family Paenibacillaceae; genus Paenibacillus; species Paenibacillus sp. VCA1. The sequence goes on along the minus strand of NZ_JAVLSX010000009.1, from coordinate 103,647 downwards.
CGGGTTCGCCCATGTAAATCCAGGAATCACCCACCGCAAGCGAGGAACTGTGAAATGCCAGCGTAAATTTGACCTTGAAGCCGTCAAAAACATGACTGCCGCCAATGTTCATGCCGTACGCTTCGGCCCCCTGGCTTTTGCAGTACTCCGCCAATTCGTAGACGGCAACGATCGGGCATGCATTTGCTTTTGCGATTTCGATGCAGTCTCCAAAATGGTCTCCGTGGCCGTGCGTCAACAACACCGCGTCCACGCGAATATCCTTCGGCGAAACGGTCGCAACCGGATTTCCCGTCAGGAACGGGTCGATAATGATCCTTTTCCCTTCCGCCTCCACAAGCACGCATGAATGACCGTAATACGTAATTTTCATAAACGTCGGCACCTCCTACAATTGATCGCCAAGACATGATTTTCCGGATTGAACGGCAATCACCCGTACAATCTCTCTCTATCATATCGAATTGGGATTTATTTGTAAAAAGTATGGTTGCCGATGCGCTTCTCGTATGTGCGGGTATGATGAATGGTCAGGTCTTGCGCCAGCTTCAGCGACAGGAAGAAATACGTGTCATCCGTTACCGCCTTTTTGCCGTTCAACGCCTCATTGACCGCACGGATACAGTCCTTGTTCGGCTTCACGCGGTCAAACCGTCCGTTCGCCACGGGACTGAACTGATGTTTTTGATAAATGACCTTTTTAATCGTATTGGGAAAATTGGCTGACCGTAGCCGGTTCAAGACAACGTTCGCGACAGCGATTTTGCCTTGGTACGGTTCGCCTTCCGCTTCTGCCATGACGATTTTTTGCAGCAGAAGCACATCTTCAGCGGTCACGTTGTACTGCCAGGTCGCTTGGGCCTGTTCCGACGGACTCAGCAGCTTGGTCCGGCTGAAGAATAATGTTTTTGGGGGAGTCAGCTGAAGATTCTGCTTTTGCCGGTGAGAAGCCTCAACTTGGACTGCCTTCGGTTTCGTGTTCGCGTGCAACTGCCCGCGCGCAAGCACCGTTTCCGCTTTAGGCGGTATCGAAGGAAGCTGTCCAACAAAAGCAACTTTCGTTTTACTTTTCCATAGTTTGAAATTATTTACATTTTGCAAACGCAAAGGCATTTGGAAATGCGTCTTGCTTGACGCGCTCTGTATATGCTCCGTTTTTGCCGCCGTTTCGCTCACGCTCAAATTGACCGAACCGAAACGATTCAGACCCATGTTGGTTTTATGCTGCAATTTTTCCGCCAGCTCGTTTTGAAGAAGCAAACAAATCGCAGAGAAACACACCAGAAGAACTCCGATCAGCAAAGCCATCCAGCGGTTTTGTCTTAAAGTGTACATGTTTTTCCTCCCACTACTCCCGGCACATTCCCTTTTAACTTTCAAAACATGCGAAAACAACCGTTTTGCATATTTCTCATGTAACCGAAAATAGAGGTTTTGAAAACCTGAGCTTATTTTCAGTGATTTGCTGCATCCGCGAATACGAGAAACGGAAAAATTCGTTTGATACATCTTTACAACACAGACTGCTTCGTGACGGCACATTTTACGGTTTCACAGATACGGCTAAGGGAACAAGCTATTGTTTTATGTGCAGGATTTTTTTAGAATGCGGATTTGGCCGAAACACCCTCCCCGGATGTCCGGCAAAATCCATGTATGCTAAATAACGCCCGGAATGTCGAAACTATGAATCTTTCATTCGGAAGGATTCTAGTATCTCATACATTGGCTTTTCGTGCAAATGTGTGGAAAAAAGTACAAACTCGTCGACGATCCATGAAACCTTCCCTTCCGCTTGTTCGAAGGGCGCTGTTTGCGGCAGAAAAGGCGGGACGGAAGCGAGCCGAAACTCCCGGTCCCCCGCGTATTTTCGGGCAATTGTAACATGTGGACGGTAAGGCCTCGACTCCTTCGCGAAACCAAACGATTCCATGGCGTCGGTCACCTTTTCCTGCAGCTTTGCAAGCCCGTTCGTGTAGTCAATTACTCCAGCCCAAAATACCCTGGGAGAAGCATCTGTACCGAACACGCCCGCTTTTCCAAAACCAAGTTCAAATGGTGTAAACTGGCGGGAGACCTCCTGCAATTTTGCTGCGATTTCCGGCACGCGCTCCGGTTCGACATCCCCTAAAAATTGCACCGTAATATGATAATCCTCCCTATGCGTCCATTTTTTGAAAGGAAACAAATGTTGATGGGATTCCCGCCAACGCTCCAGCACCGTTTTCAATTCATCCGACAATCTGACCGCGATAAACAGCCGCAGCGGCCGCTCTTTATTTTCAATATCCATGCAGTATTCGCTCCCTTCAAAAATTTTTACTACTATATAATAGCGTCGTTTTTAGCATATCCAAAATACCCTGCTTCCACTAAAACAAAGAGGATATCCCAAAAGCCCCAAATGCTCTCAGGATATCCTCTTGCCGTTACCCGAACTGCGCCTGATGCAGCCTTGCGTAGACGCCGCCGATTTGGAGCAGCTCCTCGTGCCGCCCTTGTTCGGCAATGCCGTCCTCCGTGACGACGATGATCCGGTCGGCATTTCGGATGGTCGCAAGCCGGTGCGCGATGACCAGCGTCGTCCGGTTCACCGCCAAAACCTCCAGCGCCTCCTGGATGATCGCTTCCGTTTCGGTGTCGAGCGCCGACGTCGCTTCATCCAAAATGAGGATCGGAGGATTCTTCAAAAACATCCTTGCGATCGCCAGCCGCTGCCGCTGTCCGCCCGACAGCTTCAGCCCCCGTTCCCCGATGACCGTATCCAGCCCGTCCGGCAGCGAGGCCACGAGCGACTCCAAATGGGCTTTTTGCACCGCATCCATCAATTCGGCTTCACTGGCGTTCAGGTTGCCGTAAAGGATGTTTTCGCGGATCGTCCCGCTGAACAGAAACACGTCCTGCTGCACCATGCCGATTTGCGAGCGAAGCGAACGCTGCGTCATTTCGCGGATGTCGATGCCGTCAATCGTGATGCTTCCTTCATCCACCTCGTAAAAACGCGGGATCAGGCTGCACAGCGTCGACTTCCCGGCACCCGACGGCCCGACGAGCGCCACCGTTTCTCCGGCCGTAATATTCAGGTCGATTCCTTCCAAAATCCGCCGCTGGTCTTCGTAGCCGAAAGAAACGTTGCGGAATTCGATGTTTCCGCGCAGCTGAACAACTTCGACCGCATCCGGCTGATCCTTGATGTCCGGGTCCGTATCCATCAACTGGCAGAAACGTTTGAAGCCCGCCATCCCTTTCGGGTAGATTTCCATCAAGGCGTTGATTTTGTCGATCGGCTTCAAGAAAATGTTGACGTACAGCAAAAACGCGACAAGTTCCCCGTACGTCAGTTTGTTCTGGTAGGCAAACCAGGCGCCGCAAACGAGCACGATCAGCGAAATGAGCCTTGTCAGCATGTACATGCCCGAGACGCTGAACGACATGGCCAGGTATGAACGAAGTTTCGCCAATCGGAACGCGGCATTGCTTTCGCGGAAGCGCGCGATTTCGTATTCCTCGTTGCCGAACGATTTGACGACCCGGATGCCCGAGACGCTGTCCTCCACGCCGGCATTCAGCTCCGCGATGTTGCGGAACATTTCCGAGGAGGCATGGTTCAGCTTCTGGTTAAAATAAACGATCATCCATACGATGACCGGCATAATGACGAACGTGATCAAAGCAAGCTGCCAATTGACCGTCCACATGATCGCAAACGCGCCGACAAAGGTCATGACGGCAATAAACATATCCTCCGGCCCATGGTGGGCCATCTCTCCGATATCGAACAAGTCGTTGGTCATGCGCGACATCAAGTGGCCTGTTTTCGTGTTGTCGAAAAATTTAAAGGACAGCTTCTGCACATGGTTAAACGCCTGCTGGCGCATGTCCGATTCGATGTTGATCCCGAGCTTATGCCCCCAGTAGCTGACGATGAACTGCAGCCCCATGCTGATCAAATACAAGGCGAGCAAGCCGCATCCCGCGGCGATGATCGTTCCCCATGCCCCGTCCGGAAGCAGCTTGTCCACAACCCACTGGACGGCGACCGGAAATCCGAGCTCCAGCAAACCCGCAACCACCGCGCAGCCGAAATCGACCATAAACAGCCGTTTATGCGGGCGGTAATACGACATAAACCTTCGAATGAGGCCGGGCTGAGCGCCCGAAGCCTGTCCTGCTGCATTTTGCATCATAACGTTATTCCAGCCTCCAAATTCTATATTTCGTAATCTGATTATAGCGTACCGAACGGAAAAGGAGGCCCGATTTTTTGAAAAAAGGTGTGTACGGCGTCATTAAGGATCGTTTGCGATCCAATCGCAGTTCGGATAAAAATGCCCGGTTACCTTTTCACCGCCCGCCGCAATCTGGTATCCTAAAAACATCGATAAACGAGCAAACGACAGACGGAGGAGGCCAAACCATGAAATCGATCGTATGTCTTCATTCCTTGACGCAGGATCAAATCGGTCAAATCGGACAAGCGGCGCCAGGCTTTGATTTGATCGTAAAAAATAAAAAGGACGTCAGCGCGGAGCAGATCCAAAACGCGGAAGTGATCCTTGGATGGTCGAAAACGATCGCCGAGGAAGCCCTTCGGGAAAACAGCAAGCTGAAATGGGTGCAAACCTGGTCGGCGGGCGTGGATACGCTCCCTTTGGAGCGCCTTCGGGACAAGGGCGTTCTGCTCACGAGCGCCAGCGGCGTGCATGCGATTCCGATCTCGGAAAGCATTATCGGCATGATGCTCTCGTTTTCGCGCCAGCTGCATATGGCGGTCCGCCATCAACTGAAAAAAGAGTGGAAATCCGACCTCGCCGTTCCCGGTCTCGGCACGTTGGGCGAAATCAGCGGCAAAACGCTGGTCATCGTCGGCGTAGGCGAAATCGGCCGGGAAACGGCCCGTTTGGCCAAAGCCTTCGGCATGCGGGTCATCGGCGTCCGGCGTTCGGACAAGCCCGAGCCGCACGTGGACCGGATGTTCACGATGGACAACCTCCATGAGGCGCTTGGACAAGGCGACTATATCGTGAACATCCTCCCGCTGACGGCCGAAACCCGCCATATGTTTAACGCCGCGGCTTGGAACGCTGCCAAAGAAGGGGCTTATTTCATCAACGTGGGACGCGGGCCTACGGTGGATACGGCATCGTTGATCGATGCCCTGAACAGCGGCCGGTTGAGCGGCGCGGGCCTCGACGTTTTCGAAGAAGAGCCGCTTCCGGCGGAACATCCGCTGTGGGAGATGGAGCAGGTCATCATCACCCCGCATGTCGCGGGCAGCAATGACCGTTATGCCGAACGCGTCATCGACATTTTTGCGGACAACCTGAAGGCTTATGTCCAAGGGCAACAACCGCCGCGCAATCTGGTGGATTACGGGCGGATGTATTAAAATCGCCGGAGCCGAAACGAAAACACCCCGTAACAGGGCATCGGAAATCCGTTTGGAACCCGATGTCCCATAAGGGGCGTTTTTTATTTGGGTTGAAAAATCAAAAGCTTATTCGTACGACATAAGCCAATACTTCCCGCTTGGCCCGGCTTCTTCGACTACCTTCTTCCAGCCGTTTTTTTCGTAAAATTTCAAGGCTTTATGATTTGCGGACACGCATTTTAACGTGAGCGGTTTGTTCATTTTTTCAACGGCCGCCTGGAGCAGCTTGCTGCCGGCGCCTATACCTGAAAAACCCGGATCGACAAATAAAAGATGGATGAAATCCTCCGGCAAATATAATGACGCAAAACCCACGATCCGGCTCTCCGCCTCCGCCAACAGGATATACTCGTCGACCGTGTCCCTATCGAAGTCTTCCAACGACATTTCATGTTCGTTTTCCCATACGAAACTTTGGCGGCGGGAAACGAGATAAATCCGTCTTAATTCGGGATAGTCCATTGCCAAGGCAGGCCTGATTCTCATGTTTCATGCCTTCTTTCCGGTATATTCACTTCTCGAGCCAAAAGCTTTCCGTTTCCGCAAATGTTATAAAACCCCTTCGCAAAGCCACGCCTGCCGCACGAAGCTCCCTTTCCTTACCTGGCATTCATCGACGATCCGGTAACCCGCTTCTTCGACCCGAACCCGCACGTCTACTTCCGTCGTTACGATCACCGCGCGGGGCGCCAAACGGCGCAGGCTCGCCAGCATCCTCCGTTGTTCCTCTTCCGGAAGCACCGAACATAGATTGTACGGCATGTCCAATACCGCGGCATCGTAATGCCCTTCCAGTTCGTTCATATCCCCAAGGGTAACCAGCGTTTCGGGATACCCGTAATGCTTCAGGTTCGTTTTGGCGCCGCGAACGGCAAGGGGATTGATGTCCCTTCCCCGGACGTCGATTCCCATGGACAGCGCTTCAATCAGGACGTTCCCCATGCCGCAGCAGGGATCAAGCAGTCGGATGCCTTCCGTTTCGGGCGCGGCGATGTTCACCAGCGCCCTGGCGACGGCCGCGCTAAGGCCGGTGGAATAATTTTGCGGTTTGTGGATATGGGCGTGCCAGGCCCGCTTCGGAGCGCGAATGCTGCCAAGCAGCCAAGTTCCATGCAAAGCGGTCAGCGCGAGCGTCAAATCCGGATTTTTCATGTCGGCCTTGCCTCGAATCCGGCTCCCGACAAGCCTCTCCAGCTCCCTTTGCTCCTCATAGCTGTAAGGATCACCCGATTTGATATACGTAACCTTAAACGTCTCTCCGCCCTTCACCCAATCCCTTGAGTCCGCAAGCTCCGCGATTGCTTCAGCGGATTCCCCGCATGCGTCGATATCGATACGCAGTGATAAAAACGGGCTGCGATCCGGATCGATCTTGCGGCTGCTGAGCAGCAGCGACTCCGTTTTATATTCCACGGCCCCGCCAAACAGCGCCTTCAGCTCCATGCCGCACAACCCGGCTTCCGTTTCATGGCTGGCATACGCGTATAAATAAAGCGGACGGCCGTCGGCCAGCGCTTGTTGAATCTGTTCATGGATTTCACTCATAACAATCGATAACCAATACCTTTCCCGGACGTTGCCCCAGTCTTTTCTTTACAAACAACAGGAAGCCAGCAGCTTATAAGACTCCAGCCGTTTCCTGTAATCCTGAACGGGACAAAAGATAAGAAACTCCGAGCATCCCGCAGACTCGGCGATCAGGGCGAGCTGTTCCCGCACCTGTTCAGGCGTGCCCAATACCAACCGTTTCAGCGGTTCCCGACGCTCCTCCTGCGCTTCCTGCTCCACCGCCCGTTCGGGTCCCGGCAGCTTCGCGTCCTCCAGCAGCTCTTTGGCCTTCTCCTCCGTCTTGGCGCAAATGACCCCGATCGCCAGCATCAAACGCGGCTTGTCCAGCAGCGCGGACGGTTTAAAATGGTCGCGGTACGTTTGCAGCACTTCGGCCCCGTCCCGCTCGCTCATAAACTGCCCGAAAACATACCCTGTCCCGTATTCGGCGGCAAAACCCGCGCTTTTGCTGTTCGTCCCCAGCATCCACAGATCCGGCTGCACCGAGGGCAGGGGCCGGGCTTGAACCGGCCGGTCCTCATACATATACCGGTCCTCGAGGAGCTGGATCAAAGCGCGCAGCTTTTTGGGCATATCCGCTACGTTTTGCAGAAAATTGCCGCTAAGCGCCATCGAGGCGTGTGCTGACCCGCCGGGGGCCCGTCCGATCCCGAGGTCCACCCGTCCCGGATACAACGCGGCCAACAGGCGGAAGCTTTCCGCCACCTTCAGCGGGCTGTAATGGGGCAGCAGCAAGGCGCCCGTGCCAAGGCGGATGCGGCTTGTTTTGGCCCCGATGTGGGCCAGCAGCACCTCCGGCGACGCGCAAGCCAAATCCTTCAGATCATGATGTTCGGCCACCCAATAACGTTTATAACCCCATTTTTCTGCAGACGCGGCCAACGCCGCTGCCTCCTGTAGGGCTTGCTCATAAGACGCTTCCCCTATTTTGGGCACCAAATCCAATACGCTTAAAATAAACCCCGTATTCTCCACGATTCTCCCCTCCACTTGCTGCTTCTCGTCTCATCTCTTCTCGCTTAAGGTTTAGTCGAGATCGTAAATGGACCCGACCTTCAGTCCGTACAATTCATTATATATCTTTTCGGCAAACGCGTCCGTCATGCCCGCGATATAGTCGATCACCATATGCTCCCAGGTCCAGATCGGGTTTGGGCTTGCCTGATCTCGTTCGAACCGCTGCAGCCAGTCGGAAGGAATGATGGATTTGGACGCGACCGGATCGAGGAACGCATCCCACAGCCGTTTGATCATCCATTCGCTCCGTTTTTGCAGGCGCTGCACGCGCAGGTCGCGGATCATCGTCACCCACGCAAAGCTCTTCAGCACGCTGACGGTCCGAAGCATATCCAAATCTTCCTCCCGCTCTTTCACGAAGGTGACCTTTTTCCAATCCCCGTCCGGAATGACGCCCAGGCTGCCGACAAAATGGCTCACCCAAAAAGCCTTGACCTCGCGCCGCGCCCGGGAAAAATCATGCTCGCAATACGGCAGCTTCTCTTTCCACACGTTAAGAAAAGCGGCCATGACCTCTTCGACTTTCAGCCGGATGCGGTCCGCGTCCCAGCCCTGCCAGAAGGTATCCTCCAGCGTCATGATTTTTTCGATGATCAGCCGGATAATGTACGGGTCATACAAAAAATGCTCATGCACTTCAATTTTGCCCGCTTTGATGCCGTCCTCCAGGTCATGGGCGGAATACGCGATGTCGTCGCATAGGTCCATCAGCTGCGATTCCAGCGTTCTTTTGCCTGCCGGAATCCCCCAATCCTTGCGGATCTCTGAAATGTAGCTCCATTCATGCTTGTACAAGCCCTTTTTGTTCACCGTGCCCGGAAACGGATATTTGTTGATGCCAAGCAGCACGGCGTCGGACAAATTCAAGCCGTCCACGTTTTCGCGTTTTTCCAGGAACATGATCAGCCGGAAATTATGCGAGTTCCCTTCAAAATGTTCGTATTTATGCCGCATGCGTGTCCGCACGTCCTGGATTTGCTCGGAATTCATGTACAGTCCTTCGACCGCTTCTTTCGTTTTATCCTTGATCAGCTGCTCCAAAATGCCGTCCAGCACCTCTTCGCCCTTGTGCCCGAACGGCGGATGCCCGAAATCATGCGCGATCGCCGCGCATTCCACCACCTCCGGATCGATGACAAGTCCGGGGTTGTCAGCCTGTTCCTCCGAAACTTCCGGATAGGCCCGAACGAGGCTTTTCGCAGCCTCGCGCGCGATTTGCGCCACTTCAAGCGAATGCGTCAGGCGCGTGCGGTAATAATCGCCGGTTCCGGCCCCGAACACCTGCGATTTCCCCTGCAGGCGGCGAAACGTCGGCGAATGGATCAGCCGCGAATAATCCCGCTCAAACGTGGCCCTCGATGCATCGGCCCGCGTTTGCTCTGGATACTGACGGTGTTCTCTTTTGTCTTTGATATTCATCCTACGGCACTCCCTACTCCGTTTTTTTATTTTTCTCATTATAAGTCATTTCCGTCTCCGGCGTACTTCGAAATTTTGGCAGCGCGTGGTGCCTCTTTCATCCATTGTTTCCAGTCCGCCGGCTTATTAGATAGGAGGTTGGGAGTGCAGGTCTCAAAATGGAAGCTGATTGGGTTTGGTTAAACATATATCGGGCTGCAAGCAAAAATTAACCGCCCCTCAGTTTGCCATGTCTGATAAGGACGGTAAAGCAAATCGAAATCTTTTTTTCGCCTGTTACAGTCAACTTCAAGGATCCGACCATCGAGTTTCCGGCGTTGTTTTTTATAGACTCGTTTAATGGATATGCCCCTTGGTTTCTGCCAGGCGCCAGTCGGCACCTTGCCGACGCAAATGTTGGACACCGCAACGGATTAACCTCAAATTCAAATACGCCGCAGTCTATTCCCGCCAGTTCCACAGCGCAACCTCCCCGATGCGGATGGCGGATACTTCCGGATCTTCCTTCAGTTTTAGAATTTCTTTGGTCGGTCCGGTGACGACGGCACCGTAGATTTTAACCCCGTTTTTCTCGATGTAGTCCAGCGTTTCTTTAAAATCGACGAAGGGAACGAGGCTCGCGGCCGCTTTTTTATGCCTGTTCAGAATGTGCAGCGACTTGATGAAATTCTCTTCCCGTAGTGGACCGGAACCGTACGTATCGATCGGGGGATAAGAGGTTGAAGATGAACGCATGGTGACAAACCATCCGACTTTGCGTTTGGGGCCTTCGGTCACTTTTCCGTCCCCCGGGTGCCACACCGGAATCGCCGGAAAACCGACCGGGCTTATGACAAGTCCGTAATCGCGCTTTATATTGGAGTCCCCGTTGTCCACGGCAAACCATAGCGGATCATATGGCTTGCCCTCGAACCTTTTCAAAAAGTCGTCGGTCGAATACAGCTTTTTATAAGAAACGTAAGCTTCGGCCACCGTTCCTTCGGGCAGCTTCTCCAGCCGTTTCCATTCAGAGGAGCTGTCTGAGCCTTGGTAACCCGGAAACTGAAAATAACCTTTGGAGGCGGAGAACATGTCTTTCCATTCAACGTGATTCAACCGTAACCATTCAAACCAGTAGTTCGCTGTAAAATCTCCAACCTCCATATGTTCGTCTCCAACGCGTTTGATCATTTTCCCGCTGATTTTCATATTAAAATAAGACCCGGCGTTGCTGCTGGGTTGAACGACCACGTTCGGATATCCAACCGCAAAGGCAGACTTCACGACGTCACGGTTGATTTCTTCATACCCCGGATCCCCCGCCTGATAAAAAATGGCCGTTCCAATGGAACATAAGATGGTAAACCCGATAAAAAATCCGATCAACGTAAACGCGGTGCCGATCCGAGCCTTCCATTTTCCTTTTCTCAGCAGCCTGGCTTCGCGTTTATATTTTTTCTTCTCGGCTTCGGACTCTTCAGGACAAGCCTTTTGTCCGAACCGATCCTCCCCATCCATCATCTCATCGAGGAAGGATTGGTACGCCTCCATTTTCTCGAGTTCCCGCTCCAGCTCCGTCCGTTCCTCTTCGGACAGCTTTCCGTCCTTGTAATCCCGAAGTTTTTGCTTAAAATCGCCGCTCATCCTGCTCCTCCCTTTCCCGGGTTTTCCTCAGCTGCTGCCGCGCCCGAAACAGCAAAATTTTAAAATGGGACAGCGTAATCCCCATAATCTCCGCGCCTTCCCGGTACGAAAATTGATGCAGATCCGCCAAAATCAAAGCCTGCTTTTGCATCTCTGGCAGCTTCAAGATCCATTCCGTTAATCGGTCATGGCTCTCTTGGCGCAGCAGCATCGATTCCGGCCCTTTCCTGTCGTCGTCCGGCAACCGGTGAAACCACGCGTCCGAAGAGGCGATGCTCCGGCTTTCTTTGCGCTTCATATCGACAAAAGCGTTGTAAGCTACACGAAAAAGCCACGGCTTTACCTTCTCATCCTTGTAATTTTCCAGATGCAAATAGGCGCGGTAAAATGTCTCCTGCACCAAGTCTTCCGCGGCGGCATCGTCCCCGCATAGGGAACGCAAATACCGGTATACGTCCGGCATATAGGTTCGGTACACGCTTTCGAGCGTGCTGCGCTTTATCATGTCATCCCCTCAATATAAACACGTTTCAAGCAGGGGATAGTTACAACATTTTTCCTAAAATTTCCGAGAACGCGAATGGAACGCAAAAAAAGCGGCCCCTCCGCCTCGTAACGAGGGAAAAGCCGCTTGCCTGCTTTTATTAATTTTTCATTCTCGGATCAAGCACATCGCGCAGGCCGTCGCCGAGCAGGTTAAACCCAAGCACCGTCAGCATGATCGAAACGCCTGGAAATACAACCGTCCACGGCGCCTTCTGGATAAACTGGCGGGAGTCGGACAGCATTTTCCCCCATTCCGGCTCCGGAGGCTGGGCGCCCAGCCCCAAAAATCCGAGCGCCGCCGCTTCGATGATCGCCGTTGCGATCCCCAGCGTACCTTGCACGATAATAGGCGTTAAGCTGTTCGGCAAAATATGGCTGAACAGAATCCGCATGTTTTTCATGCCGATAGCTTTGGCTGAAGTAATATACTCCTCGTTCTTCAAGCTGAGCACCTTCGCCCTTACCAGCCGGCCGTAGGTTGGAATGTTGACGATGGCAATGGAGTACAACGCATTTTGCAGCGAAGGACCAAGAATCGCCACAATGGCAATCGCGAGCAAAATGCTCGGAAACGCCAGCAAAATATCGAAGAGCCGCGAGATGATCATATCCGCCCATTTGCCGAAGTACCCTGCGAGAATTCCCAGTGCCGTCCCCGCTACGACGGAGCCGACCACCGAGAAAAAACCGACCCATAACGAGATTCGCGCACCGTACAACACCCGGGTGAACAAGTCGCGTCCCAAATCATCCGTCCCGAACCAATGCGTGGAGGATGGCGCCTTCAGACGGTCCATCAGCTGCTGTTCCTTATAATCGAAGGGAGCGACCAGCGGTGCGATCAAGGCGATGATAATAAATAAAAGGATGATACAGAGACCGATCACCGCGGTTTTATTTTTGCGGAACGCTCTCCACGCATCACGCCAGGGGCCCGGCACTTCCTCCATAGCTGGAACAGCAGCATTTGGGTTTACGGTAATTTCCGCCATTGTTTCTCCCCCCCTATTTGTATTGGATACGCGGATCAATCAAAGCATACAACAGATCCACAATTAGATTAATGATAATAAACAGGAGAGCGATAATCAGGATGCCGCTTTGAATGACCGGATAATCGCGGGAGCCGATCGCATCGAAAATATACCGCCCCACCCCGGGCCAAGCGAAAATGGTTTCGGTCAATACGGCACCGCCCAGCAATGAACCTGTCTGTAAGCCGATAACGGTAAGCACCGGGATCGAGGCGTTTTTGAGCGCATGTTTGTATACGACAAAAAATTGGGACAAACCTTTGGCTTTGGCTGTGCGGACATAATCGGATTTCATCACCTCCAGCATGCTGGAGCGTGTCATTCGGGCGATGACCGCCATTGGAATCGTTCCGAGCGCAATGCTTGGCAGCACCAGATGTTTCATAACGGTCCACAGCTGATCCCAACGACCGGCGATCATGGCATCAATAACATAGAGGTTTGTAACGGCTTCCACCGGATCGCGCTGGTCCATTCGACCGATCGACGGCAGCCAATGCAGCTTGATCGAGAATATCCACTGCTCCATCAGACCAAGCCAGAATATTGGCATGGAAACACCGATTAGGGCGATGATCATCAGAATGTAATCAAACCAGGAATTTTGCCGCCAGGCACTGATAATCCCCGCGTTGATGCCAACAAATGTGGCGAACAGCATGCTCGCAATCGTCAATTCAAGCGTGGCGGCAAGATACGGCAAAATCTCTTTCATAATCGGCTGCTTGGTTTTGATCGATTTTCCGAGGTCTCCTTGCACCAAATCTCCCAAGTACGTAAAATACTGCTGCAGCCAGGGCTTATTCAGTCCAAGCTGCTCCCGCAGCGCCTCTTTGGATTGTTCGGTAGCTTTATCACCAAGGATCGTATCCGCCGGATCACCCGGAATGGCATGAATAATGGAGAATACAATGATGGTCATGCCAATCAGCACCGGAATCAGAATCAACAGGCGTTTCAGAATATATGAATTCAAAATAAATCACCCGCCGGTTATTCAAAGTAAATGCTGCTGTAGTACTCCGTTCCGGTTGGAGACGGTACATATCCTTTCAAGTTGGATTTTGCCGCCAAAACTTGCGTCGCATACACAAGCGGAATCCATGGAATATCTTTTTTGATGATTTCCTGCGCTTGTTTGTACAGCTCTATGCGTTTGTCTTGGTTGACTTCCTTCTGGGCTTCGATCAAAATCTTGTGAAGGTCTTCGTTTGCGTAGTAACTGCGGTTGTTGCCCGGAATAGCATCCTTATCAAGCAAGGTGTACAGGAAGTTGTCCGGGTCGCCGTTATCTCCATTCCAGCCCATCATGTAAATATCGTCTTTAACACCTGCTTTTGTATCATCCAGATACGTTGCCCACTCCGGAGATTGGATGTTCACTTTCACACCGATTTTCTCAAAATCGGCCTGGATCGCTTCCGCTACCTTTTTGCCATCCGGCATATAAGGACGGGATACAGGTAGCGCATAGAAGTTAACTGGATCCGGCAGTCCGTTCGGATAACCCGCCTCAGCCAGCAGCTTTTTAGCGGTATCCAAGTTGTAGTCATAATCCTGAATGCTATCGTTATACCCCCAAAGCGTAGGAGGCATCGGGTTTACGGCCGGAGTGGCTTGTCCGGCAAAAAACGCGTCGATAATGCCCTGCTTGTTAACCGCGTGGCTCAGCGCCTCTCGGACCTTCACGTTGTCAAAAGGTTTTTTCTTCAGGTTGAAACCAAGATAAGCGAGGTTAAAAGGCGGGCGGTCGATTTTTTGCAGTTCGCTTTTGCTTTCAAGGGCGGACAAATCATCCGGGTTCAAATCTTCCATAATGTCGATTTCCCCGTTTTGCAGCGCATTAAAGCGCGCGGTGTTATCGGGGATGGACCGTACGATGACTTTATTCAGCTTCGGCAGTCCCGGCTTCCAGTAGTTCGGATTTTTCTCGAGGGTAATGGAATCGTTCCGCTTCCACTCTTTGAATACGAATGGTCCCGTACCCACAGGCTCGCTTTTAAAATTCTCTTTTTTCTCCTTGATCGCCGTCGGACTGGCGATGCCAAAGGAGGTCATGGCGAGATTTTGCAGGAACGGGGCTTGCGGATTTGCCAGCGTAAATTCTACGGTATTCGCATCAATCGCTTTGACATCCTTAATGACGCGGGAGCCATCCGGACCAAACTGGGAATCATAGTAATCGAAGGAATCGCCTTCGAATTTGAATTCGCTTTTCGGATCGGTCCAGCGCTTAAAGTTGAATACGACGGCATCCGCATTAAAGTCCGTGCCGTCATGGAATTTCACACCTTGGCGCAGCTTGAACGTATACTTCAGACCGTCCGGGGACACCTCCCAGCTTTCGGCCAGCGACGGCTCCACCTCGGTTGTCCCTTCCTTATACTGCAGCAGCGAATCGAAGATCTGATGTCCGATTTTCAGCGACTCGCCGTCGGTTACGATGGCCGGGTCCAGTGATGCGGAGTCTCCGCCGCGCCCGAATACGAGCGTATCCTGCGTTTTTTTATCCTCCGGTTTCGGGTCTTCTTTTTTCTCGGTGTTGTCCGTTGTTTTGGGCGTTTCGGATGCCTGATTTCCGTCACTCTTGCCGCCGCATCCCGCAAGCGCAAATACAAGAACCATCGTCAATGCCAGGAAAACGCTTGTCCATTTCTTCATCGTTTTTTCCCCTCTCTTTTGCGGCTCAATACGGAACTGAAATTAGTGCTTCATTGATGCGATTGGGTCGCTGCGAATCCGGATCGTTCTTCCGATCGCTGTTGTCTCCAAATTTCTATGAATATATTTTTCATTGGTCGAAATTCGGTGACAAAGCGTATGCTTCCGATGCTAGCTTTCCTACGGAAAGCTTTTAGGCGAACGCTTCCGCTTCTTCAGATCGATTCCGTCTCCTCCGCTCCTTCTGCTTCTTTTTAAGCACTAATTTCAGAGTTGAGCCTCTCTTCATCACGGATAAATGTTTATATGCGGGACTTTGCTGATCCCAGGCAGGGAACTGCCTTGGCAAAGCCTTCAAGCGGCCTAAGCCGCATGGAACCGAAAATGTCGCTCGGGCCCTTTGGCATGTTGTCACGAAGTTGCGTACAAATGACATGCCGTCAGATGCCCGTTCCCGGTATCGAGAAGCTGAGGGCGAACCTCGCTGCAGATTTTCATCGCCTTCGGACATCTCGTATGAAAAGCGCAGCCCACCGGCGCATTGGCTGGGCTCGGCACTTCCCCCTGCAAAATAATCCGCTCCTTCTTCACATCCGGATCCGGTTCCGGCACGGCCGACAGCAAAGCCTGGGTGTAAGGATGCTGCGGCGAATCGTATAGAAGCTGCTTATCCGCAATTTCAACGATTCTTCCGAGGTACATCACCGCCACGCGGTCGCAAATATGCTTGACCACGCTCAGATCATGAGCGATAAAAATATAAGTCAGCTTATATTCGGCTTGCAGATCCTGCAGCAAATTAATGACCTGAGACTGGATAGATACGTCCAGCGCCGATACCGGCTCGTCCGCCACAATCAGCTTGGGCTGAAGCGCCAGCGCCCGGGCAATTCCGATCCGCTGCCGCTGTCCTCCCGAGAACTGATGAGGGTAACGATGCAGATGCGTCCGGGTCAGCCCCACGACTTCAATCAGCTTGGCGATCCGCTGCTGCCGCTCTTTGCGGTTTGAAATCCCGTGCACGATCAGCGGTTCTTCCAAAATGCGCTGTACGGAGTGGCGCGGATCAAGCGAAGAGAACGGATCCTGAAATACGATCTGCATATCCCTCCGCTGTTTCCTCATTTCCTCCGAGGACAGCTCCGTAATTTCCCGGCCTTCGAAACGAACCTTGCCGCCGCTTGGCTCGATCAGACGCAAAATAGAACGGCCCGTCGTCGACTTGCCGCAGCCGGATTCGCCCACCAGCCCAAACGTCTCGCCACGCCGGACGGAAAACGATATGTCGTCCACGGCTTTCACATGCCCCACCGTTTTGTTCCACAGACCTTTCCGGATCGGAAAATATTTTTTCAGATGCTCCACCTCAAGCAAAGGTTCACTCATACGGCATCCTCCTGTCGGTTTTCATGCAGCCAGCATCTGCAGCGATGCCCGGACTCCTGTTCGACCAAACCTGGCAGCGCTTCCAAGCATTTCGGCATGACGCTCGGACAACGATCGGCAAAGCGGCAGCCCTGCATATTTTTGCTGAGGATCGGAACATTGCCCGGAATCGAATACAAACGCGCCCTGGTTTCGTTCATCCGCGGTACGGATTGGATTAACCCCTGCGTGTAAGGATGAAGAGGCTTTTTGAAAATGTCGCGCACGCTCCCCTCTTCCACCACCTTGCCTGCATACATCACCGCAACCCGGTGGCACATTTCCGCAACCACGCCAAGATCATGCGTAATCATCATGACGGCCATTCCCCGCTCTTCGTTCAACCGCCGGATCAAATCCAAAAT
The DNA here is from genome assembly GCF_031583795.1 of Paenibacillus sp. VCA1. NCBI lineage: Bacteria > Bacillati > Bacillota > Bacilli > Caryophanales > Paenibacillaceae > Paenibacillus > Paenibacillus sp. VCA1. The sequence goes on along the minus strand of NZ_JAVLSX010000009.1, from coordinate 86,557 downwards.
CTGCGCCTGGATGGTCACATCAAGCGCCGTTGTCGGCTCATCGGCAATTAACACATCGGGATTACAGGTGATCGACATCGCAATCATGACTCTCTGCCTCATGCCGCCGGACAACTGATGGGGATACTCGTCGATAATCGACTCCGCCCTGGCAATTCCCACCTTCTTCAGCATTTCAAGCGCCAAGGCCTTTGCTTCCTTTTTGCTGATCTTCCTGTGTTCCCGGATGGTCTCCACAATCTGATGCCCCACCGTAAACAGCGGATTCAGCGACGTCATCGGTTCCTGGAAAATCATCGAGATGCAGTTGCCGCGTATTTTGCGCATCTCCCGCTCATTCATCGCCGTGATATCCTGACCTTTGAACAGAATCGATCCGCTTACGATTTTGCCCGGCGGACTCGGTACCAGCTTCAGCACCGACAGCGACGTTACGCTTTTGCCGCAGCCCGATTCGCCGACAACGCCAAGCACTTCACCCGGATTCACATGCAGATCGACGCCGTCGACTGCCGGAATCTCCCCGCGGTCCGTAAAAAAATGCGTTCTTAGATCCTTGATTTCAAGTATGGGTTTGTCCATGCAAAAACTCCTTTATGCTCTTTTAATGGATTCCTGGAAATGAGCAATTGAACGACGGTCAAATGGAGTTGAGAATTTCCCCTCCGGATGATTACTCCCGATGTCATATCTCAAACGCTTCGGACCAAGTTCTAAAACGCTTTCAGCTTGGTTTATCCTAAGTATTTTCCTGGACAACTTGGTTCCTCGAAAATTATAGCGTTTAAATTTCGAGAGAAATCATCGTGGTGTTCATCTTAAGGTGGATATCGTCAGCATGAGTGGGGAGCGTCAGCGATGCAACAGAAAATAAGTTTGCATGGTTTGCATGGTAGGAAGTGAAGTCATAGAAGTAAATCTGAGCTTCAATGTTTGTCGAAGTAAATAGTGCTTAGAAGGATAGATGTGAATGGAGTCGTTGATAAACTTCAGAGTACATCGGTTTACATATAAATGTTATATATTGCAAATTTTAATATAACAGTTAGAAAGTTTCAAGAAGAATATTACATAATATAGAAGTACTCCCGGCCGCCCCCCTTGCCCCGGTAGCCTGTACGAAATTGCAGGAGCACATATTCCTTGGCAAGCAGCTGAATTATATCGGGCCGGGAGCCGACGGAGTAATCGGCCGGGTTAAAAATCAAGTTAAGCTATGTGTGTCCCTTCCTTATGCTGAAATCGCAGGATTCTGAAAGCAAAAAGAGCCCGCCGTTTACGGGGCTCTCCTTCTGGATACCAGGTACAGGTAGATTCTTATTAGCCAACAAGACCGTGAGGATGAGTTTTTTTTCAGGACGGAACAACCCCGATCGATGCTCAAGACTCACCTGCAATCCTTCTATTTGAATGCCATGGCGGCGTGGACCGCTTTTTTCCATCCGGCATACAACTTGTCGCGTTCCTCTTCTCCCATCGCAGGCTCGAATTGGCGCTCCTTGGCCCACATTGCGGATATTTCCTCTTGGCTTTTCCAATAGCCGACCGCAAGTCCGGCCAAATAAGCCGCGCCGAGCGCCGTCGTTTCGTTGATGACCGGCCGTTCCACCGGCACGCCAAGCAGGTCGCTTTGGAACTGCATCAGGAAGTTGTTGTGCACGGCTCCGCCGTCCACGCGCAGCGTCCGCAGCTCGATGCCGGAATCTCCCTCCATCGCCGAGATCACATCCCGGGTCTGGTAAGCGAGCGACTCGAGCACCGCCCGGATAAAATGCTCTTTTGTCGTGCCGCGGGTCAAGCCGAACACCGCTCCGCGCACGTCGCTGTCCCAATATGGCGTACCGAGGCCGACGAACGCAGGCACGACATAAACGCCTTCCGTGCTTTCGACCCGATCCGCGTAATTTTCGCTTTCTTTGGAATCTTTGAGCATCCGCATGCCGTCCCGCAGCCACTGCACCGCCGATCCCGCCACAAAAATGCTGCCTTCCAGCGCATATTCCACGCGTCCGTTAATGCCCCAGGCGATGGTAGTCAGCAGCCCTTGCTCAGAGCGAACCGCGGTTTCGCCGGTATGTTTGAGCATAAAGCAGCCGGTGCCGTACGTATTTTTCGCCATCCCTTCGTCAAAACACGCCTGCCCGAACAAAGCCGCCTGCTGGTCGCCGGCCGCCCCGGCAATCGGTATCTCTTCCCCGAAAAAGTGGTGTTTCACCGTATGCCCGTAAACTTCGGAGGACGGACGAACCTCGGGCAGCATGGAGGTTGGCACGCCGAGAATTTCCAGCAGCTCATCGTCCCATTTTAATTCGTGGATGTTGTACATCAGCGTGCGGGAGGCGTTGGAATAGTCGGTGACATGCCGTTTGCCCCCGGTAAACTTCCAGATCAGCCAGGAGTCGATCGTGCCGAACAGGAGCTTGCCTTGCTCGGCTTTTTCACGGGCGCCTTCCACATGGTCGAGAATCCACTTGACCTTGGTTCCCGAAAAATAAGGGTCGATGAGCAGCCCGGTTTTTTCCCGGATCATATCGTTGTATCCCTTAGCTTTCAGTTCCTCGCATATGTCGCCCGTCTGCCGCGATTGCCATACGATTGCATTGTACACGGGCTCTTCCGTTTCCTTATCCCATACCACGGTCGTTTCCCGCTGGTTGGTGATGCCGATGCCTTCGATCTGCTCCGGCTTCACTCCCGATTCCGACAGTACCGACGCGATGACCGACAGAATCGACCCCCAAATTTCGTTGGCGTTATGCTCCACCCAGCCGGGCTGGGGAAAATGCTGCGTAATCTCCTTTTGCGCGATATGAACGATTTCGCCCGCTTTATTGAACAAAATCGCCCGCGAGCTCGTCGTCCCCTGATCCAATGACAATATGTATGTTTCCATCGTTTTCCCCCGTTTCGTTGGCATGTTGGATATTTTGTAAACGCTTTATTGTGAAAGTAAGATAAATTGTGCAAGTACGGACTTATTGTGAGTTTTGCCAGTGTTGGATGGCTTCCTACTACTTATGCTATTCGAAAACGGGGTGGTTTTGAAGGGGTATTTTTAAAATCTCAGTATAATGACATTTTCGGGAGGTTTTGAACGAGTCTGTTCCGCTGAATTCCCATTGATCGTCATCGATCGTAATTTTGTAACGGAAGAACCCGTCCGTTTTTGTGACCGACCAGCGAATCTTCCCCGCTTTACCCTGTTCTGCCCCGAAATAGGCCTTCAGGTGCGCTCGCCGTCCAGTTTTTCGGTCGAACCTCCATCATTGGAAAGTTCGGGTTTGCAAAAAAATAAAGCCAAGGATTGTCCTTAAGTCACATGTGCATGTGTCCATCGGAGATAACCCTTGGCATCGCATTAATTCCCTCCTGATCGCGTTTTGTATTCATCATCTTAAAAAAGCTTTAACCGCTGTAAAATGGCAAGCATCCGGTAGAAGTCATAACTCCCCTGATCGGGAGTATCTATATATCCGGCTGCTAAAGCCTTCTGAACTGCCGACTCTGCCCAGACCGGCGGGGCGGACATTTTGGCTTTTGCTTTCAATTGAGAGAGTTCCTCTTGCATATCCTCTACCCTTTTGGTCATGGCTTGAAGCTGTTTCTGAAGCTCTGCGTTTTGCATTCCTTTATCTCCTTTGGCATTTGCTTGGTTATCGTATTGCGGGAGATTGTTTTCTTCCATAATGGCGATCAGCTTAGCGGGATATTTGGGATCGGTGGCATAACCGCCTTTCCAGACCTCCTCGGCCGCTTTTTTGTAATCGGCGTGCAGGACGCCGTGGTATCGCGCAGGGTTATCGCGGGTCCCGTTCAAAAGCAGGTTCGAATGATCCGCGATCGACTCCGTCCATGAGTTATACTTCCGAAACGCTGCCGTCACCTTAACCGCTTTTCCCTGTACATATTCCGTTGTAGGCATCTCCACGCTCCCAGCGGGTCCTTTGCCCTTTATGCCGAACAAATTGTTCGCCTGCCGCGTCAGCCCGCTTGTCCCCCAATTCGATTCCAGAATGGCCTGGGCGATCGTCAGGGAGGCCGGAATGCCGCAGCGCCGCATGTCGGAAATGGCGCAGGGTACGATGGAAGAAATGAAATTATTTTTGTCCATGTTGATGAATGTCCTCCTATGAGGTTTGATGAATATTTTGAATTAGGGTGTTAAAACCAAAGCGATTTGTCCTCGTTTCCCTTTTTTCTGGCTTGTTTGACCAGTTGATTCCCGTAAACTGCAAAGGCTCCCGCCAAAATGCCTTGGATAATGGGCTCGGGTCCGAAACCAAGAAGCCAGATGGTTAGCAAGACTGCTGCCAGTGTAACAACGTATACGATGCACCAGTCCGGAATGCGGGGAGTCCGTTTGAGAATGTATCCGATAACCCAACATAAGGCGATAACAATCATGAGTTTGGGATCAATCAGGTTGTAGATGGTGTTCCAATCCATATCGATTCCTCCTATAATGTTCTATTCCTCAAGTCGATCAAGCCGTCGATGTGCTTGTTTGGCCGATTCCTCAACCCGGGTCACGCGTTCTGACAATCCATCAACCCGCTGACCCTGCATTCGCATATCTACCCGAATATCATCGACCCCGCGTTTGATGTATTCGACATCGGTGTGCAAAGATGCGCCAGCACCGGCCTCTTGCGCAATATCTTTTTTAACCGTTCGGGCTCTTCCGAGCCATCCAAGTACAGTTCCGCTGATTCCGGTTAATAATGCCACAATTGCTCCCCATTCCATCCCTTTCCTCCCCTTAGATATAAATTTGCCTCCGAGTTCCGGAGAAATTGAAAAAAGCGCTCCGTATCCGGAACGCTTGATGTAGTCTTGTACCCTGTGCAGTCAGCTTTCATTGATTAACTTCTAACCCAATACAAATAACCAAGATAAACCTTGATATCTATCCATAATAAACGTTCATGTCGCTATTTGTAAAAGTAGCTGTTGCAGCTTCAGCGTTATTTAAAATAACAAGGTTAATAGGTTTATCAAATCTAAATCCAGTTGGTATTGTCGGAGAAAAAAGCTCCCCCCCATTCCTATTTAAGTATGATACAGTCCCATTAATACGATTTATGATAATGTTTATAACACCTTCAGTTGCTGTTCCTGTATACGCTAATTGAATTCTCCTTCTTTCTATATCTTGCAAGAATAGATAGACATATAACCCCCCTCCATCTTGTTGATTCAGATAAATAGTAAGCCCATCTGAAGTTGTTGCAGTAATTACAAGGTACTTTGAAAAATTGGGGAATTGGATAATATCCCTTAATTCTTTAGGTTGTATATAATGTCGTCCAGGTTGCATAAACTTCCATGTCATTGTTGGAATTGAATCAATACCTGCATTTAATTCTGGGAATGTAGCGACACTGCTAGCTTTAGAGACTATGCCGCCTTTGTCGCGGATGGATGTCTCTATGCCAGTCTTTCCATCAACGACAGATTGAAAAAGGTCGTCAGACCAAGGTCCCCATGAACCATTGTACATAATTCTCGTTCTATAAGATCCGGATTGAACAAACAGATCTCTGGCAATTTGTACAACCCATGAATCTGATGACATCGCTTGCACTTCGATATACCACCACGCTCCAGGCGCTGTTGTCGGAGCGTTTGCTATGTTCTCTCCTACATAAAAACCTGTAGAAGTTAAGTTATTTGCGTTGCCATTGTTGACATTGATGCAATGTCCGTTATCTTCAGTCAATTTTCTTTTTTGCCAAGGTGCGGAGCTATTGATCATCGTCAACCAAGGCCCCCACCCTAATTCAGGATAGTAGTTCCGTGTAAAAATTCGATTGTCGTTTGGGTTAAATACATACCATGTTTGATTTATGCCAGCGTGCCGACTAACTTTCACGTAACAAGCCTGCCAATCTGGTGTATTTTTAAAGGTTCCTACGTTAACATTTGCCGGACAGTAATATTCACCTTCTGTCATCAGGGTGTTCATATCTGTCCCATCAGGAAGTAGAATAGACTTTTTTATATAATTATTATCCACGTAAGTTTTTACTGTATCAGCATGATCATAAGCCGTCTTGACAGCCTTAGGAGTCGCTGCCATATTCTCAGACGTACTATTTGTAGCACTAGAAAGCTGTACGATCCCCTTCTCCGTCAAAGAAGCATCAGGAACTTTGATGTTCCCTACCGCCTCATCAATTTTATCCCAGTTGTCATTCAACATCGTTTTAATATTAAACGTCTCATTCCCATCAGCCACCGGATCTTTTTTCAACAAACCAAGATTAGGTGTGTTACTTGCCATTTTAAGCACCTCCTGCAAATTTGGATAAAGGCGTGTATTCCATTTGATTAAGGGTCATAATCCCTTCAATGTCTCGGATGAGCAGGTAACTGAATTCATACTTCACAGCCAGATGCGCGGGCTTAACTTCTTCGATCACTGATTTGAGATCCTCCAGATTCGGGGGAATCCCGATCGTATCAACGAATTTGATCGTAAAACCCCACTCGGCAGGTTGGAAAGAGACATCCACCTTGCCGCCGTCATAGGCTTCCGCAACGTTTTTGACCAGACGTCCGGAGAACTTACCCGCTCCGCGGAGCTTTGATTCTACTAAGGAACGCCGCTGTTCAATCGGTTTAGTGCGATCGGTTTCGATTCCAAGCTCATACTCCCATCGATCTAGTCCCCATGTGGCCGTCCGGACAAAAAATTGATCGAGCGTTTCGTTCAGCGCCGTGTATAAGGCATCCATCTCCGTTCCTTTGGCATTCATATCAGCCTGCATGACCCGGGATGATTCGTAATAAGCAGGCAAATAGGAAAAAAGTTCAGCGCCTCTCGGACTAGTGATCGTAAAATCAGCCATTCAGCGTCACCGTCCCCAATACGGCCACCTGCCCGGGATTGATCTGAATATTGGCATCGGACTGGCCATTGACGGTAAGATTCGAGTAGTCGATAATCGGAGGAATATCCAGCAGCACTGCAGCGATCCGGGTATAACGAACGAGAGGATCTGCAAAAGCAAGCTGTCTAAGATACGCAGTAACCCCGTTCACTACCTGTTCCTTTACTTGTTCGATCGTTGCATCGGCCGCCAGCGTTAGCTGAACGGAGATGTTGATGGGAACCTCCTCTGCCGCCATCACGGTGACGATCGGTCCGGCCGGTGCTTGCCCTTCCCCTTGGCCGTCCATCGTCGGGTCAATATAATTTTGGGCTGCCTGTACAATCGCCGGATTTGCGGCACGTTTATCCATATCCAGCAAATAAATGCCGACCGTCCCCGGCCCTTTCCAGAGGGGTTTCACCTGAACCCCGCCTACGCCGGCGACTTCATTCGCCCATTGAATGTATTGGGCTTTGTTGCCGCTTGTCCCCTGGTTGCGAACCCGGGTGTAAAAGCGCTCCAGCAAAGATTCATCGGACTCCACATCCGCGCCGCCTTTGATGGCTTCCGGATTTGTCACCGACACTACGCCGGTAACCGGTGCCGAGATGATTTCGATGACGCCCGCGGGCACATTGCCGGCTTTGCCAGGCACAACCGCTGTCACCTGAGCGATCCCTTCGCCGTTGCCGTCCAGCGTTACTTCCGCAGTCGTTTTGTATTCGATGCTTGGTTCCCCGGAAATTTCGTCAGCCGGCGTGGCGACTACGATTCCGGAAGGGATCTGCTTTCCGGGCGTCCCCTTAAACCTAATCGTTCCGGTAGCGGCAACCGCTTGACGGCGCGTTACCCCATGCTCTTCCGCCCGCATATCCAAATATTCTCCGAATGTAGTCCGGGCAAAACCTCGATCCAGCACTTGCTGCGCCCAAATCGCCGCCTCAGACAACATAAACGCCACGGGCGCCTGTGCGTCCCAAATAAAAGAGCCCTCGGATTTATCGATATCCGCGGGCACCCGGTTCAGCATGCGCTGCATAATTTCGTCTTCGGTTTGATCTTGCAAATAAAGCGGCAAATCCGCCATTATTCCACACTCCCTTCCAATACGGCTTCTTCATCGCGGATATTCGTAATCCGGCAGGTAAAGCGGCAAGTCTCTCCTTCCCAGTCAAAAACAAACTGGTCCACGCTTTGCGTCCGCGCATCCGCGAGCAGCGTTTCGGAGACCATACGCCGGATTTCGCTTTCCTGAATCGACCGACCGCCGCTGCCGATCAGTTCCTCCAGCTCGCTGCCATAATCCCGGGAGTAGATGAGATGGCGGTAACGAGGCGTCCGGACCGCTTTTTCGCACCAGAGCACCCAAGCTTCCTTTTCATCGGCAGTGGCCATTTTACGGGTCGGCGACATGACAAATTCACCTGCTTTAAAATCGAACTTCCAGCTGCGGCCAAACACAACCCCGCTTCCTTCATACGTCTCCGGTTCCGTCGCGTCCTCCCAGACCATGTCCTCCGTCTCCGGGAACAAATTAGCCATTTCCAGTCACCACCTTGCATACAACCACTACATCATTCCCTCCATTCACCCGGAGTGCGAGCACTCGGTCACCAGGCTTTAGGGCCAAGCTAAGACGAGCGTCTTCGATTTCGGTTTCATTCGAAAAAGACTCCTGCTGCTTATTGCCCCCTGCCGATCGTTCGTCCAGCATCGTTGTCCCTGTCAAGACAGAACTTGGAACAGACAACACGCCCGGCAGCTCCGCGACCATAAAATCCTGAAACTCGTGTTTAAAATCATCCAGCTTCAACCCCGTTCCGGTGATCGTGCCGAGGACAGCCCCCACGCCACCGAGTGCCTGCCTCGTGTGTTTGCCGACGGAAGAATAAAGCGCTGACGCCAGCTGGCCGTAAGGATCTTTATTCAAGGTAAAACCTCCTTTTCACGTCATCGTAGGTGCCGAGCTCCAACGACATGCTTCCCGGATTCCCCAGCTCACGGCTGACCGAAATAACGATCAGCTTCATGCTGCCCAGCATAACGGCATCCCCGGCACGGATCGTATTGATGTCGGGCGCGTTAACGGAAATCGTCTGCGAGATTCCACGCAGTTTGCTTTTGGCCAACTCTTTCGCCGCTGCTTGCGATTTGACCTCATCGTCCTGAACTATTGCCTGAAGCTGGCCGTATTTGTCGATGTCCTTCTTGGCGATCGCCATCACTTTGGACGGAACCTCTTGCCCGGATTCGCTGGCGGCCGTTGCAAGCACCTTCACCTGCGTGGCGGCTCCTTCCAACGTCCGGGATTGGGTCGTATCCGTCACATGTTCAAGAACGTACACCTCCGGGTTGGTCCCAAGCTCATACAACTCCAGCCCGGATGAAATCATCCGCGGATGGTACAGCTTGCCCCCGGCTTTGGCCGTCTCCCTTAGATCGGCGAACATGCTGGCATAGATCGACTGCGTGCGGTATACGGAACGTCCCAGCTCTTTTTTGGTATCCGGCAGCTTTGCGATTTTTAAATTCCAGTCGGAAGCATATTTTTTAAAACGCTGCGATGCGGTTTGTTTCGCCGGAAACAGATATTCGTCTTCGGACTTGTCCAAATAAATCGTACGGTCATAAATAGTCAACGTCATCCGTTTGATCCCGTTATTCGAGGTTTCCGCCTCCCATACCACGCCGGGGTTCAAAAGCGGAACATAATCTGTTTTTCCGTAAGGAACGCCGCTGATCCGAATAGACATGCCGGGCGAGATGGGCGGCATATCCGGTGTAACCACCATATTAACCGTCCCCTGGTACGCAACCTGCTCAAGCGAGTCCCGCAGATTGATAGCCTCCACCAGCGGAGTCAAATCGTATTTGTTTTGCAAAATCACCTTGTAGCTCATGGCAGCACCAGCTTCTGTCCGGGTTTGATCGCATTCTGGTTACTGCCGATGACCTTTTTGTTCAGCTGATAGATTTTGTTCCACGCCGAGCTGTTTCCCAGTTCCAACTTAGCGATTTTGGATAGGGAATCACCCGGTTTAACGACGTAGGTTTTGCTTTTTTCTTTCAGGTCGACGCGCGGCTTTTTGTTGGCAGTAGCTGTCTTTCCCTGGCTGCCGCCAGCCGTTTTTACCACCTTCAGTTCCCTCCAGGTCCGGAGCGTAATTTCAAAATATACGTCCCCGGGTTCTCCACCGCGAAACGTAGAATTATGCGAAGCCACAAATACCGGCACATTCACGGCTGTTTCCGAAATAATGAAACGCAATGGCGTCTTTAACGCCAAAAATTCATTCAGCTTATTCATCGCCGTCTGCGGATCAGGCAGATCGTCCTTGCTTCCCCGGCAAAAGGATTCATCGAATGTTTTAGGAAAAAAAGAGGCGAAGGAAATTTCCTTCACCTTATCCCCCTGCGGAAAATCAAATTCCCCGGATGACAAAATATTCACCGTATCCAGACCCTTTTGCCTTGAGATCGTAACCTCTTCCGGATTGACCGGAAATAGAAAATCTTTTCCTTTGCCGTCCCTCAGCAAAAATTCCATTGCTTCCGCCTTCCTCCTTTCAGCAAAAAATTAACCAGTGTACCACCCTGCAACCTCGCTTTAAGCAAGCGCCATAGACTGCGGTTTTCGATTTTGCGTCGCCTTCGCGAATTCCGCCCGCAAACGCTGGCCGACTTGCTGGATAATGCCCTCGACGTCGACCGGATATTCCTCGTGAACAGTGACTTGTACGGCGCCGGGCGGCAGGTTGTATTGGGTCGTTGTTTCGGTTTTCATGTCCCGCAAAAATCCCGACAATGTTGTCATTTGCTCCGGACTGATCTGGACAACCTGCGGCATTTTTCCGCCTGCCGAAGTAGCGTTGTTTGTCACTGCAGACTGCATGCGGGGGCCAGGTCCGGCCATGTTCGGGTTTTGTGGCGAAGCCATCCCCATACCCATATGATAACTTTGGTAGTACGGAAACGACGGAGGATAAGGCGGTAAGGACGGACCCTGAATCAGCGGAGCTGTATGCACTGCCGGTGGATTGCTCGGATTGTAAGGAGCATTCTGCAGTACAGGTTTCTTTTCTGGATTGTAAGGTGCAGTAATGACATCCGGTTTCTTTGAAACGTCCTCTTTCTCTTTTGGCTTATCCTTTTTGCCCAAAATATTTTTGGAAAACCAGTTTGAGATTTTTGGAGCGCTATCGGCTATAAAGCCGCCAATTTTCCCACCGACAAAATCTCCAACCGCACCTCCGACGGCCGAACCAATCGCCGTACCTACCACAGGAATGGGGATAAGCGATCCCACGGCACCGCCAAGTACTGAGCCAATCGTCCCTCCGGCTGCGGAACCGATGGCTTCGGCACGCTCTTTTCCCGGTTTGGCATTAGCGATGCTTACTGCATCCATAGCAACCGAGGCGATCCCCAGAGATCTTTTAAGCCCGCCTTTTAGCATCTTTCCGAGAACACCCGATCCGCTTCCGCCAACTTGGTTGGCGGTATTGCTAATGATGCCACTGCTGGCAGAGCTTGAACCACCGCCTGAGAAAAAACCCATGACGGAATCAGCAACACCGGTCCCTCCTTCGAGGGTGTCAGCTAATGATGAGGCAAGGTCGACTACTTTGCCCTTGTTTGTCCATAATTTCTTGACGGTATTTGTAACTTTCTCACGCCTGGTGTTCCCACTAATTGGATCTTGATCGTCCCAATTCTTTTTTAAATCTTTCCAACTATTCTTAGTATCTTTAACCCCTTTAACAGTAGATACCGCACTTGTGGTGAAGTCTACACCCGACTTAAACTTCTCCCAGAATGATTTTGGCTTTTCCTCCTCTTTTGCACCTGAAGCGCCTCCAATTTGGATAGAGCTTAATGCTTTGGCTAACTCGGAAAGATGCCCCGAGTTTGCATCTAGAAGTCGAGAATTTAAAGTCGACGCTAAGGAATTAAGATTCATAGCCTGAACAATCGGCGTAAAATCAGGAAAAACCAACACGATCTTCGGCATCGGCGGAGCTTTTAATGCAATTTTTTTGCCTTTGGTCTGCTCTTGTGTTCCCTTGTTATCATGCTTTTGTTTTGCCTTCTCATGTTTTACCTTCAACGTCACCGTCCCCGAAGCATTTACCACTTCCGACCGCACCCGCTGCAGCTTGCGCAGCAGGTTGTCCAGCCCCTTCGAGGCCCGGTCCTTCAGCACGATCTCCGGCGCCATGCGGGTGCGGCCAATGCGCAGCACACGCCCTTGGATACGCTCGAAGTAACGCTCCATGGCGCGCAGCTCGCGGTTCGCCTTGATGACGTTTTTCGGGTCGATGACCAGGTTCATCCGGTAATTCATCGTTTCAGCCATATATTTGTCACCTCCTCATCGGTCCAAAATTTGAGCTGCCAGGCGGTCCATCTCTTCTTCGGCAAAAGCGATCAGAAGCAGGCGTTCACCGCGCGGCAGCCGCCAGAAATCTCCGGGACGAAGGTGATGCCGTACCCACAGATGATACAGCATCGTCGTCATTCCCCCGGAGTGGATCAGTTTTTTAAGTCATCGATGTCGACCCCGAAGCCGGACAGCTCCAGCACTTTGTCGCCGACGGCGTCCAGTTCGCCTGCCAGCAGCATGCGGCGCACCGCCTGCTCCCCGCCGGACAGCTTCATCCGGCTCGTAATCCGCGGATCGCCCCAGCCGCTCAAGGACAAGCCTTTCACTTCCAGCTTTCTGGTCGCTTCCGCGATAAGCAAGGCGTTAAACGTCTCGCTGTCCACCTTTTCTTCCACCGAACCTTTCACGGTGCGGCGGATCATGCAGCGCTCGCGGATGCTGTCCACTTTGCTGGAGGTCAGTCCGTGCAGCACGATTTTCATATCCAAACGTTTGATGCGGACGGTCGCTTCCGGCAATTTTTCCGCAGCCTCAAACAGGCTGTCCAAAATTTGCTCTTCCGTCATCTGTTCATGCACGCTCATGTTTCATTCTCCTTTATCCCAAAATGTAAATTGCCTTAGTTGCCGACGATCGGGTCTACCAACTCATAACCTTCGAACGTAAATGGCGTCTCTTCCTGTACCTCTTCGCCGGCTGACCAGTTGGCGAGCTGGATTTTGTCCGGCATGCAGTTAATCAGGCGCACGCGCTCATGGCCGAAAGATTCCGGATCGTCGAGCTTGGAAATGATGTCGAACTTGGAGAAGCCTCGCTGGATCATGTCCGACGTGACTTTATAGCCGCTCATCGTGCCGCTGCCTTTTTTGGCGCCGTTTTTATGCACTTTCCAGTCCCGGCCGACCAGGTTCAGTTCCTTCTTCTCGACCTCGACGCTCGCTTCCAGCTTGTTAATATGCGTCTGCCACACCCCATCGATATAGGCCTGGCCATACGTCCCCATAATGACTCTCGAAGCATCCAACATAGTTTTTTTCCTCCTTGATATTTAAATGTTCATGAGATGATGGTTTTAGCCGCTGAATCGTTCAGCGGGCATTTTTGAAAAAATCCTTACTGCACGTAAAATGTTCCGAACAGCTGCTCCATTACGTCGGTCAGCTTTACGTTCCACTGCAGGAACACCTGATCCGGCTCCGGTTTGCTGACGGCGCTGTCGCCGTAGTATGCAGGGTCCAAAATGACGTCGTAGCCGTTTGGCTCGATGACGCTGCTTAAGGACAACTGGGCCAAATATTCCTTCACGGCGCCGATCAGCGCCAGACGGCCTTCCTCGGTGTTGTTCACTTTGCCGATATACGATTGCTCCGCGGCGCGCTGAAGATCGGCGTTAATCGCATCCATGACGCGAATGGAGCGGATTTTTTTCCAGGCGTTGTTCTGGCCTTCCGCAGGGGTTACCAAGCTGTTGATCCCGCGCAGCGCTTTGACCTGACGGCCGTCGAAAAAGAGCAGGAACACGCCGTTTTTCACCGCTTCCTCCTGCTCGGAGCGGGTCCAGCGGCGGGTCACGTCTTCAAACGGCGTCACCGCATACGTCGCGGACTGGTTCAGCCGCTGTCCGGCAATGAGGCCCGCAACGTAAGCCGCCGTTTGCGCGGAGCTGTAGTCGGTGCCGGCGAGGCGCACGCCAGTGCCGACATTGATGATGCCTTCGTGATTGAGCGCCAGCGAACGGGACGCAGCCAGCTTGACGGCATCTTTGGCCGTATCATCCGCAGCCGATCCGCCGAATACGGCCACGACACCCCGGCCTTCGCGGCGCATCCGTTTGATCCAGGCCGCGAAGCTTTGCAGGAGGGCCATATCGGCGGCGTAGTCGAGCGCCAGCACGTCGAAATCCTGGCCTTCCGCCGCTTCCTGCACGGCGATGTAATCGGCGTTCGTCAGCTTGCCGTTGCCGCTTGCGCCTCCCGTAAAAGCTGCGCCGCTGATGTCGGCAGGCGTTCCGCCTTGTCCAACCACTTTGGCCGTTACCCAGACGTTGCCGCCGTCCTTGTTGATTTGTTCGGCGATCGAAGCCGCCGTGCCGTCGGCTCCTTTATAGGTGCCAAGCAGTTTGGCGCCCTCGTACAGGCGAAGCTCCTTCGCGTTAGGCTCGCCGAGCGCCGGCTGCACCGTTACGGTGAAACCATTGCCGCGGCTTCCCGGATATTTGGCCTGCAGCTGCAGCACGTCCTGCGGCGTCGCATCCGCGTTTTGCAACGTCAGGCTTGCCTGCGCCGCCGTATCGTCGGCGAGACGGTACGCAACCAGCTTCTTCGGCCCGCCAAGCAGCGCAAGATACAGCGCCGGATAAGCCGTCGCGCCGTCAACGGCGTCCGTCGAATACACTTGCCCAATGGCCGTTTCGCTTCCGATTTCCACAAATTCGCGCACCGGTCCCCAGTTCGCTTTTACCGGCACAAGCACCGTGCCGCGGGAGCCGCCTTGGATCGCCGAAGCGGCCGCCGCCTTGAAATTCATATAAAGTCCCGGCAATACCGGTTTATTCGTGTTCTCCCATGTTCCGCCTGCCATAATTAATCCACCTTCGCTTTCATGAATTGTTCGATTTTTGCTTTTGCTTCCGCTACCGTAAACGTTTTGTCCTTTTCACCGTAAAAAGCGCCCGCCATAACTTCTTCCTTCACGTCAAACAAATCTTCGGCGCGGGCCGCCAGCTCCGAAACCTTGTAACGCGGCGCGCCGTCGGCGCTTCCGGTTTGTGCCGTCTTTTTAACAGCCATTTGCAAAACACCTCATTTCAACATCGGATGAATTTCTACCCTGCGGATGAGCGCCGCCTCCTCGGCCGGCCGCATCCGCCGCTGCACCAGCGTCAGCTTCACCTGCCCGTCCAAAAAAGCATCCGCGTTCAAATCGGCCGATGCTTCCGTCACGGACATGTACCTGCGCTGGTCGGTGCTAATGGGCAGCTGCACCTGGGTTCCCAGACCTTCCACGATCGACACGACCGCGCGCTGTTCATCGTCCGGATTGGGCGCCGTGATATGCCCTACGAAATGTTTGCGAACCTCGTAAAGCGAAGCTCCCGCCATTTTCGTCTCGCAACCGGCCATCCGCCACAGCACGGCTTGGTCATCCGGGCCGGGCGGCCATGCCGTCCGGTATACCGTCCAAGGTCCGCCCAACAGCTTCCCGGTCCATCCCGCCAACGCGCTTAACCATTCATCCGTGCCGGGATCCGAACCGCTCGATCCTTCTTCCGGAACGTACACGGCAAAACGCAGCGTTCGTACCGCTTTGCCTGTCGCAGGCTCCAGCCTCTCGGCTTCCCTTGCCCCGAGAAAATAGAGCGTAAACGGCGTTTCGTCGGGATGCGCCACGCGTTTGCGGTGCAGACCATGGATAAGCGACTCCGCCCACTGATCCGCTTGATCCAGGCCGGCAGCGCCGGCATAGAGCTTCAGCCGAACCACCTGCCGGTATCCCGCCCAGGCCGATTTCCAGATCTCTTCGCCAAAAGCGATCACGCCGCACGGCTCCGCGGCTCCGTCCGCCGGAGGCTGCACGTCGTACAGCCGATCTTTCAGCAGCGGGACAATCTCCCCAATCGCCTGCTTGAGTGCCGCCCTCATACCGGGGGCTGCCGCACCGTTAGGCTGTCGATGCTTGCAAGTTCAGCTTGCTTTTGCATTGCGGCTCCTCCTTTCTGCCAGCTATTCGCACCGGAAATGATCCAAGAGAAGATAACCGCCCATGAAAAAACCGGCCGCTTGGGCCGGTTCGTACTTCGACAGTTTTTGTCTTCGGTTGTTCTCTTGATTTCATTTCCGATGATACTATCTTACCTCCTTCAAACGGATGCGCTGACGGGGAATCGGACGGATTCAGTCGCACTGTCGGATGAAAAAAGTACGAATGTATGTTCTTATTTTTTCGAATGAAAAAACCACCGGCGAGTTAACTCCAGTGGTTTCGAAACATCATTTTTCATGGCATGCGACCGCTTTGCGCTTTTGCAGCCCGTCCAGCTTCAGCAGTCCCAAATCGGCAAAAGCCAGCGCCAGTTTGTAAAACGCCCGGGTCCGGATTTTCGTATACGTGTCCTTGCTGACCGGCGGATCCAAAATGTAATTGTACACTTTATAATCGAACACATCGTCCTGCTTCATGTACCGCTCGCGGATGATTAACCGTTCCCGTTCCCCAAGCCGGTCGACGACCGACTCGATCGTTTCGCAATACGCCCTGCGGGCCGCAGGCACGTCCACGTTGTAAACGGCGATTTGCGCCGTCTGGTCGGACGTAACGTTCGTCGGGCCGTGGAACCGTTCGGTGTATGACGCCGTCATGCTTGCTTCTCTTGCTTCGAACGTTATCGTTTTATAAATGCGGTATTTTTCAAATAAAGCCTCGATCGCGGTTTGCGTCTTGCGGCGGTCCAGTTCCGGCAAAAGTTGTTCCATAGGTATGCACTCCTTCATTAATAAAATAGTAAAAATTTGTGGCGTGTTCGTATTTTTGTTCGTATAATGATGTTAACATACCACTTTTTGGTACAAGGCGTAAACCGGCAAAATCGAAGAAAAAGGACGGTATTTCTTTATCGTCGATACCTTTTGGTATAAATTCCACCTTTTTCTTTACCTTTTGGCAACAACACGTTATAGTATGGATGGGAACGCAAGTTCCGATGATAAGGTCTGCAAAATAGATTGCACGAAAGCGGCAATTTTAGGTTTGCAGCGTCCTGAAGGATGCAAAGGAGTGGACATAACCGTGGAAAACGAATTTGGAACGCTATTAAGGAAGCTTCGCGAACAAAAAGGCATGTCGATCAACCAGCTGGCGGAAGCGGCGGGAATCAGCAACTCGCAAATATCGAGGATGGAAAACGGCGTGCGCGGCGTGCCGAAAGCCCCCACCATCCGCAAGCTCGCCGATGCGATGGGCGCTTCCTACGGAGAGCTGATGACGGCGGCGGGATATTTGGAGGGAACGAACGGGAGCTTCGCGCAGGAAGCCGCGCCAACGCCGGATTGGGCAACGTACAAGGACAAACGCGATTTTAAAAAGATGCTGGAAGAGGACGGCGAGCTGATGTTTGACGGGATTCCACTGGATGACGAGGACCGGCGGCGGATCAAGGACGTTCTTACCGGACTGTTCTGGGAAGCCAAGCAGATGAACAAAAGAAAGAAAAAACAAAGCGATTCGCCGGATGGAAAATAGCTCCTCCACACGCTGCCAGCCCTCGACTAAACGACAAAGCAGGTGAACATGGTGGACGAGATCATTCGAAAATTAACCCGCAAATACAAAACAAGCTGTCCCTTCGAGCTTGCGCGCGCGCTTGGCATACATATCCGTTATACCGACCTTGGCAAATCGACCAAAGGGCTGTATTACCGCAAGCTGCGAAGGCGGTTTATCGTCATACACAACCAGCTTTCTCCCGAATGGCAGCGATTCGTTTGCGCACATGAGCTTGGACATGATCGGCTGCATAAAGGGATTAACCGCTTTTTCCTGGAGGAGCACTCTTATTTCGCGCCGGGCAAGCTGGAGCGGCAGGCCAACCGGTTTGCCATCCTGCTGCTGACCGCCGGGATTACCGTCCGGCAGGAGGAAACCGCCCTGGATGTTTGCAGGCGCAGCGGCATTCCGCCGGAAATGCATCCGCTGCTTGAGGGCATGACTTTGAAGTGAATGCGTTCCCTTTCATGATCCGATTCGAGCCGAAACCGCTGCAAAAAAACATAAAAAGGAGCTGCCCGCGCCACTCATGGCTGAACGGTACAGCTCCTTATTTTTGGGGCGATTCCCCTGCTTACGAGAATACGCCGTCCCGGATATGCGTCGCCGCAAAATTCGGCGGATTAAACCAGTCGCCGCTTTTGGCCCATGTCGGATCCAGCGGCACCCATTTCTTTTGCCCGCTCAAATACACTTCGTTCCATGCATGCGGGCCGTAGCCGCCTTGTCCGTTATACCCCTGCCCGGTCACCACCCGGACCTGAAGTCCTTGCGAGCGGGCCATCATCGCATAGAGGCGGGCGTAATCGATGCACACCCCTTTTTTCGTATCGAACGTATCCTGCGGCGTCTGCTCATGCCAAATGCCTTTTTGCTCGTAATCGTCGACCTTGCCGTAATCGTACTGCACCCGGGTGCCGACCCAGTCATACAGCCGTCTGGCCTTTTCTTCGTCGGTTTTGGCGCCTTTGACGATTTCGGCGGCGGTCGCATCGATGTCGTCCGGAATCGCATGGTCGATAACCTCGTATTTGCGCTGCAAGATGCCGTTGAGTTCTTTTTCCACCGCTTTCGTAAATACCGGCAGCTTGTCCTTCACCAAATTGCCGGATAACGGCTCAATGACCCGTTTCGCGCCTTCCTGGTAAATCGGCGACGCCTCAACGTAACGGGTAAAAGAAGAGTCGGGATAAAGCGAAGCGAACACGAACAGCAGCGCCACGACGACGATGCATCGTCCCGCACCGATCAGCAGGCCGATCACGGCTCCCGCCAACCGGCTTAACAGCGATGCGGACTGGCGCGTGCCAGGGGCAAACAAAGCGTTTTTCCCGCCGAAAACAAGCACCGTCAGCCAGCGCATCAGCAAGCGGATGATACTGTAGCTGAGTATGAACAGTACGGCAAACCGCAGCAGCGGAAAATCGGCCATCGATGACATAAACGTGTAGTATATCTGCTCCCAGACGCTTAAATCGCGGTTTGGAATCGCGCTCGTATATTGCGTCAGCCACTCCTGCACTTTGGGTGATGCCCATAACGTAAACGGCACCGAGAGCACCAAGGCCACCAAAATAAAAACTCCCTCCCGCAGCAGGGAGAGGAGTCTTCCGGCCGAGCGGGACGCTCCCCGGCTCCAGCCTTGAAGCAGCGAAACCAGCATAACCGCCAGCAAAAAGATCGAAATCGCATTAAATTCCCGCAGACTTTGAATCCATGATTGCAGCATCAGACAACCTCCCTCCACGGCATGTCATGGCGCATAAAAGCCTGCCTTGTTATTTCGTAGTGACATTTCCGTTGTTCTTCGATTCGGCGATAAACGACTTCACCGTATCGCTGACCTTCCACTCCCCGAGTGAAACGCCGCGAAGCGATACCTCCACCTTGTCCTTCCCCTTCCGGCCTTTCATCTCCAGGTTCGGCGTCGTAATCGTAAAGTTCCCCGCCGTATCCGATGTATATTTCGCCTCTTTTGCTTCCTTCATCATGAGATTCGTGGCTTCGCTTTTGAGCGTGTCGACCGTTTCCGTCTTGACGTCATTCACCACGTCCTTGATTTTATCAAGGGAAACGCCGCTGTACACCACCAACGCCACGACGATAATGACGGCAATCGCCCATTTCACCATGGTCTTTACCAGATTCAGGACCACAAACAGCACAATGAGAGCAATAACGATAATCAGCCAGTTTTGCTGTAAGAAATCGGACCATACCTGCGTATTCATTCACATTCACTCCCATCAGCTAAAGCTTGATATCAGAATAAAGACTTTTTTATTATACATGATCGGAACATGGCCTGTCAGCCCACGACCTTATGCCCGTACGCGCTTTTGGTTCCGGCCTCCGCGCCCTTGAAAAATAAGGGTCTATTACGGGGCGTACAAGCGTAAAGGTATATTATGACTTGTCTTCCGTAAGAAAGGAGCTGCTCGAGGTGAAGACCGCGATTTGGCTGTACATGTTTTTGTTTCTCGCTTTTTTCGATCTCCATGCCCAGTACCCCATTTTAACGCCGTTTGCCATATCTCTCGGGGCAGCGCCCGTATTTATCGGCTGGATGATGGGCCTTTATGCCTTGACGCATCTGCCGGGCAACCTGATCGCGGGAACTGTGATCGACCGGCATGGCAGCCGGCGCTACATCATTTTCAGCCTCGTGTCGGCCGGAATCGTGCTGCTGCTGCAATCCTTCGTCCATTACCCTTGGCAGCTGCTTGTTCTCAGGTCCATCAGCGGGTTCGTGCTTGCCTTTCTTTCCCCCGCCTGCCTGGCGCTGCTCGCCTCGCTCTCTTCGGACAACGTGACGCAGGGCAAGTTCATGTCCGGCCACGGTGTCGTGCATACGCTCGCCTCCGTCGTTTCGCCTGCCGCGGGTGCGTTTATCGTAGCCAAAGCCGGGTATTCCGCTACCTTTCAAAGCCTCGGCTGGCTGCTGATCGCAACCGGCATCATGGCCGTGTTCAGCCTGCCGCGTACGCTGCAAAAAGCGGTTCGCCCTTCCGGACCAGCCGATGACGGAACGGCCGCACCCGTCCCGAAATTCCAGGTCCCCTGGCGCATATATATTCTGCCTTTTGTCATCTCATGCTCGCAGGGGATTCTCTTTTTCGAGCTCCCGCTGCGCGCGACCGGCATGGACGGCATCATGTCCACCGGCATTCTTTTTTCGGTGATGAGCATCGGCGCGCTGGTGACGCTGAGCATGCTTTTCCTCAACCGCTATTCTCCATACAAACGAGTACTGGGCGGCCTTTTTCTGCTCGCGGTTTGCTTCTACTGCCTCGCGGCCGTTCAGAAAATCCCGCTCAATGTCGCTTTGTTTATCCTGGGAACGGCCAAGGGGATCATTTTTCCCGCCATGGCCTCGCTGTTTATTCAACTAAGCGGCGGAAGCAAGCTGGGCCGGGTCTTTTCGCTCCAGTCCATCGCGATGTCGATCGGCTCCTTTATCGGACCGATTGCGGCCGGCCAGCTCCGCGACTTCGTTTCGCCTTATTTTATTGCCTTTATCCTGCTGATGGTCGGTCTCATGATGCTTCCGATTAGCCGCAAGCCCGGTTCCCTGCTGTATTCGAACGCAAACCAGACGCCTGCTTCATGAACGGCTGCCCGTTTGGGTAAAAACCTAAAACAAATGCGGATGGGCCACCGCACAAAACTTATGCCTTATACCCACATAAGATACATTGTGTCATGCGACATAAACGAGAGCGGGGTGATTTGGTATGGGTCATCATTTGGGACACTGCGGCTGCGGCCCCGTCGCACCGGCGGCGGTTGCTCCAGTAGCGGTTGCTCCAGTCGTGTCGCCATGTGTAGGCAGCAACGTTGGCGTGGTTCTGGTGCTCTTTATCTTGCTGGTAATCATTTTGCGCGCCTTTTGGTGCTAGTTTAACGACACTTAAATAGACGATCTGCCTGCCAAGGCCGGGTCGTCTTATTTTTTGCATGACGGTAATGAAAAGAGCTACACTAAGGGAAACCGGGATTCTTCCTTTTGTTCAACATTTCCCGGGGAATTTCGATAGGAGACGCCAACGTCTCTGCACCCGAGGTGAAATCATGGCCATTTATATTATCGTCGAAGGCAAAAACGACCGCAGCAAGCTGCGCCGCTTGCTTCAGGAGGAGGTCCGGATCGTATGCACCTTCGGTACGCTCAATTCCAACAAACTCGAAGCGCTGCGCAAAGAAATCAAAGATGAAGAAGTGTATCTCTTTATGGATAACGACAGCTCGGGCAAAAAAATCCGCGGCGTCCTCCGCGACGCGTTTCCCGATGCGGGTCATATTTACACGAGGCGCGGCTACCCGGGCGTCGAGGGAACGCCGGACGAATATTTGGTCGCCCAGCTCGAAAAAGCGGGACTGGAGGAATTCATCGTTTATCCCGCCCCGCCTCCAATTCCCTGACGAAAAAAAGCGCCAGTCGATTCAGCCTTGAGGGCGAATGATCGGCGCTTTCCTATGACAATGTTATTGCTTAGCCAGTTCCTCCACGTCTTTGGCCAAAGCTTCCGCCGTGACGTTATCGGTATCGTTGGCGTTATACAGCTTGCGAACCTTATTGTCGCGGTCTACCAAAGCGATGATGTTGGAGTGGGCAAAATTATCCTTGTTATCGCCTACGATGGCGATTTTAAACGATTTTTCGGCGACATCCCTGATCTTTTGGTCTTCTCCCCTCAGGAAATACCATCCGTTATAATCGACATAAAACTTATCCCCGAACTCTTTGATTTTCTCCCTCGTATCCACTTTCGGATCGAAGGAGATCGAAACGAATTCCGCATCCTTGCCGAACTTGCCGTCTTTAATCAACTGCTTCTGCGTCTGGGAAAGGAGGAAGGTGGTGACGGGGCATACGTCCGGACAACTGGTATAAAAGAAATAAAAGAGCCGTACCTTTCCCTTCGTATCGTCGCGCGTTACCGTCTTGCCGTCTACATTTTCAAAGGAAAAGTCCTCCACTTCCCCAAGCACCGGCAGCTTGGATTTGCCAATGCCAGTGCCGGCATAAATCAGGTATCCCGCCAGAATCACAATGATCGCGAGCAGAACCCATGTCCATTTATAACGTTTCAGCATGTTCCAGTATTTCCTCCCATGATCCGTTCGACAAGCAGGCAACCTGAACAAACGGTTATTGTAAAATCAGGTAGAGGCTGCGAAAGCTTCTACCTGATCTCGGACCCATTCCCCGCCGGGGCGGAGCGTATGTGTTTTTCGTTGTCGCCGTTCGACGATTCCCCAGAAAAAATCCCATGCATTCATGGGATTTGTCCTTCTATATACTGGTTAGTGCACGGTATTCAAAATCATGACGATCAAACTCAAGGTTAAGAAATTGATCGAAAAAATGAACAATTTTTTGGCCCACGCAACGTCGTCTTTGGCCGAAAAGCCTTTGAGGCTCAGATACAGCCAGAAAAGCGAAAGCAGCGTTCCGATAATCGCGAAATAAATGCCGGTATAACCAAACACATACATCAGGATTGGAATGGGAACGAGCAGCGCCAGATACGGAATGATCTGGATTTTCGTTCTTTTGATGCCTTTGACGACCGGCAGCAGCGGATAACCCGCAGCTCTGTATTCTTCGACGCGCCGGATTCCGAGCGCCCAGAAATGCGGCGGCTGCCACAGAAAGAGCAATGCGAACAGAAGAAAAGCTCCGAGATCGACGCTTTGCGTAACGGCGACGTATCCGATGACCGGGGGCATGGCACCCGAAATGGCGCCCACCGACGTGCTCCATGTCGAAGAACGTTTCAGCCACATCGTATAAACGATCGCATACACAAACATGCCCACAAGCCCGAAGATACCGGCTAAAACACCCGAAAAAATAAAAAGATCCGCCAATCCAAGCGCGCCCAGGATAAATGCATACCAAAGTACAATCGAGGGCTTCAGGCGACCGGCTGGAAGCGTACGGTTTCGTGTGCGTTCCATCTTCATATCGAGTTCGCGATCAAAATAATTGTTATATACACAGGCGGAGGCCATAACAAGTACGGTTCCCAGCAACGTGAGGATCAGTTTGCCGAATTGAATGTTCCACTGGGAAGCAAGCCAATAGCCTGCAAAAACAGCAATTAAATTAGACCGGATAATCCCGGGTTTTGTAAGTGTGATAAAATCTTTCCATGTAGCCGATGAATTCGGCGGCGTTTGCTTGATGGAAAGGGTCGCGGAATCCGAAGGAGCCTGGTAACTTAAATGATTGTCCACGCCTTTAGAATCCTCCTTATTCTGTCATTCTGGAGGAATCGATGCCTCCGCTATAAAGTTTATCATATCAAAAGGGAAAAGTGTTTGACAATCCTCTGCAAATTCTTTCACCTTTTTGACAATTCGGTGACACAATTTAGTATGGTCAAACCCTTATATATTCATCCAAAAGTGGGTAGTAACTATTATAAGGAAGATTGAAGCAGGATTCGCAAAATGCTCACAGGAACGGCCCGTTTGAACGGGAATGCATTTTCCGGATTTGTTTCAATGGTAAATAAGAACAACAAGAAGGAGACATGGAGATGGATACAGCTACACATTTCGTGATGGGGCTCAGCTTGGCCGGACTCGCCTACGTCGACCCGGCAGTAGCCGCAAGCCCCGCGCTTGCCACCGCTGTACTTCTCGGTACGGTCATCGGTTCCCAGGCCCCCGATTTCGACGGGGTTTTGCGCTTAAAAGGCAATGCCGTTTACGTAAAGAACCACAGGGGCATTACGCATTCGCTTCCTTTTCTCGTCATTTGGACCGCGCTGATCAGCGGGATTTTGGCTATGTTGTTCAGGAGCGTGCCCGCCGGGCACATCATTCTTTGGACCGGAATCGCCGTTTGCGTCCACGTGTTCAGCGATTTGTTCAATACGTACGGAACGCAAGCCGCCCGCCCGTTTTCGGAACGGTGGATCTCTTGGAATATCATTCATATTTTCGATCCGTTCATTTTTTCGACCCATGCCGCCGCGGTTCTGCTGTGGAGCACGGGAGCGCTGCAGCCGGCGCCGCTGTTTACGGGCCTGTATATGTTGACCATTCTGTATTATGTATGGCGCACCGTCGTTCATTTCAGAAAGACGGCCGAAGTGAAACGCCTCGATCCTTCCCGCCGCGAGGGCGACCGGTATTATGTCATCCCGACCGTAACCTTCAATAAATGGCATGTCGTCAAGGCTTTATCGGACGGCAGCTTCGAAATCGGGGTACTGAACGGGCAGGAGCTCGAATGGCGGAAACATGCCCGCACCGAGCAGCATCCGGCAGTCGAGCATTCCAGACAGCATCCGGACGTGCAGGCCTTCCTCTACTTTACCTCGTTTGCCGTTGCCGAAGTCGAAAATTTGCCATGGGGTTACGTCGTCCGCTGGGCGGATGTACGCTACCGCCACCGCAAACAGTATCCTTTTGTCGCCGTGCTGGTCATGGATAAGCAATATCAGCCGATCAACACCTATGTCGGGTGGCTGAGCGCCAAAAAAATGGATAAAAGATTATCCATCAACTCCGGCTAACATTTAATATGTCAGGATGTTGCAAAATTCTATTTCGGCCGCTCCCGGGTACCGTATATAATTAAACCGTTTCGTTCCATATATCCGCTGCTTGGATTTTGGCAAACTCCTCATGTAGAAAAATGAAGCTGCTTCCCTTTATGGAAGCGGCTTTTTTGTTCCTCCGTGTTCGGCTTGACGAAAGCCGTCCGGTACGAGAGAATCACCGTAAGAGGTTTCGCGCAAAATCCCCCTTGCAAAGACGCTCTGCTATGACGATGCTTATATTCAGGCGCTTTGCGGGGCCTAATGTAAAAAGCCCGAAACGCTTGGAGCGCTTCGGGCTTGGGACACATTCGTTTATTGACGGCCGGATAACGATTGTTCGGCCAATTGGATCAGACGTTTGGTAATATATCCTCCAAGGGAACCTGTTTCGCGGGAGGTCATGTTACCGTAGTAACCGTCCTCTGGAATTTGTACCCCCAACTCACGCGCAGCTTCCATTTTCATTTGCTGCAAAGCTGTTCTTGCTTGCGGAACGACAAGGTTGTTAGAACGAGATTGACCCATAATAAAATCTCCCTTCTATTCTGCAGATGTGTTCGGAATTTGCAAAACCCGACATAGCTTTGCTCTTGTGGATTTTGCAATATCCTCAAGTTAGTAACGAGCTTGCAAGCTTAGTATGTCACCATCTTTAAGAGTTATACAGAACAGAATTCATATCTTGTCTGGAGGTTTTTTACAATGAGTAAAGGTTTGTCCCTATGGTTTGCTTGTTCATCCATCCTGCTTTTGGGCGCTTGTGCCATTGCGATCAGTTATAACGGCTGGATCGCGCTTTTGCTCGGCGTGCTGGCCATCTGCAACATCGGCTGGGGTTTTGTGATCAAGGCCAAAAAGAACCGTTCCAACGAATCGTAGTCTTTCGCTTTATTTTCTCGGCATTAGGAAGCCCATCCGCTCTTTCACGTCCGAAAGCGTGCGCGATGCGGTTTCCGTCGCTTTGTCGGCTCCTTTTTTAAGGATATCGTGCAGTTCCCCGGACTCCCGGATATCGTAATATTTCTTTTGCAGCGGCTCCAGGACGGAAACGACGGCCTCGGCCAAATCCTTTTTAAATCCGCCGTACATTTGACCTTCGTATTTATTCTGGATCTCGGCGATCGACATGCCCGAACATTCGGCGTAAATGCTCATCAAATTGCTGATTTCAGGCTTTTCGGCAGGGTCGAAGCGGACTTCTCTGCCGGAATCCGTCGTGGCGCGGCTGATTTTTTTGCGGATTTCGTCCGGCGTGTCCAGGAGCGCAATGTAACTCCCCGGATTCGGATTGCTTTTGCTCATTTTTTTGGAAGCGTCGTCCAGGGACATGATCCGCGCACCCACTTCCGGAATGTACGGCTCGGGAACCGTGAAATATTCGCCGAAACGGTGGTTAAACCGTCCCGCCAGATCGCGGGTCAGTTCCAAATGCTGCTTCTGGTCTTCGCCAACCGGCACCAAATCGGCATTGTAAACCAAAATGTCCGCGGCCATAAGCGACGGGTACACGAACAATCCGGCGCCAACCGAATCTTTTCCGGCCGATTTGTCTTTAAACTGGGTCATCCGTTCAAGCTCGCCCATGGACGTCAGCGTCGTCAGTATCCATCCCAGCTCCGCGTGCGGCGGCACATGGGACTGCATGTACACGTTGGCTTTGTCCGGATCGATGCCCGCGGCAATGAACAATGCGGCTACCGCCTCCGACTGCTCCCTGAGCGCCGCAGGATCCTGCAGTACGGTGATCGCATGCAGGTCGACGACCATGAAATTGCAGGCATAGTCATTTTGCAGCTTCACGAAGTTTTTCATGGCGCCGATATAGTTTCCCAGCGTCAGCTTGCCGCTCGGCTGGATTCCGGAAAGTACCTTTTTCATGAAATATCCCTCCAAGTGTGTTGATGTGTATGCAAAAAAAGGCCTCATCGTCCGCAAGGGACGTGAGACCGTGGTGCCACCCTTATTTGCTGCCTCGGATTTCAGCTTTGCGTACCATTGAAGTACCGTAGCCCTGACAGCCTTTCGATTCCTTAACGTGGAATTAGCCGGCCGGTCTACGCGGGAAGCATTGCTTCCGTTCAACTCGGCACTCAAGGGTCCATTCGGCAAAATCGGCTCCACCGGTTCGCATCAACCACCGGCTTTCTGAAGGAGATGCCGTCTTTGCTTACTTGTCCCTGTCATCGTGTTGCAATCATTGAAAGCCTTTATGCAATGCCTATGATATCGCTGAACTTGTCAAATTGTCAAACCTCTTTTTTACGAAACGTCGCAAAATCTGTTATGATATCTTTAAGTGATCGCTAGCGAACCGAATTAAAAGTGGGAAAAGGAGCATCGATATGAAACAAGTGACCAAAGGGCAATGGAATGGTTACGATACTTACGTCCTTCACAGTCGTGAGCTTGAAGTCACGCTGCTGCCGTGGCTGGGGAACAATGTGATTTCCATCTGGGACAACATCCAGAACAGACAGATTTTAAGAAAACCCGATGAAAACGATTTGGCATTTTATATGCAAAAACCCTATCATTTCGGTATGCCGATGCTCATTCCGCCGGGAAGAATCCGCGGAGGTCATTTCGAATACGAAGGCCGCGAATATCAATTCGACCGCAACACCGCCGGCGACAACCATATCCACGGTCTGCACCGCACGCAGCCTTGGCGCGTGAGCGATATCGAGGAAGACGAGGAAGGGTGCGCCGTGACCACCGAATTTCTTACCGCGGACGATCCCCACTGGATGGAGCAGTTTCCGGCTCCGCTGAAGCTTGAAGTCACGATGCGTTTGCAGGGGGCCCGGTTAACCAAGCATTTCAAGGTTACCCATTTAGGGGATCTCCCCGTACCTTTCGGCATCGGATACCATACATGGTTCCTGCTGGACGGACAACCCGGAGAATGGACGCTGCAGTTGCCGGTGGACGCCGTCTACGGTTTGGACCAGGATCTGCTGCCGACCGGCGAAGTGCTTCCTTTAGGTCCTTTGGAGAAGCTTAATGAAGGTTTAAGCCTGCAGGGAACGAACTTCGACACGCTCTTTAGAATCGGCAAAGGCCAGCCGGCCGTTGCGACCTTGCTGCGCAATGACGGTTACGGGCTCACCTATTCGGCCGATCCGCAATATTATAAACATTGGGTCCTTTACACCAAAGGCGAAGCGAACGAATTTTTGTGCATCGAGCCGTACACGTGGCTGCCAAACGCTCCGAACCTGAACGCGGGCCCCGACGTGACGGGACTGATCCGGCTTGAACCCGGACAATCGGTCCAGATGGATTTGCACCTTGATATGGTGTACCCTTCCGAGGATTAACATACGAACTTTTACCCAAAGAGGCGCCGTTCGACGATATGTCGAATCGGCGCCTTTTCGGGTTGGTTCGTAATGCCCCGCTTTAAGCGGAGCCATGCGCCAAATTCATCAAAAAGTCCTGCCGCTCCGCGTTATTTTGGCACGAAACAACGATCCCCTAAAAATTCCCACCTCTTTCACTCTCTTTTGCTGCATGTTTTCAAATTTTAAAACCATAATAACAGCATAAAGTTCAAAGGAGGTGACAAACATGGGTCAAGCAGGACAACAAAACCAAGGACGCAACAACCGCTCCAACAACCTGGTGGTTCCTCAAGCAAACGCAGCTCTTCAACAAATGAAGTTTGAAGCTGCTCAAGAGCTTGGCGTTCAAATCCCTCAAGACGGATATTATGGCAACATGACTTCCCGCGAGACTGGTTCTTTGGGAGGCTACATCACGAAACGTCTGGTACAAATGGCAGAACAGCAGCTTTCCGGTCGTCAATAATCTGCTTTCGGCATTTGTATAATGTGATATCATGTCGGTCGGCGGCAAGGCGTGAGCCATACCTGCCGATCCTGCGGCCAGCATGTCCGCAAGAAAAGGCAGCCTTATTAGGTTGCCTTTTTTGCATGCTTGCGTAAGCACAGCCGCGATATTTTAATACACTTCGGTCAATGAATCTGAATATGTATGTCTTGGATAGCGGATCATTAAATTCGCCATGTTATAATTCGATTCCAGAATGGCGTCGACGATGATCGAGCCCTGCCGGACCGCGAATTCGTAGCTGATTTCCCCATGGGTCCAGTGGCGTTTGTACTTCAGGCTTTCAAGGGCCATCATTCGGAATGAAGAATATTGGACCGGAGTCAAGCCGGAATCTTCGGAACGAAGCTCCCCGTTTCTTCCCTCCAGCGGATGATGACGAATCCCGAATTTGCCGATGGTGTTATTGCGTATTTGCACAAACACTGTACCTGAGGATAGGCCCGAAAGCTCTTCCTCAAGTTCCTTGAAGACCAAATCAAGTTGTCTTGCTAGGGATAATTGCTCAGTTTTCATCATTTCCTTCTTCCTCTCTTCAACTTTCGCCAAAATAATTAGGGCTTATGACTCATTATAAGGCAGCCTATCGGAACAGACAACAATATCAAACATAAATGGGTAATTATTACTATTACTTTCGCTTTTTCGATGCATTTTAAGCCAAAATTCTGATATATTTCTGGTTTATGTGACAAAATTCCTGAAGTTCTTTCGAATAGGCAAAAAAACAGGAAAAACCGCCGTTTATGGCGGTTTTTCCTGTTTTATCATTTCCTGTCGATCCGGTCATGCCTGGGGAAATGGATAGATGGCAAAGACGCGAGGGCTGCGAACCGGAGACGGAGCCATGCTGAATTAAACCAGCGACTCGGTCATGCTCATGAATTCTTCGACGTCTTTCTTGAGGAGATCGGAGGCGCTCTGCCAGAAATCGCGTCCCGTCAAATCCGCGTTTAAATGCTTTTTCGCCAGATCTTCGACGGTCATGGCCCCTGTATCCTGAAGGAGCGCATCGTATTTGTCCGCAAAGCCGCTGCCTTCCTGAAGCGCCTGGGCATAGATGCCCGTGCTGAACATGTAGCCGAAGGTGTACGGGAAGTTGTAGAACGGAACGCCGGTGATGTAGAAATGCAGCTTGGAACACCAGAACGTCGGCTCATACGCAGACAACGCGTCGCAGTACGCTTCTTTTTGTGCTTCTTCCATCAGCTCGTTTAATTCCTGAACGCTGAGCAGGCCGTTTTTGCGTTTTTCGTAAAAGCGGGTTTCGAACAGGAAACGGGCATGAATATTCATGTAGAACGCAACGCTCCGCTGGATTTTATCTTCCAGCAGCGCCAGCTTCTCCTGCTCGTCTCCAGCCTTTTTCACCATGGCGTCGGAAACGATCATTTCCGCAAGCGTCGAGGCCGTTTCGGCCACGTTCATCGCATAATTTTGGTTAAATACCGGGAGATCGTCCATCACGTGCTGGTGATATCCGTGACCGAGCTCGTGCGCGAGCGTGGACACGTTGGATGCCGTACCGCTGTACGTCATGAATATACGCGTCGCCTTGCTGACCGGCAAGGACGTGCAGAATCCGCCAGGACGTTTTCCGGGGCGGTCCTCCGCTTCGATCCACGATTTGTCGAAAGCCATTTCGGCAAAGTCGGCCATTTTCGGGCTGAATTTACGGAATTGCTCCACGATCGTTTCGGCCGCTTCTTGATAAGACACCTTGGAGGAAACCTTGCCGATCGGCGCTTCCACGTCCACCCAACTCAGCTTGTCGACGCCGATGAGTTTGGCTTTACGTTCCATATATTTGACCAGCATCGCTTTGTTGTCCTGAATGACGCCCCACATGGCATCCAGCGTCTGCTTGGACATGCGGTTGATGGCCAGCGGCTCCTTCAACACTTCGTCCCAGCCGCGGCGTTCGTACAGCTTCAGCCGGAAACCGCCCAGGTGATTCAGCGTATCGCCGCAGAAGTCGGCCTTGTCCGCCCAGGCTTCTTTCCATTTAACAAACATCGAGTCGCGGACTTCTTTGTCTGCGTCATAGAGCTTGTTATGCGCTTGGCCTGCGGACAACAGCACGGTTTCCCCGTCCTTCTCGAACGGAATTTTCACGTGGCTGACCACCGTGTCGTAATGATCGCCCCAGCCGTGATATCCGTCGACGGCCAAATCGAGCGCAAGGCTCTCGAGCTCAGGGCTCAGCTTTTCGCGGGCTTGGTTCCGGCTTTCGTTCATGACGTAAGCAATCGGACGCAGTTCCTCGCGTTCCATCCATGCTTTCCAAGTGCCATCGTCAGTACGGGCGAGAAGATCGTCGAATTTTGTCGTGATGGTGCTGAGCAGCGCGTGCAGGCCCGTAATCCGGCCGGACAACTGAACCGCCTTTTTGTCGCTTTGATCCTGCGCTTGCAAACAGCTGACGAATGCGCTTCCTTCGGACAGGCGGGAAATACAGCTGCCCATCGCGTCGATGATCGCGTCGAATGCCTTCGTGTCGTCTGCGCTAGCCGGAGCCGAGGCAGCATCGACATCCTGTTTCAACTGGCGGAGATCCTTCTCGAGCGTGTCCAGAAACGTTTGGTATTCGGCGGAAGAGGAACCTCCGGGAAAAATGGACTCCAAATCCCAGGTCATTTTCAAATTGTTATTCATAAAAAAATCACCTTTCTTTGCATAGGATTTCATTTCAACGGTTTTCGTGATAAGGTGTATTACAAAAGGGAACAATCCTGCAAACAGGTCCTTAAGCGGACTGAAATAGATCCGAATGGAGGGATGCTTGTCATGAGACCGCTGCAAATATCGCCGGAGACGGCCGTGAAGCTGTCCGAAAAATTGGGGGTTCCGCTCGAACATCTCATGCACATGCCGCAGCATATTTTGCTGCAAAAAATCGCCGAGCTCGGCAAAGAATCGCCGGACAAGCAAGAGGCGGAAAAGAAGGACGAGTCATGATTCCTTTCTCGCACACTTGGCCTTACGATAAACAGATGGGCGACATTTACGTGCATGAATGTCCCTTTTGCGGTGCCGGGAACGTGAGGCTGAACCTGAAGCCCGGCGAGCTGAAAACCGTCAACGAAGGCCGCAAAAAGCTGGTCGTCTTTCCATGCTGCAGCAGCCGGCTGAACGTCATCGAGACGGATAACGACTACCTACGCTTCGACCAGCCTGTCCGATAACCGTTTGTACACAAAACACGCATGATTCATGCGTGTTTTGTGTTTGTCAGGCCGGATTCATTTCCTGCGGCAGTTCCAGCTTGCGCGCCAGCATTTGTTCGCGGAGCACGCCCCACTGTTCGCGGGAAGCCCGGATCATGGCCGCATCGATGATGTTTTTGTCGTTGATGACCCGCGAGAACCATTTGACCGCCTCGTTGAATGCGCCCGTTCTGCGGTTCAGCTCTCCGATTAAGTACAGGAGCCGGGCATTGTTCGCCCCCACGCCCTCGAGCTCATAGACCTTTATGTATGATTCCAGACAGTATTTCAGGAAACGCTGCTCTTGATGTTCGTCCCCTTTATATCGGTACAGCCACGCGATGTGGTGCAGAAGGCTGGCGATGATCCGCTCCTTCTCCCCGATGGTCTGGGCGACGAGCAGCCCCAGCTTGTACGTTTCCAAAGCCGCTTCCCAATTCCGGTGTCCTCCGAAGTCCCTCGTGATCCACCGGCTGCCGATGTGTTGCTCGAACCGTTTTTTTTGCGATTCGTTCAGGCGCTCCGTCGAATTTTCCGTCGAGGAGAAGCCGCATTTCGGACAGACCCTGACCACGTAAAAATCCGGGTTTTCATCCTTGTAATACGCGCAAAAATCGGTGTCGGTCCGGATCGACTTTTTGAAGCTGGGACGCACGCGAGATGTCTGAAACGAATGCTCGCAGTAGTTACAGGTCACTTGAATGGTATAAAGAGGTTCTAAAGCCACATCCCCACGTTCCTTTCATGTCTTTCGTTCTAGATCTCCGCCATGGTGTTCTCGACAAGCAGGACCCGAAAGCCGATGAGGCGCCATGGTTCCATTTCCAAGTATATCAAAAAACAAAAAAAGGCGCTAAACGTTTGTTTAGCACCTTGAACATTAGTAGCTGCTCCAATCCTCTTCCCCGGGATGGACCAGTGAGGCTCGAATGACGTACACGAAAGCGCAGACCAGAACACCGGCGACAATACTCATGATCTCATCACTCCATCATCTATTGAAATTCGGAAATTAAATTTGTCATTTGTTTTGTATATTTTAACATACATTCGTCAAAAAAACATTATTTTTTGTAAACGCTTTCTAACATTTTTTGTACTGTTTGTCCGATGCAAATCATAAAATTGGGTATACAGGTTCATTTCCATCGACCCATTCTGACAGGAAGGTGTAACTATGTCCTTAAAAAAGCTGGGTCTTCCGCTTATGATCGTCTCGCTCGCCTCGCTGCTTTTGCTCATGATGCGGTTTCCGGGCGCTTATCTCGAATCCGCCTTGCGCGGCCTTGCGATTTGGTGGGATGTCCTCTTCCCTTCCTTGTTCCCGTTTTTTATCATTTCGGAGGTCATGCTCGGCTTCGGCATCGTTCATTTATTCGGTACGCTGCTCGACCCGTTGATGAAACCTCTGTTCAGGATTCCGGGCAGCGGCGGGTTTGTCGCCGCCATGGGTTACGTGTCCGGGTACCCGATCGGGGCCAAGCTGACGGCCAAGCTGTGGGAACAAAACATGGTGACAAGGGATGAAGGAGAACGGCTTGTCGCCTTCACGACATCGTCGGATCCGATTTTCCTGATCGGCGCAGTCTCCGTCGGTTTTTTCCACGACCCGAAAATGGCCGTCATTTTGGCGATTTCCCATTACGGCGGCGGTTTTTTAATCGGTCTGCTCATGCGTTTCCACGGCAGCCGCCAGTCTCATTCGTCAGCGCCGTCCAGCGGTTCGGCTCAATCCCCCCAAGGCAGAAAAGAGCGGCGTGGCCGCATCCGGCGGGCTTTCGCCGCGATGCATCGGGCGCGAATGGAGGACGGCCGCGCGATAGGCGAAATGCTACGGCAAGCGGTGGAATCTTCATTAAAGCTTATTATTGTCGTCGGAGGGCTCGTCGTATTCTTTTCGGTCTTTTTGGAACTGCTGACCCAGGCCGGCGTCATGAAAAATTTGTACTTTGCGCTTGAGTACTTGCTGAAGGCCGCGGGTTTTCCCGCGTCATTGTCCGAAGCGCTTGTCGGCGGGCTGTTTGAGGTGACGCTCGGGGCGCGTTCCGCCGGAGAAGCGGCGGCTTCGATTCCCCTGCCGTTTAAAGCGGCTGCGGCGGCTTTTATATTATCTTGGGGAGGTCTATCGGTGCATGCGCAAATCGCCAGCATTTTGCATGCCACCAATTTGCGTTACCTGCCGTTTATGTTTGCGCGCCTGATCCATGCCGTTTTGGCCGCCGGGCTTGTCCTGTTTTTGTGGAATCCGGTGATGGGGAGGATTTTGCCTGCTCCCGCGTTCCAACAGGCTTTGCCCGACCCGGGCTTTGCATGGGCCCCCGGCGGTTTTGCCGACCGGATCGCCTACTTTTGCCTGCTGATCGGCTTTGTTACCGCCGCTTCGTTTATCTGGTCGCTCGTTCGTTCGTTGTGGCGGAAGCTGTATGCCGGAAGGTGAAAACAACGTTGTTTTATGCTCCGATATTGTTTATGATCTTTATATCCCCCAATAAAGGAGCTTAACTCTCTTGAGATATTATGTCCTGGATCGCGGTGATCAGTTATCCGTTGATTTAAGTGAGCAGTTCCATAAGCTGGCCGCAAAGCACGGGTTCCGGCTTGACGCCGAATCTCCCGAGATCGTCGTCTCGATTGGCGGCGACGGCACGATGCTGCATGCTTTTCATACGTTTATCGACCATATTCCCGATATCGCTTTTGTTGGCGTTCATACAGGCCATCTCGGCTTTTACGCCGACTGGCAGGCAGACGAGCTGCCCCAGCTCGTGGAGCTGATGAGTTCGGCCAGCAAATCCGGTTCCGTTCGGCCGAGGATCGTCAAATATCCATTGCTTGAGCTGGAGATCCACCGGAAATCGGGCAATTTTTCTTATATCGCTTTAAACGAATTTACGCTTAAAGGCATGGACGGAACGGTGGTCGCCCAGGTCGATATCAATGACCAGACCTTCGAGATGTTCCGCGGCGACGGCATCTGCATCTCGACGCCAACCGGCAGCACCGCGTACAATAAAAGCCTTGGCGGCGCCATGGTGCATCCGACGATCGAGGCGCTGCAGATTGCAGAGATCGCTTCGATCAACAACCGCGTGTTCCGTACGATGGGATCGCCGCTGCTGCTGCCGAAGCACCACCACACCGATATTTTTTCGCGAAAAGAACAGCGGCTGCTGCTGACGATCGACCATGTCAACATTCAAGTGGACGATTTGATTTCCGTACGCTGCCAGGTGGCGAAGGAAAAAGTAAGCTTTGCGCGTTACCGTCCGTTCCCGTTCTGGAATCGCGTCAGAGAAGCCTTCCTCGGTTAGCGTGCTCGCCGTTCGTTCGGCCGTTTAAGTTATTCGATATGTATTCGCAAAAGAAATGGCGGCTCCCTATTGGGAACCGCCTTTTGCTTTTTCGGTTTTTTCTTTTTCTTTATCTTTATCTTTATCTTTTTCCTTGTCTTTATCCTTTTCTTTCGCCTGAACATCCCGGTTCTTTTGCAGAACAAAATAAGCGCATCCAAAATTGCAGTATTCGTTAATGTAATCCAGCATGCCGGAAAACGCGGTATCTTTGGTGGCTTTAGGATGCTTATCCCGGTAAAATCCCTTCAACCGCAGCTGGTTGTAACCCCAGTCTCCGACGATGTAATCGTAGCGGTCCAGCACTTCGCTGTATCGGTCGCGAAAGGCTTCAGGGTTCCAGCCGTTTTTATGGTCTTTCAGCAGCTCGTAGCTTTTTCCGCTTATCAGAATCAAATGTGCTCCCCCTGCCTTCCACTGCTCAGAAATGAATTAGGATTGATGGCTTGCCGCCGATTTCACCTGCTCGTGGGCATGATAGGAACTGCGGACCAGCGGTCCGGATTCCACGTGGCTGAATCCTCTCTTCATGCCTTCTTCCTTCAGTTTGGCAAATTCGTCGGGATGATAATATTTAACGACGTTCAAATGCTGCGGAGACGGCTGCAAATATTGGCCGATGGTCATAATGTTGCAGTCCACGGCGCGCAGATCGTCCATCGCCTGCAGGATCTCGTCCCATTCTTCCCCTACGCCGAGCATAATGCTCGATTTGGTCGGAATATCCGGCTGGAATTCCTTCGATTTTTTCAAAAGCTCCAAAGAGCGGTCGTATTTCGCTTTCGCGCGGACGCGATTCGACATGCGTTCCACGGTTTCGATGTTGTGGTTCAAAATATCCGGTTTGGCGTCCATCACAACCTTCAGCGCGTCCCAGTTCCCCATGAAATCGGGAATGAGGACTTCGACGCTGCACAGCGGCAGGCGTTTGCGGATCGCCTTAATCGTTTCGGCAAAAATCATCGCACCTCCGTCGGAAAGATCGTCCCGCGCAACGCTTGTGACAACGCAATGCTTCAGCCCCATGTTCTCGGCGGCTTCGGCAACGCGTTCAGGCTCCTGCAAATCGAGCTCGGTCGGTTTTCCCGTGTTGACCGCGCAAAAACGGCAGGCACGCGTGCAAATATCGCCCAAAATCATAAAAGTCGCCGTGCGGTTCGCCCAGCATTCGTATATATTAGGGCAACGCGCTTCTTCACACACGGTATGTAGTGTCTTCGAGCGCATCATGCTCTTGATTTCCTGATAATTGTCACCGGTTGTCAGTTTGATGCGAATCCAGTCCGGCTTTGGTTCCTTGACGGTTTGTTTAGGCAATGATCTGACCTTCTTTCGCTTCATGGATTTACTGCTGCTCGCCCCATATTATATCATGAAATACCCCAAAATACTTCCATTTCTAATACGGGATAAAATGACTATTCTTGTACCAATCTAAGGTTATGTACGTAACGGCCGGAAAAAGTCGATAACGCTGCCAGCAGGAGGTTGACGATGAGAAATTCTGAATACAAGCTGAAAAAAGCCCGCCGTTCCTTCATTTGCGCCGCTTGCGCAGCTATCGTTTTCGGAGCCGCGGTTTCACCGGCATGGGGGGACGCGGATCGGGAACCTGCAAAGGCCGCCGAATCTTTGGAGAAGATGAGCAGGGAGGAAATTCTTTTTTTCCGAAAAGCACTCTACGACAAGGTCGCTTCCGCCACCCGGATTCCATGGTACAGAATCGCCGCGATCGACCAATACGAGCATACGCTGACAAAAGCCCATCCGAAAGACCGCAGCCACCCGAAACGGCTGACCGGCATTTTCATGAACGAGCCGGTATGGTCCGGCTTGTTCAATCCCGACCCGAACGACAGCAATCCGCGTTCCATCGGCATTTTCAACGGGTACGGCAAAGACGGTTCGGGGGATGGACTTGCCGACATGAACAACGACATGGACGTGCTGTACAGCATGGCCTCCTATCTTCTTCGGCACGGCCAATCCGAGGACGACTTCAGCATCGCTTTGTGGGAATATTACCATAACAGCCGGTCGGTTCAGCGCATTCTTCAGTTTTCCAAACTGTACGAAAAATTTCAAACCCTCGATCTGTCGGGCCACGCCTTCCCGCTCCCGATTTCCGATTCCTATTCGTACCGGGATACGTGGGGCACCCGGCGAAGCTGGGGCGGTTACCGCATCCATGAAGGAACCGACATTTTCGCCCCATACGGCACGCCGGTACGAAGCACCTGCTACGGCATCGTGGAGCTGAAGGGTTGGAACCCGTTTGGCGGCTGGCGGATCGGAATCCGCGACCTGGACAACCGCTACCATTACTATGCGCATTTGCAAGGTTTCGAGAAAAAACTCAACCAGGGCGATATCGTCGTTCCCGGCCAAACGATCGGCTGGGTCGGCAGCTCCGGCTACGGCAAACCGGGGACCCAGGGGAAATTCCCGCCGCATCTGCATTACGGCATTTACCGCGACAGCGGATTGGCCGAATGGTCATTCGACCCTTATCCTTTGCTGCGGCACTGGGAAACCGAAGAGCGGAAGGCGATACAGAAGAAAAGGAAAGGGACCTCCTGAAACGAAGGTCCCTTTTTCATTCATGGAATCGGCTTGGCGCGTTTAACGCATCGTTCGCCCCCCAGCCTTGATGACAACCGGCTGCCGTCTTCGGTTCAGGCGCTGCTCCATCAGGTAAAAGACGAACAACGTTAAAATGACGGCGACCGCGGTTCCATACAGCGTTTTGCCCCACCAAGCGGACGTATCCGCGCCCATCCATACCGCATGAACCAGCATCAGCAGCCATGAAGGAAACACCAGCAAATGCGCCGTTTTCCACATCGAACGATTCATTTTGCCGATGAGCACGTCGGACGTAAACAAAACGACGAGAAACAGATAAAAGGCGATGATCCCAAGCGTGGAGGCGGCACGCATATATTCCGAGACGAACGGGACGAAAATTGCCGCAACCTTGTAAGGCCGGTAATGATCGATAATCAGGATCAGCATATGGATCAGGCATGCGTTGATTCCCGCCCAGCTCGAAGAAATGTGAATCAGCTGAAATAACCCTTTGTTTTTTCGGAATCGGTTGAATCTGCCCAACATGCCGAAAGCCAACGACATCGTAAAAAAGAAAAAGGCGAGCAGCCCCATCCAACGGATGACATGCCAAGTGCTGAATAGTTGTTGTATCGTATCCATATCAGGACCTTCTTGTCGTTCCGTCGGTTTGGCGCCTATTGGTAAACGGCCGCTCGCCTCTCGCCGTAAACCGGTCTTCATTGAACCCGTTGAACGAAGGATTGGGCTCCTGCTGCTCGACCTGTGAGTTGTTCGGCACATCCGCGGCGTTGTGGTCGCCCGTGCCGAATTGGCTTAATACGAAAGCCGAAAATGCAACACCGCTGACGCCAATAATCCATTTTGCCTTTTTGTTCGCTTTCATGATGCACTCTCCTTGCTTCTATTTCGTACGACCGTCCCATCCTCCATAACCAGCACGTAATATACGTCCGGGAAACGTTCGGCAAACCATACCTCCCGTTCCCCGCTGCCGAGGAGAAAGCACATTTTGGCGCAAACCTCTGCTTCGACGCAGTCCCGGGCCATGACGGTGGATTGAACGATGCCCGATTCAATGACTTGGCCTGTGCGGCCGTCCAGCAGATGATGCTTCTTTTGACCGCCTTGCATCCAGCTGCGGTAAAGACGGCTTGAAGTCGCGACCGCTTTGTTTTTCATACTCAACACCTCGACGGTACCCGCCTCGTTCCAAGGATCGGCAATTCCGATGTTCCATTCCTTCGAACCGTCCGACCACAACGTCATATCGCCTCCTCCGTCCACCATCCCGCATGCGGCGCCATGGCGCTTCAGCCATTCGGCGGCGCTTTGCACGGCGTAACCTTTGGCGATGCCGCCCAAATCCAGCTGCTCTGACGTATGT
The DNA here is from genome assembly GCF_031583795.1 of Paenibacillus sp. VCA1. Taxonomy (NCBI): domain Bacteria; kingdom Bacillati; phylum Bacillota; class Bacilli; order Caryophanales; family Paenibacillaceae; genus Paenibacillus; species Paenibacillus sp. VCA1. The sequence goes on along the minus strand of NZ_JAVLSX010000009.1, from coordinate 47,115 downwards.
TTCTCAACCAGGTTACCCTCGTAAAAACGAATCGGATGTTCTTCAAGCTGAAACGTAAAGGGCGGCGCATCGGCCACATGGGAAAACGGAAACGGGCGGTTGTACCCTTGATGCTCCATAGCTCTTTTTAAAAAGGGAGAAAATCTCCCCTCCGTTAACTTCCGGTAACCCTCCGCCATTTTTAAAACGTCGTAGAGGGGCGGCGGCAGCCCGATTTCAACACCTTCCGGCGCTTGGTTCAGGCGGTTGAGCTCGTTATCCTCCCGGAACCTCGACCACTCTTGGTCGACGTACGCAAACCACCGCTGCATTTGTTCCTTCCAGCCGGAGGCCGCGCCGTCCGTAACGGTTACTGAAAAATCGGTGTTCATAAATCGACCTGCGTAATGCTGCATGATCCTCTCCGCCTTCTGTTGGAATCGGCGTTCGCCAATAAAAATTCGGCTTTTTTTAGAATTATAGATGCCGATGCTTAACCGAACCTGAAAGCGGGATTGAATCCGGCTAAAATAAAAAAAAGCGCCTGTGGAAGGCGCGCCAAGCCAGCGGCTTGATCTTGGATTCTGCTATGCATGTTTCCGCATTATTTGGCCTGATGGGTTTCGGACGGCTCCTCCTCTTCGTTCCCTTTCCCGGTTGCGGCTCCCGGAACGGCAATCGCGCCTTCGCCCCGGTCGGGGGAACCGCTTTTGCCGGACGAAGCTCCCTGACCGGTGATGCCGGGCAGCGCAATGTTCGGGGCATTGGGGCCGCTGCCGCCGACCGGCTGCCCCTGGCTGTTGTAGTAATACATCGGCACGTCTCCCACGACCATCAAGTAGGAAACGGGAATTTCCGTATCGATGACCTCGGGCTCCATGTCGAACGGAATGACGACCGCCACCTCAACGGTCACGTGTATGTAGACCTCGACCAGCACCATGTTGATGCCAGCATCCTTTTCCCTTGTATTCAAATCGACTTTGACGGCTCCTTGCGGTTCCACGCGGATCGGAACGTTCGGGCCGAACGAAGCAAGAATCGGGCTGCCAAGCGCCTGTCCGAGCGGGATGCTTTCGGAAAGCATATGTTTGTTTTGCAGCGTATCCTGCACGACTTTAAAGGTTTCCGACGTAATTTTCATATGTTCGGCATAATTCAGCATAAATCCGGATACTTTGCCGGAGGAGTCCATTTTCCAGTCGATCAGCTGCTCCGCGTTCTCCCCTTTGGCAACTTGGGAGGCTACGGCTTCATTAATGGCGTCGGTCCCGATCTGCTTCATGCGGATTTTGGCCAAATGCATAATCGGGGGTTTCATATGGTTTTCCACGTACGCAAAAAACTGCAGAATAAGAATAAGAAACACCAATGAGCCGATCAGCCATACTTTGCGCCTGCTGCGCGGTTTGTTGACGCCCCTGCTTCGCCATCTCGCCCTTCTTCTCATGTTCGCCCATCCCTCCTTGATGAAGAGGTTGCCTACTTTATCAGCATATGTCCCTGTCCACCAAAATAACCCACAAAGTAGGCCGGGCACCGCCTGTACGGTCCACAAGCCGTTGTGATATCCCGGACGCTTCGGAAAAGATGGATTCTCCCGATTCCGGGAGGGATTTTTAAGCACGGCAGGGTATAATGGAGAAAAGCGGCGGCAAATTTTTTTTGCGTGCCCGTATCCTTTTGCACCCGCATAAACGTTTTATATATAGAGGCCTCTCAAGGAGAGTGATTAACATGTTAATCCACAAGGAAATGGAAGAAGTATATCCGAAACTCAAATATTTCTGCCTGAGCATGACCGGCAATTCTTGGGACGCCGAGGATTTGGCCCATGACTCCATGCTCAAGGCGCTAAGATTCTGCCAAAAGGACCCTTCAGCCAAACGCGTGCCGAACTTCCCGCTTCTGGCGACGATTGCCCGCAATCATTGGATCGACCAGCTGCGCAAAAAAGGGCGGGAAACCGCCGGGCCGTCCGAGGAGGAACCGTCCTCCGAAAAACCGCTGGAGCTGCTGCTGAGCGGGCTGGAGACGCTGATGGAGCGTTTGACGCCAAAGCAGCTGCTCGCATTCGTGCTGAAGGATGTCTTCGAATACAAGTTGTCCGATATCGCCGATTCCCTTGAAACAAGCGAAACGGCCGTCAAATCGCTGCTGCATAGGGCGCGCCACAATTTGAACGGGGAGGAGCTTGCGGAAGCTCACGTATCCGCCCAGGAATGGGAGAACATCGACGCGGACTGGTTCCAGCGGCAGCTGCTCGTCTCGATCCGCATGGAACAACCCGAGCTGCTGCAGCGGCTGGCCGTTCAGCTGCGGAAAACCGCGCAGGCTCCCGCGCAGCGCCGCACCCATTCTTCCGGCAATTCGTCCATGTCCCTGCAATTGCTCGCGGCGTAGCCCTTTCGGCAAAACGAAGTTTCATATTCGAAGGAGGCTGCATGCATGAACACAATACCTTATGTCGTTGAGCAATCCCGACTTGGGGAACGCTCGTATGATATTTATTCCAGATTGCTGAAAGACCGGATCATCTTCCTCGGTTCCGAGGTGAACGACCAGGTGGCGAACAGCATTATCGCCCAGCTGCTTTTCCTTGCCGCCGACGATCCGGAGAAAGATATTTCGCTTTACATTAACAGTCCGGGAGGGTCTGTTACAGCCGGCTTCGCGATCCTCGATACGATGGATTACATCAAGCCGCAGGTCAGCACAATCTGTATGGGCATGGCCGCCTCGATGGGCGCCAACCTCTTCCTGGGCGGTGCCAAGGGCAAAAGATACGCCCTGCCGAACAGCGAATTTATGCTGCACCAGCCGCTGGGAGGCGCGCAAGGGCAAGCCAGCGACATCGATATTTCCGCCCGCCGCATCATCAAAACAAGGGAAAGAGTCAACCGTTTTATCGCCGAAAAAACCGGCCAGCCGCTGGAGAAAGTATACAAAGATGCTGACCGTGACTTCTTCCTTACCGCCGAGGAAGCGCTCGAATACGGGATCGTAGACAAAATCATCACACAGCCGCTGACCTAAAAAACGCAGCATCCAAAAAGCAAAAACTGCCCGATATTGAATAACATCGGGCAGTTTTATTATGTTTAAGACAATAACAGCAATGTTAACACCACAAATTGAACGGATCCGGCGATCTCCATCATGCCGACCTTCATCGGCTTTACCATTTTGCCAGAAAAGATCAACGTCTTTGCCAAAGGATAAAGAAAAGGCAGGAACATCCATGGGTTTAAGGTGAGCAATGGCAGCAGAAGCGCGATGATATGGTACATATGCGAATACATCGTCCAGCGTTTATTTTTTCGTTCTCTGAATACCGATTTTACGAAAAATACAGTACCCGTAAAATACACAACATTATACAGCATGACGTCCAGCAGCTCCCTGCCCCAGATGCCGCCTCCCAGCATGTAAGCCGCCGCCCCGCCGGTACAGAACAACAATATGGCGCATATATCGTTTAGAAACGCACGCTCGGCTTTATGACGAACATGCCAAACCGGCACCAAGACAAGGACGATCAACGCGGGAGCGAACCCTGCCAGCCATGGATTCCATATCAAGAGCGGAATAAGAATGAGGGCGGCCGCAACCGCATATCCGATCCCCCAAGAAAGCCACATGCCACGGTTTTTTGCCTTTTTCAACGATTGCAGCAGCGGGTACGACGCCATGTACAGCAGCAGCCAAGCAAGAAACAGCGGTATATGAAGAAGTGTAGGCTTGGCCGCAAACATGCCTGTAATAAAAGGAACACTTAGCATCGCCCAGCCGCCATGTTCTTTCGGAATAACGATATGAACTTTTTTCATCATAAACTGTTAGCCCCCGATATAGGACATTCCGATTTTCTTCCGAGGGGAGGCCGCGTGCTCTGTTCGTTCTTCGGAGTACCTGTCCTCCCGTTTCTCCCAGACGTTTATGATGGCTGCGAGCAGTTCCTCATCCGAAGCGCCTCCGCGAAGCAAACGGCAGATGTCAAAGCCGCTGGAAGCAAAAAGACATGTGTACATTTTCCCGTCGGAAGAGAGCCGCACTCTCGAACAATTAGAGCAAAATGCTTCGGATACGGAAGAAATGAAGCCGACTTCGGCCTGCCCGTCTTTATAACGGTACCTTCGGGCCACTTCGCCGGGATGATCGGGAGCGACGGGTTCAAGCGCCGCCGATCCGCCCAGCCGATCGAATATTTCCCGCTTCGTCACCACTTGCTTAAGGTTCCACCCGTTTTCGTTGCCAACGTCCATAAACTCTATAAAACGGAGCGTAATCCCCTGCGATTTGAAATATTCGGCCATCAGCATAATCTCCCGATCGTTCACTCCCTTTTGCACGACCATATTGACTTTGACCTGAAATCCGATCTCCCTTGCCTCTTCGATATTTTGGAGAATGATAGCCGGCTTGATGCCGCGGCCGTTCATGGCGCCGAACAGCTCGGGGTCCAGGGCGTCCAGGCTGACGTTCAGGCGGCGTAGCCCCGCATCGTACAAGCTTTGCGCCTGCTGTCCAAGCAGAAGTCCGTTTGTCGTGCATCCGATGTCTTCGATGCCATGAATGCCTTGCAGCATCCGGATCAGTTCGGGAAGGCCGCGCCGCATGAGCGGCTCGCCGCCGGTCAACCGTATTTTATGCACGCCAAGCTTGGCAAAAAGGCCGGCCAGGCGCGTGATTTCCTCCCAGGAAAGCAGCATGTCCTTGGGCATAAATGCATAATCGTCTCCGAAGATTTCCTTCGGCATGCAATACGTGCAGCGAAAATTGCAGCGGTCCGTCACGGAAATGCGCAAATCCCGCATCGGCCTGAGGAGCCGATCTTGAATGTTATTTGCCGCCATGGCAGCCGCCTCCCTCCAAATCAATGTCCGTATTTACCCCGGCAGCGGCTAACTCGTCCGCAACGCATCGTCACCCGGCCGGAAGCGGCCGTGAGGCGGCTGATCGGTAATGTCGCTGAACGTGCCTACATAATGAACGACATCCCCCGCGTCATCTTTTACGGCGTTAATGGTTAATAGCTCTAAATATTCCTCGCCGTTTTTCCGGCGGTTCCAAATTTGTCCCTGCCAGCTTCCCCGCGCCTTGATTTCGGACCACATGCGGTCGTAAAACTCGCGGGATTGACGGCCGGATTTGAGCACATTTGGATTTTTGCCGATGACTTCTTCTTCCGTATAACCGGTAAGCTCCGTAAAGGCGGGATTCACCGCATGGATCTTCCCTTTCGTGTCCGTCACAAGGATGCCTTGGCCCGTCGAGTTAAAAACCTCGGAGGATACCGACAATTTATCCTGATAATACATCCAGACCACAATGACAAGACTGGCTAAAGCGACCTGAGAAAGCGCCATAAAGCCGATGGAATATTGGCCTGTCACCGAATGAATGAAGGAGAGCATGAGCGGCGGGAAAAATCCGCCGAGGCCGCCCATCATGGAAACGATCCCGTTGACGATGCCGGCCTGCTTATTAAAATAAAGCGGCACCAGCTTGAAAATAATGCCGTTTCCCAAACCGGCGCAGACGGCAATGGTCAGGCAGCCGACCGTATATAAGCCGATGGATGGCGAGAACGCAAGGATGATCGCAGCAATCGTCAGCCCGACAAAAACGGCCATGAGCAAAAACAGCGGCTTGAATTTATCCGCGAGCCATCCGCCGACAGGACGCAAACAGGTGGCGACGACGATAAATCCGGCCGTCCGCATCCCTGCATCCACCTTGGCGAGTTCGAAATTCGACACCAAAAAGTTGGGCAGATATACTGTAAAGGCTACAAATGCACCGAATGTAATGAAATAGAACAGGGAGAAAAACCACAGCTTTTCATTTTTGTAGACCCCTTTGATTTGCTCGACGATGGGCGTTTTCACTTTTACTTCTTTACGGTCGCCCAAAAAAACGTTCAGGACGGCGAACAGCAGCAGCAAAATTAAATACAGCCGGACCGTGCTGCTCCATCCGATCTGCGTGGCAATGACGGGCGCGGCAAACGTGGTGATCGCCGTTCCGATATTCCCCATCCCGTAGATGCCGTTGACCAGACCCAGCTTCTCCTTGGAGTAATATTTGGGCAGCGAGGTGACGCCAACCGAAAATACTGCCCCTCCGATCCCAAGGAAAAGTCCTCCGATCACCAGAGAGGTAAAAGAGGAGGCGGCGCTGATTAAATATACGGGAACTAAAAGTAGAATAAAGCTTGTAATAAATACGATTCTGGCGCCAACCACATTGGCGTAATACCCTAGCGGAATCCGCAGAACCGAACCCAAAACGACCGGTATCGCCGTCAGAATTGCGATCTTGTCCGCCGGAATGGATATATCTTCGCGGATAAACGGCAGAAGCGCGGAGATGATGACCCATACCATAAATCCCAGCACCAGATTTAATGTTTGCAGCGGGAGCTGCATTTTTTTGATCATGCCAATCACCTTTTCCAAACGTATTGAACGGCTGACTTTATTGATCCCCACGCCTTATTGTAAGTGCAAGAATTCACAAAAGTAATAGGGAAGTTCCCTGAACCTTGCCGGGGAACTTCCCTATATCGGTGATCTAAACTGGATGATTACGAATACATTCTATAACCTTCAAAAATCGAGGAGCTTTTTCTTCAGCGCATATTCGACCAGCTCCGGACGGCTCTTCAAATTCAGCTTCTCCATGATTTTCGCCTTATGCGCTTCCACCGTCTTGACCGAAACGTACAGCTTTTCCGCGATTTCCTTGTTGCCGTAACCTTTGGCGATCAGCGGCAAAATCTCGATCTCGCGTTTCGAAAGGCTGTTAAACGGATCGCTGTCCGGGCTTTCGCTGTCTTTTTTAATGAACTCCCGCACCAAAGCCGTCGCCATCTGGGGATGGATGTAGGTCCCTCCTTTATGCACCATGCGAATGGCGGAGACCAGCTCTTCGTCGGGCGCATTTTTAAGGACATATCCTGAGGCGCCGTTTTTAAGCACATGAAACAGGTAGTCGTCATCATCGTACATCGTTAATATTAAAATTTTCGTTTCCGGAAAGTCGGCGCTGATCTTGCCGGTTGCGATGAGGCCGCTCTCGCCGGGAGGCATGCTTAAGTCCATCAGGAGCACATCCGGACGGTGTTTCGCCACCATGGCGTAAGCCTCCAGCCCGTCGGCAGCCGTCGCGACAACCTCCATATCCGGCTGGTAATTCAGGATCATGGAAAACCCGCTCCGTACGACGGCGTGATCATCCGCGATCACAATTTTCATCATTCATTCGCCCCCTGCCTCAAAAGAACTTATTGGAATGCGAAGCTGAACGGTCGTTCCCTCGCCGGGCGCCGAATGCAGCGTGAACTGCCCCCCTACCAGGTCGGCGCGTTCACGCATGCCGTAAAGTCCGAGACCGGTTCCCTTGGCTTCGCCGGCGTTTAAGTTGAACCCGACCCCTTCATCGCGTACCGTCAGCAATAGATGGCCCTGTTCCTCGCATAACCGCACATGGACCTCATCCATGCCCGAATATTTCAAGGCGTTCAGCACCGCCTCCTGGCAAATGCGATACACGACGGTTTCGATTTCGCTGCCGTACCTTGCGGCGGCCAACTCGGCGGAAAATTGGACGAGCATGCCGTAATTTTTTTCGATCCATTTGAAATGCGAACGAAAAGCGGCCTCCAGCCCTAAATCGTCCAAAGAAGAGGGGCGAAGCTCGACCGATAAATGCCGGATGTCGTCGAGCAAACGGGTAAGCGACGCCTCGGTCTGCCGTAGTTTATTGAGCGCATCTTTCCCGACGTCCATATATTTTAATACGCGCAGGTCGACTAGCGAACTAAGCAGCTCTTGGGCAACGCTGTCATGCAGCTCGCGCGAAATTCGTTTTCGCTCGTCTTCCTGGGCTTTGATGACATATTTCAGCATATTCATGCGCTGCAGCATTTCCTGCGTGCGCTGCTGTTTCGTCAGGTCGAGCAGCATCAGCACCCGAATCCCGCGGGACTCGTCGATCGTATGATAGCTGGCGGCATAAGGAACGATCCCTTCGCCCCGCGTTCTCAGATACACCTGGAACGAGGAAAATTCCCCTTGAGGGTAATCCAGATAACATTTGGAGCAGGAGATGAGGTCCTTTTCATCCGTATACCCTTTGCAGGTCTGGCAAAAAGATTCGTCCACGCCCGACCGCATCCGCTGGATCACGTCGACGTCCAGGATGTTCTCCGCCGCAGGGTTCATGGCGATGACGTTTCCCGCCTCATCGATAAAAAAGATGGCCTCCATGCTGTTCAGATACATCTTTTTCAGCAGATCGTGCAAATGCTCCTCCGTCATATGAATCACGGATGCACCCCCTCCTTCACGCAAAAAGCTCCGAACTCCGATCCGAGCTCTTGTTGAAAATGCTCGAACGAAGCTGCGTCCAGCCGATTTTCCGCGCGGTACCCTGCAAGCAGCACGCCGATGACGCGTTTTCCTTCCCACAACGGAACCGCTCCAAGGCTTTTCAATCGCTCGGCGACGATGATGGGATAATTAAACAGATCCCGTGCGTTCAGGTCCGTCGTTACATTGGGGATGAGCATCGGTTTTCCGGTTTTGAATACGATCCCCGCTATCCCCTTCCCGGAATGAAGCACGATCCGCTTATAGCGCTCGTTTAAATTTCCCGATGCATACTGCCAGGTTAATACGAACCGGTCCTCAGCCGACTGCACCAAAGCCAACGACACGAAATCGAATTGGAACCGGTCTCGAAGCCTGTCGATTTCCTTCTGATAATGAAAGATCGGCTGATTCTTCATAATCATTGCTCCCCTGACGTAGAAAAGAAGGCTGCATGGCCTTCTCTCGTCTACGAATCTAATTTGCGGTGCCTTCTATACAGGATATACCTTCTGCCCAAATAATTCAAAGGAACGCTCCACACATGGACAAGCCGGGTAAACGGCCACAAAGCGAAGATGCAAAAGCCCGCTAAAATGTGTATTTGAAAACTAAGCGGAACGTCACGCATCAGCGAGGCGTCGGGACGCAGGATGAACAAATCCCTGAACCAAACCGAGATGCTCTCCCGATAGTTGAAATCCGGCTGCGCCCAATTGGTAACCAGCGTGCTGTACATGCCCATAAACACGATGAATAACAGCAGCGCATTGACAATCAAGTCCGAGGCCGAGCTGAGCCGGCGCACGTTTTTGATCGTAAACCTCCGCGCCGTCAGGAGCAGCATCCCTGCCAACGTCAACACGCCGAAAGCCCCGCCGACATACACCGCGCCGATATGATACAGATGATCATCGATCCCCGCAGCCTCCATCCACGACTGGGGAATGCCAAGGCCGGCGATATGGCCGCCAATGACGGGTATGATCCCGAGATGGAACATCAGGCTTCCAAGTTTAAGACGTTTTTTTTCAATGAATTCGCTCGATTTAGCCGTCCAGTTGAATTGGTCCGTACGGTAGCGGTAGATGTGGCCGACAATAAAGATCATCACGCACATATAAGGGAAAATAACCCACAGAAACTGATCCATCATATTCATGATTCGGCAGCCTCCTGAACGATGCATGCTTTAAACGTATCGCGCAGAGCTTGGATCAGATGGGAATAAGGACTCTCGAGCTTCTTCAATGCTTTGAGAAGATGATACGTTCCGTCTTCCATTACGGCGATGACCAGATCAAGGCTCTCCGCAGCTTCTTTTTCATGCCCCCTCCAATCGGCCGCAGACAGAAATTCGCACATCAGCGGCAGGTAATCCGACAACTCGGAACTATTAATGTCAAGGCCAAACCGCTGATAAGTCTCTTTCAACCCGACCAGCATCTTCCCGCGTTCCTTCCCGTCGCCGAATTTCGCGTAGGTCATATAGAGCGTCGTTTGCTTTTGAAAATCGAATGTTTGAACATACATCTCCTCGATGCTCTCCATGCTGTACTCGTGCATCATATTCCAGAAGGTAAGAACCGAGGCATATGCCGGATGGGAATAGTCGATCGACTCCTCCAATACTAAGGGATGGAAATCAAGCTTTTCCGGATACGTAAGCATCCGGGCGAAAAATCCGAACGCATGTTTACATTCATGCAGCTTTTCGATATTAATCACGCCAGATCCCCCCATAGAAATTCTCTTCGTACAATTCTTTGCCGGTTTTGCCCTGCGGGCTTGCCGGGCCGCATCCGCCGCATGCCGCACCGAAGCCCTCAAGGCCTTGGGAGCGGTATACGTCCATATGGCTTTCTTTATGCGAGGTCGGGATGACAAACCGGTCTTCGTATTTGGCGATTGCCAGCAGACGGTACATCTGTTTGATCTGGGAAGCTGTCAGACCCACTCGCGCAAGCCGCGCTTCGTCAAATTCAGCGCCGGACGAATGTGCGCGCATGTAGGAACGCATCATCGCCATCTTTTGCAGGGCTTCCTTCACCGTCGCGGTGTCGCCCGCCGTCAGCAGATTCGCGAGGTACTGGATCGGCGTGCGCATCTCTTCGATCGCCGGGAAAATCATGTCCGGGTTCGCGATCGAATCCCTGCCTTCAAAGTAGTTCATGATCGGGCTCAGCGGCGGCACATACCATACCATCGGTAGCGTCCGGTATTCCGGATGAAGCGGGAAAGCCAGCTTGTATTCCATGGCCAGCTTATAGACAGGCGAGTTCTGGGCGGCTTCGATCCATTCTTCCGTGATGCCGTCCTTCCGCGCCTGCTCGATGACGGCAGGATCATGCGGATCCAGGAACAGATCGAACTGCGCCTGGTACAGGTCCTTTTCATCGGGCGTAGAAGCTGCTTCCTGTACCCGGTCCGCGTCGTACAGCAGGACGCCCAAATACCGGATACGGCCGGTGCAGGTTTCCGAGCAGACGGTCGGCAGCCCCGCTTCGATCCGCGGGAAACAGAAGGTGCATTTTTCGGCTTTGTTCGTTTTCCAGTTAAAATAGACTTTTTTGTAAGGGCAGCCGGTCATGCAATACCACCAACCGCGGCAGGCCTCCTGATCCACCAGCACGATCCCGTCCTCATCCCGCTTATACATCGCTCCCGAAGGGCAGGATGCCACGCAGCTCGGATTCAGGCAATGCTCGCACAAACGGGGAAGATACATCATAAACGCTTGCTCGAAGTTGAACTTGATCTCTTCCTCGATTTTTTCGATGTTCGGGTCTTTCGGCCCCGTCACATGCGCTCCTGCGAGATCATCCTCCCAGTTCGGGCCCCATTTCAGGTCCATCGTTTCTCCGGTGACTGCCGATTTCGGACGGGCCACAGGCTGATGCTTTTTCTCCCCCGCATTGGTCAGATGCTCATAGTTGTAAGTCCATGGTTCGTAGTAGTCTTTCATTTCCGGCATGTCGGGATTGTAAAATATTTTTCCGAGCGCGATTTTGGACAACTTGCTGCCGGATTTCAGCTGCAACTTCCCTTTATGGAGCGTCCAGCCCCCCTTGTATTTCTCCTGATCTTCCCACTGGACCGGATAACCGACGCCGGGTTTCGTTTCCACGTTGTTGAACCACATATATTCGGCTCCGGGCCGGTTCGTCCAGGTACTTTTGCAGGTGACGCTGCATGTATGGCAGCCGATGCATTTATCCAGATTCATTACCATGGCGACTTGCGCTTTAATCTTCAAGCCAATCCACCTCTTTCATTTTGCGGACAGCCACGTACACATCCCGCTGGTTGCCGATCGGTCCGTAGTAGTTGAATCCATAGCTGAGCTGAGCATATCCGCCGACCATCTGCGTCGGCTTCACGTGAATCCGGGTCGGGGCATTATGGCTGCCGCCGCGTTCCTTCGTGATCTCGGAGCCGGGCACGTTGATATGTTTATCCTGGGCATGGTACATGTACATCGTTCCCTTGGGCATCCGATGGCTGACCACGGCCCGAGCCGTCACGACGCCATTGCGGTTGTATACCTCCAGCCAGTCGTTATCGTTAATGCCGTTTGCCTCCGCATCTTCGTCGTTCAGCCATACTGTCGGTCCACCCCGGAAAAGCGTCAGCATATGCAGGTTATCCTGGTACGTGCTGTGGATGTTCCATTTGCCATGCGGCGTCAGATAGCGGAGCACAAGCGTGTCTTTGCCTCCGGCAATCTGTTTGTCGCGCGGTCCAAACACCATCGGCGGCAGCGTTGGTTTATAGACAGGCAGCGCTTCGCCGAACTGCAGGAAAAACTCGTGATCAAGGTAGAAATGCTGCCTTCCCGTCAGCGTCCGGAACGGTACAAGCCGCTCGATGTTCGTCGTAAACGGCGAGTATCTTCTTCCCATTTTATTGGAGCCGCTGAACACCGGCGTCGGAATGACCTCCCGCGGCTGGGATGTAATGCTCTGGAAGGTGATGCGCTCGGCCGCCCGATCCGCGGAAATGTCCTTCAACGGCACGCCCGTGTCCTTTTCGGCGGATTCCCAAGCGCGCTGCGACACCCGGCCGTTTGTGGCAGAGGAAATGTTTAATATGACATCCGCCGCGTTTCTGGCGGTATAGAGCTTTGGAAGCCCGCTTTTGATCGAATCGTCCTCATATGTCCCGTTGATCCGTTTCAGCTCTTCGTATTCCTCCGCCACCGAAAAGCTGACGCCGTGAGCCCCGACTTTGCCCGAGGCGAGATTCGGTCCGAGCGTAATGAATTTATCGTAAATTTGCGTGTAATCGCGTTCGACGACGGTCAGGTTCGGCATCGTTTTGCCCGGCACGGCTTCGATTTCCCCTTTGCGCCAATCCTTCACCTCGCCGTAAGGCTGGGCGATTTCGTTCACGGAATCATGCGCGAGCGGAGTGCTCACCAAGTCCTTGTATACGCCTGGCAGATACGTCTTGGCCATGTTCGAAAACGTCTGCGCGATCGTTCTGTAAATGTCCCAGTCCGAGCGCGATTCCCACAGCGGATCCACCGCCGGATTAAACGGATGGACGAAAGGATGCATGTCGGTCGACGACAAATCGGTTTTTTCGTACCAGGTCGCCGCGGGCAGAACCACATCCGCATACATCGGCGTCGCGGTCATCCGGAAATCGAGGGCTACAAGCAGATCCAGCTTGCCCTCCGTATTTTCGCGCCACACCATTTCTTCCGGCTTCTCATCCTCATTCGGCTCCGAAAGCAGGCCGTCGGACGTCCCCAGCAGATGTTTCATGAAATACTCCTGCCCTTTGGCGGAGCTTGAAATCAGGTTCGAACGCCACACGAACAAGGAACGCGGGAAATTTTCGGGCGCGTCGGGGTCTTCCGCCGCAAATCTGGTTTTGCCTGAAACGATCTCCTGAAGCGCATGTTTTACGATCTCCTCGTTTGCGGTTTTCCCCTGTTTCGCCGCTTCTTCCGCAAAAGCCAAGCTGCTTTTGTTGAACTGCGGGTAGGACGGCAGCCAGCCGAGTCTGGCCGCCAAGACGTTATAATCCGCCGGATGCCGGTAACGGATCTCCCCGCCCGTAGGCGATTTCAAGGAGTCTGCACCCATCTCCTCGTATTTCCATTGATCGGTGGCGAAGTAGAAAAACGAGGTCGCGTTTTGCTGGCGCGGCGGCCCCTGCCAATCCTTGGCGAAGGCGACCGTGGACCATCCCTCAATCGGCCGGCATTTCTCCTGGCCCACATAATGGGCCCAGCCTCCGCCGTTTACGCCCTGCGAGGCCGTCAAAATGACGAGGTTCAAGATCGCGCGGTAGATCGTGTCGCTGTTGAACCAGTGATTGATTCCCGCCCCCATGATGATCATGGAGCGTCCGCCCGTATCAAGGGCATTTTGCGCAAACTCGCGGGCAATCTGGATCAGGACCGAGGCTTTGACGCCGGTGATCTTTTCCTGCCAGGCAGGGGTGTAGAACGAGTTTGCATCGTCGTAGCCTGAGCCTGCTCCTTCCATGCCGCTTCCCGCCCGGTCGATCCCGTATTGGCTTAGCATGAGATCGTACACCGTCACGGCCAAGCGTTCGCTGCCATCGGCGAGCCGGATCGTTTTCGCTGGAATTCGGCGCTCGAACGTGCCATTGGCGTTGTTGTCGAAATACGGAAAATAGATCGTTTGCGGCTGTGTTCCCTGTTCTGCAATGGACAAGGCCGGAGAAATGACGGAACCGTCCTCGCGTTCAAGCTTCAGGTTCCACTTTTTGTCCTGTTCCCAGCGCTGGCCCATCGTACCGTTCGGAACGATGATCTCCCCCGTCGTTTCGTCAATGATCACCGGCTTCCATTCGGCGTGTTGGGACTCATCGCCCAAATCGCTTGCCCGCAGGAACCGGCCCGCCTTATAGCCTCCCTCGTATTCATCGAGCAGGAGAAGGAACGGCATATCCGTATATTGTTTCGCGTAGTTCAGGAACATCGGCTCCTGCCGCTCTTCATAAAACTCTTTTAAAATGACATGGGTCATGGCCTGCGCGACGGCCGCATCCGTGCCCGGATTCGGGGCCAGCCAATGGTCGGCGAACTTCACGTTTTCCGCATAGTCCGGCGCCACCGACACGACCTTGGTGCCTTTGTAGCGTACTTCGGTCATAAAATGGGCATCCGGCGTCCGCGTTAACGGCACGTTGGAGCCCCACATGATCAAGTAACCGGCGTTGTACCAGTCGCTCGATTCCGGCACGTCCGTTTGCTCGCCCCAAATTTGCGGAGAAGCGGGCGGCAGGTCCGCATACCAGTCATAGAAACTAAGCATCTCTCCTCCAAGCAGGGAGACGAATCTCGCCCCCGACGCATAGGAGATCATCGACATCGCCGGGATCGGCGTGAAACCGGCAATCCGGTCGGGGCCGTATTTGCGGATCGTATATATTAATTGCGCGGAGATCAGCTTCGTGGCATCCTGCCAGGATACGCGCACATGGCCGCCTTTTCCGCGCGCTTGCTTATAACTCTTGGACTTCTGCGGATCTTCCACGATGCTGGCCCAAGCGGCGACCGGGTCATCGCCATGCTCCTGCAAAGCCTGATTCCACAAGCGCCACAGCTTGCCGCGAATATATGGATATTTCACCCGCAGAGGGCTGTATTCGTACCATGAAAACGACGCCCCCCGCGGGCATCCGCGCGGCTCGAATTCCGGCATGTCCGGACCGCAGGAAGGATAATCGATCTGCTGGTTCTCCCATGTGATGATGCCGTTTTTGACGAACACCTTCCAGCTGCACGAACCGGTGCAGTTCACGCCATGCGTCGTCCGCACGACCTTGTCGTGCGACCAGCGGCCGCGGTACATATCTTCCCAATCCCGGCTTTTTTCCTCCAGAACGGACCAGTTGTCCGAGTAGCTTTCCAATCGTTTGAAAAACTTCAATCCCTGTTTACGCTTCATAGGAAGCTCACTCCTTATGCATGAATGACAATGATCGGGGAATCAATATGTCGTCCATTCGGATACTTTTATTATGCGGGCCGCCTTTTGCGGTTCATATTAGGGAAACTCCTATTTCCCCGCCAAAATTCCCTCGGGTCGCCCAGCCGTTCGCCTTTATATGACTTTTTTCATGCGCTTACCAAAAAAATCCCCTCTTCACGTTGTGAAGAAGGGTCCAATGATCGTTATACCGCAGCACGTATCCGATCGAACAGCACGTTGTTTTCAAGGTGAATATGTTCGAAGGTGTCCTTCTCAAGCGCCGCAAGCCGCTGATAAACCAGTCTGTATGTTCCGCAGGCGTCCACCGGAGGCAGGAAATCGCCCGTAATTTCCCTTAGCTCCTTCAGCAGGCTGCCGGCTTGCTCATGCTCCCGTTCCAGCTCGGACACATGCGGCTTTAGTTGCTCGGATACCTCGGGGCCTGGCTGCTCTACAAATTTCAGCACAAGCGGAAATACGTTCCGATCCTCGTCTTCGGTATGCGCGAGCAGCTCCGCTTTCAGTTCAGCGAACAATTGCTGGACGCGCAGCAGCTCGGGATGGCGGTCGCCATGAACCCGGGCAAGTTTTGTCACGTACGGCGTCAATGCCGGAAGCTCCTCGCGCAGGAAGGCGTGATGTTTGGATTGGATGTACCCGATCAATTCAGGTTCTGTGAGCTCGCCTGGCCGGCTGGCATGGTTTTCGGCCATCTTTGTTTCCAGTTCCCGGATGCTCTCGAGAACCGTTTCCGGATCCAGCTTCCGTTTGTTCGCCGCCTCCTCCAAAGGAATTTTGCCGCCGCAGCAAAAATCGATTCGCAGCGCGCGGAACACGTCGGCCGCTTGCGGGATGGCCGTCACAATATCGGACACTTTCGTTTGAAGCGTAAATGAACTCATTTGAAAGAACCTCCATTCATTGGGTTTTCTACCTTATGTGGATGATCTTGCTTCGGTTGGTTTCAAACCCAGTATAGAAAAAGCGCCCCCTACCTGATGTGATTACGTTCATACCAAATTTCAACAATCCGTGAACTCCTTATGGTTTATCATATCCCTTTTCCGCCAACTTTTTGGTTCACGACTGCCATACTTGTATGGTAGTATGGAACATAGGAGGTGACCCTATGGATGATCGCATGCTTCAGCCGTCGGGATCGGCCGGCAGCATCGTATACCAGCAGTTGAAACAGCAAATCGTCAGCCTGGAGCTGCCGCCCGGAACCGCCTTATCCGAAAAGGAAACCTCGCTGGCCTTCGAGGTAAGCCGCACCCCCGTGCGCGAAAGCTTCGTACGGCTGGCGCAGGAAGGCTTGGTTCTCGTCCTGCCGCAACGCGGCACTCGGGTGTCGCTTATTGACTCCGATCTTGTCGAGGAAGCCCGTTTCATGCGCGAGCAGCTGGAAAAAGCCGTCGTTCGGCTCGCATGCGAAGATTTCCCGGAGGATCGGCTCATCGAGCTGGAAAACAATCTGACGCAGCAGCAGGAGGCGATTCGCCAGCAGGACAGCAAAAAAATGTTCGAGCTGGACGAAACCTTCCACCGGATCCTGTTTGCCGGCTGCCGCAAAAACGGAACGTGGGACGTCATTCAGCAAATGAATGCCCATTTTAACCGAAGCCGCATCCTTTGGCTGTGGACCGACCCGCATTGGGAGATTCTTTATGAGCAGCACCGGGAAATGTTTCTTGCAATCAAGGAGCAGCGTGCGGATCAAGCCGAACGGATCATGTTGGAGCATATGCGTCTCAGTATCGCGAACCTCCCCGTGCTCAAAGAGCGTTATCCCGATTTTTTCAAATGAAAGCGTTTAACTCCATTGCAATGACAACAACGCATGCCCGGTGACCGGACCATCGCGGCTTTCGAGCTGCGGAAACGTCCCGATTCATTACGTGAAAAGGCGGTGCAGATATGCGCATGGTATTCCGGTGGTTCGGCGAGGGAAACGACACCGTTTCGCTGAGCCACATCAAACAAATCCCCGGCGTGGAAGGGATCGTGTGGGCGCTGCATGACGTCCCGGCCGGAGAAGAATGGCCCATGGAAAAAATACTGGAGATCCGCGACCAGGCGGCCAAATACGGCCTCCATCTCGACGTGGTTGAAAGCGTCAACGTTCACGAAGATATCAAGCTGGGCCGTCCGACCCGCGACCGGTACATTCAAAACTATATCGCCACGATCGAAAAGCTGGCCAAGGTCGGCGTCAAAGTGATCTGCTACAATTTTATGCCGGTTTTCGACTGGGCCCGAACCGAGCTGCATAAAAAGATGGATGACGGCTCTACCGCGCTCTTTTTCGAAAAATCCCGCATCGACGGCATCGATCCGTTTAAGCTTGTCGAGGAAATCAACCGGAACAGCACCTTGACGATGCCGGGCTGGGAGCCGGAGCGGCTGGCGCATTTGACGAGCCTGTTCGAGGCCTATAAAGGCGTGTCCGCCGAGGATTTATGGGAGCATCTCGCCTACTTCCTGAAAGCCGTCGTTCCCGTAGCCGAACGCTGCGGCATTCAAATGGCCATCCACCCGGATGATCCGCCATGGCCGATTTTTGGTCTGCCGCGCATCATTACCGGACAGGAAAGCCTGCGGCGGTTGCTCGGCATCGTCGACAGCCCTTCCAACGGCATTACGCTCTGCAGCGGCTCGTTCGGGGCTAACCCCGAAAACGACATCATCGCGATGATTCACGAGTTCCATGAACGGATTCCGTTCGCCCATATCCGCAACGTCCGCGTCTACGAAAACGGCGATTTCATCGAGACCTCGCACCGGACCCAGGACGGAACCGTCGATATTGCCGGGATCGTCAAAGCGTATCATGACCATGGATTTACCGGGTATGCAAGACCCGATCACGGCCGCCACCTTTGGGATGAAGAATGCAGACCGGGTTACGGCCTGTATGACCGCGCGCTTGGCATTATGTATTTGTGGGGATTGTGGGATGCCCTGGAGCGGGTCGAACCTATTCACAGAAAAGAGGGAGCCGTATGAGTGCAAATGCGAATGTTCTGCCCATCCACCCTGCGCTAAAAGGCAAAACGGTCGTCATCACCGGCGGGTCGGGCGTATTATGCCGGGCGATGGCCTTGGAGCTTGGCCGGCAACAAGGAGCCCAGGTCGCGATTCTGAACCGGACCGCTTCCAAAGGAGAGGCTGTTGCCGAAGAAATCCGCGCCGCAGGGGGCACGGCCGCCGCGATCGGCTGCGACGTGACCGACAAGGACAGCGTGGAAGCTGCCGAAAAAGAGGTCCGCGAGCGCTTTGGCGGCTGCGATATTCTCATCAACGGGGCAGGCGGGAACCATCCAAGCGCCAATACGACGAATGAGATTTACCATACCGGCGACGAATCCCTGCCGGATATCACGTCTTTTTTCGATGTCAGCGTTCAGGGCTTCCGGAACGTAATGGACTTGAACTTTATCGGTACCTTCCTTCCTACGCAAATTTTCACCAAATATATGGCGGGACGCCCGGGAGCTACCGTGCTGAACATTTCTTCCATGAGCTCCGTCAGCCCGATGACAAAGGTTCCCGCCTACAGCGCGGCCAAAGCGGCGATCAACAATTTTACGCAGTGGCTCGCCGTGCATTTTGCTGAAACGGGCATCCGCGTCAACGCGATGGCTCCGGGATTTTTCCTGACGGAACAAAACCGTGCGTTGCTCACCAACCCCGACGGGTCCCTTACCGAACGGTCGCATAAAATCATCACCCACACCCCGATGCGCCGTTTTGGCGTGCCGGAGGATCTGCTGGGCACCATGCTCTGGCTGGTCGATGATTCGGTATCCGGCTTCGTTACGGGAACCGTCATTCCCGTGGACGGAGGATTTATGGCCTACTCGGGCGTTTAAATCGGCATTGCGATCAAATGCCCTGCGAGAAGTAAAATAGGACCGGGAAACCCGCGAAGAGGCAGGGACGTCCGCCAAAAAGCCATTTGATCCAGTGAATCGTGACGCAAAAAGGGAAGCCGAGGCGCATCAGCGACCTTGGACTTCCCTTTTTAGGTTATTATTTTGCTTCCGACACAATCATGCCGATCCGCTTACGGTTACCGTTTTTGCATTTAATGATCCAAAATGTCCCTTCCAATCAACGTTGCTCCCTGCGGCGTTATGCGGCGATCCCCGTTTCAAGCCGGTTTATTTTTTTCGCATACCCCATGTAAAGGATCAAACCTGTCGCAGCCGTAATGGTTTCTGTAATCGTCATCGACCAAATCACGCCGTGAAGGCCGAAGAAATGATGAAGCAAGATAATAACCGGAATGAAAAGCGCTCCCTGCACCGCCGCCATGATCGTGGTCGGCACGCCTTCACCCGATGCCTGAAAAACCCCTGTGAACAAGCCGGTAAAGCCGTTAAACAGCGCGGATATCAGCATGGCGCCCATAATATACACCCCGATGGACAGCACGGACGCGTCATTGCTGAACAGTTGGACGACGGAATGTCTCAGCAGCAATACGACGCCGATGAATACGCCGGAGATGACGCCGATGTACACGGCCGTTTGCTTGATGGCTCCTTTCAGGCGCGCGATATTGCGGTTCGAAAAATTGTACGCGATCAAAGGAATAATGCCGAGGAATAATCCCATCGTCAAGAATTCCGGCAGTTGAACGATGCGTAACGCGATGCCGAAGCTCGCGACCACATGCTCCCCGTATTCCATCGAATAGTTGTTCAGCAGCAGCGTGGTCACGATCAAAAAAGAGGTTTGAATCAATTCCGAAACGCCGATTTTGTACACTTCCAGCTGATCCTTCGCCCCAATCGCGGCATGATGCATAAACCCTTTCAAATTCTCGCTTCGTTTTTCCAAATACCAGACATAATAAGCGGCGGATCCGATGTTCGCCAATACCATCGAAAGCGCGGCGCCGAAGACATGCCAGTCGAGCACCAAAATAAACAAAATGTCGAACACGATGCTAAGAACGATGCTGACAAGCATGCCGTACATGGATTCCCGGGATGCGCCTTCCGAGCGCACGATCTGCTCCAGGCAGAAATTCCAGATGATAGCGAAACCGCCGATGAACAAGGTGAGTGTGTACTGCTTCGTGTAAGCCAACGTCGCCGCATCGGCGCCGAGCAGATGAACGATCGGGTTCACCGTAAAATAAGCGGCCAGCGCGATGATAATTCCGGCAACCAAGCTTCCATAAAAAGAATACCCTGCGACACGTTTCGCCTTCTCTCCTTCACCCTTAGCCACGAGACGGGTAATGAACGTCCCTCCTCCAACGCCGAAAATATTGCCGATCGCCATCAAGACCGTAAAAATCGGCAGTCCCAGCGTAATGGCGCTGAGCATCGCCGTATCGTGAACCAGTCCGATAAAAAAGGCGTTGATAATGTTGTAGATCGTTCCCGCCGACATGCCAAGCATCATCGGGATCGACAAATGCGCAATGGCTTTGCGGATCGGCGCTTCCTCCAAATAGTACGTGTTGGATGGTGCTTCTTTCATGTTTCATTCCTCCATTCGATTATTGACTTCTAACTATTTGAATTCTAAGTTTATAGATACAAATTTAGCTGTTGCACTGATAGAATTCTAAGCTTATATATAAGGTAGATATTTTACATTTAGAATTCTAAGTTTTGGTCCGGCAGCAGCCCTTGCCGCTGCAAAAACTGATTCCTATCCTAATCGCTGATTGATCTTGCTCAGCAACTTCAATAACGTCTCTTGTTCTTCTGCCGACAGAGCCTGGATGATTTCATTCTCGACATTCGCAAAAGCCCCCTCGAAAGCGTCGATCAGCTCTTCCCCCTTGGGCAGCACATAGATATTTTTTTGACGCTCGTTATCGGCGGGAATTTTGCGCTCGACGTAGCCTTTTTTCTCC
Source organism: Paenibacillus sp. VCA1 (assembly GCF_031583795.1). Classification (NCBI taxonomy): domain Bacteria; kingdom Bacillati; phylum Bacillota; class Bacilli; order Caryophanales; family Paenibacillaceae; genus Paenibacillus; species Paenibacillus sp. VCA1. The sequence goes on along the minus strand of NZ_JAVLSX010000009.1, from coordinate 25,930 downwards.
AGACCTTGCAGCATGCTCGTAATGCTGGCCTCCCGGCGCTGGAATGCTTTGGCGAGATCCTTCTGGATCAAACCTCTGTCCTGATGCTGGGCAATGTAGCTGATCATCCGCCCCTGCTGGGCGTTCAGTCCCAGCTCTTGAATGCTCTCATCGGCTTTTCGCTTGAGCTTGAGGCCGATCATCTGAAACAAGTTCGAAAAAGTCGTCCCCTCTCTGCCCCTCATGGCCATCCCCCTTTCTAAAAGTGCTAACTGTTAGATTTCTAAGTTTCATTAAAGCAACTATACACCGCTTCCTTATTCTTGTCAACACACACTATGATCCCACTCCCATTCCAACGTTGGAAATCATCGAGCTCTAGCAAACCGGATTATAGTGAAAGCCAACTCTGTTGGTTGTCGAGCCAACATATTTCCGTTATAGGCAATCTTCTCCTTCAAAACAGAAGCCTCAATCTCTAAATCGTTCATCTGTCGAATCGCTTCCAGCCTGGCATGATCGTCTAGCTGGTCTGTTAACGAGGTCAGCCGTTCTGCTTGGTCAAACAATAGATGAAATTTTGTCGTTACCTGTGCAGCCGTTCTTCCTGACTGTTTCAGCTTGTCTGCCTGGTTTCTTAACTCTCTGGCTTGCTGGTAATGCTCCGCAATTTGTGCTCTAATCACCATATCTGCTTGAGCCTGTGCAATTAATACTGTTTTCTCTGCTACTGCCTGTACTTCTTTTGCCATTGGTTTCATCCTCCTTTGATTGTGAATATGCAAAAAAGCTCTTTCCTACTCACGGTTCTAGTGGGACAGAGCTTTTGAAAGTTTATCAAGTATTTGAATTGTTTAGCGTTTGGTTTGTTGGTTGTATTGTACGATCTTTTTGTAGGGGTCTCCTTTTCTGCTTCTTGTGCTGGCTGCTGTTCCTTTAATCCTTCTGCCACTACCTGTTCACGTTTTGCCATTCGTTTCTTCCTCCTTTGATCTTTGAACATGCAAAAAAAGCTCATTCCTACTCATAAAAACAAGTTAGTTGGAAAGAGCTTTGAAAGTTAATCAAGTGTTTGAATCAGCTAGTGTTTGGTTTGTTGGTTTGTATTGTACGATCTTGCTTGTTGAAGTTGTAAACCCGATATAGTTTGAACTTGTTATTTTGAAAACTTACTAATAAAATCCTCAAAGATTTTTCGTGTAGCTATGCCACACTTTGGAAGTATTTCTTTGATTCTTTGCATGATTGCCTCATCACTTAACACTAATCCAATATTAGTTGAATTAAGAATCACTCTTAATGAATCAACACACGTTGTAAATAATTCCTCATCATCTACAGTAGAAAGTAAGAGCAAACTTTTTACTACGGCATCATCATTAATATCACTGTCGACACAGTAAGCGTATCTTACTTGCCACTCTGTAGATTTTGAAAGAATAGCATTTAATAATTCTTCCCAATCGTTATTATTGAACTCCTCTAGCATCTCTCTAGCAATGGAGAATCCTTCATCGTACCAATAATCCGTTGTAAATTCCCCTGATAAATATTCATCTAGCTCTTCATACATTTTCGAGTCCTCCTACTCACGTTTAAATCATTTCTAATCCAGTGATTCCTTCAACATTAAATCAGTTTTAATGTGTTTACTGAAAACCCGATAGTAATGATGTTGCCCCTCCACCTGTCGGATAACCACTTACTACATCATCGCCAATTTTAATAACCTCAACTTGTACACCATCAACGATTCCTCTGTGCAATGTTGCTCCATCTCTTATACGTTCACCAATCTTTGGTGTATCTCCTATTCTGGCGATACTATCAATTATTTTTTCATCTGACCATGATTCAGGGAAAAGCGTACTCGTCTTGATTTTTGAAAGATTACCATCCGGAAATTGAGTTGTAAATTTAACTTTCTTTGTTCCATCAGCATTTATTGACACATCTTCAACGGCATAATTAGGATGAGAATTTGTAATTTCCGGTGAATGCCCCCCAATTAACTCATTTTTAGCAGGGTCTTTACGTTGACCTAAAAGTATTTTTTCTTTCATCTCGTCGCTGATTACAGTCCTATAAGTTTGTCCCGGCCCCCCAACAGGTTTACTAGAATTCGTTGATCTACTCGAATTTGCCCCATTATAAATCGCTGTATCATCGAACTCATCAATCGGTTTATTTACACCTGGACCATCCTTAGGGTTTGGCTTTACCGGTGGCTTCTCTGAAACAGGTTGTTGTTTAGGTTTAGGAGATGGTTTTCAGACCGACTCCATGCCGAAACGCGCTCCTACAATTCCGTAGGTCGTCTCCTCAACTAAATCGCCCAGACCGTCCTCTCCATATAACCTTCGGACTTTTGCCCGATAAAACCCCGATTGTATCGAGTAATGAGTGCACCCAACTTTTCTTTATCCAACTCGATCGCATTGCTTGAGTCAACACCCATCCTTACTAAACCATCTTCAATCGCATTGAGTGTTTTTTCATCCCATACTTGCGTCCGCTTTGCGTTGACGATGCGCTGGATGGCAGCCATTTTATTAGGGTCTTGAATATCATACAGCGATGTATTTTACCCTGCATCGTAATTCAGTGCGCAATGCTCGTTGAGCCTGTTTTATTCCTACTATTAATTATCTCGCAATCTATCCTAGAAGATGCCCTTCTCATGTTCCCTATCGGCGTGGTGTATTCTATAGTTGGGATTGATTTCAAAAAGCGGTGAGAAAACGAACATAATAAAAAACAGGTCAATTAAGGTGGTATCTGACCATAATCAACCTGTTTGATGTAAAGGAATAGCGTTATCTAGGTTATGAATTTAAAGCATTTGACGGGCGTACAACCGAAATGGAGAAATCTTTATACGGGTATTACATGGGTTATATGTGTTATTGGTTGAAATGGGTTCATTCGGCACTGGGTAGCCTCCACCATGAGAAGATGCCTGACCGTTACTTAGACTATTGCCTTAAAAGGAGCATGACCAGTTTCAGTATTTCTCAATAAGGACGGCTTTCTAAACCTAAGACTACACCGCAATTTAAAAATAGCGATATATTCATTCATATCGACGAAATGAACTTCTATCCAAATTGGCACTAATGGTTGTAATCCACAAAGTATATTTATAGTGTTATCCAATGTTAACCGCTTATTCCCTATGTTATCTTCACTTAAAATGTTTAGCCGCATCATTTCATCCGCACCGTTTAGCGGTTTGTCTTTTTCTTTCACTGGCTCTATAACAAATTTACAATCCGTAAAAGTCAAGCCTTTCTTAAGTGAAATTTCCTCAATTGTTTTTAATAAATTTTCTCTAAAAACGTCTTTATTCATCTGTTTTATTTCTTCCAAGATAATCACCTACTTTATCTGAGTGCTTGAGACCTTAACTAGTTCATTGGTGTTCACATAACCTGAAGGAGTTGTTTCTATGGTGTAAATATCGAGCCAAGCATTTTTAGTTTTTACCCCTGCTTGCTCAAGAACTTGCGGGAATAATTTTGCTTGCTCTACTGTAGGAGTATAGTGACCAGATAAGTTAGATATGCTTCGAACCTGTCCTTGACCATTAAGTTTTATCTTCCCTGCAGCTTGAACTGATTCCCCATTCGCCAAAAAGGAATGTCCTCTCCCAATATGAAGTTCTCCATTCATGTCTACAACAAAATCCACCTCGGTAAGACCATTAGTATTTTTCAAGTATCCATTTTCGATAGTGAAAGAAAACTCTTTTCCAGTTTGAACGTCATCGGGAAACCTATTATTGATTTGTTGCACGGGTCTAGGTTTACCCGGCCCCCCAACAGGTTTACTAGAATTCGTTGATCTACTCGAATTTGCCCCATTATAAATCGCTGTATCATCGAACTCATCAATCGGTTTGTTTACACCTGGACCATCCTTAGGGTTTGGCTTTACCGGTGGCTTCTCTGAAACAGGTGGTTGTTTAGGTTTAGGAGATGGTTTTCCGACCGACTCCATGCCGAAACGCGCTCCTACAATTCCGTAGGTCGTCTCCTCGACTAAATCGCCCAGACCCGTCCTCTCCATATAATCTCCGGACTTTTGCCCGATAAAACCCCGATTGTATCGAGTAATGAGTGCATCCAGCTTTTCTTTATCCAACTCGATCGCATTGCTTGAGTCAACACCCATCCTTACTAAACCATCTTCAATCGCATTGAGTGTTTTTTCATCCCATACTTGCGTCCGCTTTGCGTTGACGATGCGCTGGATGGCAGCCATTTTATTAGGGTCTTGAATATCATACAGCGATAACTTACCCTCTAAAGAAATTTCAGCGAACAGAGCTTGTTCAGCTTGTTTCAGCTTATCTTCATCCTGCCACCAGTTGGCTGTAAAATAATCTGCTTGATTCCAAAATGAAGTGTACTCATTTGTCTGTCTTTCTGCCTCAATACGTTGGTTTTTCTCAGAATCCCGGCGCCATTTTTCCTGAATGTTTTTAGGAACTTTCTGATAGACCAAGGCTATCGCAGTCGATTCTTTCAGAAGGTTTTGAACCAGTTCCAATACTCCACCTGAATGAGCTATATGACGTGCACTAGTGAATACCTTTCCCAAAAGCAGCTCTCTATAATAGGCATCCTTGGCTTGCTCGTGCTCGTACTGACTAATTAATCCTTGCAAGGCTAAACCAGCCAGATGCTTTAAAGTATGTAAGCCTCCTGTCTCGCGACTACTGCTTCCAATTGTAGGCGTCCCCCTGCTCCGTGCGGGAATGGCTCCAGTTGCTTGTAAAACCATTGCCGCTACTTTACCGGCGGGCCCACCAACCGTGCTCAGCATCGCACTAGCCACTTTTCCCATCACCGGAATGGAACCTAACAGCTTGGACACCGTACCCAACATAGAGTTTGCCTGTTGAAGTGCGGCCGGACTTGTGACTTTCGCGGCAGGAGTGCTGCTTGGCTGAGTTTGGGCCGCTGCTGCTGTCTGTGCTGCTTCATAGTCTTTGATATTCATCAGCGGCGGCTCAGGTACGGGAGGAAGATCCATGACGAACACCGGTGCCTTCACCGTACCCTCCTGATCGATCATCGGGGCCTTGATGTCCGTCTCGCCATCCAGCACCATGCTGCTGGCTCCGCCTTTGAGGTACAATGCGCTTCCCGCTTTAAGCGACAGTTCCTCGCCTGCATCCAGCTTCACGTGACCGCCTTGAATGTGCACATCTCCCGGACTGCTAACGGTAATGCCGCTTTCTTCATGAAGGGTGATTGAAAATCCTCCTGAGGTTGAAAGGGTCAGCTCTTGCCCGGACATGTCCACGCCGCTTCCTTGCGCATGTCTCCATGCTTTGACGTTTGGTTGACCCGCCATGTAGCGATGTTGTCGCTGCGAATCCATGACATAAGCTTCATGTTCCCGGCTCGTCGGCAAGTAAAGCTCCACCCGCTCCTGGGCCTCCGGCATAACATACCAGCCGCCATGTTCTTCCGCTACATAGCGCGTAGCCACCGGGAACCAGCATGCTTTAGCCGGGTCTTGCTTAGGGTCAATATCCAGTTGGAGCTGCACCAAGTCTTGATGTACTTTTAACACGGTGCCTGCCAGCGTAATCCCCGCCGCTCGATCGTTTTCATAGCGGGCATACCGAATATCCTGTTCAGACTGAAGATCATAACGAGTAACCAGCAGACCGTCCTCGAGCCGTGTTACTGCCCGAACGACAACCAGCTCTTTTCCTGACCCAATCGGCAACGCAACGGTATCTCCCAGCGCATAGTATTGCAAGCTTTCGATCACGTAAGTCATATACGAGCCTGCATGTTTTTCCGGCTTTCCCGCCTCCAGCTCATAGAACGTTCTTCGAACCTGGTAACTTACATCCCGATCCACTTTGTACAGTCTGCCTACCGGCATCCCGAAGAAGACTTTGGGCGAAGCTGCGGTTACCTCCGGCACTAACACCGATCCAAAGCGAGAGGCAAGGCGTTTTAAAAACGCCCAATCGGTCTCCTCATATTGTAAAACAAAAGCGCCCAGTTTGGCATTGTTAGATACAGTATCAATGGCGTCCCCATACTTGTATTTTCGAACCATCGTTGTGACCAGATCATCGTAGGTACGATGAATATCCTGATAGGATCTCTTCTTTAACTGGATATCCATCTGGTACGAATGCGAAGCGGCTTCCAGTTCAAAAGTATACACGCCCCGAATGCAATGCACCGATAGGCGTATAACAATGCCATGGAACAATCGTCTTAGCGATTGCCCTTGCTCATCCAGTTGGCGGATGACGATCGGTTCCTCTTCCATGTTTTGTCCAATGCATGAGGCTCCTTGCTCTTCCGACAATATGCCGCTTACCGTTAGATATGCGTGATCGTTGATGGTCCTTCTAATTTGGAGTTTCTCTATTCGTTGAGGCTGAAAGGAACCGTAGAAACGCAGACTTTCATACCCGATTCCATCTTGTAATACACTCAAGTGAACTCATATCTCCTTTCGGCTTCCGAAGCCTAACGGTTTAGAGACGAGCCTTAATCCAACTCCTGCCCGTCATTTTCAATCTGGATATGACCGCAATATAGACATTGGAGGGTACAGTCCTGCGTCAAGGCAGGCAGCCCCTCGATCTTCACGTCGCTTTTTCCGTTCAGCCAAGGCATGGTCAGCGCCGGAACACACGGAGCCTTCTTTACGCCATAGATATCCACCATCTCACTGGTTTGAACGGCCGGATTTAGCGGACTGGAGCAATTCCCGAAAGACTCAATGTTTACTCCGGGCACGTAATCTCCAATATTCATTTGAGCTTTGTTTTTAACATAGACTCCATGGCTAAAAGGCCTTTTTAAACAGGTAGGCTGCGTACCATAACTGCAGCTTAAGATCGCTCCTGCCACGACATAGCTTTTTTTCGCACCGCTTCCCGGCTGCACCTGAATTTCTTTCACTTACCCTCTCCCCTTTCATGCCTCCATCTCAACTTTTTGCAGGCGAATGCCTCTAAAAGACCGCCGCAGCAAGCTTTCCGCCACAGCCAGATGGATGTAAATATGAGGTTCGATGAGTCCCCTAATCCGAAAAACAGGCGACTCCACCTCCCCCTGTCTTAATACCAGACGCTTCAAAGTATGATTGGGATACCATTCCGTTTGCTCTGACAAACAGTCCACCATCGACGGACGAAGCAACCAGTATAAGTCCTGTCTGGCCTGCTTAAAATCAGTAAGGATGGCTGCTCTCCATTCCAATCCCGGCATATATTTCTCCAGTAATGATTTCATCCGATCCGACGCCAGTGGCAGAGGAAACTCCAAAAAATCCGGGTACACCGTTTGCGGATTGGTATGTACAGCTAGAAAAAGAGGATCCTCCTGCTGTTTCTGTCCCTGGTTTTCCGTCAGGATATCTTTTACTTGCAAAGGAGACATCGCGGCAGGCTCTACCCGATTCTTTACCCGCTCGTCTACGATCAGCCGAAAATATCTCAATGCAGCCACTCCCTTTTGTAAACCGTGTCCCTCGACTGTGCTGACACAGATAGATCACTGTAGGAATGAAAAACCTCAACCGTTGATCGGTCCAATCCAATAGCTTCTCTACACTGTGTATCCGTAAAAATGACTCCTGTTACATTGGCCCCCGTAAAATCGGCTCCGAGCAAACAAGCACCTTCAAAAGATGCGCCCGATACATCTGCTCCGACAAAGCAGGCACTCGTTAGATCCGCCCCGTTCAAAGTCGCTCTTTGCAATAACGCGTTCTGGAACACGGCTCCGCGCAACTGTGCATCTTGAAAACGGGCCCCTTGTAAGCTCGCCCCTGTGAAATCCACACCGGCAAAACCCAATGGCTCCCAGTCTAATGAAACCTCTGATCCATATCCGGCGTTACCCATGACGGCATCCAATACTGCCTCTTTCATCGAGCATCCGCTAAAATCCGCTCCATAAAGCAAGCTGTACGTCAAGTCGATTCCATTCAACCGGCTTTCCTGCCACACCGTTCCTACCAAGACACAGCCGTGCAAGCGGCTATGCTCCATTTCGACCTGGCGGAAAGCCGTATAGCGAAAATCCAACAGGCTGTAATCCCCACAAGACAGCTGAACTTTGGTCAACGCCTGATAGCTGTACGCATGCTCTTCTTTTTCCTCCAGCCACGACCGAATCTCATCTGCTTCTATGGCCCTGCGATCTTCTCGATACACCGATACACTGTGGTCCATATACTCCCCCACACGAATCTCAAACGTCTCTTCCCGCTCAAGCTCTTGAAATTCCGGTAAGCATACGGCCTGTTTCATTGCCAAACGCATCATATTTACAACGAGTGCATGAATATGTTCCGCTGCCTCCAGCATGGTCTGCTCCCATTCTAGCTCCGATAGAGAAGCATGCTGCTTCTCTGCCTCCCCTTGCAATTGCTGCCGTAAATCTGTCCAAAAGGAGTAGGACCAGCTTGCATCGCATTCAAATCGAATCGGCTTGGAATCAAGCATCCACAAAGCATCCGAAGCCTCCACAAGATAAGCAGGCCGCTCCTCCAGCCATGTGGTACGCAGCATGGAGTATGTGATATAACCGATTTTTCCTTTTCTTCCTTGAATCTGCGCTTGCCGAATGTCCCGGCAATACCCACGAAATTCCTCGACACAGGCTTGAATCCGTTGCTCCTGCACCGCCTTGAATTTCAGCGCCCAGTCTTTGCGGAGCAGATACCACGCCTGATGCAAGACAGCTTGCTGCTGCGGCTGCTGCGGGTTTAGAGTATCTTTAGGCTTCTCCATTTGCATTCCTCCACTACCTGAAGCTCTTCATATGTATAATTATCATGCTGCCGTCATTTTGCCGCCGTACTACAGCCTAATTCGACTTCACCTCGGCACCCTTCATATCCGCCGATCCGCTCAATTGAATATGACTGCCTTTACATTCCATACGCAGCTCGCTGCCTGCAGACAAACTCATCTTTTTCCCTGCCGACAAGCTCAGGTTGCCACCCGCCGAGATATTTACCTGCTTGCTGCTTACAATATGAATGCCTTCCTTGTCGTCCAGCTTGATAAAAATAGCGCCGTCTTTCCCCGTCACGACCAGTTCATCCGGTCCCAAACGGATTTCTTTTCCATGAGGCGTTCGCCAGATTTTCATCTGCGGATCGGAAAACTTGTTATGCCCGCTTCCTCTGCCCGCACGTCGAACTGCGCTTCCGGCAACGCCATCCTCTTCACGGCTGCCCGGAAAATACAACGAAACCGGATCTCCTTTTTCCGGCATGACGTACCAGCCTGCATGTTCCCCGCCGCTATACACCGTCGAATAGTTAAACCAATGCGCCTGATCGACCGCCTGCTTCTCGTCGCAATCCAGATGGATACGCACCTGATCTTGACGCACGTCCAGGACCACCCCGCCTAACGAAGCCCCCGCCAGTTTTTCCTGAAAATAGCGTTTTTGCCGTAAACCTTTGTACGAGGTAAGCACATATTGATGTCGCAGTAGCCCGCTCTTCATTTCCGTATACGCCTCAATGACAAACAAATTGTGACCCTGAAAGGCTAACTGCGCCCCCAAATCCAGCACTTCGTCCGTCTCTACCTCATAGACAATAAAATCGTTTTCGTCCACCTGTACCTGCTCATTCTCCTGAAAATAACGGAAAGGCAGCATTTGCTTGCGTACTGAATAACGGGAATGATCCAGCACCACATGTGCCGGACTGTCCTCGATGCCGAAATAAAATTTGGGACTGTCAAAACGGGCCACAGGCATCAGGCTCGTATGATATCGGGAAGCCATGCGTCTTAAAAAAGCCCAGTCCGTCTCCTGATACTGGATGGCAATCCGCCCGATAGGCTCTCCGCCTGTCGCACCATCAATCACATCCAGCCCTTCATAATCCTCGCCAATTCTCTCCAGCAACTGAGGAATTGTCATTTTGGTATTTTGAAAAGAACGGGTGCGCTGCCGGATATCCATGCGGTAAGTATGCGAAATGGCCTCGACCACAAGATAGTACACATTCCGTACGACTTTTACTTCGACTGTTAAAGCGATCCCGCTAAATAACGGCTTGCTCTCACCCGATTCATCGCGCTGACTCACCTCAATGACCGTGTTCTTCTCCGTCTTTTCCACATAGCTGTCCCGCATCTCTTCCGGGATGATCCCTGTAAAGTAGAGCCGAGTATGCTCGTTGATTTTCTTCATGAGGGTAAGCTGCTCGAGCTCGACCAGCTCGTAGGGGTGGATTTGGATATTATCGTATCCCAGACTCATTGCGAATCCGCTCCTTTCTTAAACGTAGACTGTAAGGGTGGTGAAGCGGGGTGAAGCGATTGCGCCGTATTTTCCGCTATGGGCAGCCATACCTTCATGTGGGATTCCATACAGTTAAACGTACCCATCATCACCTGTCCTTCATGGAGGAAAAGCAAAATTTCGTTGTATAAATTCGTATCCATGCCTGCAGCTATAAATCGGATCCGTCCGATGGACAAACCGAAACGATTCACAGTCACTTGAGTTCCCATCCAGTTCCGGATCGGTTGTACAGACCGCAAAACGTCCCCCATTTGCTCCACAAACTCAGGAAGCTCCTCGGCTGTCAAAGTGGTCTCCGTTCGATTAAAGGTGATATTCACCGTTCCATCCTCCGAGGTATAAATGACCTCCGGGCGATGCTCCGAAGGGTATTTGAATTTGGCTTGCTCCGGTGGCATGAAACTAAAAGTCTTCGGGACGCCAACTTCCATTTGTCCGTCCAGAATCGCTCTCCATTCCAATGTAATGAACTCGTCGCCCAACCGTACAATAGAATTTTTTTCAGATAAAGAGCTGCCGTGATCGGTTACGGCCGTTTGCGATAGGATCGTATTTCCGTTATTAGATGCAGCATTAAGCTTATTTTTCAGATCAAGGATATGCTCGTCCATATAGTTCATAGAGGTGGTCCCTTCTTCTTAGAAATATGAATTCGTCACACGAAGCAAAAGGATATATTTAACAATAGCCCATCTTATGTATGTATCGTCCAGAAGGGGCGATTTTTTTACAGGAAGAACCATCTCATACGATATTTACAATATAAGAAGAGTAAAAAAATGGCTTTAAAGCGATGATTCTTTTCGAATTCGTAAGTGTTCATCATCCATCTGCCATCCATGAAACGCAAAAAAGCCCCGAACGAGAAGGCTCTTCATCGGGACTGCTTAGGTTTAAAATATTAAATTATCCTGCGGAATATATAACAGCAATATGCTTTTATAGCCGAACAAGAGTATTTCCCGGTATCTCTTTCTAACCGAACTCCCGCTGCCGCATCGCCTCAAACAACATCACCGTCGAAGCCATCGCCACGTTCAGCGATTCCGCCCGGCCTTTCATCGGTATGATGAGCGAATCGTCCACCAACTGTTGCGCTTCCGGCGATACGCCTTTCGCCTCATTGCCCACCAGCAGCCATGACGGCCCGGTAAAATCATATCCGTAGCAGGTCGACGTCGCCTGCAGGCTCGTGCTGACAATGCGCACCCCGCTTTCTTTCGCCTGCGGCAGCAGCTCGAGCAGATCCCCCTCCACGACAGGCAGATGAAAAATGGAACCCATGGTGGAGCGGATCGTTTTCGGATTATAAATATCGGCCGAACCTCGTCCTACGAGAACGCCGTCAGCCCCCGCGGCATCCGCCGTCCGGATGATCGTGCCGACATTGCCCGGATCCTGGACGCCGTCAAGAACGATGACCAGGCTGTTTTTCTGCGCAAGGAGCTCACCGATCGCTGCCTTTTGCTTTCGAACGACGGCAAATACCGGCTGCGGCGTTTTCGTATCCGTGCATTTGGCGATGACGGCGGCCGAGACCCCGATCCACTGCGCTTCCCCGCCGATATCCGTCATGTTCGAAAGCTCGCCGGGAATCCCCTGCTCCACGTCAAAAGCGACGCATTCGATGTCCGCCCCGGAGCGCAGCGCCTCCTGCACCAGATGAATGCCTTCGATAATGTATTTTTGCTGCTTGTCCCGGTGCTTTTTCTCGAGCAGCTGCGCCCACTCCTTGGCCCGGGGGTTTTGCGGTGACAATATATCCATGAAAACCGTCCTTCATATGCATAGCTTTTCCTTAAGGGTTCCCTGCAGGATCACTTAGGATACGCAAGCTCCATCTTCGTCAAATTGCCCGTTTCGCCCACAATGACCAGCACGTCGCCTTCCGCGAGCCGATCCTCCGCATTAGGGGAAATATTCATCTTGGCGCCACGTTTGATCGCCATGACGTTGCAGCCGAAGCGTGCGCGGACATCAAGCTCCTTCAAGTTTTTGCCGATCATTTCCTGCGAAACTCTCATTTCAAGAATGCTGTAATCTTCGGAAATTTCAATATAATCGAGAATATTCGGGGAGATTAGATGATGCGCAACCCGCACGCCCATATCCCGCTCCGGATAAATGACCTTGTCCGCCCCGATTTTGTTCAATACTTTCCCATGAAGCTCGTTTTGCGCTTTGACGATGATCGTCCCCACGCCGATGTCTTTCAGAATGAGCGTGGTCAAAATACTGGACTGGATGTCCTCGCCGATCGCCACGACCACCACGTCGAAATTCCGGATCCCGAGCGCCCGCAGCGCCTCCTCGTCCGTACAATCCGCCGAAACGGCATGCGTTACAATATTGGAAACCGCCTGGGTGCGCTGCTCGTTAGAGTCAATGGCCAGAACGTCAAAACCCATCTCGCTGAGTGCATTGGCTACGCTAAAACCGAATCGCCCCATACCTATGACGGCGTACTGCTTTTTCGCCATTTGTTAACCCCCCGGGTTGTAGAAGTCTATCCCGATTATTATATCACAGTGCGCAAAAAACTTGAATTTTGCCTGGCTGCGCGGGGAACATTATGAAGGTAATCGATTTTTTGCAATGGAGGGAATACCATGTCAATCACACTTGACCTGCGTCAGGCGGTCATTCACAAAGTTCATGACAGCAGCGAAGCGGATCTCCGCTCCATGATCGAAGGTTCGGTAGACGGCCCCGAACAGGCGCTGCCCGGGCTTGGCGTTATTTTCGAAATGATTTGGAAGAACATAGATACGACGAAGCAAAACGATCTGGTCCATGTCGCCAATGAGCATTTAAAGCACATTACTCCCGGCCCGTTGTCCTGATGACGAAAAAAGCGACCAAAAAACCTCCGCAATGTTTTGCGGAGGTTTTCCTTTGCATAGCGAACTTACGGAGCGGTGTCCAAAAACTTCGCGGTCGGATTTTTTTCCATCGCCGTGCGCATCGCGTATTCGTTTTCGAACAAAACGACGTAATTCCCTTTTTTGTCTTTCACGAGCGTGGAGTTGATCCGGAACTTGCTCGGGTCGATTTCGTCATCGATGATCCAGCGGGCAAATTGGTACGGCATCCGCTGCAGCTGCACGTCTACGCCGTATTCGCCTTTCATCCGGTATTCGAATACTTCGAACTGAAGCTGGCCGACCACGCCGAGAATCGTATCCTCGAAGCTGACCGTTTGGAACACCTGAATGGTTCCCTCTTCCGTCAGCTGGTCGATCCCTTTCTGGTACTGCTTATGCTTCAGCGCGTTTTTCACCGTCACTTTGGCGAAAATCTCCGGCGAAAACGTCGGCAGCTCGTCAAACACGACCTCGCCGCCTTGGCTGAGCGAATCGCCGATCCGGAAAATGCCCGGGTCAAACAAACCGATAATATCGCCCGGATACGCTTCCTCGACGATATCGCGGTCTTGGGCCAAAAACTGCTGCGGCTGCGACAGCTTGATCTCTTTGCCTGCTCTGACATGCTTGACGCTCATCCCGCGCTGGAATTTGCCTGATACGATCCGCATGAAAGCGATCCGGTCACGGTGGGCAGGGTTCATATTCGCCTGGATTTTGAACACGTAACCCGAAAACTTTTCGTTCGACGGCTCGATGAGTCCGGCCGTGCTGCTCCGCGGCTGCGGTTTCGGCGCCAGCTGCAGGAAGTTTTCGAGGAACGTCTGCACGCCGAAGTTGTTGATTGCGCTGCCGAAGAACACCGGCGTCAGTTCGCCTTTCAACACTTTCTCCATATCAAAGGGATCGCCGGCGACGTCAAGAAGCTCCAGGTCCTGGCAGAGCTGATCATGAAAATATTCCCCGGCCATTTCCCGGATCACCGGATCATGATAGTCTTCCACCTTTTGCACTTCAATGGTGGAGTGATCGTTGCCTTGGAAAAGCTCGACCTGATTTTTCATACGGTCGTATACACCGCACAAATCGCGTCCGGAACCGATCGGCCAGTTCATAGGGACGGAACGGATGCCGAGCACTTGCTCCAGCTCCTCCATCAGCTCGAACGGGTTGCGGCCTTCGCGGTCCAATTTGTTGATAAACGTAAAAATGGGAATGCCGCGCTTCGCGCACACCTGGAACAGCTTAATCGTCTGCGCTTCGACGCCTTTGGCTACGTCAATCAGCATGACCGCGCTGTCCGCCGCCGTTAACGTCCGGTAGGTGTCCTCACTGAAATCCTGGTGACCCGGCGTATCCAAAATGTTGATCCGGTGTCCCATATAATCAAACTGCATCACGGAGGAGGTTACCGAAATCCCCCGTTGTTTTTCGATTTCCATCCAGTCACTGGTGGCATGCTTGCTGGCCTTGCGGGCTTTGACCGTACCGGCTAACCGGATGGCGCCCCCGAACAGCAGCAGCTTTTCCGTCAATGTCGTTTTACCCGCGTCCGGGTGGGAAATGATCGCGAAGGTTCTTCGCTTATCGACTTCCTGCTGCAAGGCTTGGTCTATCGCTTTGCTCATTTCACTATTCCCTTCATCTCAATAGATCGAACCGAAAGCTGATTTCACGTTTCCCGGTTCACTCTATACTACTTTTGTCATTTTATTATTGTACCACATTCCATACGCAAATCACCCCCATGCAATAGCTGCATGAGGATGATTATTTTTCATATTCTGAAATTATTTATTAACTTCCCAAACGACGTCGTCTTCTTCCTGTCCGTTGACCGGCCACCAGTGGAAGCCATCCTCCGCCAGCAGCTGATCGGCTTCTTTCGGCCCCCAGGAACCGGCAGGATATTGGAGAGGCCCTTCCGGATCCTGTTTCCATGCTTCGGCGATGCGGTCTACGAAAGACCATGCCGTAGCCACCTCGTCCCAACGGGTAAAATAAGTCGAATCCCCCCGAGCCGCATCATGCAGCAGGCGTTCATAAGCTTCAGGCGAGTTGATGCCCACCATGCAGCTTTGGCAAAAGTCCATCGCAAGCGGTTCGATTTCGGATTCGGACCCCGGCCTTTTCGCGTTGATTTTCACGTAAATGCCTTCCATCGGATTGACGCGAATGACAAGCAGGTTTGGCTCGAGTTTATACTTTTTCCCGAGATAAACGTTGTTCGGCATGCCTTTGAATTCGACCACCACTTCGGTCGTTTTGACGGGAAGCCGCTTGCCTGTCCGAATGTAGAACGGAACTCCCGCCCAACGGAAATTGTCCACGAATACGCGGGCCATATAATACGTTTCGGTATTGGACTCTGGATCGACTTTCTCTTCGTCGCGGTATGCCGGCAAATCTTTGCCGCGCGAGCTGCCCTGCACATATTGTCCTCGGACAACGTTTTTCTTCACTTCCTCCGCATTGGCGTAAGGACGAAGCGAGCGAAGCACCTTCACCTTCTCGTCGCGGATATCTTCCGGAAGCAGCCGGCTCGGCGGCTCCATGGCGATCATCGTGAGCATTTGCAGCATATGGTTTTGTCCCATGTCCCGCAGCGCTCCCGCATGATCGTAATACCCGCCGCGCTCTTCCACCCCGACGGTTTCACTGAGCGTAATTTGCACGTTTGCGATATGCTTGTTGTTCCAGAGCGGTTCAAAAAACGCATTCGCAAAACGGATAACCTCGATATTTTGAACCATTTCCTTCCCGAGGTAATGGTCGATGCGATATATTTCCTCTTCCTTAAATACCTGACGGATCTGCTCATTCAGCTCTTCGGCCGATTTCAAATCGTATCCGAAAGGTTTTTCGATCACGAGGCGTTTCCATCCCGCACTGTTCAGCATGCCGCCTTTTTGCAGGTTGGATGAAACGCTCCCGAACAGCTCCGGTGCCAGCGCCAGATAAAACAGGCGGTTCCCCGGAATATGATAGCGTTGCTCCAAAGCGACCGTCTGGTCATTCAGCTCGCGGAAGCCGTCCACATTGTTGATGTCCAGGGACTTGTACTCAAAATGTTCCGAAAAGACACGGAACTTGTCGTCATTCTCCGCTTTGTACCGGCAAAATTCCTGGATGGAGTGAAATACGTCCTCGCGGAATTCCTCTTGGGTGCGCGGCCGGCGCGCCACGCCGATGACGGCAAAATCTTCGGCCAGTTTACCTTCGCGGTACAAGCTATAAATGGCCGGAAACAGTTTTCGTTTAGCCAAATCTCCGGTTGCCCCAAAAATAAAAAATACGGCGCCCGGTGTCTGTAGCAATTCCAAATCATGATTTTCAGTCATGGCCCTCATTCTTCCTTATGTAGTGTATTTTTATACAAAAAAAGGAACGTTTACCGACGTACTATCAGGCAGAAAAATATGATGTGACGTCATTTTAGCATATTCATCCAAATGTTGCTATCCGTTTTTAATGCAAAATATCTCTGTGTATTATGGCCGCTTTTGAAAAAAACATTCGGCTCTAATATTCGATCGTGATGACCGGCAGACCGATCGTCACGCGGTTTTTTCCGCTCTCATCGTCTTCGTGCACGGCAACCTGCATGTTCAGCCACGTATCCCCGCTTCTTACGCGCGACATCAGCGACGGCACCTGGTAAGCATTGCTGACCGTCGTAGCATCGTTGTAGGTTTCTTTGGGGACGGCATCCAGACAGTCCGTAAGCTTCCCTTCAATGCGTTCCATCGTTTCTGCCGCTTTCAGACGATCGTCGACATTGCCTTGCAGAGCCGCATTCCATTTTGCGTCGATGCCCGCCTCCCGCATTTTGTTCCCGAACTCGGCCTGCAAATCCGAAAGGAGGCTCCACTGCCCGGGGGTGGATGCTTCAAGCTGAATGATGACGTAACTTTGGCCGCCCGGCATTTCCTGCCAGTTAAAACGTACAGGCACCGTATCTTTTTGACCGATGACCCGGTAGGTTGTATGCCCGTTTTCTTTCACTTCGGTTACCGACGGCAGCTGCAGCGAACGGCTCAGCTTCTGTGCGGCAGCTTCCGTCTGCTCTGCGCTTCCTTCCCACGTTCCCTGCCATTTGATCACGACACGTTCAGGCTCTCCGACCATCCGATGTCCGAGATCAAGCAGCGTACGCAGTTCGTTCTGTTCGTAGCCGGCCTGCATTTTTGCCAAACCGCTTCCTGCATAAAATCCCGTGAACCCCAATGCAGCCACGCCGATCAAGCCAAACGCCGCCCATTTAACCGCCTTTTTCATCCCCATCCATCTCCCCGACCTAAACTATCAATCTAGTAGTCAGGATATCCCGGTTGATAGGTGTTTATACCCTTCGTTGAAAGTTGGGTGATAAATGGGTGAATAACCATGGCGCGGCAGCCTAAACCCGAATACATTGGTAACAAAAATAGAAGAGGGAGGATTGACCATTTAAATGTTCCCCATATACCCCCTTTCAGAAGAAAACATTCTTAGGCATCGAGGCAGAATGGTGCTTGCTTGCACGTATGACGGCCGTACCTACATCGGAAAATTGACCCACTGCCGCAACGGCGAAATCATATTGAATGGCGATGATCATACGGCGCTGCACGCTGCGAACCTAAAACCGGCCGCGAAACGCCCGGTAACCTCCAAAAAGCACAAAGCCGCCCCCAAAGCCCAAGTTCGTGCGTTTTATCCTTACGGCTACGGCTTCGGCTTCGGAGCTGCTGCTGCCGTTGCCCTTGGCTTGGGTACGCTTGCGTTTCTTGCCCTGATTTAAAAAACAAAAATGCACCCTTCGCTGCGACGCCGGGTCATTTACAGTTCCCGCACGTTGTAAGCAAGGGTGCATTTATTATTCCGCCAGTCCGTTTTTATAGGCGTAAATGGCAGCCTGGGTACGGTCATCAACCCCCAGCTTCGCCAAAATGTTCGTGACGTGAAACTTGACCGTCTTGATGCCAATGATCAGTTCATCAGCGATCTCCTGATTGGATTTGCCTTGAGCAAGCAGCCGCAGCACGTCCATTTCCCGCTCCGTCAATTCCTTATGCGCGGGGGCTTCGGTTTCCGTATGCCGGAAACGGTTCATCATCTTCGATGCCACCTGCGATTCCAGCACCGACTGGCCGCGGGCCGCAGCCCGGATCGCTTCGGCGATTTCGCTGGCCCGGGATGTTTTCAGCAGATAGCTGAAGGCGCCCGCCTCGATGACCGGATACATTTTCTCGTCATCCAGGTAACTCGTCAGCACGATGACTTTGCAGTCGGGATACAGCTTCAAAAGCTGCCTTGTCGCTTCGATGCCGTCCATTCCTTCCATCACCAAGTCCATAAGCACCACATCCGGCTTATATTCGCGCGCCAGGCGGATGCCTTCCTCGCCGCTGCCGGCCTCGCCGACAACCTCAATGCCGTCCTCCGTGCCGAGCACGGCCGCCAGGCCGATGCGCACCATCTCGTGATCATCCACGAGCAGCACTTTGATCGCCGGTTTTTCCATGTCCTCCATGATCCTCTTCCCCTCCTTTTTCCTCGTTTACGATCGGTATCGTAATCTCGATGCGCGTACCTTTTCCCGGGGCCGTAATAAACTGGATCGAGCCGCCGATTTCATTCACCCGCTCCTGCATATTGGAAAGGCCGTATGAGGCCTGCTTTTTCTCATCCATTTCAAAGCCTTGCCCATCGTCACGCAACATGACCCATACCGAGTCTTGCTTTTGCTGGATGCGGATTTCCATTTTTTCCGCCTTGGCATGCCGCAGCGTATTCGACATCGCTTCCTGAATGATCCGGAACAGATGGTTTTCGATCCCTTTCATCAGCTGAATGCCTTCATCCATTTCAAAGACGATATCCATCGGAACTTTAACCTTAAGCTCTTTGACCAGTTCCTTCAAGCCCTGTTGAAGCGGCTTTCCTTCCAGGTATACCGGGCGGAGATGAAGCAGCAGCGCCCGCATTTCCGACTGGGCCACGGCAGCCATCTCTTCGATCAGGGCCACCTGCCGCTGCGCTTTGTCAAAATCCTTCGCGAGCGTTCTTCCCACCGCCGTAGCCGTCATGGAGATCGCAAACAGCTGCTGCGAGACCGCATCATGCAGCTCCCGGGCGAGGCGCTGCCGCTCCTCGACGATCGCGGAGACCCTGGCCTGCTCGGCAAGCTGGGCGTTGTTGGTGGACAAGCGCTGAAGCGACGTGACCTGTTCCTCCCATTTTTTGCTGATCCGTCCGAGCTGCTCGCCGAGACGCCCTACTTCGTCCACGCCAAGCTCCGGCACGTCCCGCGACAAATTCCCTTTTTCCCAGGAAAGCAGCGTGTCGCGAAGCAGCTCGAGCCTTCTTTTCGTCCGGTAGCTTTGATAAAAGCCGTAAATCGCGCCGACCCCGAGAGGCACCAGTACCAGGGTTGCGATCGCCTGCACCGGTTTGGTCCAATGATCGAACGGCGCCAAATAACCGTATGTATACAACACGTAAAATATGATAAGCAGCAAAATAAAAGAAAGAAGGGCTCCCTCGCCCATGCTTCGGGAGACCATATTGGCAGGCTTTTTTTCTTTCACGCAGGGAACCCCCTTTTCTTATGATCAGGATTTTGCAAAAACCTTATGATATATCGATATCCAAATCGCCAACGAGATAAGAGAAGATAAATTTCACTTTCTGCTCGCTGGTCTCATAATTCGGCGACTTCCAGTTCAAGCGGTTCATCATGCCGTTATCCCGGTGCCCCCGGAAATCGATGGAGCCGAACAGGACGAAGGCTTCGATTTCCACCCCGTAATATTCCGGAATCTGCAGGTCCATATCCCCCATAATCCCTTGGAACATCATCACGGTTTCCCGGTCCTCCGGTATGGCCAGAGACAGGTCCAGATCCGCTTCCCCGAGCACATGCCACACGCTCATGCTGCGCATCACCCAAGGCTGCTGATCCCAGTCGAAATTCGAGGAGAAGTTTTGCTTTTGAATAAAACCTTCCTTCGGCTGCACCTTCTTGGCTTTGATAAAAAAGAAGCCGAGCGACAACAGCGCAATGCCGAGTACGATCATCAGATGGTCGAGCACGAGCAAAATGGCTCCGACAGCCAGCAGCCTGTATCCCCGTTTTACCTTGCCGCCGCGAATGGCGTAAACTCCCATCAATAAAAACAAAAGTGCGACAATGGTAAAAAAGCCGACCCACCTGCCGACCAGCATGAGAAGGCCGACCCCGATGAGTATAAGGGCAATCAAGCGATTTCTTTTTTCCATGCCGCACCTCCTTACGATGTCTTGAAACCGTTCATGGTAAAGGTCGGAAAAGCCATATGGAGCGGGGATTCCGCACCAGTATGGCTTTCCTTCTCATTCTTTATAGCATATCATATTGTCCCAGATTGTGAATACTTATTCTTTTGTCGTTTTTGCTGCACCGGCGCTGCCCGAAGCGTTCATTTTGCTTTTCAGCGCTTTGAGCTGTTCTTCCACCTTCAGCTGCTTTTCGGCATCCACAGGGCTCGTGAATGTGCTGGCGGAAGGATGGTAAGGTGCGCGAAGGACATCGGCTTCAGCTTCCATTTGCATGATTTTTTCTTCCATGCGGTGGAATCCAAGGGACGCGCTGCCGCTTTCGATCGTATGCAGGCTGTTGATTTGCGACATTTGCTTTTTGGCTTTCGCCATTTGGGCGCGGGTCACCAGCTCGTTGCGCTTGTTGCGCATTTTGTAGAATTCGTCCTTCATGTTATGCAGCTGCTGCACCAGTTCTTTGGCTTGGGTTTCAGACTGCGCATGCAGGTCGCGGTATTCCGTGATCTTTTGATCGAAGTAGATTTTTTCTTCCAGCAGTTTGCGGGCGACTTCTTCCTGGCCGTTTTTCAGAGCCAGTTCGGCTTGAGCCTCGCGCTGCACGGACATTTTTTCGGCTTCTTCGACGCGCTGCTTCATGCGGCGCTCGTTCGCCATTTGCTTGGCAACCGTCAGTTCGGCTTCATGAATTTCCGCCTCCATGTCGCGGAGGTACTGATTCAGCATTACAATCGGATCCTCTACTTTATCCAGCAATTCGTTTACAGACGCTTTCGTCATATCTTTCAATCTTTTAAATACTCCCATGTTTTACACTTCTCCCTTCTCGTATTTGGACAGTTTTGACTTCAGTTCTTCAAGCTCTTTTTTCATGGCTTTTTTTTCGATGTCTTCCATCATGGCATCCAGGTTGGATGTTTGGGAGGAGAATCCTCCGCTTGGTCTGCTGCCATAAGACGGATCGTTGTATCTGCTTCTTGGATCAAAGGAAGGACCATTGTTGTAGTGGCCGTTTCCTCCATAATAACTTCCGTTTCCGGGCTGGCCGCCGTAGTACCCGTTTGGCCCACCACCGGGTCCGTAAGGATTATAAGGCGGTACCGGCTCCTTCGGAACGACGAGGGAAGCGATGAAATAGATGAACAATGTGGTTCCGCCGGTGAAGAAAATCGTGACGATGAACAAAATCCGCAGCAGCGTCGAGTCCATCCCGATCAGGTCCGACAGTCCGCCGCAAAGTCCGGTGACCATCTTATCCCGCGTCGAACGGTAGAGTTTGCTCATGATGTTACTCCTTTCCGCTGTTGTTCAGCTTTTGTTTCAAACGGGCCATTTCCTTCTCCAAAATACTGGATACCGTTTCTCCGGCTTGCTCTAAGTATTGTTGGCCCATACGGCGCAGATCCCGGAGGCTTTGGGCTTCGAACTCCCAATCGGATATGCGGTCTTCGAGGCGGTTGAACATTTTAGGGACGTCCTGGCCGCCGCCGTAGCCCTCCATCCGCTGATTCATGCGTTGCTGGAGCCGAAGCGTCTCCATGCGCGCCACATAATACTGGCGTTTGTTATATACGGTTTGGTATTCCATTTTCAATTCGTTCAGTTGGCTCTCCAGATCCATCAAGGAACTTTTGGTCGTGTTCAGCAGTTCGCTGTATTGCTCCAGCTTTTCCTCATAAATGATCTTTTCCTGAAGCGCCAGCTTGGCGAGATGATCCTCCCCGGCCTTCAAGGCCAGGAGCGCTTGCTCTTCGCGTTTGTTTTTCATCGTTTCGGCTTGATCGACTTGCTGCTTCAGCTGTCTCATATGTGCGGTGGACTGCTGTACAAGCTTTTCGGCTTCGACGATGTCATCCCGCGTGGTGGCCAGAAACTGGTCGATCAACCGCACCGGATCCTGACTTTGCTCCAAACGTTCATTGATATTCGCTGCGGTAATATCCCGCACCCGACGAAAAACACTCATCTTGTGTAGCCCCTCCTTATTCGTTTTTTTTCCGGACCTCGGATGAGGTCCCCTTCTTCGCGGATATTTATTCGATATTTCCAAAATCTCATGTTAGTAGTAGCTCTTTTTCCCTTTCAGAAGGGAGATTCCGAAAATCACCAGCGCGATGCCGAGCAGCGGTCCGATGATCCAGGACAATTTCGCCAGCAGGGACAAAACACCGATCGCGAGGACGACCGTACCGATCAGTACTCTGCCTCTACGGATTCCGTAAAAGCCAAGGACGATCATCAGAATCGGAAAAATCAGGCCAGCCAGTGTGCCAAGCAGCGGGGTGAACAATCCGAAGAGCATCAGTGCCCCGACGACGATCAATACGATTGCTGTTCCGTTATTGCGGTTTTTCATGCGTTTCTCACTTCCTTTCAGTGCATCAACCTTATGTCTTTATTTTAGGTGGTGCGGCCCTTTTCCAAAACAGACCGCAGACGGTTTTTCATCCTAGACCTTGGTCGGGGAACCTTTCGGACCTAAGGCTGTCCGGCGTTTGATCCCTATGTGGGGTTGTTTAGAGATATTGACCGTGAAGGCTTGCGAATACCTGGAAAAGCAAAAAGAGCATCGTATAAATCCGACACTCTATTAGAAAGCACCGCAGGACACTTACATGTCCGCTCTCGCCGAAACCTGGTCATTTGCCGCGGCGCTCTTGCCGTCATGTCTTACCAAAGAGATGAACAGCAGCGCAAGCAGCATGCCTATCGAAGCGTAGATGAATAATGACCGGTATCCGAACTGGTCGATGATCAAACCAAGCAGCGGCGGCGAAGCGATGGCGGCGAGAGACGACACAAGGTAATACAATCCCGTCCGCGTGCCGATGCTGGCTTCCCTGCCGATCGAAACGACGAAAGGATACGAATTGATGTTGATAAGCGCCCAGCATACTCCGCCAAGCGCAAGCAATATCCGCAGCGGCAGGACGGTGTCGGCGAACGGTACCGCCGCAAAGACGATAAAAAGTCCGACCACGCCCGAAATAATCGTTTTTCTTTTGCCGTACCGGTTGCCGAGCCAGCCGCTCGGAATCGCGAACAGCACGAAAAATAACGAAAAGAACGTAAGCGAAAACGCCGAATCTTTTTCCGTTAATCCCATGTAATGTTTACCGTATAAAGTGAATAGCGCTTCAACGCCTTGATAAGACACGAACCAGAAAAAGATCGCCGCAAGCAGCAATACGGTCGTACGATCCAGCTCGCCTTTCAGCTTGATTTTGGGGCGTTTCTCGGCGGGCATGAATGTTATGACGTCCCTTTTCTCTTTGATCGTAACCGTCAAAATCCATAAGGAAATGAGCGTAATCGCCGCCGCCGCGACAAAGGGAAAAGCCGGGTTGGCACCGTACAATACCGATCCTGCTCCGAAGGCCAAAATGCCGCCAAAACCGCCCATAAAATTAATGATGCCGTTCGCTTTGGTTCGCTGATGATCCGGCGTAATATCAGGCATCAACGCGACTGTTGGGGACCGGTAAATACTCATCGAGAGGTTCATCAGCATCATAAATATAAGAAGCGTGATAAAGTTCGTATGTAAGGGTATCAAAATCACAAATAGCGCCGCCGCAGGCATCCCGAGCATCAAAAACGGCATACGTCTGCCGAAACGGGTATTCGTCTTGTCGCTCAAATGTCCGATCCATGGCTGCAAAAACAGGGCAAAGTAATTGTCGAGGGTCATCATGAAGCCGATTAAAGCGGTACTTTTAAGATACGGATCCAAGAAATAAGGAACAAACGCGTTATACAGCGACCAGGTGATGCTAATGCTGAAAAAACCGAATCCGAGCAGCCATGTTTTTTTCATGAAGGGCATGACCTCCGCTTTCTTTAAAGTCAGAACTTTAGGAGAAAGCTTTAAAATTTGAGCTGCCTTGTTCTCTACTTGTTAGCCGCAGTTTATTACTCGATCTCAGCCACACATGCGAACCAGAGGATCAGCCCCCATTCTCGTATCATGTTTGGTTTTATTATACATGACATTCATTCATGAATTGTTTAATTTTTATCAGAGAAACGTAATTGGTGACCTGCCTTGCTGAAAAAAAGAAAAGCAGGCTTTCGCCTATTCAATATCTACCGAATCGATCCGATCGAGTGATTTCAGCATTTCAACTCCGCAAGCGATTAGATCAAAAACGGACGCAAAAAAGCTCTTAAGCTACAATGATTGTAACTTAAGAGCTGATCGTTCAAAGGTATGCTGGTGAAGGGACTTGAACCCCCACTCCGTTGCCGGAAGCGGATTTTGAGTCCGCCGCGTCTGCCATTCCGCCACACCAGCATATGAAGATGAAACGCGCCCTAAGAGATTCGAACTCCTGACCTTTTGATTCGTAGTCAAACGCTCTATCCAGCTGAGCTAAGGGCGCATATTTGGTTGTAATGGAGGCGCCACCCAGATTCGAACTGGGGATAAAGCTTTTGCAGAGCTGTGCCTTACCACTTGGCTATGGCGCCATAAAAGATTGGAGCGGACGACGGGAATCGAACCCGCGACCCTCGCCTTGGCAAGGCGATGCTCTACCGCTGAGCCACGTCCGCGTAAATGGCTGGGGATATAGGATTCGAACCTATGCATGACGGAGTCAAAGTCCGTTGCCTTACCGCTTGGCTAATCCCCATTATTTTTGATGATAAAGGGCGATCGATGGGACTTGAACCCACGAATGCCGGAGCCACAATCCGGTGCGTTAACCCCTTCGCCACGACCGCCACAATATAAAGTTATCTGGCAGGGGCAGCAGGAATTGAACCCACACTAACGGTTTTGGAGACCGCTGTTCTACCTTTAAACTATGCCCCTAGGTACTGGTGGAGGCTGATGGATTCGAACCACCGAACTCGTACGAGAACAGATTTACAGTCTGCTGCGTTTGGCCACTTCGCTAAGCCTCCACAATGGTGCCGGCGAGAGGACTTGAACCCCCAACCTACTGATTACAAGTCAGTTGCTCTACCAATTGAGCTACACCGGCTTTTATTCGTTTATAATTTCAAGGTGGCTCGGGACGGAATCGAACCGCCGACACGAGGATTTTCAGTCCTCTGCTCTACCGACTGAGCTACCGAGCCTTACTATAACACGGATGCCAAATCTGTGCAACACTTCGTAAAGTGAAGCTAAATTAAATGGCGGAACCGACGGGATACTCTCACTTCGTTCGAGACTGCGAAGCAATCCTTCCGAAGCTTATGCTCCGACGAACCCGATAACCGGATTCTCATCCCTGGAGCTAAATAAATGGCGGAACCGACGGGATTCGAACCCGCGATCTCCTGCGTGACAGGCAGGCATGTTAGGCCTCTACACCACGGTTCCACAGAGGCATTTTCCCATTAGGGAAATTGTAATTGCGGGGGCAGGATTTGAACCTGCGGCCTTCGGGTTATGAGCCCGACGAGCTACCGGACTGCTCCACCCCGCGTCATTATGAATGTTCCTCTATCCATGAGGAT
>NZ_JAVLSX010000008.1:0-334446 GCF_031583795.1 Paenibacillus sp. VCA1 | reverse complement strand
TTACCTCACCAACTAGCTAATGCGCCGCAGGCCCATCTGCAAGTGACAGATTGCTCCGTCTTTCATTACCGCTCCATGCGAAGCGATAAATTATCCGGTATTAGCTACCGTTTCCGGTAGTTATCCCGGTCTTGCAGGCAGGTTGCCTACGTGTTACTCACCCGTCCGCCGCTAACCAAGAGCGATCCGAAGATCGCTAAGGTCCGCTCGACTTGCATGTATTAGGCACGCCGCCAGCGTTCGTCCTGAGCCAGGATCAAACTCTCCAAGAAAGGTCGAACTTCGTTCGACCGACGATTGAAAATGAGTCAAACTCGGCTGAGTCGATCATTTTCAATCCACATCTTCGAAAGAGCTCTTAGCTCATTTTGAATCTGACGAGAAATAATTCTCAAGTTTGCTCGATCATCGATTCAGACAGTTGTCATGAACCCGACAATCTCGCGTTCGGTTTCGTTACCGAAACCTCATCGCTCCGCAAATCATTCAGTCAAAAGACTCGAACCGATTTGCTTCGCTCTAGACCTTGCAAGCAAGGTCTAATCTCACTCGTTGTTCAGTTTTCAAAGATCAAACACTTCGTTTTCGTCGCTGTTGTTGTGTTCAGCAGCAACTCTTATATAATATCACGTTCTATCGAACATTGCAAGAACTTTTTTTAAGTTCTTTTTTTGATTTCTTGTCC
The DNA here is from genome assembly GCF_031583795.1 of Paenibacillus sp. VCA1. Classification (NCBI taxonomy): domain Bacteria; kingdom Bacillati; phylum Bacillota; class Bacilli; order Caryophanales; family Paenibacillaceae; genus Paenibacillus; species Paenibacillus sp. VCA1. Next base: position 333,761 of record NZ_JAVLSX010000008.1, on the reverse strand, counting down.
CAACCTTCGTTTCCGTCGGCCGGATTTATAATGTACCATGATTAGCAGTTTGCTGCAAGCGACAAAATTTTACAATCACAAACCGGTTTATTTACATCTTCCCTTTTATTAATGAAGGAAGTCTGCCCAAGCGATTCATCCGCTCAGACAGACCCCCGGTCTGCACTCTAAAGTGATCTTATTTTCGTTCTATTATATATGCTCCGCCACAACCGTAAAACGTTCATTGATATGTTTCGGATTTTCGAGTTCGTCGAGTACGGCGATGGCATAATCCGCGTAGCTGACGTAGCTTTCGCCTTTGGAGTTTACAAGCAGATGGTCTTTGCCTGCTTTATAAGCTCCCGTTCTTTTACCCTCCGGATCAAAAAACGCCGACGGACTAAGGAACGTCCACGTGATCCCTTCCGCCTGCTGCAGATCCTCCAGGTTTTTGCCCTGATTGGACGCTGTCGGGTAGTAGATGCTCGGGAAGTCCGGCGTATCCATCACTCTTACTGTTTTAGCTTCGTCAGCAAACAAGCTGCCGGCTCCGCCGACGACAAACAGTTTGGTGCTCGGAGCTCCTTTTAATGCATGAATAAGTACTTTTCCCGCTTCCACGTGAAGATGCTCGCTTCCAGGAGGCGCCGAGAATGCGTTCACGACGACGTCGAATGGCTGCAGATCCGCAGCCGTCAAATCAAACAAATCCTTCTCGATGACCGCAATTTGGTCCCCTTGCCATTTGGATGCGTTCCTTACGATGGCCGTCACCTCATGTCCGCGTTGGAGCGCCTCTTGAACGATCAGGCTTCCCGCTTTTCCGGTGGCGCCAATGACTGCGATTTTCATAATATGTTTTCCTCCCCCATATGTTAAAACAACCTGTAATTTTTCCGATTACATGTAACCATAATAGTTACAGATGAACGTTTTGTCAACCTCTTTCCTAATGCATGTTTGTATGCGCCGCATTACTTGTATGGATAGTATGGTCATGATATAAAAGATTATATTCGTATAGGAAGAAAGAAGGGGTCGAAGATGTCCATCAGCAGCAGATTTTCCGTCGCGATACACATTTTGTGCTTGCTGGCCATCAGCAAAGACAGGACTGAAAGCACTTCGGAGTATATTGCCGGCAGCGTCAATACGAATCCCGTCGTGATCCGCAAAGTCATGGGCATGCTGAAAACAGCGGGGCTGGTTCATGTGCGCGCAGGCGTGCCCGGAGCTGAACTTGCCAAAGAATTGTCCGGCATTACGCTTTTGGACGTATACAAGGCGGTGAACGTCGTGGCCGAAAACGATTTATTCAGTTCCCATGAACATCCCAACCCGGAATGTATCGTCGGGCGGAACATCCAGCAGTCGCTGACCAAGCAATTTTCCGCAGCCCAAAAAGCAATGGAACATTCCTTGGAGCTCGTTACCCTTGCCGACGTGGTTGAAGATATTTTGAAATCCGAAAACGTGAAATAAATAAGAACGGTAAGAAAACTAATAAACGACGAAACAAAAAACGAGGCCGATCCCCTTGCACGAAGGTTCGCCTCGTTTTTTGCGTTTCATTATTTATTAAGATAACTTCATTATTGGGCAGGTTTTTTCAGCAGCGGCTCCCAGCTGAGTCCTTCCCCACAAATTTCAATGCGCAGGTCCGAAATCTTTTTCAGCGCTTCCTCCCGCCGCTGTTCCAGCGCGTCGACGGATTTGGCATGCAGCAGATCCAGCTCTTGTCGCGTAACCTCCGCCCTGTTCGCAATATCCTGCTTGCTTTTCGTGATGATGGCGTTCAATCTTTCCGTTTGCCGCTTATAGATTTTTGCGTATTCCTGCTGCGCCTTCGTTTTGCTGATTTTTCCATAGTAGTATTGATAGATCGGACTGCCGTAATAGCTTTTGCTTGAAGCATGTTTCAGTCTTTGCATCGGACTGTCCAGGAAATTTTCGTTTACGGCATTTTTGTATTTGAACGCGGCGCTGTCCAAATAGTTTGGATTGATCGCCTTACTGTATCTCCACGTTTTGCTGTCAATGAAATTTTCGTTCAGCGCCGTGCTATAGACCCACATGGTGCTTTCCCGGTAGTCGCGGTTGGCGGCCGTGGCGTAAAGGTTCATCGGGCTGCCGCGGAAGTTCTGGTTAATGTATTTATCATAGGTTCTCAGGGCATTGGCTTTATCCCGGTCATCCCCGTATTTTTCCTTCAATTGGTTATAATCCGTTTCCAGCTTTTCATCCCACTGTTTCAAATCCGACAGCACCTTGCTTTCGAGCTCGGTCATGGTTGCCGTGTATCGGGTCAAATACTGGTTATAGCTGGTCTCGATTTGCTGCTGATAATTTTTGTAGGAGGTGGTCATTTTCTGGTTGTAGGCGGTGTAGTCTGCTTGCACCTGGTTGATCCATTTGGAATCGGCCGCGCTGGCCGAACCTGCCGGGAAAACCATGACTAAGGCAACCGCCAGGCTTAATACCGTCAACAGGGGTTTGAAGACGGCTCGTTTCATTCGCATCTCACCTTTCGTTTGTTTTAGGGGCCGAAGCCATCCATATCTTACCCAATGAAGGGATGCCTTCCAATACGCAAACAGCAAAACCTTACTTTTGAACCATGAAATCGATGCTTTGGTAAGCAAATCCGGCTTCGCATTAAAGCAATCCGCCTTCAACGAATGCAGGCCCGGTAGGCCGATGGCGACAATCCCGTGTACCCTTTGAACTGCCGCGAAAAATAGGCCAGCTGCATGCCGATCTGGTCGGCGATATCCGAAACGGCGGTGTCGGTGTAAGTCAGCAGCCGTTTGGCTTCCTCCATCCGTTTGCGCTGCACGTAATGCATCGGCGTGACTCCCATGATCTTTTTAAAATAGGGAATAAAATAATTTGGATGCAGGTGCACGATCTCCGCCAGCTGCTCGATTTCCATCGGTTCATGCAAATGCGTTTGGATATAGGTTAATACGTTTCCGAGCTTGCTCCGTTCCGCCTGCTGCATAAAATCTTTCCAAAAATCCGTATAGCCCCCGTCCTCCAGGCAGCATGCCAGCATCGTCAAAAGGCAGGCCTGCGCCCGAAGCACCGAAAAAGGCCCCCCCCGGTGAAACAAATCCACCAGCTCCGTGAAGGTCGATTCGATAAACCCCGGGTCCCGGGCATCGCATATGTACAGTTTTCCGTCGGCCGGGAACAAAGGCCACTCCCCCACCTGAGCGTCAAAATGGCAAAAATAACGCGAATACGGATCTTCCTGGTCGGTTAATGCCATCTGGTTTGTGCCTGCCGGCATGATCATCATCTGATTGGGTTTTGGTTCGTATTTAACCCCGTTCAGGGTAACCGAACCCCGGCCTTCCGCAATAAAATACAACCGGTGAAAGGACGGAGCGATTTCCGTCCGGTTCCATCCGGGAAAACCTTTTCGATATTGGGCGTAGCTGATGTTTAACGTCAGTCCTTCCGGCATCTTGCCGGCCATGTCCAGCGCCAGTTCCACGAGACCCTCCCCCTTTTCGTCCACCTTATTGTACCATCGGCGATTTATCCAAAACACCTTAATTTTGTGCAAAACACTCTTAATCCAAGTTATTCTCATCTCTTTCGATTCGGGCTAAGCTTAGGGGGAATAGCAAGAGAAAGGGTGAAATTCCGGCATGGAAAAGGTTCGCTATGGCATTATCGGAATTGGAAATATGGGCGTCTCTCACGCTCACAACCTGTGCGGGGAAATCCGGGGGGCCGAGCTGACAGCCGTCTGCGACACGAACCCCGAAAGACTGGAATGGGCGAAGCAGCATCTCCCGGAATCGGTGCAGCTGTTTGACGAACCCGAGGCGTTTTGGGCGTCCAAGGCGATGGATGCCGTGCTGATTGCGGTGCCGCATTACGATCATCCGGGGATGGCCGTCAAAGCCTTTGAAAACGGTTACCATGTGCTGGTGGAAAAACCCGCCGGCGTGTATACGAAAGCGGTAAGGGAAATGAACGAAGCGGCGGCGAAAAGCGGCAAGCAATTCGGCATCATGTACAACCAGCGCACGAATCCGCTGTACATCAAGCTTCGCGACCTGATCCAATCCGGCGAGCTCGGCGAGGTTCGCAGAACGAACTGGATCATCACGAACTGGTACCGCTCGCAAAGCTACTACGATTCGGGCGGCTGGCGCGCCACTTGGGCCGGCGAAGGCGGCGGCGTGCTGCTGAACCAGGATCCCCACCAGCTGGACCTGTGGCAGTGGACGACCGGCATGATGCCAAAACGCGTCCGGGCATTTTGCCATTTCGGCAAATACCGGAACATCGAAGTCGAAGACGACGTGACCGCTTACGTCGAATATGAAAACGGAGCCACGGGCGTGTTCGTGACGACCGTCGGGGAAAGCCCCGGCACGAACCGTTTCGAAATTACCGGAGACAACGGCAAAATCGTCATCGAAAACGATAAATTGACCTTCTGGCGTCTCCGCGTTCCCGAACCTCAGTTCAACCGCGAATACAGAGGAGGATTCGGGCAACCGGAGTGCTGGGTGTGCGACATTCCGGTGGCGGGCGGCGGCGGGCCGCAGCATAAAGGCATTTTGCAAAATTTCACGAACGCGCTCCTGCACGGCGAAAAGCTGCTTGCGCCAGGCGAAGAAGGCATTCTCGGCCTGACGATCTCGAACGCGATGCATTTGTCCGCCTGGACCGACGATTGGGTCGATCTGCCGCTCGACGAGGATCTATTTTACGAAAAGCTTCAGGAAAAAATAGCAAACTCCACGTTCCGCAAAGATCCTGCCGCAGCCGCTGTCCTGGACGTAAAAGGAACGCATTAATCCCTTAAAGAGGAGGCATAAACCAAATGAAACTTTCCGTATTTACCGTAGCGACCCCGGACCTGACCCCCGAAGAACTGGTTCAAGCCGCCAAAGAAGCCGGGCTTCACGGCGTCGAATGGCGGTTCAAGGAAGTGCCGGAGGCCGTAGCGGGAGAGCAGCCTTCCTTCTGGGGAAACAACCTGTGCTCCATCGATCCCTCCCTTCCGGAGCCGGAGATGCTTAAATTCAAACAAGTTACGGAGGATCAAGGACTCGAAGTCGTGAGCGTGACCCCTTACTTAAACGAAATGAAGCTCGACGAAACGGAGCATGCCTTCCATGCGGCCCGCCTGCTTGGAGCAAGCATGATCCGGATCGGCGTGGCCCCTTACAATAAAACGTTATCTTATCCGGATTTGTACGACAAAACGGTGAACTATTTGAAGGAAGCCGAACGGCTTGCGAAGCAATACGGCGTCAAAGGCGTCGTCGAAACGCATCACGGGACGATCGCGCCAAGCGCGGGACTCGCCCACCGTCTCGTAAGCCACTGCGATCCGGATCATATCGGCGTGCTGCTCGATCCGGGCAACATGGTGCACGAAGGTTTCGAGCATTACCGCATGGGCATGCAGCTGCTTGGCCCATACTTGGCGCATGTCCATATTAAAAACGCGCGTTTCGTGCAGGAAGGCAGCCGCGAGGACGGCACTGCCAAATGGCGGTCGGAATGGGCTCCGCTGCGGGAAGGCGTCATCGATTTTGCCTCGTTCGTCGAGGACTTGAAAAGCGTAGGGTACGACGGGTACCTCGGCATCGAGGACTTCAGCGCCCAATATGACTCCCGCGAGCTGCTGAAGCAGTTCGGCCAATTTATGCGCGAAAGGATGTAAACGGATGACAGCTTCAAAACAGGACGGAATGAACTACGCCCCGCAGGGCAAGCCGAACCATGTCGTGAAGCCCGGCGAATTCGTGTTCGCGGCCGCCGCGCTCGATCACGGGCATATCCACGGCATGAGCAAAGGGCTGGTCGAAGCCGGGGCAACTTTGAAATGGGTGTACGACCGCGATCATGCCAAAGCCGAGAGCTTTGCTTCCAAGTTTCCGGGAGCAAAAGCAGCGGACAGTCTGGAGCAGGTGCTCGAAGATCCGGAAGTGCGCCTCGTTGCGGCCGCCGCCATCCCTTCCGAACGCTGCGCGCTGGGACTTCAGGTCATGGATGGGGGCAAGGATTACTTTACCGACAAAACGCCGTTTACGTCATTGAAGCAGCTTGAAGCGGCACGGGCGAAGGTCAGGGCAACCGGCAAAAAATATATGGTGTATTACAGCGAGCGGCTTCACGTCGAATCCGCCGTGTACGCCGGGCAGCTGATCCGTGAAGGCGCCATCGGCCGCGTGCTGCAGGTTACCGGGTTCGGCCCGCATCGATTAAGCCCGTCCTCGCGCCCGGAATGGTTTTTCCAAAAGGAAAAATACGGCGGCATTTTATGCGACATCGGCAGCCATCAAATCGAACAGTTCCTCTACTATTCCGGCTGCAAAGACGCAAAGGTGCTGCATAGCAAAATCGCCAATTACAACCACCCGGAATATCCGGAGCTTGAAGATTACGGCGACGCGACGCTGGTAGGCGACAACGGAGCCACCCAATATTTCCGGGTCGACTGGTTTACGCCGGACGGGCTCGGAACATGGGGCGACGGCAGAACGTTTATCCTTGGCACCGACGGGTACATCGAGCTGCGCAAATATATCGACATCGCCAGGGATTCGGCCGGAGACCACGTCTACTTGGTAAACAAAGACGGGGAGCGCAGATTCGACGTGAACGGGCAGGTCGGGTATCCGTTTTTCGGGGAACTGATCCTCGACTGCTTGAACCGGACCGAACATGCGATGACGCAGGAGCATGCCTTCAAGGCGGCGGAATTATGCTTGAAGGCGCAGGAAACGGCCGTCCGCGTTTCATAACGTATGGCCATGCCAAATTTTACGGACAGGACGGGATCGTCATGCAAAAGTTAGGAGCAGCGATTATCGGCTGCGGAGCTATCTATCCCCTTCATGCCGGCTCGATTGAGGAACTGGAAGACGCTGAGCTGCGGATGGTAATCGATACGGATCCGAAGAAAGCGCAAGCCGCGGCAAGCCGTTACGGATGCGAAGCCGCCTCGGATTACAAGGTGCTACTTGAACGGGAAGACATTCAAATCGTGCATCTGTGCACCCCCCATTACCTCCATGCCGAAATGGCCATTGAGCTGCTTGCCGCCGGCAAGCATGTCCTGACGGAAAAACCGATCGCGGAAAACGCCGCGGCGGCGAGAGCGATGACCGAAGCGGCGAAAAAAAGCCGGAGCCAGCTCGGCGTTACGTTCCAAAACCGCTACAATGACGCTTCGCGGATCATTCATGAATATATCGCATCCGGCGAACTGGGCAAGTTGGTTTGCATGAAGGGCATCGTTACTTGGAACCGCGGGCGCGCCTACTACGAAAGCGGAGCGTGGCGGGGCAAATGGGCTACCGAAGGCGGCGGTGTCCTGATTAACCAAGCCATCCACACCTTGGATCTGCTGCAATGGTTCGGCGGCGAAATTTCTTCCGTGAAAGGAAGCGTAACCTCCGATACGCTGGAGGACGCCATCGAGGTGGAGGATACGGCGCATGCCTGCATCGATTTCGCAAACGGCGCCAGGGCGTTGTTTTACGGGACAAACGGATACGGCACCGATTCCCCCGTGGAACTGGAGATCGTGTTCGAGCATGGCGTGTTAACGCAGCGGCGGGATTCGCTGTACCTATGGAAAGACGGACAGGAAACGCGCCTGAGCGAGCCGCCCCATTCCAATTTTGGGGGCAAATCTTATTGGGGGCCGAGCCAACGGAAACTGATCGCCGATTTTTACGCGCATGTCCGGGAGGATCGTCCGTTCTGGATTGACGGCGAGGAAGGCATCAAGGCGCTGCAGCTGATCGAAGCATTGTACGAGCGGACCCGAAGCGGCCAAGGGCTGCGGTTTCCTCCGTCTAACGCCGTGCTTTTGAAGTAACAACGGGAAGCTATGAGATGATGCAAAAAAACTCCCACACCGATTCTGCCGGTTCGCTCCGCGGCCCGCAAGCATTCGTTGTGGGAGTTTTTTATGGCGTGAGATGCCAGTTATACCTTCTGTCTTCCGGCACCGGCAGCCTCCATTTGCCATACACGAAGAAACTGCATTACAATAGAAGTTAAAAGAAATAATAATGGAAACGGGGTGATGCTGTGAGCGGTTTTCAACAGGAATTCGGGGATGGCGGTGCCAAATACATCGTATCCGGCGATTCCATCTCCAAAGGTGTCGTGTATGACGAGGTTCGAAAAAAATACGTCGTTTTAGAGGATAACTATGTATCGCTGCTGCAAAGCAAGCTGAAGGGCGCCGTCCGCAATACGGCAAGATTCGGAAATACGCTGCTCAAGGGAATAAGCAATCTGAAAAAGGATGTCGTAAAGGAAAAGCCGAACATCGTGCTGATCGAATACGGCGGAAACGATTGCGATTATAACTGGAGCGAAATTGCCAAAGACCCGGGCCGCGAGCATCTGCCGAAAACGGATTTTCATACGTTCGAAAAAGTGCTGACGGAAACGGTCAACGAGCTGAAAAGCCAGCAAATCATCCCGATTCTGATGAGCCTGCCTCCGCTGAACGCGGACAATTATTTCAAATGGGTCACCCAAAACGATCCGGAGACGGAGCAAAACGTTATGAAATGGCTCGGCAGCGTTACGAAAATCTATTGGTGGCAGGAACGATACAACTCGACTATTCTCAAGGTATCCGAGCTGACCAAAACGAAATTGATCGACGTTCGCGGCGCGTTTCTGCAGCATCCCGACTTCACGAAATTTATATGCTCGGACGGCATTCATCCGAATGAGGCCGGCCACCGCATCATTTTCGACAAAGTGGTGGAATTCGTCAAAACCAATTACAAGCATCTGCTGCTGGACGGCGGAACAAACGCCGCCTGCGAAGCATAAAACCATAAATAACCCCGCAAAGCGGGCCAAATCATAAATCAGATAAAAAGAATTCCCCTCGGATGTCTGGGCAAGCCGAGCAGCGCATGATTCATTCGCGCGCCCGGGCCTGATTCCGAGGGGGATTTTTGTTTCCGTACGAAGCTGCCGAGGGCCGATGCAACGGAACAATGCCGGCATCCCATGTGCTTTTGCGGGGGTTACTTGATTTCGAAAGCGGTCCGTACCGGACGGATCTTCCAAATGTCGGATGCGTATCGCTTGACGGTGCAGTCGCTGGAAAAATGGCCGGAATGGGCGATGTTGACGACCGATTTGGCGGCCCAATCATGGGCGTTCAAATACGCCCGGTCTACGGCGGCATGCGTATCGGCATAACCCGCAAAATCGCGCAGGACGAAAAACTCGTCGTTATGATCGAGAAGCGACTGGTAGATGAACTCGAACTCGCGGTCATGGCGGCTAAACGGACCGGGATGGACCAAATCATCCAGCACGCGTTGGATCCTCGGGTCGCGCTCATAAATCTCCCTTGCCAAATATCCTCCATGATTGTAATAATCCAGCACTTCCTCCGAACGAAGCCCGAACAGGAACATGTTCTCCGCCCCGATGCGCTCATGAATTTCGACGTTGGCTCCGTCGAGCGTGCCGACCGTCAGCGCGCCGTTCATCATGAACTTCATGTTGCCCGTCCCGGACGCCTCTTTGCCCGCCGTGGAGATCTGCTCGCTGACATTGGCGGCGGGGATGATTTTTTCGGCGAGGGAAACGGAATAGTTTTCGAGGAACACGACTTTCAATTTGCCCTCCATGCGGGGATCGTTGTTGACCGTGTCCATGACGGCATGAATCAGCTTGATGATGCATTTCGCCAAAAAATAAGCCGGCGCCGCCTTGGCGGCAAAAATAAACGTGCGGGGCAAACGATCCGCGGACGGATCGTCTTTCATAAGGTGATATAGATGCATGATGTGCAGAACGTTTAACAGCTGCCTTTTATAGGCGTGAAGGCGCTTCGCCTGTACGTCGAAAAGCGAGTCCGGATCGACCGAAACGCCCTGCTTCTCCCGGATATAGTCGGCAAGGCGCAGCTTGTTTCCGCGTTTGATCCTTCCGATTTCCTCCAGAAAAAGCGGGTCGTTTTGAAAACGTTCCAATTCCTGCAGCCGATCGGGATGTTCGATCCAGCCGGTGCCGATGCTGTCGCAGATGAGGCCGGCGAGCTCGGGATTGGCGTGCATGAGCCAGCGGCGGTGGGCGATGCCGTTGGTTTTGTTGTTGAACCGTTCCGGGAACAAGCCGTAGAAAGGCTGCATGACGTCCGTTTTCAAAAGCTCGGTATGCAGCCGGGCCACGCCGTTCACACTGTAGCTGCCGACGACGGCCAAATGGGCCATCTTTACCTGCCCGCTTTCGATGACGGCCATCCGGGATACGAGATCCTGCCTGCCCGGAAAACGTTCGAGGAGCATGCCGCAAAAACGTTTGTTGATTTCCTCGATGATCATGTACACCCGCGGCAGAAGCTCGCGCACCATATGAACCGGCCATTTCTCAAGCGCTTCGCTCATCAGCGTATGGTTTGTATATGAAACCGTCCGGGTGGTGACATCCCATGCCTCATCCCAGCCGAAGCCTTTTTCGTCGATCAGGATCCGCATCAGCTCCGGAATGACCAGCGTCGGATGTGTATCGTTAATATGGACGGCGACCTTCCGGGGAAGTTCGGTTAAGGGGAGCCCCAGCTTCCCGAAAGTCCGCAGCACGCTCTGCAGCCCCGCCGAGCATAAAAAATATTGCTGCTTCAAGCGGAGCAGCTTGCCCTCGTATCCCGAATCGTCCGGATACAAAAATTCGGAGATGGATTCGACCGAACGGTTATAGTCCAAAAATGTATAATACCCGTTATTGGGCTGCCCGTTCTGGGCCCCGAAGCGCATTTTGGCCGGATCGGCCGCCGATTCCGCGCTCCACAGCCGGAGCGTATTGACATGGGCGCTGCCGTAACCGACGATCGGCACGTCATAGGGAACGGCCCAAATTTTTTCGTCGCCCACCGTTTCGAAGACCGTCCTGCCGTTTTTCTCGGACACTTCCACGCGGCCCCAAAAGCTTACCTCAACCCGCTTATCCTCCCGGCGTTCCTCCCACACGTTCCCTTTTTGCAGCCAAGGATCCGGGAGCTCCACCTGATGTCCGTCGACGATTTTTTGCTCGAACAAGCCGTATTTATACCGGATGCCGCAGCCGTGTCCCGCAAAACCCAAGGAAGCGAGCGAGTCGAGAAAACAGGCGGCGAGGCGGCCAAGCCCCCCGTTCCCGAGGCCCGCATCCGGTTCCTGCTCTTCGATCGTTTCCAAATCCCAGCCCAGTTCCTTCAATCCTTTCCGGACGGTGTCGTATACGCCGAGATTCAGCACATTGTTTCCGAGCAGGCGGCCGACCAGAAACTCCATCGAAAAATAATAAACCTGCTTTTCCCGGTTCGTTTTGTAAGCCTGATTGGTTCCGGCCCACTCGCGCCCGATATGTTCACGAATAAGGCTCCCAAGAACCCTGTATATGTCGTCTGCCGTCGCCTCCTCAACGTTTTTCCCCAAGCGGCTGACAAGCTGTTCTTTAAACACCGTTGTGAATAATTCCATATCGTAGAACAAAGAAGTTATCCCCCTGACGCGTTAAGTTTAGATCGCGGTGTCTTTGGCAACCACAAAAGGCTTTTTTACGTCGCCTTGAAGCTTGCGGCCCTTCGAAATGGTGACATCTTTGTCCAGAATGACGTTTTCCAGCACCGCATCCCCTTCAATGACGCATTTTTGCATAATGATCGAATTATGGATCCGCGCCCCTTCCTTGACCTGCACCCCGCGGAATAAAATGCTGTTGTGGACCGTTCCCCCAATCTGGCAGCCGTTGGCCACCAGCGAATTGCTGACATCCGCCGATTCCGAATATTTGGCCGGAACCTCGTATTTGATTTTGGTGTGAACCGGCTGTTCCCGGAACAACGAATTGTATTTTTCCGGCTGAAGCAGCTCCAGGCTGTTGCGGTAGTAGCTCTCCAACGAGTTGATTACGGCATGGTAGCCGTTGTATTCGTAGCCGGCAATACGCAGCCTGCCACGTTTTTTCTGGATGGCGTCGCGGAAAAAATGGCTTTCCCCATGGGCGATGCATTGCTTGGCGAGATGAAGGAACAGCTTTTTCTCCATGATGAACATTTCCATATATATGTTGGCGTGGTCCTGCTCGAGATGGATGTCCGTCACCCTGCCGCTTTCGTCCACGTCTAACCGGGTGCAGTATTGGTGCTCCGGCCGGAGCCGGTCCACTTTCGTGTAGATCAAGGTCACGTCGGCTTCCTGCTTCAGATGATAGTCATAGGCCTCGCAAAAATCGACATTGCTCAGGTGCTGGCTTCCGGTATAAATGACATATTGGGCGGAACCGCGTTCAAAAAAGTCCTGATTATTATGAATATGCTGCATTTCGCCGCTGGAAACATCGGACGGGTCATTCCAGTCGGGAGGGAGAATGAACAGCCCGCCCCGTTTGCGGTCCAAATCCCACGGGCGACCTTCGCCAAGGTGATCCAGCAGCGAGCGGTATTTACGGCGGACAAACAGCGCGATATCAAGCACGCCCGCATGCATCATATTGGACATCACGAAATCGATCAGCCGGTACCTGCCGGCAAAAGGCACGGCCGCGCCGCAGCGGAAATAGGTAAGCTCGTTCAACAAATCCAGCTCATGATCCAGATTGATGACTCCCATGAGTTGCTTCATAAAGGCACCGTCCTTTTTTTGACTATTTTGATTTTGTATGCCCTCAGATAATCGTTGTTGGATTTGATGTTTTCGAGCCTGCCGCCATGTCGCTGTCGCCATTGATCAGCGCGATCCCCCCTTCTCCCTCCGGACATCCGCCGATGACCGTCCCATCTTCAATCACCATGTTTTCGGCTACGATCGCACGGTGAATCCGCACATTCCGTCCGATCTTGACCTGAGGCATGATGACCGAATCCTTCACCACGCTGCCTTCCCCCACCTCGACCCCGTAAAACAGCACGGAATGGCTTACCTCGCCGTACACGGTGCAGCCTTCATTGATCATGCTATTCCGGACTTTCGCCCCGGGCGCGATATATTCGGCAGGCTGGTTCGGATTCCGCGTAAAAATCCGCCACCCCGGATCGTTTAAAACAAGCTTCGGATGCTCCGATAAAAGATCCATGTTCGCTTCCCACAGACTGTCGATCGTTCCGACATCCTTCCAATAGCCGTCAAACGGATAGGCGTACATCTTTCTACCATCGGAGAGCATCATCGGAATGATGTCCTTGCCAAAGTCATGGCTTGTGCCCGGCTGGTCCACGTTTTGCAGCAAATAGGTTTTCAGCACATCCCACTTGAATAAATATACGCCCATCGATGCCAGAGTGCTCCTTGGCCGCACTGGTTTTTCCTCGAATTCATAAATGCGAAGCTCTTCATCGGTGTTCAAAATGCCAAACCGGGTGGCTTCCTCCAAAGTCACATCGATCACGGAAATGGTGCAGTCGGCGTCATTTTCCTTGTGGTGTTGCAGCATCTGATCATAATCCATTTTGTAGATGTGGTCTCCGGACAAAATCAGCACATGCTCCGGATCGTATTGCTCGATGAATTTCAGGTTCCTGAAAATCGCATCCGCCGTGCCCCTGTACCAGCTTGTTCCGTCTTCCCGCTCATAAGGCGGCAAAACGTAAACGCCCCCGCTCCGATGCTCCATATCCCAGTCTCTGCCGATCCCGATATAGGAATGGAGCACGAGCGGTTCGTATTGCGTAAGCACGCCGACGGTATCGATCCCCGAATTGGAGCAGTTGCTAAGCGTAAAATCAATGATCCGGTAGGTTCCGCCAAAATAAACCGCAGGTTTGGCCAGCGTTTTCGTCAAGCCTTTAAGCCGTTTGCCTTGTCCTCCTGCCAGCAGCATGGCTACGACTTCCTTTCTTCTCATGAAAAAACCTCCTTCAATCATGTTCAAGGACGAAACCTGCAATGATGGGTATGTACGGAATCGCAAGATGCAAGCTTTGTGCAAAACGGTTGAACGTACGGAACGAAACTTCCGAAACAGCCATGGATGCTGCTAATAAGCCGGCAGCCCGCGTGAAAACGGTTATCTTGCTTTCATGAAGAGGCATCCGATGCAAAAAACAGCAGGCGGTTTGGGCTGGACTCTTCACCGTTTTGCGGATATCTGGTTATCGCTACAGGAATATGTAAACGTAAGCGTTTTCATTCGTCGGGATAATGGCTTTTTTGCTAAACATATTTCTCATCCCGCAAAAAGCCGAAATTTTAAAGGGGCGGAACGAAAAAAGGGCATCCCGCAGGTTCTTTAACCTTTGGGATACCCTTATCGGGTTCTGCTTATAAACAGTGGTCATACGGGCTCTTTTTGCTCCTGCGGTTTCACCCCGGTTTTTTTCAAATAAGCGCGCCACGTAATGCACCACTGCTTCGGATCGTCCAGGGACGATTCGTCATTGCGGTGAACGGTGCTGTTATGCGGAGCCGTCTTGACGATCTCCGGATTCGTATAGGCTTCATTCGAAATATGCTCCAGCGCCTGAATGTATTCGTCAAGGTCTTCCTTGGAATAAGACTCGGTCGGCTCGAGCGTAAACGGCTGCGGCACGATGTACGGATGATGGGAGGTCCAGTAATGCAGCCCGAAATCACACATCCGGCGCGTAATGTCCTCGGTTGTGACGCCGGTTTCGTCGGTCAGCTGCTTCCAGCTGTAGCGCACCTGCTCGAGGCGGCGTCCCTTGATGTACGGAGCGCTTGCGCCGCGGATTTGCAAAATTTTATGGTACAAATAATTGTTGTTCAGCACGGCGACCTGGGCCACGTCCTTCAAGCCCTCGGCGCCAAGGCTCAGAATCCAGGCGTATGCCCGCAGCACGGTTTGGGCGACGCCGTGGAAGCTGCGCACCTTGCCGATGCTGAGTTCGCCCTGATCCTTCAGCACGTAACGTCCGCCTTCTTCGCGTTCCACAAGCGGCCCCGGCAGGAACGGCTTCAATTCTTCGATCACGCCGAGCGCGCCCGTCGCCGGTCCTCCGCACATATGCGGGGCGGCGAAGGTTTTGTGCAGGTTGAAAAAGCACATATCAAAGCCCGCTTCCTTCGCCCGGGTGATGCCGAGCAAGCCGTTGGCGTTGGCTTGGTCGTAGTAGCATACGCCGCCGGCGGCATGCACCACGTCCGTAAATTCCCGGATGCGGTGATTGTAAATGCCCGTGTCTTCCGGGTTCGCGACGACAAATCCGGCAGTCCGTTCAGAGACGGCGTTTTTCAGTTTTTCAAGATCCGGGAAGCCGTCTTCGTCCGGATGCAGCGTAATGATCTTGTAGCCTTTGACCGCAGCGGTCGCCGCCTGGGACGGATGCGAGAAAATAGTCGTAATGATTTCGTCCCGCTGATCGCCTTCGCCGCGGGAATCATGATAAGCGCGAACGATGGAAGCCATGGCCAGCAATGCTTGGGTGCCGCTGCTCGGCTGGAATGAAAAAGCGTCCATGCCGGAAATCTCGCGCATCGCAAGATCGAGTCGATGATAGATTTCAAGCATGCCCTGCACGGTGCCGGCGTCCTGCAGCGGATGCAGCTCCGTTAAACGCGGGTTGCGGATCAACATTTCATTGATGCGCGGAATGTATTTCATCGTGCAGGTCCCCTGCCCGATTTCGACGTTCAGATCCGATCCCAGCGTTTCCTGGGACAATCTCAAGTAATGGCGGAGCACTTTGGCCTGCCCGATCTCCGGGAGCGCGGGTGCCGAGGTGCGCCGCATGGAGGCGGGAATGCTGTCCTCGGCGCTGCCGACGGCGGCCGCTACGGCGGCTTCGGTGCCCGGCGGGATGACGCCCCGCTCCCCTGGACGGTGAAGTTCAAAAATAACCGGTTCATCCCATTTGGCCTGGTGGAACTGACGAACCTTATGGTCTCTCTTAATCCGTTTCATGGCGTCTCTTCCCCCTCTTAGGTTCTAATAGGCGATGCCTGTGCCGACAATTGCGCGGATCGCGGCCGCAAGGCGGTCCAGGTCGGACTGCGTATGGATTTCCGTCACGCAGTAGAGCGCGCATTGCCCCCACGCCGGATACCCCGCGGACAAATCCTTGCCGCCGAAAATCCCTTCCTCCATCAAGCGGCGGTTGATCTCGGCAACGGTCAGGCCCGTGGCGTTAAAGTCGACGACGAATTCCTTGAAAAAGGCGCCTTCAAAGCGAAGGGAGACGCCCGGAATCTCCGCCAGCTTCTTCGCGGCATAATGCGATTTCTGGATGATGGTGCTGCCGACCTCACGCATGCCGTGCGGCCCGAGCAGCGCCAAATATACGCCTGCCGTGATCCCCCACAAGGCGGTTTGGGTGCCTACGGATTCTTTGCCCTTCTCACGGAGGGCAAAGGACGTGCGCTCGTAGGCGACATCCCCGAAGCCGTATTCGCCCTCCACCTCGGTCGGCACGATGCCGAACAAGCGGGAAGGATATTCCATGACGAATTTCTCTTCATCGCGCGTCGCGATGAAACCTGCCTGGCCACCGCCGTAATTCATATGCATGCCAAGCGGCTGCAGATCCCCGCAGACGATGTCCGCGCCGTAACGGGACGGCGCCTCCAGAACGCCAAGGGAGATCGGGTCGACGCCGACAATCGATACGGCGCCGGCGTCATGGGCGAGCTTCGAAATTTCCGCCCCTCGGTCCTCGATGATGCCGAGATACCCCGGGTTTTCGAAATAGACGGCGGCAACGTCGGCGCCGAGTTTCCCTTGCAGGTCGCTCAGATCCATTTTCCCCGTAACCGGATCGATCTCCACGTATTCGATTTCCATGACCGGCATGCAGTAATTGCAAATGATCGCGGCTTTATCGGGATCGACGGAACGCGGAAGCAGCGCCTTCTTGCGGCCCGTCATACGGCCGGCCATCCGGATGGCGGTGGAAGCCGCTTGCGCCCAATCGAAAGTCGGGACGTTGACGACATCCATGTCGACGAGTTCGGCGACGAGGCTCTGATATTCGAACAACGCCTGAAAACGCCCATGGTCTTCGTATGGCTCGCCGGCATAAGCGGTCACGAATTCGGAACGCTGGTTGATCTCGTCGCATACGGCCGGAATGAAGTGCTGCCAGCAGCCGGCTCCGAGGAAATTGAGGTAATCCGCGCCGTGCTTGTTTTGGGCCAGCAGGCCTTCGATATGGCGGCGCAGCTCGTATTCGTTCATCGCCGGCGGCAGGTTCATCTCCCGCTTCAGCTTCAGGCCGTCCGGAATAGCGTCATGGAGCTGATCCATGGATGACAGGCCGATTTCCTTCAGCATGGCGTCCCGGACCTCCGGAACGGTATTCGGAATATAAGGATGGGCAAAAGTTCTTTCAGCCAAATTGATCGCCTCCGTTCGTGTTGGAAAAGCAAAACAAAGATCCGTCCTAAGCAATGCCGCCTCCGTCGACGACAAGCACGCTGCCCGTCACCCAGGAAGAGAGGTCGCTGGCCAGGAACAATACGGCATTCGCGATATCGCGCGGGGTGCCAAGCCGTTCCAGCGGCCGCCCGCCGGCGGAGGCGACGAGGAATGCCGCCTCGTCCTGCTGCAGCTGCTTCGCCTCGTCGCGAAGGAGCGGCGTGTCGGTGTCGCCCGGCGACACGCAGTTGACGCGGATGTTCGCCGGGCCGTGGTCGATGGCCATCGCTTTGGTCAGATTGACGACCCCGGCCTTGGCCGCGCAGTAAGCCGCGGCCCGGTCCCCGCCTTTCAGCCCCCAGCCGGAGCCGGTATTAATGATGCTGCCTCCTCCGCCTTTTTCCATGATCGGAATGATAAATTTGGAAAGCAGGTATACGCCTTTCAGCGAAACGTCCAGCACCAGGTCCCAATCTTGTTCCTCGAGCTCGGTCACCGTTTTGCGGCGAATGACGCCCGCGTTGTTAAACAGGATGTGGATGCCTCCAAGCGTAGAAGCGATCTCATCGGCAACGCGTTCGCAATCCGCGGCCGAGGTGACGTTGCAGCGATGGAAGCTGGCCCGTCCCCCTTTTTCGCGGATTGCCGCCGCCGCTTTTTCCCCTGCCGCTTCGTTAATGTCGATCAACGCCGCATGCGCTCCAAACTCGGCAAGAAGTTCGGCGGTGGCGAGGCCAATCCCCGAAGCGCCTCCCGTCACGACTGCCACCTTGCCCGACAAATTCAATACGTCCTGTGATTTAAGCATCGTTCTCCTCCTCTTGCTTCATGTTGTTCGCTTCGGCCGCCATGCTCCGGCTCAAGCGTTCCGGCGCGCAATCTTCGGCCATATACGCCTGCAGCAGGATGCGGAACCGGAATGGCTCCGGCTTGACCGCATGCTCCGGCGATTGCGCCGGTCCGCAGCTGTTGCTGCCAAGGCCGTTTTGGCGGTAATCCAGATTCAGGGTGATAAACTCCCGCGGCACCAGATCGCTCATATGCTGTGCCGCTTCCAGGTCGGAGTCGCTATACCGTCTTGCGCTGAATTCAATCACCGGCGCGCCGGCCGCAAGCAGGCCGATGCCCGATTCGTCCGCGATGGACACCCAGCGGACGTCCGTCCGGTTGCCGTTCTCCTGCGGATACACGTACGGCGTAAACAAGCCGTCGACCGTATTCCGGTAGACGCCGAACTTTCCCGCTTCCTTGCTGTCCGAGTAGCTTTCCCCCGGCCCGCGGCCGTACCACCGGACATGCTCCATGTCGCCCGGAATTTCGAGCTGCAGGCCGATCTTCGGCAGCATGGAAGGCGGCGTTCCTTCCGGCGTCCCGTTCACGTCGATGACGACCAGCCCGCTGCCGCTCACCGTATAAGAAACCGCGCAGCGGAAACCCCAATCATGAACCGGCGGCGCAATACGCGAATTCCAGGTTACCCGTACCTTGCTATCGTCCAGCCGCTCCCAGCAGAAGCCGTCGATCCGTTCCGACAGCCGGTCGAGATGGGCTTTGCGCCAATCCGCGAGCACGTACATGTCGTTGTCGATCGGCGCCCGCCAGAAGTTCAGGCGCGGACCGCGCCGAATCAGCTCCTTGCCGCCGAACTTCAACGAATCGATGCCCGCCTTCAGCCGGTCAAAGGTCATCCGGAACGCGTCGTTCCCTATCGTAAGCATTCGTCCCTCTTCGCTAGCCGATAAGGATTCGGCGGATGCGGCCGCAGCCTTCGGTTCGGCGGGCGCGGCGGCAGGCAGCGCAAACTGCGCCCAGGCCACCTCGTGGCCTTGGGGAGCCCAATCACAGTCTGCGGCCAGCGTGAAGCCGATGTTCAGCCAACGTTCGGCATCGGGTTCGGCCACGGTCTGCGTCTGAACATCCCGCAGCGGAACCTCCACCTCGCAGCTCTCCCCGGGAGCGACCTGCGGAAGCGCAAGCACGCCGCTTTGCAGCGTACGGCCATCAGCCGTGACGCTGTAATGCGCCTGCAAATGATCCAGGCCGATAAAATCGTACCGGTTCGTGATACGGATGCGGCCTGCCTCGATCAAGTCGACCCGGACAGGTTCGATGATTTTCTTGTACTCGATCAGTCCCGGCGACGGCGTCCGGTCCGGGCGGATGAGCCCGTCGATGACGAAATTGCCGTTGTTCGGCACATCGCCGTAATCGCCGCCGTAAGCGTAATCGGCCTTGCCGTCCGCCGTCCTGCGGCTGAGGCCGTGGTCGATCCATTCCCAGACGAAACCGCCCTGCAGGCGCCGGTACTTGTCGAAAACGTCGAAGTACGCGCGCAGCCCGCCGGGGCCGTTGCCCATCGCGTGGGCGAATTCGCATAAAATATGCGGCTTCGGATGGTCCTCCATTTGGCCGAACCCTTCCATTTTCTCCACGGAAGAATACATCGTGCTGACGACGTCGCATACCTCCGCTTCCCGGTCTTCCTCGTAATGCACGAGGCGGGTCGGGTCATGTTCCTTGCACCATGCGGACATCGCGCGGAAGTTGCAGCCGAAGCCCGATTCGTTGCCCAGCGACCAGAAGATGACGGACGGATGGTTTTTGTCGCGTTCCACCATGCGACGCACCCGGTCCACGTAAGCTTCCTTCCAAGCCGGATCGTCGCTAAGGCGTGAAATGTTTCCAAGCGGCTCGAAGCCATGCGTTTCGAGATCCGTTTCTTCCATCACGTACAGCCCGTATTCGTCGCATAAATCGTAAAAGCGCGGGTCATTCGGATAATGCGCCGTACGGACGGCGTTGATGTTATGCCGCTTCATCAGCTTGATGTCTTCCAGCATCGTTGACAACGTCACCGTCCGGCCCGTATCCGGATGATGGTCATGCCGGTTGACGCCTTTGAGCAGGATCGCCTTGCCGTTCACCAGAAACTGGCCGTCCTTCACCTCGATGCGGCGGAAGCCGACGCGCTGGGCGACGGTTTCGGTTACCTGTCCCCGCGAATCAAGCACGGTCAGGATCAAATGGTACAAGTACGGCGATTCCGCGTTCCATAAAACCGGTTTGGAGACGGGCAGGTTAAACTCGGCATGCGCCTCCCCGGACCATGTTTTTTCGGCGGAAAGCAGCTCGGCCCCCGTCCGATCCAACAGCTGGAGCCGAACTTTTCCTCCGGCGTCCTCTCCATTGATGTCCGTGCGCACCGACAGCACCGCATTCGCCAATTCCGCATCAAGCTCCGTCACCACGCGGAAATCGGCGATACGGACGGAAGAAGGTTCGGAAATCAGGTACACGTCCCGGAAAATGCCGCTCATCCACCACATATCCTGATCCTCGAGATAGCTGCCGTCCGACCACTGGTACACGCGAACGGCCAAGCGGTTCACGCCGGATTTCAAATACGGGGTCAGGTCGAACTCCGACGTCAGGCGGCTGCCTTGGCTGTAGCCGACAAACGCCCCGTTCAGCCATAGATGGAAGGCGCTGTCCACGCCGTCGAACTTGATGGATACATGCCGCCCGTCCCAATGCGAAGGAAGCTCGAACTCCCTTACGTAACTCCCCGTCGGATTATCGTTCGGCACATGCGGCGGATCGACCGGAAACGGGTAATACAGATCCGTATAATGCGGATGCCCATAACCCTGCAGCTGCCAGTGGCCCGGCACGCGGATATCGTCCCATCCCGAAACGTCGAATTCCTGCTCGTAAAAATGCCGCGGAGCCAGCTCCGGCCCCTCTGCAAAATCGAATTTCCATATCCCGTTCAGCGATTTGAACCATGGGGAACTCCCCCGGTCATAACTCAAAGCGCCCTCCCGATCCGGGAACGGGATGAAATAAGCCCGGCTTTTCACGCGGTTCCGCTCCAGCACGCCAAGGTTATCCCAATCCCGCTCTTGCATGATGTCATTCATGGTCCTCTTCCTTTCTCTGCGATCTATCCTTTGATGCCCGTCGTCGCGATTCCGCCCACGATATAACGCTGCGCGAAGAAGAAAATGGCCAGCGGCGGAATGGAGATCAGGCATGTAATCGCCATAATCGACTGCATGTCGACGCCGTACATTCCCTTAAACTGGGACAGACCGAGCGTCAGCGTATATTTCGTCTGATCGTTCAGGAAAATGAGCGGCCCGAGGTAGTCGTTCCAGCAGCTCATCACCTGGAATACCGCCACCAGAATCAGCGAAGGCCACATCAGCGGCACGATGATCCGGAACAGCACCGTCACTTTGCTGGCGCCGTCGATCGTGGCGGCTTCGTCCAGCTCCCTGGGCAGGGTCAAAATAAACTGCCGCAGCAAAAAGATATAATAAGCGGATCCGAACCACGAAGGCACGATCAGCGGCTTCAGCGTATTGATCCAGCCTAGATAGTTGAATTCCATGTACTGCGGGATCATCGTCACTTCCCACGGAATCATCATCGTCGCCAGCACGATCAGGAACAGGATGTCGCGTCCCTTGAACTGAAAACGAGCGAAACCGTAAGCGACAAGGGTGCAGGAAATCAGCTGGCCGAGCGTGGACAAGACGGTGATGGACACCGTGTTTTTCAAAAACAGGTTAAACGGCTGGCTGTTCCATGCTTCGGCAAAATTGCTGAACTTCCAGACGGAAGGGATCCATTTGGGCGGGAACAAGTACAGCTCCTGTTGCGATTTGAGCGCCGTCGTCACCGCCCAGAACAATGGCGCGATAAACAGGAGCGAAAACAGGATCAGCAGCAGGTACGTCAGCGCTTTTTTCATCCGGCCTGCACCCCTTTTCTCGATTTCCGCTTATCCCGCCGCGAATTCTTTTTCATCTCACCTTCATAAAACACCCACGCTTCCGACGACTTGAAAACAAGGAACGTCAGCACCAGCACGATCAGGAACATGAACCAGGCATTTGCGGCAGAATAGCCCATTTTGAAATATTTGAATGCATTTTCGTACATGTACATCGCGTAAAAATACGTCGATTTCAGCGGCCCGCCCCCCGTCAGGAGCAAAGCCAAGGTCAGCTGCTGGAACGCCGCGATAATGGAGGTGATCAGATTGAACAAAATCGTCGGCGTAATCATCGGAACCGTCACGCTGAAAAACTGGCGGATCTTCCCGGCTCCGTCGATGGAAGCCGATTCGTACAGATCCTTCGGGATGCCCTTCAGCCCCGCCAGGAAAATCAGCATCATCGAGCCCTGGCCCCATAGGCTGGCCACGACCATCGCCACCAGCGACCATCTCGTGTCGTTCAGCCAGTCGGGTCCCTGAATGCCAAACAGCGACAGAAAATAGTTCAATATCCCGTAATCCCCGCTGTAGACCCAGGACCAGATCATGGCGAGCGCCACGCCCGATATAACGGACGGCAGGTAGAAGGCGGTGCGGAAAATCGCGCTGCCCCGAACCTTTTGGTTCAGCAGCATGGCGAGCCCGAGCGCGATCATAATGTTGAGCGGCACGAACAAAACCGCGAATTTCAAAGTGACGAACAACGACTTCCAAAACATCGGGTCGTCCGTAAACATCTCGATGTAATTATCGAGACCGATAAACGTCACTTTGCCGACGATCGGCCAATCAAAAAACGAAATGATCAGCGAAAACAGCAAAGGTCCGAGCGTAAAAACGACGAATCCGAATATCCAAGGAAAAATGAAGAGGTAGGGAGCAGCCCCACCCCATCTGCGTTTTCTCAAGGGCTTAAGGGCGGCTGTCTGTTCCCGTGCGTTTTGCAGGTAGGTCTGAGCCATCTCCTAACCTTCTTTCTATAAAGGTTGTTTAAGTTTTTATTTCAAATACCGCTCGCTGTCCTTCACGGCCTGATTCAGCACTTCCTGGGCGTTCGCGCCGTGCATCACCGCTTCGACCCCTGCCGACAGCTGGCGGTTCACTTCGTTCCATTTCGGATTCAGCAGGAATGCCGGCGTATCGCTGGAACGCTCAAGCATCGTGTAAAAAGGCTTGTAAAGCGGGTCCTGGTCCTTCTTCAGCTCGGTGACGACGCTTTGGCGGACAGGCAGGTCGGCCACGCGCATTTTGATCGAATCGTTGGATACGTAAAATTTGACGAACTCCCAAGCCAGATCCTTTTGCTTGGAATCTTTGGCGATGGACAGCGCGGATTCGGCGAGCACGCCTTTCACCGGTTTGCCCGGGAAGGCCGGCATTTCCACCGTGCCTACGTCGATTCCTGCCTGTTTAAACGACTCCAGCGGCCAGATGCCGCTTTCCCACATCGCGATTTTGCCGGCTTTGAAAATATCGTCGCCGCTCTGCTGCCCTTTGCCGCCCGTCAGCACCGCGGAGCCGTTTTTCACCATGTCTCCGAACATTTGGATCGCTTCAGCGGTTTCCTTGCTGTTCATGTAGCCGTCGATCGATTTGCCGTCCGGGGAAATGAAGGAGCTGCCGTTGCTCCAGACGAATCCCTGCAGGTCATACGTGTCGTTTTCGGCGCGTACCCCGAAGCCGTACTGCCTTTTCGATTTGTCGGTGAGCTTTTGGGCGATGCCCTGGAATTCGGCCCAGGTCCAACCATCCTTCGGATAAGGAACGCCTGCCGCGTCAAAAAGCTTCTTGTTGTAATAAACGACGCGGGTCGTAAAACCGGCCGGAATGCCGTAGAGGGTATCGCCGATTTTGCCGTAGTTGAACAATCCTTTGTAAAAATCATCTATTTTGAGGTCGGGGTCCTTGTCGGCGTAGCTGTCCAGCGGTTCAAGGGATTGATGGTACGTCGGGAAGTCCCACATGTACATCACGTCCGGCGGGTTTGCCGCCCCAAAGCCAGCGGCCAGCTTCTGGTCGAATCCGTCCGCGTACGCTTCGACCTGCACCTTCGTGCCGGGATGCGCCGATTCGAATTTTTTGGCGATATCCTGCTCGATTTTAAGCGCATCCCCGGTATCCCAGGTTGCAAACCGCAGCGTCTTCGTTTGTTTCGAGCCGCCTTCGCCTTGGCTGGACGTTCCGGCGCTGCCGCCGCTGCCGCCGCAAGCGGAAAGGACGGATACCATCACCGTTGTTGCAAGGACAATGAGTGAAATTCTCTTTTTCATCTTGTCAGCTCCCCTGTCAATGAGGTGTATAATAATTGAACCGCTTTCATCTTAACTCTTATGAAAGCGGTTCAAAACGTGCATCTATTCGAATGTTGTTGCGTTTTTGTTCGAATGTTGCCGGGCGGGTGTCAATCTGTTCGAGGGGCCTCTCCTTTTTGTTGGGCGCGGTAATGGCTTGGCGTTTGCCCAGTGCAGCGCTTGAACCATTTGCTGAAATATTTGCTGTCCCCAAGCCCCGTGCGTTCGGCGATCTCCTGCATCGTTAAGCTTGTGTCCCTCAGCAGCCCCGAGGCAAGCCGCAGCTTCCGTTTGTATTGAAAAGCGATGAAGCTGTCCCCGACCGCCTTCTTGAACAGGATCGAAAAATGGCTGCGGCTGAGTCCGACCTTTTCGGCCAAATCGCTTGCCGACCAATCCGCCGCCGGATTGGCGTGCAGCAGGTGGACCGCCCTCCAGATCGGCTCGGGCCAATCTTCGCCGGACACGCCATAGATCCGCTCGAGTTCCGCTTCCTTATGCAGCGACTGGAACGCTTCCTTCAAATCATCGGGATGTGTCAACGATCCCTTTCGGCTCCAGTGCAGCTTGACGCATCGGCTTTTGCATGCGACCAGCAGCCCCTCCGCGGCATCCCGCAGCGATTCGGGCACCGCCCAATAGCAGTATTCCTCGCCGTAAGGAATAAGCGTTCCTTCGCATATGCCCGCTTCTTCCCGAGCCGCATCGGAAAGCATCCCATCCCAGGACTTGCCGCAATCCGCCGTACGAATCAAATAAACATGCAGCGGCTCGCCGTTAAAATGCCAAGCTCCCTTGCGCAGGCTGGCAAGCTCGGCCGGAAATTTGTCGTTATGCCCGTTCAGCCAGGCGAAAAGCATCGTTTCCAGCCGCCCGCTATCCAGGCCGTCCGCTGAAGCCGGGGATGAAAGCTCCTGTTGGAACTGCTTCAGCATCTCCTCCAGCTCTTCATCCTCAAACGCCGTCTTCAGCAAATACCCCGATGCCCCGAGGCGTATGCCCTGCTGGGCGTATTCAAAATCCCGATGGCAGCTGAGCAGAATGATTTTCGTCCGCTGCGCCGTTTCTTTGACTTTACGGGCCAATTCGATTCCGTCCATCTCCGGCATGACGATATCCGTGATGACGATTTCGGGACGGTATTCGAGAAATGCTTCCCAGGCCTTCAGCCCATTGGGCGCATCCGCAACGACCTCCATGCCGAACCGCTCCCAATCGACCGTTGAACGCAAGCCTTTGCGTACAATACTCTCATCGTCAGCGATCAACACCTTCATTTTCTTTGCCGTTTCCACCCTGACATTCCTCCTTCTTCGGCCAACGAATGACGATCGTCGTGCCCTCGCCCTTCGTCGAATGTACCGTAAGCCCATACTGCGGGCCGAAATGCAGCTTAAACTTCTGATCCGCGTTTTGTACGCCGAGCCCGCCGCGCCCGCGGCTTGCCGGCTTCGGCTTGAACAGCCCCTCCAGCTTTTCCGGCGCAATGCCCGCGCCATCGTCCTTCAGCGTGAGCAGCAGTTCGTCTTTTACCTCTTTGACGTCCAACTGGATGACGCCGACCCCGTCGGTAAACCCGTGGAAAAAAATGTTCTCAAACAGCGGCTGCAGCGTCATCCGCGGAATCAAATACCGTTTCAGCGACTCCCCGCAGCCCAGTTCGTAGCGAAAAACTTCGCCGTACCTGATCTCCTGAATTTTCAGAAAATGCTCGATCATGCGCAGCTCCCTGCCGAGCGTGATAAGCTCCTGCGAAATATCAAGATTGCCCTCCAGCACCATCGTCAAATGGTAAAGCATCTGGCGGATTTCCTCCGCCCCCTCAAGCCTGGCTTTCCACTGAATCGAGTTCAGCGTGTTGAACAATAAATGAGGGTTGATCTGGTAATGGAACGCCCGCAGCTCCGCCTCTTTTTTCAGCCGTTCGCTTTGCTCCACTTCCTCGATCAGCGTCTGCACGCCGCTTACCATCCGGTTAAAACTCATGTCGAGGCTCCCCAGCTCGTCACGGCCTTCGACGGGCAGCCGGGTGTCCAGTTTGCCGAAGCTGACCTTCTGCATCGAATCCTTGAGCGTCCGAATCCTGGCCGTAAACCGGGAAGAGAAAATATAAGCCAGCCCGAAGGCAAGCACGCATGAAATGACGGCTACGACAACCGTATTGGACCGGATGACTCCGGACGATTTGTAAAACGCTTTGGCCGGCAGCCTCGCCTCGATGATCCACTGGTTCACCGCCAGCGTTCGGTCCCATATGACGTCGCTTTTTTTCGGCGTAAACTTGGAAGCGCTCTCGTAAATAATTTTTCCATCCGGAGACTTGATCGTCAAATGGGCCTTCGTGTCTTCCTCAAACAAGCGGAACATATGGAGCAGTTCCTGGGCGTTTTCCTCGATCAGGATCGTGCTTCCGTCCTGCGCCCCATTCGGGTGATGTATGGGCACGGCAAGCCCCAATACCGGGAGGTTCGTATCTTCGCCCCTCATGGCATGGTTTTGCCTGTAAAAACCGAGCCAGTACGTACCTTGATAGGAAGCCGGCCTGGATCTCCATGCGGGGATGTTGTTCAGCTTAGCCACGTCCAGGTTGTTTTCCCCGTAATAATAACCCGACGGCGTAATGATATAAATGCCTGCCGTCCGGTCGGTTCGGAGCGATTTCAGCAGCGCTTCAAAATCGTTTTTTTCGATAATTTCGCTATAAGTAACGGGAACCCGGTTCCCCAAACCGGTTCGTGCCGGGTCCAGCAAATAAGAATAGATGGTTTCGCTCGTCTGTTTCATGCGGCCCAATGAAGAATTGGTCTGCTGCTCAAGCTGGGCCACGGCATTTTCCCCGTATTTGCCGAACTGCGAATTGATCATTTTCGCCGACTGGTAATACGATACCGCGCCAAGCGAAAGCAAAGGAATCAGGGCCACGATGAGAAAACAGACGAGCAGTTTGGTGCGGATGCTGCGGTACGATCCCGACATGAGACGGCGGTACAGCTGGCGAAGCCGCTGAGCTTTCATCACGATTCCCCCCCTTGCCTGCATATAGCGTATAACAGCATTCTAGCATGGACAAACATGCAGCAGACAAAATAAAGTCCAAGATAGCACCGCTTACATTTTTCCAATTGCGGATAAACTTGCTTTGACGCGGATTTGACGCCGATTTGAAGCGGATTTGACGTGAATTTCATAAGGCATTTCATGCCGGACAAACGGGAAAAGCACTTCCCCTTGCGCTTAAAAAAAGCGGGAGAAGTGCGGTTTTCTTACGTTAAGTTGCGTATTCATGCCCCAAAATAAGGAATACGCTCGACGTCCAGGTAAACGCTCTGTCGCGGAGGCCTTCGCCGGTTAAAGCGTCGAAGTTTTCCGCCATGCCGCTGCGGCTCAGCATGCTGCAGAAGCGGCGCGATACTTCGCGGGCCAGCTCGGCATCGCCGGCTGCGGCGGCGCCTTCCACCAGCAGCATCGTCGACGGCGCCCAAATCGGGCCGCGCCAATACCCGTCCGGCGTATAATACGGGCTGCTTACGCTTTCGGTCGCCCAGCCGTTGGCCGTCAGGAACCGGCTTTCGTCGCGCAAGCCCTCAAGCAGCGCGGCGCGGATAGGCTCGGGAAGCCGTTTGCCGAGCAGGATCGGCACAAAGAGCAGCAGGCTGTCGCCGTCGGACGGCTCATGCGTGCCCGAGCGGCAGGAGATGAACTTTCCGTCCCGCCAAAAATGGCCGATCATTTTATCGAGCGTATCCTCCGCCAGACGGCGCCACGCCGAAGATTCTTCCGTCAGTCCGAGCAGGCCGGCGATTTCGGCGAGCAGCTCGGATTGAATGATCAGGAAAGCGGCCAAATCCGGGCTTTCCACCGGAATCCCGTTATTAAACGCGGTGCTGTTGTCCCAGCCCGAATCGTTGCCATGGTTATACTGCGGAATGCCGTCGCCGTCCCCGTCCCGGTACCGGAACCACCATTTCGTCCATTTGGACAACGGACCGTATACCTCGCGCAGCTGGGTTTCCCGGATATAATCGGTCCGCCGCATCATCCAGGCGAGCGTCCAGCCGTGAATCGGCGGTTTGTTGCAGTTCCACAGCTCGTATTTGTCGTTGACGAAGTCGGGGATCAACCCGCTTTCATCCTGCCGGTCGAAAAAGATCATGAACTGGTCCCAGGCCAGCTTCGGATCATGCCGTACCAACGCCATCGCGTTAAAGCAGTGATCCCAACTCCATATGTTCGTCATCCAGTTTTTCGACATGTACATAGCCGGCCGCGTCAGGCACCCTTCCGCCGGAACGAGGCAGGACCAGGTAATGTAAGCGGCGAGCTCCCGTCCCTCCGCGAAAGCGTCGGGAACGGACAAGCTGCGTTCCAGCCAGGAAGCAAAATCCGCTTTCGCCGATTGAACCGCCTCGTCAAACGGCTCCCATACGTCACGAGGTTCCCAGACCGTCCGGAATTCCTCGACGGCAAACTCCGCTTTGTTCGTAACCGGATCCGGGGCGAACTCGGCGACGACGCGGGAGCTTTTGATTTTGTCCCACGGCACTTCCATCTTCATCCCGCCGGCAAGCCGGGTCAGCATGAAGCGGCATTCGTGGGTAAAGCTGTTCATCTCCCAGCTGTTTTCGTTCACTTCATACGCGTAATCGTAGGCGGCCGGCATGAAGGTCAGCCGGATGCCGCAGCCCATCGAACGGAAACGGACCGTGCGGCTGTCCGAAATGCACATTTCGGCGTAGATGGCGGATGCGGGCGATTGAAGTTTGACCGCCTCCGGCGTTGCTTCCGCCGTGAACGGGATCAGCTTGCCGATCGAATCCGTCAATTCGATGCGGAACGCTTCTCCGAACTTGTCGTCCCCGCCCCGTACCGTCCGGAGGTACAGGCCTTCTTGTCTATTTTTTCCTTCAGGCAGGAGCGATACCGCGAGAAATGTCTCTCTCCGGCTGAAGGGCACGATGCTCAGGTCGAATTTCATGGCTGCTCTCCTTCGTCAAGAGGAATCATAACGCTTTCATTGTACTCCTGATCCGGAAACGCAGGAACGGCCAGTTGTTTTCGAGTGGCGGCCATTTTGTTGGAAATACAAGTTTCTTCTGCACGAAGGTGTCTTTTTGTTTGATCATAAGGGGTGCAAATGTTAGAACGGAGGGCTGATTGGCTGCCTGCATCACACATCATCTTACGTTTCAAGCATCGAACGGCAAGCATTATTCGCTCTGGGATTTCTCCTCCGTCACATAGAAGCTTTGGCTGCCCAGCTCGATCCGTTCGCCCAGCATTTCGTCGTACAACGTAAGCTTCCAACCTCCCCCGCCCAAGTTTCGGTACCTGCCGCTGCTGAAGCTTGCCGAAAAAGCGTTCCGTGCTCCTTCGTTCAAATCCGTTCCAAGGCTCACGTTCTTTTCTTGGGATTGTCCGCTCGGATCCGTTATTCGCAATATCAGCTTATGATCGTATGCCCCGGTTTCATTGGCGGCATCACGCTGCAGATCGTAACTCATCGCGATGTTCACCGTTTCGCTTTTTTCCGCCATGCTGCCGCTCAAATTCAGAACCGACAAGGTGTACGGATATGCGGGGAGCTGTGTCAGGCTCGTTTTTGGCCGGATCATCCCCGGTTCAAGCTTGAGCGAAGCCGTTTCGATAAATCCGGTCGGCTCCTCCTCCGGTTTGGTCAGGTGATTTCCGGTTATTTCCGATCCAAGTACAAGCTTGAGATCCGATATATTCACGGAGTTCGGCAGTTTTGCCCTAAACGCGACCTGCTGCCTTGCTCCCGGCGATGCCGGTTTTTCCGGCTGAACCGCTTCAGACTCGTATATTTCCCCGTCCCCGGTCTCGTAATAGGCATAAAACCGCGGAAACTCGATGCGGCGTTTCTCCCCGCTGTCCAGCAGCATTTCCGTGAATACGATGTTGGCGTGAGATCCTTCATATACGCTGGTTTGACTGTCAAAAAGTTGAAGGCTTTTGCCCGCTATGGACAGCGCCAAGCCCTTTTCCGGTTTCACCGCCTCCGCCGCGGTAATGACGTTCGGCGTGCTCAAGGACAAAAACGGCATTTTTTCTTCCTTATCGAGCGCATAAAGGATGACCTTCAGCGTTTTGAAGGGTTGGGTATACGGAATATGCGCAAGCACGTTCATCTCGGCGCTTTCCCCCGGACGCAAGGCGGAAACTTCCCGATCCATCCATATTTCCGTCGTGGACGAAAGATCCAGCAAATCCGCCTTCAGCGATCCTTTCAACGCCGGCAGTTCCAGATCGCCCGATTGCGTATTCGTCAGCTTCAGTTTGACCGCCAGGATGTCTTCGTCCTTCCATGGTAAACGCCGCAAGGATTCCAGCGTGTAATTAAACCCGCCGAAAGAGTTGGTCTCGGCATACGTTATCCCCTTTTGCGCGTCGGTTTGCGGGCGATAGGGAATGACAAAATAGGCTATAGGCAGGTTGATCTTCCCCCCGACGCTCGCCCCGGTGGTATTCCCGGTTTGCGGGGTATCCTTCGTATTCCCGTCTCCGGTCTGCTCCTTGCTGGCGGATTCGATCAGTTCCAGGCGCAGCGCGCTCTGCTCTATCTCTAGCGGGATTTGCGCGCCAATCGGAATGATTTTCTCTTCCATCGGCTTTAAGGCGAGGCCGCTTAATCCTTTGGAATCGGCCGGAAACGATTTTCCGGATGAGGTTCTCACGTATAAGTTATACGAAGGGAGCGTCACCGGCTTGTTCCCGTTATTTTTCAACCGGAATTGAATCGACCATATGGCTTTCCCGTTTTCCGCCGAGACGCCGGCATTTTGGAGTTGGGCTTCCACGCTGTTTTGATCGATCATCATTTTTTTGACGGTGCCTTGGCCCACGGTAAGATTCGGCACTGTCGCAGGTGGGAGCTGAAACGCAAACTTCGCGTACTCCAGCTGCAGGGCTTCATCCTTTTGCGTAAATTGAAGCTTCATGCGATCCGTTGGGATATTCGGAGGGATTTCGCATAGGTACGAAATGAGCTTTTTTTCGCCGGGCTGCACTTTGTACACGGTCGTGGCACCCAGAGCCAGCTTAAACATGCTGCCTCCGCCCGATACGAGATACGCGGCGTATCCCGGGTCTTCCAGCACCTTTTTTCCCCCGTTCGTCAAGGCAAAGCCGACCTTTGCATAGGTTTTCCCGCCGTACTTCAATACCTCGAGCGATTCGCCCCGGGCCGTCACCGGCATATTGTCCAAGATAGTGTTCAGGCTTTTGCCGTAAGGGGTCTCGTTAGAGCCATCCGCAGGCACCCCAAACGTTCCGGCCAGCTTCAGGTACCCCTTTGCATTGGCATCCCAAACATACAGCGGGATTGTGATTCCTTTGAGCGACTGGATTTGCTTCAGGTTCGCATAATATGTAACCCGCAGCGTTTCCTCGGGTTGAATCGTCTTTTTCGCCGCGTCCGCGCTGACCGGATGCCCCATGATCAGGGAGCCGCCGGGCGTCTTGACCTTCGAAAAAAAATTCAGCAGGCTGACGCCGCCGCTCCCCGTATTTTTGTAGCTCAGCGTATACGTCAGTATGTTGCCTCCGGCCTGCGGCCATAAGTTCACGTCTTCCAGCGTGACTTTCATGCGGGAGCTGATCGCGATCGAACCCAGGCTGCTTGCCACCGCCATACCCGGCGTACCGGAAGCCGCCTCGGTAACGGCCGGCGGATATTGGCTGATGAGCAGCAAGCTGAACAAGATTCCGCAAAATTTTGTGACGTTTCTCATTTCCATACCTCCGGTCGTTGTCCTATTTTATCCAAACATGACATCCCCTTTTTCATGCGCTATGGGAGCCCCGCCTTGCATCCGTCGGAAGAAGAGGCTGATTACTTATGGACACGCGTACCGTCCATGATGAGGTCGTTGCTGTCCACGATGACCTCCTGTCCATCGAACAGTCCTTCGGTCACGGCCGATGTCGTATCGTTCGAATCGGATACCTTCACGTTCGTGCGAACGGCATGATAAGCGTTGCCAAGCGGTCCTGTCTTTTCTTGAAGGATGAACACGTACGTCCCCTCCTGGTCTTTATGGATCGCCTCTTTCGGCACAAGGATCGCGTCGCCGTTTGTGGACTTGGCGATGTTCACGCGCAGCTGCTCTCCTCCATGCAGGGAAGAGTCTTTTAGCAGAATCGCGACCTGCTTCATGGAAAAGGGAGCCTTTTCACCTAAAACGTTTTGCCCGCTGTCTGCAGAATCGTTTATCGTGCTGCCTGCTGAACCGCCTGCTCCTCCGATCTTCTCGACGATTCCGGTGATCGGCGAATGTTCTCCTTTCGGATCGACAAGCGTGATGTCCTTCAGCGTTTCGCCTACGGCGAGCAAGGAAGCGACCTCCGATGGCATAAGCAGCTCAGCTTTATAGCCTTTAGCTGCATTCGCGATCACGACATCCGGTTTGCCGGTGGAACTAAAGCCTTCCACTGCCCCGACATCCATGATGATGCCGTCGAAGGGAGCCGCAATCTGCTGATTGGCCGTCAGCTGTTCATGCAGATTTTGAATATGCCGCTGCTGCACGGTCAAATCGACTTTAGCCGATTCAAGAGCTGCGGAGGCGCTAATCTTGGTGGACTCGTCTTCGGCTTGCATCGCTTGCATCACATTGTACTGGAGCTGCTCTATTGACAATTCCAGCTTCCGCATTGAGGACTTCTCGTCCGCCAGCTGCTGCTGCACATCCTTGCTTTCATATTGGATCAACGCCTGTCCCTTTCGCACAGCCTCTCCTTTTGTAACAAGGATGCGGCTTACCTTCCATCCAGCCGGGTTGGACAGCTCTCTCACTTCCACGGGGATCGCTTCAGCGCTTTCTTCATAGGTATGAGTCACGGCCCCTTTGCTGACCGTTACGGTGAGTACCTTGGGCATCGTGAGCGACTGCAGCGTATTGCCGGCAAAAGTGAACAGTATAAGAAATCCTGTAAACAAGCCTGCGATCAGGCGGATTTTGCGTTTTCTTGATTGGGATATGTTCTCATCCAATGCCAAATCAACTCCTAGAACTAACCTTTAATGCCGGATAACTGGATGCCCCGGGTAAAATACGACTCGGCATACAGGAACAGCAGAACCATGGGAGCCATATAGAGCGCCGAAGCGGCGAAGCCGATGCCCAGCGCGTCTTTGTTGATCCGGGCGAGATACAGCGATAACGGCTGCTTGGAGGCGTCCTGCAAAAAAATAAGCGGCTGTTCGATCATATTCCAATAATCGACGAACAGCAGGACGATCAGCGCGGCCAAGCCGGGCTTCGCGAGGGGCAATATGATGCGCCAGTAAATCAGCCATGATCCTGCGCCGTCCATCATTGCCGCTTCGGAATAAGCTCCGGGAATATGGGCCATGAATTGGCGCATCATGAACACGCCGAAGGCGCCGAAGATGCCGGGCAAAATGATCGAAGCCCCATGATTCATCAGCCCCAGCTTGTCGATCACGACATAGTTGGGGACAAGGGTGACTTGAAACGGCATCAGCATCGTCATCAAATAAACCATGAACAGCTTGTTCCTTCCCGGAAACCGCAGCTTGGCAAAAGCGTAAGCGGCCAATGACGCGATCACGGTTTGACCTACCACGATGGGAACGACCAGCATAACGGAGTTCCAAAACATGCGCATAAATTGGGTCGATAACATCAGTACCTCGGCATATTGCCCAAAGGAGATCCAATCCGGGATCAGCTTCAAATTGATGAAGGCATCCTTGCCTCCTTTCGCCACGTCCACCATCTGTCCAATCAAACCGTAATTCGCCGTTATCTCTTGCTCTTGCATGAATGAGTTCGTTATGGTAAAGAGGATCGGTGCAAGCATTAAGACGGCAGCGATACCCAACAGCAGCGTTAACATCAGTTTGGGAAACCACCGTATTTTTTTCATGTTGTCCCTCCCCGGTTACTCCAACAGTTCCCGAAATCGCTTTTCAACGGCAAGCAGGCCCCCGACCAGGATCACGATACAGCCCACCATGAGCGCAGCTGCCGTGGCCAGCTTCTGGATGTCCAGCGAATAGAACATGTTGTTCATATAGTGCTGCAGCATGTAAATGCGGTCATAAGGGTAATCCCCCGCCAGCAGGTATGTTTCCCGAAAGACCTTAAACGAGTTGATGATTGACATGAGCAAGACGAAAAACATCGTCGGCGTCAAATATACCAGCGTAATATGGAACCACTGACGGATCGGCCCCGCCCCCTCCACTTGCGCCGTCTCGTAGTAATCCTTCGGAATGGACTGCAAGCCGGCCAGAAATAAAATGACGTTGTAACCGACATTTTTCCAAACGTACATCATGACGATAATCGCCATTGAACCGTCCGACTGCATCCAGTCGATCCTTTCCTTGTGAAAATGATGCAGCCATGCGTTAAGCGTTCCGTTCCAGTCGAAAAGAATTTGCCAGAACATGACGACCGATGCCACCGGCACGACCAGCGGCAAAATGAATGATGTCCGGAGCCAGCCCCGCATGTACACGGACCGATTCAACAGGATGGCCAGAAACAGGGACAGCAGGATCAGCAGCGGTACGCTGATTCCTGTAAACAAAAGCGTGTTCTCGGATGCTTTGCGGAAGGAGCTGCTGTTTAGCACTTCCTTGTAGTTACCCAAGCCAACGAACCTGCCGCCTTGCGAACCATCCGTAAACGATTCATATATCCCCATCGCGAATGGGATGATATAAAAACAGGCAAAGCCGATCAGGCTGGGAGCCAAGAACCATAAAGCCTTCATCCCGTCTTTGCGCATCCATTTCTTTATGCTTCTCTTATTCATTCAGGTAGGTCGTGACTTTGTTCTGGATGAGCTTGGCTACATCATCTGCGGATTTCTGTCCGCTGAAGAAGGCACTGGACTCGTTAACGATCATGTCCCGCACTTGATCCGACTTGTACTCGACCTGATGAACGGCTCCGTTTACAAGGGCTTCAAGCTGATCCAGCTTGGCCTGATCGACTTTGATTTCCATGCCATGGAGCGGGCCTTCCTTATAGGTTTTAACCGTGCCTTTGGCCTTCAATTGCTTAACCTGATTGGCGTATGCTTTCTTGTTAATCGGAAATCCTGCCACCATGGAGGACGTTTGAATTTCTTCGGACATCATGAATTTAAGGAAGTCCCACGCTTCCGCCTTTACCTTGGAGTTTGAGTTCATGGAGATGCTTGCGTAAGGCCTGAAATATCCGCCGGCGTTCGTTTCCTGGGCGTGAGGCTTTATGTAAAACTTCATATGTTCCCCGCGTTCCCTTAAAATGACGAGATAGTCCCATGGAGAGTTGATCTGGATGGTTGAGAAATAAGCCGGATTCCGCATATCTTGGCTCACGATTTGATTGTCGTACATGGACTTGACCTGATTCATCAGACCGGTAAAGGCAGCCGATTCGAAATGGGCTTTACGGCTCGCCGAGTCTACAAACAAGTCATAATTAGACATCGCAATGTCGGACAACAGGTTCTCGGGTCCGCCAAACAGCAGCGCTGAAGGAGATCCTTTTGAAGCGGTGAGCTGCTTCGCGGTATTCATAAAGTCATTCCATGACCAGGTTTTATCGTTAATCGGAACCCCGGTTTGGGCTATGACGTTTTCATCCCCGGCAAATCCCTCCAGAAAAAAACCGAGGGGGACACTGTAAAGCCCTTTGCCGATTCGAACGTTGTCCAGAATATTGCCGAAATAATCCTCCTTGCGGAAGGTCGAATCCTTGTCCATCCAATCTCCGAGATCCTCCAGCAGCCGATGTTTCACGTAGTTGTCGGTCGGCAGAATATTCACAAATTCCGCGGATTGGAGCAGATCCGGGCCTTTCCCTGCCAGCATCGCCGTATTCGTGTTTTGAACGAATTTCTCATGATCCGCTTCTATGTGAGCATCGTCGGTGTAGAACGTCTGCAGGTCAATCTCAACGTTCGGATGCAGCTGCTCGTATTTCTTTTTAGCTTGTTCAAACCGATCATCCGGGAAAAACATCGAATAAACGATGGTCTTTTTTCCGCCGGAAACGGGATCATCCTTCTGGGCCTTACCCGCAACCGAACCGCCGTCGTTTGTCCCCGCCGCGTCCTTGCTGCCGATTCCCGATTCCGACGTTTGTCGGTTAGGGCCACCGCCGCTGCAGGCGGTCAAAATGATTGCAATCAAACAGGTAATCCATAGTCCTACTCCGATTTTCCTCATCTGCAAGAACTCCTCGCTCCTATATTTTTGAAATTTGGGTTCCGCCCCATTTTTCCGCCTCACTCCCCTTTCCTGGCTTTTAAGACCAGCCATCCTGCTTATCACCCGCTTTTCAAAATATAAAGGAAAGATGTCACCAAACTTTCGCCTACTTGTGAACAAATTGTCTCCGAAACATATAAATTCTAATATCTGAAAAAAACGGCAGACCGAACGATCATTCGTTCAGTCTGCCGCAAATAAGAGTATCTTTTTTTGAATGCGTCCCTAATGCAAAGTGACTATTGAAACTTAATAATAAACGGCTGATTATGCGTGTCGGGACTTGGCTCAGGACTCGTCTGTATTACTGCGGAATATATTTTTGGCCCAATAACTAAAAGGCTGTCGTTTTGCGGACTCCAATCCATCTTCGACGGGAGGACGCCCTGATAGACCGATTCGTTGTACAGGACGTTGTATCCTTGAAGCTTGCCGGCAAAGATGGAGACGTTGTCGTTATTTTTCTGTGAATAAGCGATATACTTCCTGTCCTGCGATAACCGAAAGCCGATGACCTTCTCCAACAGGACGGAAAGAGCCGCATTTCGCCGGTCGTATTCATATAACGCACCATCCGTACCGAGAAAAACGAATTGATCTTTGTTAAGCCACGCAGCCTGATCGCTCCCCGCTTGATGTTCGTATTGGATCTGAAAGCCGTCCCCGTTTATCGCTCCCATGCCGATATTGACGGTCCGTTCATTATTCGTCCACACGATCAATACGCTTTGCCCGTCGTCGGATATCTTTGCCGAGGTGACGCTGCCCTTCATCGGGAAGCCCTTTAGTCGATAAAGTTTGGCTTGCCCTGTGAACGTGTCATACACAGCCATTTGGATAACCAAAGCTTTAGGGGCGCTCTTTTCGGTATCGGTGTCCCCTGTTCCGGTGTCGACGAGATAAGAGATGTACTTGCCGTTATCCGACCAAGCGGGGATGGTCAAGAGCTGTTCCTGATGGGGCTTTAGGATAGCGATATTTTTTTCCTGTCCGTCGGAAAGCGAGAGCAGCTTCACCTTGATGCCATCTTGCGTCTTCTTGAAACCGGTGATAAATTCGCCGTTTGGGGACAGTTCAAGATTCGAAGGATCAACGTCAACACTGTGCAGCTCCTCGAATTGTTCATATGGCGGCGAGAGCCGCGTTAAGTTCATCATGGAGTCACGGGCCTGAGAAACACCCACAACGGATTCGGAATCCGCCCAACCAAGCAATGAATCGTATTTTGCGTCCGAA
Organism: Paenibacillus sp. VCA1; assembly: GCF_031583795.1. NCBI lineage: Bacteria > Bacillati > Bacillota > Bacilli > Caryophanales > Paenibacillaceae > Paenibacillus > Paenibacillus sp. VCA1. Next base: position 295,906 of record NZ_JAVLSX010000008.1, on the reverse strand, counting down.
ATCGGAAGGCGATATATGGTTTTTACCTGGAAGGGCTTGCTGCCTGAATCGGCAGCATGTTCATCTTCGGTGCTTGGTATGATGATCGTTTCCGATCTCTGCCCTCCTGCACATCCGGATAAGAGAACGATCATGGCCAATAACGCGGACAATATCGCAAATCGTTTGCGCACCATCATGATCCCTCCTTCTCGAAGTAAGGTATTTCCACGTCAACCATGATACGCCCTTCCTGGCTGACCAGGCGAATGCTTCCTCCATGGTCGTCGACGATCGATTTGGCGATGCTGAGACCGAGGCCGACGCTGCCTTCTTCCTTAAAATTACGGCTCACCGAATAGAACGGCTGAAACAGGTTCTTCAGTTGGTCAGGCGGAATCGGTTCGCCCGGATTGCCGAAACTAAAGCGAACGAGTCCGGCGTCCATCTCGGCCTTGGCGGAAATCTCCGCGTGAGGAGAGCTGTATTTGATCGCATTATCGAGGAGGTTGATAAACAGTTGGCGCAGCCTGTCCGGTTGGCCGTTGACATACAGGCGTTCGTCCGCCTGGCAGACGATGCTCTTTTTATAACGCTTGGCGCGGAAGGACATCGAATCGCAAACGTCCTGCAAAATCTGGCCCGCATCCACCTGTTCCAATTCACGGTCGTCCGAAGGTCTGCGGGATACTTCCAGCAGCTTGAGCACCATGCCGTGCAATCGCCTGCTTTCTTCCACGATATGATTCATTCCTTTTTCGAAAAACGCGCGGTCGGCTTCCCCTTTTTCCCGGATCATTTCGGCATACCCGAGGATAGAGGTCAGCGGCGTCTTCAGTTCATGCGTCACATTATCGAAAAACCGCTTCTCCTGCTCATTCAGCTCCTTCAGCCGGTCGCGATCCTTTTCTATCGTTGAAATCTGGCTGCTGATCCGGTTGATCATCTCATTGAAGTTAACGGCCAGGCGGCCGATCTCGTCTTTGCGTTTAAAACGGATGCGAACGTCCAGGTTGCCGTTTTTCACTTCCGTGGAAGCCCGGGTCAGCTTCACCAGCGGGATCGTAATATGTCTGGACAAGATATAGGAAAACAGGAAGGCTGCTGCAAAAATCGCCAGTGCAATATAGAAAATGATGTCCGAGATCCGTCCGCTTTGTTCATAAAGCAGGGTAAAATCTTTCGCAAAACGCAAAATGCCCACCTTTGTGCCGTCAATGACCACCGGATAAGAAAAAAGGACCGCGCCTTGATCGCGGCCGTAGCTAATGTTGTAAGCGGTCTTGCCTGCAACGGCCTGCTTGAGGTCGTCGTCACCGCGTCCGGCAAAAACCGTCTTATCGGACGAAAACAGCAAAACGCCATCCACCGTGTAGGCGCTGACGCTGCTTCCGGTCGCATGGTTCAAATCATTCACCATTTCCTCCGCCATTTGCCCGAAATAGATGTTATCGTTCGTAAAATGGTTGATCAGGAAGGCTTGGCGCACATAGACGTTGCTGTTATTTTTCATCCCGACCAAATCCGAGGTGACGATTTTTTGATTGCTTGTCCGGATGATTTCATTGACCGTCTGATTCAGCACGAGAAATGAAAGGGAAAAGATGAGAAAAAACCCGGCGATAAATTTGGCCCTGATCGTCCGGATCATCGCTGCTCCACCTGTTTCTCGAATTTGTATCCGATGCCGAAGACGGTCGTAATCAGGTCGCCCGCATCCAGCTTTTTGCGCAGCCGTTGAATATGGGTATCCACCGTACGGGTATCGCCGACGAAATCATATCCCCACACGAAATCGAGCAGCTCCGAGCGGGTGAAAATTTTGCCCTTATGCCCGAGCAGCGTCATGAGAAGATCGAATTCCTTCGGGGTCAAATCGATCGGTATGCCGTCCTTTTTAACCAGCCGTTCATCCGCTACAATCTCGATATTCCGAAACCGGATTACCTTCTCCTTCTCCTCATCCGCCTCGCGTTCGCCCGCGCCTGCTTGATCCACCCGGCGGAGTATGGTGCGGATCCGGGCGACGACCTCGCGCAGATCAAACGGTTTCGTAATGTAGTCGTCGGCCCCGAATTCAAGACCGAGCACTTTGTCGGTTATATCGGATTTGGCCGTAATCATTAAAATGGGAATATTATAGCTCGCGGTCACTTTTTTACAGATGTCCAGCCCGCTTTGGTCCGGAAGCATCCAGTCGAGGAGAAGCATATCGGGGCTAAATTCCGCAAGCTCGCTCATGCCCTTCGCACCGCTGGCGGCAATGCGGGTCTCGAACCCTTCCATCGCCAGTCCGTAAGCAAGCAAATCGGCAATGGGCTCCTCGTCTTCGATAATGAGAATTTTCGTTTTATTCATGAATATCTCCGTTCCTTGTTCGTTATCAATGAAATCTGCGGCAGCTTTACGACTTATGCCTGTTTGAATCGATTTTATCATAACGCGGAAGCATTGAGAAAAACGTCTCTCGACGTATAATGGCGGCAGCACGCTGATTCGCCGATCAGCCGCTCTACTGTGAATCCGGCAGGTGCAGCAGCTCGGGCACCGTCACGAAGGAATACCCTTCCGCTTTCAACTCGGGTATCATTTGCTGCAGCGCTTCGATCGTATTGGCGAGATGGTTTTTCCCGTTGGCCGTATGCTGCAAAACGATCCCGCCCGGCTTCAGCTCTTTGCGGACGAGCCTCATGATTTCCTTCGAGGAAACGCCCGACCAGTCCATCGTGTCCACCGTCCAGTTGACGACAGCCAAATCCTGTTGGTGAATCGCGTTCAATTTGTCTTTGCTAAGCGCGCCGTATGGGGGCCTAAACAAGATGGGCCGAAACCCGACCGCGTCTTCGAGCGTGGCCTGCGTATCCTCAACCTCTTTAAGGGCTTGATCCACCGAAATCTGATCGAAATTCGGATGAGACCAGGAATGGTTGCCGATGGCGTGCCCTTCCTCCACGATGCGGCGAACAAGGTCCGGCTGGGTTTTGGCCCGGTTTCCCAATATAAAAAAAGTCGCCTTGATTTTGTTTTCCTTCAATATGTCCAGGATTTTTGGAGTAACGATCTTATCGGGACCGTCGTCGAACGTTAAGGCCACCTGCTTCCCGTCTTTTGCCAAACCGTCGAAATAGATTTTGTTTTCAATTTGCGAATGGTTCCGATTCAGGGAGACCGGAGGCGGCACCTCCTTGAGCCCTTCATCCCCCGCTGGTTTGCGGGAGCCGTTTTTCCCGAAATATTCCTTTATTCCGTCCACAATGGCCTGGGCCGCGAGATCTTGCCCTTTGTCGCTCAGCAGCGTCTTTTCTTCTTTCGGATTGGTCAGGTACCCGACCTCTACGAGCACCGCCGGCATCTGCGCCAACGACAGGACTACGAGATGTTCCTGCTTCGCGCCTCGGTCGGGAAAACCAAGCGCTTCGGCCACCCGCTCCTGCAGGATCTGGGCAAGCGGGATGCTGTCGTCATGACGGTATAACGTTTCCGTCCCGGCAATCGCCGGATCCTGATAGGTGTTGCCGTGAATCGAAATCAACGCATCCGCATTCCAATCGTTGGCGGCCGCCGCGCGGTTCTCCAATTCGACGAACCTGTCGTCCGTACGGGTCATTCGGGTTTCGAACATCGGATCTTGCTTCAGCAGCTCGTTCACCCGCTCTGCCAGAGACAGGTTAAATTCCTTCTCAAAGGCTCCGCTTGCCCCGGTTGCTCCAGGGTCTTTGCCGCCGTGGCCCGCGTCGATCACGATCCGGTATTTCGATTGATTTGCGGAAATGGAGGGAGCAACCTCCGATGTCTCCGACTTCTCTGCCAGGTTCGGGATCAGCTTCGCCGCGGAAGAACCCGTATGCCAGACTAGTTTGATGCCCAATAAAACAATAAATAACACGATAAAAATATAAATTCCTTTGACAGGTTTTTTGCGTTTGCTGCGCTTTATCATAGTTCCTCCTTGTGAATGAATGCTTCATGGATTGATTTGCGGGAACTATGGCTGCGATCCAGTCCCTTAAGCAAAATATAATCGATGAATGTGACGGCCATTTCACCAAGATGTCACCAAGTTGTGTACAAACCTGTCAGAGGCATCATTTCTTTAGGGAGCGGGATAAAATGAAAAAAAAGCCGCTATGCAGCGGCTTTCGAGAAATTATGCAAAACACCCTGCAGCCGGACGACCCAAAAGGGCGATCCGAAACGTGCAGGGTGCGGAATAAACTATAAGTACGAATAAATCCCGTTTACTTCCCGTGGCATTTCTTGTATTTCAATCCGCTGCCGCATGGGCAAGGTTCGTTTCTTCCGACTTTCGGCATCGCCTCGGCGCTGTCGTCCACGAGTCTGACGAGCCCTTTCTCCGGATCGATGGCGTTCATGGCGCTGAGCTGGACCAGCGTATGTCCGCCGTTAGCCCACATTCTTGTGTTATTATACACCTCTGCCAGCAGGGAAATGACGCGCTGCGCATGCACCGGCGTTTTGAAGCGAATTTTGTGCCGGTCAAACTGATTGATCAGTTCCTGCATCGAAGATTTTTGCACGCTGCCCCACTGGATGTCGTCAATCAGATTTTCCACCCGTTCTTGGTCCTGGCACATGTTGTTGAGCACAAATGCCTGCAGCTCTTCAAGCTGCGGAGTCATTTCGAAGTATCCCATATCCGCGTAACGAAGAAGTTCCTCCTTCGCCGGAACGTAATACAGCTTCTCGTCCAGCCCTTCTGCCAGCCCGGCGCTTTCGCCCGCACTTCCTGCGGCAAGCCCGTTGTACAGGACATCGTCCGCCAGAAGGATATGTTGGCCGCGACCGGCCATTTCGCCCGCATAAGCTGCAAGCTCCTCTTTCGTGATCGATTCGTCATGGTGCGAGTTATATACTTCAACAAGCTTGTCCAGCTTGATAACGCCATACAAATGGGCTGCGGCGGCGATATAATCGTAAATCTCCTGCTTGGAGCCCTGTTCTTTTTTCAGTTCGGACAAACCGGTCCGCGACGCGGCGGCCTTGATTTCCTCCGGCATCAGGACGTGCAGCTTGCCTTCGTTAAAAAAGCTGAATACCAGGCCGCGCTCCAGAAAATGCGAATAATGCCCGAAAGGCAGCGCGTTATCCTGAATGGACGGCTCATTCATTACTTTTTCCAGAAGGGCCCATTCATCGGCATTCGCTGCCGTTACGATCGGCCCCAGTTGCTCCGGGTCGGTCAAATATGCTGAAAGAGCGTCCGAAAGCTCTTCCTTCTTCATCTTGGAACGTCCGGAAATTTGATTGGCGGCAGCAAGCGAAGAGAGTCTTGATTTGGTCAAGCTTTGCAGAATTTCCGGCAAACGGTTCATCACGTCTCCGATGATGGCGTGCTGTATATTACGTTCTTCCATTTGTAACCTTGGGTCTTCCAACATTTACACCTCTTCCAGATTGATAAACATGCAGGTGACGATGTTGCTACATCCAAAAAAGCCTTCGGCATCGGCGAACCGAAAACGTTTCATTCGTTATAAATCGTACCCTGCGGCGGTCTAAACCGGATGCCCTAAATTGCGAGGCATGTGAATTTAGCCGCATCTTTACACATTATACACTATTCGAGCGTTTTCATCTTCTATACCGAAAATTTTACAAAATGCCAGGACGGGAAATAAGTAACAAAAGCGCCCGGCCTCCGGAAGGCCGGGCGACATTCATGGCTTTTTATGAAGACGAAGCTACACCATGATTTTACAAATGTCGTTCGTGAATCCAACAGGGTCTTGGATCGGAAGCCCTTCGATCAGCAGCGCCTGGTTGTACAGCAGGTTCGTGTACAAGCCCAGTTTCTCGCGGTCTTTGTCGAACGCTTCTTTCAAGGACTTGAACACCTCATGCTGCGCGTTGATCTCCAAAATTTTGTCCGCCTTGATGCCTTCGCTGCTTGGCATCGCGTTCAGCACCTTTTCCATCTCGATCGAAAGCTCGCCTTCGGCGGACAAACATACCGGATGCGATTTCAGGCGTTTGGACGCCTTGACGTCCTTCACCTTGCCGGAAAGCAGCTCCTTCATCGCCTCGAACAGCTCTTTGTTTTCTTCCGCTTCGGCTTTGGACGCCGCTTCGTCCGTTTCGGACTCGATGCCGAGGTCGCCGCTCGATACCGACTTGAACTCCTTCTCCTTGTAGTTCATCAGCATTTTGATGGCAAATTCGTCGATGTCGTCGGTAAAGTACAAAATTTCGTAGCCTTTATCGAGGACGAGCTCGGTTTGCGGCAGCTTCTCGATGCGCTCGACCGAGGTTCCGGTAGCGTAGTAGATATATTTTTGATCCTCAGGCATTCTCGCCACGTATTCATCGAGCGTAACCAGCTTTTTCTCTTTCGAGGACGTAAACATCAACAGGTCGGACAGGACGTCCTTGTTCATGCCGTAATCGTTGTATACCCCGAATTTGAGCTGTCTGCCAAACGCTTTGTAGAAGGTTTCGTATTTTTCGCGGTCATCCTTCAATAGCGACAAAAGCTGGCTTTTGATTTTGCTTTTGATATTTTTCGCGATCAGCGTCAGCTGGCGGTCATGCTGCAGCATTTCGCGGGAGATGTTCAAGGAGAGGTCCTCCGAATCGACCATCCCTTTCACGAAGCTGAAGTAGTCCGGCAGCAGGTCCGCGCATTTGTCCATGATCAGGACGCCGTTGGAGTACAGCTCAAGGCCCTTTTCGTATTCCTTCGTATAATAATCGAACGGCGTGCGCTCCGGAATGAACAAAATCGCGTTATACACGACGGCGCCGTCCGCTTTGACGTGCACATGCGTCAGCGGCTTGTCGAAACCGTACCGTTTTTCCGCATAGAAGTTCTCGTAATCCTCCTGCGTCAGCTCGCTTTTGTTTCTGCGCCAGATCGGCACCATGCTGTTGATCGTTTGCTCTTCCTTATATTCCTCGAATTCGCCCTCGCTGCCTTCCTTCGGACGTTGCCCGCTCACCTCCATCTTGATCGGATAACGGATGAAGTCGGAATATTTCTTGATGATCGATCTCAGGCGGTATTCCTCAAGATACTCGTCGTACCGGTCGTCCTCGGTGTTTTCTTTGATCTTAAGAATGATTTCCGTGCCTACCGAATCCTTCCCGCAAGGTTCGATCGTGTAGCCGTCCGCGCCTTCCGATTCCCAGCGGTAAGCCTGGTCGCTGCCCAGCGCTTTGCTGGTCACCGTCACCTTGTCGGCCACCATAAACGCGGAATAAAAACCTACGCCGAACTGGCCGATGATGTTGTGCCCGTCCTTCGCTTCGTTTTCGGCCTTGAAGGCCAGCGATCCGCTTTTGGCGATGATTCCGAGGTTGTTTTCCAGTTCCTCCTGGGTCATGCCGATCCCGGTGTCCGCAATGGTCAGCGTGCGGTTTTCCTTATCGGGAGTGATGCGGATATAATAATCGTCCTTATTAAAAACAATGTTGTCGTCGGTCAGAGCTTTGTAATAGATTTTGTCGATCGCGTCGCTGGCGTTGGAGATCAATTCTCTTAGGAAGATTTCCTTCTGCGTATAGATCGAGTGGATCATCATGTCCAGCAGCCGTTTCGATTCGGCTTTGAACTCTTTTTTGATCATGAGTCAGGCTCCTTTCGGCTCGTTGGATATGTTAGCACTCTTGCACAATGAGTGCTAATTCTTATTTTTTATATATCACACCTTGAAATTCGAAGTCAATACATCCGTCGCAATTCGCCTCATTCATGATAAGATGGATTCGAGTACAAATTTTGGAATTTCAATGGAACAATACGGGAATTAGATCTTGATTTCATGCAAGTTGAATCGCTGCGGTTCCGCTTTGTTATCAAGTACTAATGATCATGTTGATTCCAATAGAATAGGTGATCATTTTGCAACAAACCATCCTTATTATTGAAGACGACCGGAAATTGGCCGGGCTGCTCAGCGAATATGTGACAAAATACGATTTTCATGCGGTCGTGGTGGAAGATTTCAGCCGTGTGATCGAAACATTCGAGTCATGCAAACCCGATCTGGTGCTGCTCGACGTCAACCTCCCCAAATTCGACGGCTTTTACTGGTGCAGGCAAATCCGCAACCTCTCGCTCTGCCCGATCCTGTTTATATCCGCGCGGGAGCATGAGATGGATCAGGTGATGGCGCTCGAAAACGGAGCGGATGACTATATCACCAAACCTTTTCATTACGAGGTCGTTTTGGCCAAAATCCGCAGCAACTTGCGCCGCGCATCCGGCTCGTACGCCAAGTCGCTGGAAGAACGGACCATGGATGCGGGCAAGCTCAGGCTGTACCCGGAACGTTATGTCGTACAGATCGCCGGAAGAACTGCCGAGCTTTCGCAAAAGGAGTCTCTGCTTTTGGAGGCGCTGATGGACCGTCAAAGCCGTGTCGTCAGCAGGGAGCAGCTACTGGATCTGATGTGGAGCGACGGGCAGTTTATCGATGATAATACGCTGAACGTGTACATTACCCGCGTACGGAAGAAGCTGAAGGAATTGGGCGCGGGTGACTTGATTGAAACGGTACGGGGTGCAGGATACCGGCTGAATCCGGGCGGTGAGGCTCGATGAAGCTGTTTTGGAAGGATCAAATCCCCCTTCTTGCCTGCTACCTCGCGCAAATGCTGCTGGTCCCGCTGCTCTACTGGCTTTCCGGCGAAAACCGGCCGCTGCGCATCATCGGATACGGCATGTTGCTCAGCAGCGTCATCCTCGCCATCTACCTCATCATCCGGTTTATTCAACTCCGGAAGCTTTACGCTTGTTTGAGCAGCATCGGGAATATCGCTCCCGATACGGAGCTTTCGCTGGAAACGATTGGCGGCGCGCCGCTGCCGGAAGCCGTGCAGGAATTGCTTGACGCACGCGACCGATCTTACAGGGACAAGCTGAGCTTGCACGCAGACCAGATGCATCGGCACATTACGTTCATCAACCGCTGGGTGCACCAGATGAAAACGCCGCTATCCGTCATGCAGCTGACCCTGCGCGATGTCGACCAATCCGAAGCGGCCGACAGCATCCAGGAGGAAATCGAACGCATGCGCAAAGGTTTGGAGATGGTTCTGTATACCTCCCGTTTGGACCGGTTCGAGGAGGATTTCCGGATCGAGCGGATCGCGCTGCTGCAGGCGGTCAAAGCGGCCGTGACGGAGAACCGCCGGCTTTTTATACGCAAAGGCCTCCGGCCGGATATCCGGATCGGCGAAGAGATCGCGGTCTACTCCGATGCCAAATGGCTCCGGTTCATGCTGAATCAGATTCTGACGAATGCCATGAACTATTCCGCAGGAAAAGGGAAAACCGTGTCCATCACGGCCGAAATCTCCGGGAAGAGCGTCATATTGGACATTCGGGATCAAGGCATCGGCATTGCCAAAGAAGATCTCAAGCGGGTGTTCCAGCCCTACTTCACCGGGGAACGGGGACGGCAGTACCAGGAATCGACGGGGATGGGGCTGTATCTCGTTCGCGAGATTTGCTCCCGGTTAGGGCATGAAGTCGCGATCGAATCGGAGCTGGGGCAAGGCACAAAGGTCAGGTTCATTTTGCCGCATCATCCTGTTGCGTAAGTCTGCTAGGGGAATATCATATAAGTTGAAAAAAGAGAAGGAAGAGAACAAGCGATGGATGTTCATGCCGTTCGCCGCTCCGCATACGAACACAATCTTAACCTCGCTGTAAGGAAACGTTAATTCAATTCGATGGATAGGTTTTTTCGGGTTCGGTAGATTGATATCGGGCTCTCCCAATGAGAGACCGCCGCCAAACGACAGGAAAGGAATGAATGCTGCTTATGGAACTGCTGCAGGTCAAAGCCTTAAGCAAGGTCTATCCGGGAAAAATAAACACCCAAGCCTTAACCGATATCCATTTCAATATTGAACAAGGGGAATTCGTAGGCATTATGGGTCCTTCCGGGAGCGGAAAAACGACGCTGCTGAACGTGGTCTCCACCATCGACGAGCCCAGTGCGGGAGAAGTATTAATCGAAGGGATCAGCCCGCACCGCATGAATAAAAAAGAGCTGGCGCGTTTCCGCCGCAGAAAGCTAGGTTTTGTGTTTCAAGATTTCAACCTGCTGGAAACGTTGACGGTCGCCGAAAATATCGTGCTTCCCCTCACCCTGGACAACCGGAGGCTGTCCGACATCGAAGCTTCGCTGGAGCGCGTGGCGGGCAAACTCGGCATCGCCGATATTTTGAAAAAACGCACGTACGAAATTTCAGGCGGCCAGCGCCAGCGGACAGCCATCGCCCGGGCGCTGATCACTTCCCCCGCCATCGTCATGGCCGACGAACCGACCGGAGCGCTGGATTCGGGTTCGGCAAGACAGGTCATGGAGTCGCTTGAGCGCCTGAACCGTGAGGACCATACGACGCTGATGCTGGTCACGCATGATCCGGTAGCGGCGAGCTACTGCAGCCGGATTATTTTCATCAAGGACGGAAGGCTCGCGGCCGAGATCCATCGCGGCGAAAGCCGGCAGGCCTTTTTCCAACACATTATCGACGCGCTGTCATTCTGGGGAGGTCACAGCCATGAGCTTTCCTCAATTCGCGTTTAACAACGTCAGGCGCAATTTCGGCGCCTACTTCACGTATTTCCTGAGCAGCGCCGTCATGGTTATGATTTTTTTCGCGTACTCCATGTTCATTTACCACCCCGATCTTTCCCATTCGGATTTCGGCCAATACGTCTCCACCGGCATGCGGATTGCGTCCTATGTGGTCTACGTTTTTTCCATTTTCTTCGTGTTCTACTCGCTTAGCGCGTTTCTGAAATCAAGGAATCAGGAATTCGGCATGCTCATGATTCTCGGCGCGCGGACGGGCCAAATCAACCGGCTTGTTTTTCTGGAAAATATGCTGGTCGGCATCGGCTCCATCGTCGTCGGCGTCCTCGGCGGAATGCTGATTTCCAAGCTTTTTCTGCTCATCACCAGCAAAATCATCGGGGAAACCGAACTTCGCTTTTACTGGCCGGCCAAAGCCCTGATTGTAACCGCCGCCGCGTTTCTGCTGCTTTTTGTCGCCGCCTCGGTCTTCACGCTTGCGTTGATCCGGCATAAAAAGGTGCTGGAGCTGCTCAAAGGCAGCGTGATGCCGAAAAAAGAACCTAAAGCTTCCTGGCTTCTGTCCATCCTGGGCGCTTCGCTTCTGCTTCTCGGTGTGATTGCCGTAACCGGCAAGTTTTCCAAAAACACGCTGATGTACGCTGCGGTCGCGGGCATCGCCGGCACGTATTTCTTTTATACGCAGCTGTCGGTGGTCATCGTCAAACTGTTGAAAAAAAATCGGCCGCTCACGTGGAAAAAAACGAACCTGATCCGAATCTCCGAAATGGGCTACAAGCTGAAAGACAACGCGCGAATTCTGTTCATGGTTACGGTGGTCACCGCGATGGCCTGCATGGTCTCCAGCGTGCTTCTGTTCATGTACCAGACCAATGCCGCGACGTACAAAAATTCTCCCTATGCTTTGGTCTACATCATCCGTGACGCCAACGACGGAGAAGGGGAGCGCGGCTACATCGCCAAGGAGTTGAAGGCCAACGGAGTCCAATTTGCCGAACAAAAACTGGATTTCATCCACTATCGGGGCTTTGCGCTGAATGGCAAGCAACGGGGCATCGACCTGCTTCCGCTGTCTGCATATCGCTTGTTATCCGAACAAACCGGCCTGCCGGGCATTCAAAACGTGTCCGCTTCGGATGCGGCATTGCTCCTCAGCAGGACCACCAACGTCCAACATTTCAAGGATTTTGCGGATGCCCATCTGCAAAACAAACGACATAGCCTTACCGTCAAACAGACGGTCAATACGGACATTATGCCTTTCGGACCGTATTCTTCCCCGTTCCTGGTCGTGAGCGATGCGGCGTACAAGGATTTTGCCCAAGATCCGGAGCTGTTCTCGAAGATGACTTATTATTTGTATAAGATTCCGGCTTGGGATGGAGCGCCTCCCTCCCGGTCCGATCCGGAAGCAACCCTAGGTGCGAAACTCGCGGAGTGGAATCAGGCGGTGACTTCCCAGCACAACTATGAATACATGTTATATGCCCGGGGCGAAAATTATCAAAGCTCCAAGCAGTCTACGGCCGTGATGAGTTTTATCGGCGTTTTTATCGCCCTTATTTTCTCGTTGTCGTCGGCAAGCTTTCTCTATTTCAAGCTGCATACGGAGCTTCGTAAAGATCAGCGGATGTATCGCTCCCTGTCCAAAATCGGCCTTGGCGAAGACGAGATGGCGAAAGCCGCCTCGACGCAAATTGCGCTGCTTTTTTACGTTCCGATCGCGGCAGCCATCGTCGAAACGATGGTGGTTATCGTGCCCATCCTGCATGGGTTGAATCAAACCGGCATAATGCCGCCGATCCTTACTACGGCCGCGGGTTTCATCGTCGTTCAAACCGTCTATTTCCTGATCGTTCGGATGCAGTATGTCCGCAGCCTGCGCAAGCTTATGGTTTAATTGGAAGGTTGCCCAGGCTGGCGCGCTTGGCATCGCCATTTGGCCCGTCCGGAGAGACTATTCGTGAGATTTATAGCCGCACAACGCAAAACCCAAGCCCGCGGGGAATCGCGGGCTTGGGTTTCTTCTTTATTTAACGGCAAACAGTTTCTTCAAGTAATCGTTCTGGAATATGCCCAGCGGGTCCAGCTGCCTGCGGATTTCCTGAAAGGCATCCCACTTGGGGTACAGTCCTGACAATTCCTCGGCTGTTCGGGTATGCATTTTCCCCCAATGCGGACGCCCGTCATACCGCCGGAAAATGTCCTCGATATCCCGGAAATACGCCCGATGTTCCATCCCCTTATACATATGAACGGCGATATACGCGGAGTCGCGGCCGTAGGCCGGGCTGAGCCATATGTCGTCGCCTTTGACGTAACGGCATTCGACCGGAAAATGCACCGCATGTTTTTCGGCCGCGACTTTGGCGCGAATTTCGCGAACGACCTCCTCCATCTTTTCCGCGGGGACGCTGTATTCCATTTCATTGAAGCGCACCAGCCGCTGCGTGGCGAAAAGCTCGTGGCTGTACGCCGTATCCTCTCCCGTCGGGACAAAACGCGCCGACAGCCGGCTTACCGGCTTGCACAGGCCTGGAAGGATGCGGCAGCCAGCCGACAGCATGCCGAAAAAGGCGTTTTCCATCACAAGCTGATTGGCCTGCTGCCAAAAACGGCTTTCGGACGGCGTTTCGTCCGTTTCATCCAACAATTTCACCTGGACGGTGTCGGTATGGGGAAACCAGAAAAATTCGAAATGGTCGTGGTCGTCCCGAAACTCCGCCAGCCGCCCGAAGCATTCGTCAACGGTCAGGCGCATGCTTTTGTAGTGGAGCACCGTTCTCGGAACGACCCGGATGCGGACTTTGACCACGATCCCGAGCATGCCGAGCGAAACCTGCAGCGCCTTGAACAGCTCGCGGTTCTCCTCCTCGCTGCATGTCAGCAGCTCGCCGGATGCGGTAATCACCTGCGCTTCGAGCAGCTGCGTCGATATAGAACCGAAACGGATTCCCGTCCCGTGCGTTCCGGTTCCGATCGCCCCGCCGATCGATTGGATATCGATGTCCCCGAGGTTTTCCTGCGCCCAGCCCTGCCTGTGCAGCGCTTCGCTGATGTCCCGCAGCCTTGTCCCGGCCCAAATCCAGACGCTGCGCGAAGATTCGTCCACCGGCTCGACCCCGGCCAGATGGTCCAGCGACAGCAGCACGTCATCGGTCCGCACCAGCGGCGTGAAGGAATGCCCCGCCCCGATGACGCGGATGCCCTTGCCTTCCTTGGCGCAGGAACGGACCAAAGACATGATGTCGTCAACGGCCGCCGGATAAACGATATGTTTGGGCGTGCTGCGGACGGCGCCCGACCAGTTTTTCCAGACTTTCCGGTTTTCGTTTAAAGAAAGCATTGTCCATCCCCCCGGTAGGTTGTGATTTTTTCAACGATGCCGCCTTTCGATAGGCCGTACAAATAATTAAACCGTTCGCATAGCTCGCCGGCTTTCGCATGACGGAAAAAGATCGGGTCGCCCAGCGTGAGGGGCTCCTCCCCGTCATACTTTACGGGGGTCTGCACCTCCCCCGCGCCTTCCAGCGGCAATAGGGACGCCCCGGCCGGCAAATAAGGCAGCGGCAGTTTATCGCGGCCCGCGGCTCCCGAAGCCGTATACCCGCCCCCCAGACAGGTATATATATGCTTACCCGGCTGACGCACGATTTCAACGGCAAAACCCGCCGCAGGCAGATAACGGAAATCCCTGTAGTGGTCAAATAACGCCGGCGCAAAAAAACCGGAGCCGACCGTCACCTCCGTCACCGCTTCCTCCAGGACCGTCGTATGTAAACTTCCCGTGCCGCCGCCGTTTACGAAACGCAAAGGCGCCCCCATCGCGTCCTCGATCATGGCCACAAGCGCCGCCCGTTTTTCGGCTACCTGCTTGGCGGAACGCCGTTTCAGCGTCTGCACCAACATGTTTTTTGCCATTTTGTTCGGGTAATGGTCGCCCACGCCGGCAATCTGCGCTTCATAACCCATCACCCCGTCCAGCATGACCAGGCGGGAAGACAAGATCCGCTCCGCGAGCGGTCCGGCTTCGGCAACGGTACGAACCGGCGAGCGCCACACGCCGAAATGCAGCCCCGGAACGTCCAGCGACATATCCATGTCGATGCATACGGGAAACCGGACGCCGTGCCGGGCCGCGATCCGTTCGAGATGCTCGATGTGCGCGACCGAGTCGACCATCAGCGTAACCGACTTGCCTTGGCGGATCAGTTCGGCCATCCCCGCCAGCGCGGACGGCTCCCAGACCGGGTAACCCATCACGATGTCGTCCATCCCCTGCTTTACCAGATATATGGCCTCCTGCGGGGAAAAGCACATCAACCCGCAAAAAACCGGGCTTTGATGAAGAATCCGTTTCAGCAGCGCGGCGCTCCGGACCGATTTGGTCGCGATTCGGATGTTTTTGGAGCCGGCCCGCGCCAGGATGTGCCCGATATTTTTGCCGAGCATATCCAGATCAACGTAGGCGAAAGGTTTCGGAATACGCTCAAACGCCTGTTTGTAGTAAGAATAACCCCGTTCCAAACTTTTCCCTCCTTAAGAAAAACATCGATCGACGTACTTTCACAGAAGAGAGACCGCGCTTAGCGGAAATTTTCCTTGAGATATAAGGAAGCCCTCGCTTCGAAACTTGTACCTTCTTGTATCTTAAGAAAAACATCGATCGACGTTCTCTCACGGAAAACAATCCAGGCTGTATGCAGGCAGAATGCCCGGGACAAGGATGGGTAAGCGCTATCATTTTGGCGGACGACGATCGGAAAAATCTACTTTCGGCAGTTAACGATGCCTTTTGCGGTACTGCGACTTCCCGAGCTGATATCGGAAAAATGCGGGTTTTACGGAGTTGAATATGCGGATTCATGGGGAAAACGGTTGAAAAGCATTCAAAAAAGCGTGCTGTGCGAGGCTGTCGTAAATTATCCTCATTTTAGCCGAAAAGGAAAATGCGGGCAACGGATTCTTTTTCGGGGGATCGCCTCTCCTCGCCAATGGCTTTCGCCAAAGTCACGAAGTAACCCGCTTGCGAATAGGCTAATGCAGCAAAATTCGAACATATGGGAGCGAATGAAAATGCCTCTATACCAGCCGCCCGTTCATGTGCAAACCCAAACGTATAACGCCCCGGGCATCCGGATCCATTATCCCCGAATTTCCGGACTGGCCAATCCCCGGGCGGAGGAGCGGATCAACCGCGCGATCGTGGAGAAAATTCAGGAAATGCAGCGCATCCAGCAGCATGTTCAAACCGGGAGCAACCCGCAAACGGTCGGAAATTTCGAGATCAAAACGAACGAGCGCGGCATATTAAGCCTGATGCTCAGCAATTACACGTATTCCACTCCCATGGCCCACGGTTATACCGTCGCCAAAGGGCTGACCTTCTACACCGGCTCCGGCGCCTCCTATGCGCTGTCCGATTTGTTTAAACCGGGCTCGAACTACCAGGCCTTGCTGACGGACGAAATCAACGCGCAGATCAAAAAGCGGAACCTTCCCGTCCTGGAAGGCACGGCGGTCACCGTGCAGCCGACCCAGGATTATTATTTGGCCGACAAAGCGCTCGTCATCTTTTATCCGCTGTATTCGATTACGCCCTATTACGTCGGGTTCCCGATGTTTCCGGTTTCGGTCTACGTCCTGCAAAACATCGCCGCCGAGGAAGGGCCGCTGACGATACTGGCAGCCGATATCGCTTAAACGCGCGCCCATTGCCGTCCAAACAGCAAAAAGCTGCTCCATGCCGCCGTAAAAGTTGTTATATGTCGCAAAAAGGTTCTCTTTTGAACTTAGCCAATAAAGGAGTTGCTTCCTACTCTTTTCTCTTTTCAATATGATCGATCTTTTCCTGGAGATTTTTTATTTCAGCCTTTAACTTGATGATATCCTTTCTGATTTCGGATCTGTTAACAGCAAGTTGTACGATTTTATAAAATGCTAATATAACAACTAAAAATATGATTAAAAGGGCTATAGCTCCTCCAAAACCTACCATTCCAATTCCCGAATGACGAAGAGAGCATATGCGTGAAAAGGATGAAGCTAACTTGTGTAACTATCAGTAGATATTCAAAAACGGATAATATGCACGAAAACAGGAAGCACGCTTGGTGCTTCCTGTTTTCGTTGTAGGAAAATTGATTTGAAATACCGTTATCGATGTACGTGGATCCGCCGTGTTTACCTTGCAGATTCCCGCTTCGATCGTAAACGTTCGATCATTTGACGCCGTTATATACAAACGCCTTGATGATTTGGCGCTGCGACAGGAAAAACACGACAAGGATCGGCGCCACGAGGATCAGGTTGCCTGCCATCAAAATATTCCACGTGCCCACGCCTTCGACCTCGCGGATTTTGGCGATCCCGATCGGCAGCGTTCTGGCGGTTTCGTTCGTCGTCATGACCAGCGGCCAGAAATAATCGTTCCAATGGGCGATAAAACTGAACAACGCGAAGGTGACAAGCACCGGTTTCACCATCGGGACCATGATCCGGACGATGATTTTCCACTCTTTCGCCTGATCCAGCCTTGCCGCTTCGATCAATTCGTCGGAGATTTGCCGGAACGCCTGCCGCAGCAGGAAAATGCCGAAAGCGCTCGAGGCAAATGGCAGGATCAGCCCGAGATGGGTATTCAGCAGCTTGAAGGTGCTCAGCTCCAAATAGACGGGCAGGAAAATCAGCTGGCTCGGGATCATCAGCGTGACCATCACGACGCTGAACAAAAAGCCCGACCCGGCAAACTTATACCTGGCGAACGCATAGGACGCCGGAATGATCGTCAGCATTTGCAGGATGAGGATGCTGACGGAAATGATGACGCTGTTCGTTATATAGTGCAGGAACGGCCCCGTATGCCAGGCGTCGACGTAGTTTTTCCAAACGGGATGGCGCGGAATCCACTCCGGCGGGAAGATCATCGTCTCCGGCAGCGTCTTCAGCGACGTGGACAGCATCCAGACGAAAGGCAGGGCAAAGATCAGCACCAGCAGCAGCAGCCCGGCGACGTTCGCGACGCGGAGAATAAGGTTCAAAATTTTGCGCAAAAGGGCTTGTTTCGTCCGGATCCCGTTCAGCGGATGGCCGGCTGCGGCCCGGATCGGGCCTTCGATGGCGCGGTTTGCGGCTTTCAAGCGTTACACCTCTTTCTTAACGGTAATGAACCCGGTTCGATAGCAGTTTGAAGTAAATGATCGTCAGAATGCCGACAATGACCAGCAAAATGACGCCTGCCGCGGAAGCATACCCGATTTTAAAGAACCGGAAGCCGTATTCGTAAATGTAGTACACGAGCGTGTTCGTGGAATTGACCGGTCCGCCCTGGGTCATGATGGCGATCGTTTCGAACACCTGGAACGAACCGATCATGTTGATGATGACCAGGAAAAAAATCGTCGGCGACAGCATCGGCAAAATCAGCTTCGTAAACGTCGTCCACGGCCGGGAACGGTCCAGGGAAGCCGCTTCGTAAATGTCGGCCGGAATGCTTTGCAGACCGGCGATAAACACAAGCGTGTTGTACCCGATTCCCTTCCAGACGGCGACGATGACGAGCGAAATGAGCGAAGTGCTCGGATGCGACAGCCACTGCAGCTTCCCGAAGCCGAACAACCCGATCACCCAGTTGAGCAGCCCGTATTCCGGATCCATCAGCCAGCTCCACAGGAGCGAAATCGAGACGAGCGAAATGATGTGGGGGCTGAAAATCGCGCCCTGCACGATGCCGTAGAAGACGTTCCCCCGGTTAAGCCATAAGGCGAGCAGCAGCGACAGCCCCGTCGTCAACGCCACCGTTAACACGGTATAAATGGTCGTATTGGAAAGCACCTGCCTGAATTCCGGTTCGGTAAGCAGGTCCACGAAATTTTGAATGCCCACGAACGTTTTCGTCGGGCTGACGAAATTCCAGTCGAACAAGCTCAAATAAAGCATGTAAAAAATCGGATAAATGAAAAACAGCGAAAAAATGATGATGGCCGGAGCAACCATGCTATAGGGACGAAGTTTATGCCAAAGCGTCATACGATCGCGCCTCCGGCAACCAAAGGTTTGGCCGAAACTCCCGCCTCGTGCACTCTGCCCCCGTCCGGGCCGAAATAAAAGAGCTGCTCGTACGGAACCGCAACGTTTACCTTGTCCGCCGACTCCAGCGGTTTCAGGAAGGTTTTGACGAAAAACATGCCGGCGTCCGAACGGATCTGATAAATGCTTTCGGCGCCCAAACTTTCGCGGGTGACGATGTCTCCCTTCAGCACGAGCCCCTCCACCGGACGGTCCGGGTTCAGGATACCCTGCTCGGGCCGGAAACCGACATAACCTACCGGACGGTCCGAACGGACGTCGAGCCCTTGCACGTCGCCCATATTCATGACGTTCATCGCCGGCGTGCCGATAAATTGGGCGGTGAACAGATTGGCCGGGTCCTGATACAGCTTCATCGGGGAATCCGCCTGCTGGATCTCCCCCTTGTTCATGACGACGATCTCGTCTCCCATCGACATCGCCTCCACCTGATCATGGGTTACGTAAACGAAGGTGGTGCCCAGGCGTTTGTGAAGCTGGATCAGCTCCGTCCGCATTTGGTTGCGCAGCTTGGCGTCCAGATTGGACAACGGCTCGTCGAGGATAAACACCTTCGGCTTTTTGACCATGGCGCGCGCGAGCGCGACCCGTTGGCGCTGCCCGCCGGACAGGTTTTGCGGTTTTTTGTCCAGGAAAGGGGCGAGCCCGACGATCTCCGAAATATCCTTGACGAGCTTCTCGCGTTCGTTTCGGGATACCCCCCTGTTTTTCAGGCCGAACTCGATATTGCCGCGGACGGTCATGGTCGGGTACAGCGCGTAATTCTGGAACACCATGGCGACGTCGCGCAGCCCGGGCGGCGTATCGTTGACGCAGGTGTCGTCGATCCAAATCTCCCCACCGCTTTGCTTCTCCAGCCCCGCGACCATGCGCAGCGTGGTGGATTTGCCGCAGCCGGACGGGCCGACGAGCACCGTAAAGGAGCCGTCCTTAATCTCCAGGTTCAAATCTTGAATGACCGTTTCGTCCTTGAATTTTTTGCTGATTCCTTTCAGCAGGATTCGTGCCATTCGTGCATCTCCTCCTTCATTTTCCGCTCCCGTATGGCGCGCATGAGCCGTTCCAGTTCATCCAGCGTCGTCAGCCGCAAGTCCCAAGCTTCGGAATCATGGCTGGGATAAGGGGAAATAAAGCAGGTCCGGCCCCCGATCCGTTTCACCGGATGCAGATCATTCCACGGGTTATCCCCGACCGACAATATTTCATGCCCCTTGTACCCCTGCCGCAGCAGGGAAGTTAAATACGACTCCAGCCCCGCCGGTTTCCCCGCGCCGAAGCACACTTCTTCGAACATATGCCGAATCTGCATGAACTCCAAAAATTCGGCGCCAGACTCCGGATGCGTATTGGTCATAAGCACTCTTTTTTCCACGCCGAGCTCCCCGATCGCCTGCATCAAACCGCCGTGAACCTCGAAGCGGTAAGGAGCGGCAAGCATTTCCCGCCGCACCCTGTCGAAAGCTTCGCCCAGCTTTATGGCCGGCAGCTTGTATTTGTGGCTAAACATGGCGACGATGCCCCAAGGATCGCCGATATGAAGCAATTCCCCGTCCAGGATGGAATCGAACTTGTACAGCTTTTTTCGAATCGGGACGGATGAACCGTCCCATGCATATCCCCGCGCCAATCCGTCTTCCAGCCGGATGACCAGCAGATCGTCCTTCAGATGGTAAAAGTGGCCGAACCCGAAAGCCTGCTCCCCGGACCGGATCGCTTTTCCCATGCCGACCGCCGCCTCCGTATCCGCCTCATGCTCCGTTCCTTCCAGCAAATAACGGATATAGCGCTCCATAAAGGTATCTTCCTGATATAACGTGCCGTCCATATCGAAAATAACGACTTTGATGTCCTCGAACCAGCTGTCTACCGTCATCTCGGCATGATCCTTTCTATTTCCCAAGCAGTTTGTTCGCTTTTTCAGCCGCTTGATTCAGCGCGTCCTGCGGGCTTGTTTTCGGGTCGATGATCGCTTTTTCGATCGCGTCGCGCAAAATTTTGGCTACTTCCGGATAAGCGTTCTCCATCGGGCGCGGTCTGGCATATTGAAGCTGATCGACGGCAACTTTATATTGAGGGTATTGCTTGAAATGCTCCTGAAGCTCTTCGCTTTCTACAGCCGACGTGCGCGTCGGCAAATAACCGACATGTTTATGCTGGTAAATCGTGTTTTCCTTGGACGTCATCCACTTGATAAACTCCCATGCCGCTTCCTTCTCCTCAGGTTTGCTTTTCGACGTCATGACCAGCTGGCAGCCGCCCGTCGGCACGCCGTAATCCTTGTTGGCCGGCATGAAGGCCGTTTGCAGCTCGAAGCCGTTGCCTTTGGCGATTTCCAGGCTTTCCGCCACGCCTGCCGTCGAATTGAACTTGAAGGCCGAAATTTGGTTTGCCCAATCCTTGTTCGCGGTCGCCCCCGCTTCATCGCCGACAGGCATTTTGATCAGGCCTTCGCTGGAGAGCTTTTTCCAAAACTCGACCGGCGCGACCCCCGCCGCATCGTTGAATGCCGCTTGTTTGCCGTCTTCGCTCAGCATGTGGCCGCCGCTTTGAGCTACCAGCGCCTCGTAATACCAAATATCCACCGGAAGCGTCATGCCGAATTTTCCTTTTTCCTTCAAAACTTTCGAATATTGCTCGAGCTCCTCCCACGTTTTCGGACCGGCAGGGTCAAGCCCGGCTTCTTTCAGCATCGTCACGTTTTTGTACATGATCGGGGTGCTGCGCATAAAAGGAAGTCCGTACAGCTTGCCGTTGACGTAGGCGTTCCCCATCAATCCCGGGATGAAATCGTCCAGCTTCACCTGATCTTTGTCCTTTTCCACATACGGGGTCAGCTCTTCCAGCATGCCGGAATTGGCGAATACGCCGGTCGAGGCGATCTCAAGGTCCGTCACCGCCGGAGCGTTGCCCGCGGCAAACGCCGCCTGCACTTTCGCGTGAAGGTCGTCGTAGTTGCCCTGGTGTTCGGCCACAACCTCGTATTTGTCCTGCGATTCGTTAAAGGTTTTGACCATGTGCAGCTTTGCTTCCTCGATTTTGTCCCCGTAGGCGTACCAGTATTTGATGACCACCTTCTTGGACGATCCCGCCGCTTCGGCCTGCCCTTCGACCGTGGCGCTATCCCCTCCGCCCGAACCGCAGCCTGCCAAAGACGCTGCCATGAAAGCCGCAAGCGTTAAAGCCGTTAACTTCTTCTTGAACACAGTCATTCCTCCACCCTTTTTTTGTAAGGATTTTGCAAAATTCGATTCCTGCCGCTCCAGGGTACAATATATAGACGAATTAAACCGTTTCGCTCTATATATTGCTGATTGGAAGTCGCTTTTTGGATTTTTGCAAAATCCTCTTGTAAAAACGGCCCGGAAGCAGCAAAAAAGAAACCTGAAAAACTAACGGCAGCGAAAGCGCGGGCCGCAGCAGATCAGGTTTCTCCAAGACTCCAACCGGTTTATTTACTTGTTGATACCAATATAAAGGACAACTGTTAAATCCGTTTCGGCAAAAGGTTAAATCTTCATCAATTTTCGTTCCGGTTTCCCCCACAGTTCGGGTCTGGAAGAAGAGATGGCCGTTGCGCCGTGGGTCAGGCAGGCCTCCGCATGGGCTTCCTCGTACAATAACCCTCCGGTAATAATCGGAATTTCCGTAAACGACTTTACCCTGCAGATCATCTCCGGAATCCGGGCAGGCATCAGCTCGATAATGTCCGGTTCGGTTTGCGAGAGGCTTTTGGCGATATTGTCGAGCCCTTCGCTGTCGACGAGGAAAAAACGCTGCACGGTCAGCAGCCCCATTTTTTTCGCGTTTTTGATGATGCTCGTTTTGGTGGAAATCACCCCGGACGGCCGGATGCCCTTGGCCAAATATTCCAGTCCGTACCGGTCGGTGCTGAGCCCGCCTATTTTCTCCAAATGCATGAATACGGGCAGGCCGTGTTCCTTGAATACGTTGACGTATCCCTTGACCACCCCGATATGCCCCGTCAGCAGAAATATGCCGCTTAGCTGGTCCCGTTGGCGGAGAGCCAGCTCAATATGCCGCGGGTCTTTAATTGAGGCGATACGCTTATGCTTGGCGAGACCACGGTAAAACTCCTCTTTGGTTATCGCGTCATTCATCGGTTTGCCTCCTTCGTTATCATTCGAAATCCCGTATGTTTTAAGCATTTTTTTCGAGGGTTTGTTGCTTTGATTCCAATTCCATTCCATCGTACAGACGAAACATTTCCCGACGGTTAAGCCAAACGCATCATTATGTAAATGCACTAATAAGTGGCTGCCGTACCGCAATCTCCATTAAAAAAAGCCCGGAAATAAACTCTCCGGACTTTCCTTATTCGCTTAACCTATATATACGACAGTGCCGCTGCGCCTGTATGCTTTCGGCAGTTCCGTCTCGAGCAGCTCCAGCCTTTGCAGCATATGCTCAAGATCGTCCCCGCGCATGTTGGCCTGCGCCCATTCCTTAAGCCGGGATACCTCGCCCAGAACCGCGGGAAGGTCCTCCTGCTCCAAGTCAACGCCATTCTCGAACAATGCAATCCACTGAAGATTTAATTCCCTGATGGCCGGCACCCAATATTTGCGGTAAAAAGACTCCGTCGCAACCGGAATCGTAAAGGAACGTTCAAAATCATCCACAGGATCAACAATAAAAACCCCTACAGACATTTTACTTCACTCCAAACCGTATCGAAAATGTGTAATCCGGAAATTCCTGGCGCAAGCGGTTCAAGCTGTTCTCCGCCGCGGCTCGCAGCGCCGGCGTATCTCCATCCAGCTGAAACTCGAAACGCCGGATACCTTTGATTTGCTCAAGCGTCGGGATTTCCGGTGTTCCGTCCGGCGTCGTCCGTGTTCCGACCGCTTTCTGAAGGTTGTTAATCCTCACCTTTGTTTTCTTGTATAGCTGTTTGTCCGTAAACTCCTGCGGCGTCTGCTGCGGTTTGCCCGTTTTCGGATGGATACGGTCCAGTCCTTCAGCCGACTTCGCTTCATAGAACACGCCCTTTTCCAAATCGATCCCGTCGATTTCCCCAAGCGGAGAATTCCGGCTGTCGTACAGCTCAACTCCCCGGTATTTCGCCTTGCTCCAGTGAACATAATCGTCGGCATCCCCGTGCGTAGGATGCTCCTCGGGATCCTGCTTCGGCTGAGGTTTCTCCCCTTCAGGCTTATAGGGTTTCTTAGGCACTTCGGGGTCCGGCTTTGGCTTTTTTCTCCTCTTCTGCAGCTTCTCCAGCCAGTCTTTCAACCGGCGGCTGCCCCGCTTGCCGAAGCGTTCGGCGATCCGGCCGAAAGGAACGCGGCTGAGCGCCAAACCGATCAGCGCAGAGATCGCATTTTCAGGCGTGAGCAGCCGCTTGGGGTCCCGAATGTCCTTGGCAATCTCATAGCCGCTAGCCGGGATGCTCGCTGCCGTCATTGCGATGCCGAGAGCCGGCCAAAATTCAACGAATAACAGCGACAGGGCGAACGCCCCAAGCACGATGGCGCCTTTTTCCCAAAAGCCGAGGCGGTCCCACCAGTCCTGCAGCGAATCAAACATGCAGGAGAAACATGCAGGTTCTGCGGGATGAACATGCGCCTGCCAGTAAACGGCGAGTCCGGCCAGCATAACGAAGACGAGAAGCACGGTTACGCCGGCTGCAGCCCGGAAATGCTTCAGCATACGCGCCTGCAGATCCTCCCGGAGGCTTTCAGCCTCACGATTGCCGTATAAAAGCGAGAACCCCGTCTCTCTTCGTTCCCGGGTCCAGGACATGGCGCTCGCGAAGCTCTCCCGCCGGGTCAAAAGCGCCTCGAGCATATACCAAAGCTCAGACACCGGATTGATGACCCCTTCTTTCTCCATCCTCGGCAATTGGCTTTTGACCCGGTTCAGCGCGGTATAATCCATGACGAGTCCCAAAGCCAGCAGCATCAGGAAAACACCCTTTGTCCGGTATCCGCTGCCGGTCCATTCGCTGAGTTTCATAAACCAGCCTGGCAAGGAATCCTGCCCGTTATACGCAGCATGTTCCAGGATGGACCATGTCAACAGAAGTCCCGGCAGGACGAATATGGCGCCGTTTAACCGCTTGCGGTACCGTACCGCAAGACCGATGCCCAGTGCGATCATGCCGGTGTGTACGGGATGGCTGACGGACATGATCGTCGGGAAAAAACTTTCCTCAAAACGTCCGGGGAAAAGAGTCCAGAAATCCCAATGGATGGTCTCTCCTCCGAGCATCGTGGTGCTGTAGCCATACGTTCGCCCGATAATGCCCGAATTCAGCCACCGTCGGCTGAGCTCCTCCATCAGCTGAAAACCGACGCCCGCCCCCGCTCCTGCGAGCGTATAATCCGCCAGACTCATGGAAGAGGCGCGCCGCGAGAACAGCAGGAACAACCCCAGCGGCAGCAACTTCCACACTTCCTCGAAAATCGGGGTCAACACGGCTTGGGACCAGAGGTCATCCGTGTCTCCGCCAAACAGCCCGTGAGCAGCTAACAGCGTCAGCGCCGTCATCGGAATAACGAGAAATATGCCCAGAAGCATAAACCTGGCCGCCTGTTTCCAAGTAAAGGTTTTACTCCGGCACAAAAACCAAAATTGAAGCATTACGTAAAAAGACCATAAGTACTGAACCAGCATCGTGCGCGAATCCCTGTATAAAAACAGGCCCAAGAAAAAAAACAGCAGCGATATCCAGCACCATACGGCGTACAGGGCCCCAATCCAGGGATATCGCCGCCCGATCGCTTTCAGCCGATCATATGCCGCTTCCGCCAGGTCCCTGATCCTGCATCGGATCCGCCAGACCGTATCCATTTCAACCCCTCCTTAACCGAAATCCAGCTTTCCCCATAGGCTGTACTGGCATGAGTTCGTTTACATGTGGATCATTCGGATGACGCAGGGAGCAGCCGCCCCCTCATAAATCACTTCTTTCCAAATCATACCCTAGGTTACGCCGCTCAGAATATAAGAAATGGAAAAAGGTAAAAAATCGGACTTTATTCCCGCAACAAGCGAACTATGCAAATATGGACAATGCCCGGTCGGGGAGGAGAAGACAACCTTCATCCAGCCAACGACCGCGCTTTTATCAGCTGAAACCAATGGCATATGGGAATACATCCGGACAAAAAAATAGCTGCCCAATCATGATGACTTGAGCCGCTATTTCTTGATCTGTATTCATTATCGTTGAATCAATCGTCACTTAGCCCGGTTTATCCCTGTTCTATTTCAAAATGTCCTCGATGCGGTTCAGCACGTCTTCGCTCAACTCCACGCCGGAAGCCTTGGCATTCTCCGTCACCTGCTCCGGACGGCTTGCGCCAACAAGCGCGCTGGCTACGTTGCGATTGCGCAAAATCCAGGCCAAAGCCAGATTTCCCATGGAAATTCCGAGTTCGCCCGCAATGCCTTCAAGCTGCTTCACCTTGTTGATTTTTTCTTCGGTGATGCCCTTGCGCATCCATTCGAGTTTGGCGGCACGGCTGTCCTGCGGAATATCGGAAACCGACGTGTATTTGCCTGTCAGCAGTCCTTGCGCCAGCGGGCAAAAGACGACTTGACCGATGCCGGAACGCTCGGAGAGCGGCATGATTTCTTTTTCGATGTAACGGTTGAACATGTTGTATTCCGGCTGGTTAACCACGATGCGGTCCAGCAGATAACGGTCGGCTACGCCCAGCGCTTCAGCGATTTGCGAGGCCTGCCACTCGCTTACGCCGACATAAAGCACTTTGCCCTGACGGACCAGATCATCGATCGCCCGGAGCGTTTCTTCCAGCGGCGTTTCGGCATCATGGCGGTGGCAGTAGAAGATGTCCACGTAATCATGCTTCAGACGCTTCAGGCTGGCGTGTACCTGTTCCATAATATGTTTGCGGGACAAGCCGCGGTCATTGGGACCGTCGCCCATCGGCCAAAATGCTTTTGTAGCAAGCACGTAGGACTCGCGCGGATACGCTTTCAAGGTTTCGCCCACCAGCTCTTCCGCCGCGCCCTTTTCATAAACGTTTGCCGTATCGAAAAAATTAATGCCCAGATCATATGCCGTTTTGATCGAATTCACCGCATTTTCGCGTTCAACGTAACCGCCGTATGTAAGCCAGCTCCCCAAGCTGATTTCGCTGACCTTCAGGCCGCTGCCGCCCAATCTCCGGTATTTCATTTTTCATTCCTCCTTGAGATCATTCTAGATCATTCTGGTTACACCCTACATTCTAAAGAAGTTCGTATCCGATTTGAAGAAGTGAAATGTTTTTCACTTAATTATACCAAGGATATCTAGTATACTTCAGTATAGTAGATATCCCTATGGAGGTGACCTTCGTGACAACGGCAAAAAAAGCCAGCAGCTATATCCCGAAAAATCCGGAGTTTATCGAATGCAACATCGAAAAAACGCTGGACGTGCTCGGCGGAAAATGGGCTTTTCTCGTCATCCGCGAACTGTTCTGCGGAACGCTCCGGTTCGGGGAGCTTCAGCGGCGGATCCCCAGCGTGAGCCCCCGGGCTTTGACAAGCACGCTGCGCCATCTGGAAGAACATGGGGTGCTTGAACGCAAGGTGTACCCGACGGTGCCGGTGACGGTGGAATATACGTTGACCCCCAAGGGTCAGGATTTGCACGGCATTTGCCATCAAATGAAGCTTTGGGCGGCGCGGTGGACCTAAAAGTCGCGCCCCAGCGGATTGCTCTTCATACAAAAAAAGCGCAGCCGGTATCGGTGCGCTCTTCTGTGAATCGAGGTTCCATAAACTGAGATGCGGAAGCATCCTCTTATTTCCCATTATACTCCGCGTTGGCTTGATCCAGCATGGACTTCCAGTCTATGAAGTCGGTCTCTCTGAAGATATGCCGATCAAACAGCTCGTCAGGGATGTTGTCGATGTCTTCATACGTCTGGATTTGGAAGCTGCCCTTCTCTACAAACTCCCCAAAACTGTTGAAAGAAGAATGCTTCCGCATAAACGACGCATTAAACAATTCGTTCAGCGGTACATGATTCGGATCTTCCTGAACCATTTTTTGGCCTTGCAGCTCTTTTAGCAGATCGTCAAATGACATTGGTTTATGCTTTCTCAGAATACCACTCCTTATATAGGTCCATCGCCTGTGGCTTCACCGGTTTTTTTCGTCCCCTTACTGGTATAAGGCTTCGGGGCGCTTTTGATCCGGCGGGCTTTAGCATCCCAGCGGGTCCAGCCTTTCTTGCCCGTTCCCCTGCCTGTTCCGCCCTTGCCTTTTGATTTGCTCAAGTGATCACTCCGTTACCGTATAGTGTTCTTGGTATAGTCATATCCAATTCCGCTGATGAATGAACCAGCATGTTGAAATATACACCACTACGGTCCATATGTACATGATACGCACGGAAAGCAAATCATCGGACCTATTCTACTTCATGTTAACCTATTTGACTAATTTTTCCCAGCATGGTATCTTATTTTTGAACTGACCAGTCAGATTAACGGATTTGATTTTGCAGGAAAGGTAGATTGAGCTTGAGCAAAGACAAAATTATAAGCGCCGCCATCGAAGTGTTCTCCGAAAACGGCTACCATCGCGCGAGCATGGATGAGATCGCCCTGAGGGCCCAGGTGGCCAAAGGAACGCTTTACTACAATTTTCCGGGGAAGTCCGAACTTTTCAAAACGGTCGTCAAGCAAGGCTTCGAGGATATTATGCAGCGGACCCAAGCCGACCTGTACGCCCCCCTTCCGATCAAGGAGCAGATTTTGCGGATCATCCGCCATCATCTGGATTTGTTTTTGGAATCGCGCCATTTTTCGCATATCGTGTTTAACGAGCTTTCGAACGGAATCGAGCAGGATGTCTTGGATGAGCTGAAGCAGCTCCGGCGGGAGCATCTCCGTTTTTTGGCGGCAATCTTGGAAGAAGGCAAATGCGATGAAAACCTGATCCGCGACGTGGACGCCAATTTGGCGGCGGCAAGCATCATCGGTACGCTGGAAAGCACCTGCAACTATTACCTGAACCATCCGGATGAATACACCCGGGACGATTTGGAGCATTTTGTCTTTACGATCATTACCCAAGGCCTGTTTATCTCCATTGATTAGCAAGGCCTTCTTTTTTTCATGACCAAAAACTGACCAGTCAGTTCAAAAATCACAAAAGAAAGTGACGGTGCTACGTATGGAATGGAATAAAAACGGTTTGCTGCCTTTGGATTGGTTCAAGCAAATGCGCAGCAACTCCCCGGTCGTTCAGTCGGAAGGCAACGGAATCTGGAACGTTTTTAAATACGAGGACGTTAAATACGTCTTCACAAATTACGAAATCTTCTCTTCCCAAGGGTCTCCGTCCTCGGAAGATCCGCTCGAATCGAGCATTTTGCGCCAGGACCCGCCGAAGCACCGCCAGCTGCGCAAGCTGGTCTCACAGGCTTTTACCCCGCGCGTGATCGAGTCCCTCGCACCGAAAATCCAATCCATCGCGGACTCCCTGCTTGACGAAGCCGAACAAAAGGGCCGGATGGACGCGATCGCGGATTTGGCGAGCCCGCTTCCGATTACCGTCATTGCCGAAATGCTCGGCGTATCCATAGAGCACAGGGAAACATTCAAGGCATGGTCGGACGCCCTCGTCGGCGATCATCCCGATGCCTATTATGCCTGCCAGCGGGAGATGGGCGCCTATTTTGCGGATATCGCCGAGGACCGCAGACGTCATCCGCAGGACGATTTGATTACGAAGCTGGTGCAGGCCCGCATCGAAAACGAACATTTAACCGAAATGGAGATCATCGGATTTTGCATCCTGCTGCTCGTGGCCGGCAACGAAACGACGACCAACCTGATCTCCTCGGCCATGCTGGCCATCGACAGCCTGCCGGAGGTGCGCTCGCAGCTGCTTGAAGACCCCGGATTGATTCCGGGCGCCATCGAGGAAACGTTCCGATATTTCTCCCCGGTGCAGCTGATGTTCCGCCATGTCAAGCAGGATACCGAACTGCGCGGGCAAAAGCTGAAGCAAGGGCAATTCGTCCACATATGGATGGCATCGGCCAACCATGATGAGGAAGTGTTCGAGCAGCCGGAACGATTCGATATTCACCGGAATCCGAATCCGCATCTGGGTCTGGGCAGCGGCATCCATTACTGCCTCGGTTCCCAGCTCGCCCGGCTGGAATCGAAAATCGCCGTCGAAACGCTGCTAAGACGTTTCCCGGATTTCCGCCGCGACCGTTCCGCAGAGCTTGTACGCCAGGAAAGCACGATGATGTTTGCGCTTAAGGAACTGCCGATTATATTAAAATCATGAAACAAATAATCGGCGGGTGGATGGGATATGCGATCGATCCGCTGCAAAACCGGTGGGGCGCATTGAGGGCAGGCTTGATTATGGGGGCCTGTGGGGGATTTGGCATATCATTCCGCTCATTGAGGCCCATCATCCTCCATTGTGGATCGCTTGCTGGTTCCTTGGCACCGTAGCGGCAAGGGTCATTATCGTCTGGGTGTTTAACAATACGGGAAAAAGCATGTTTGGGGCCATTATCATCCACGCGCTGTTGAACGTTATCGATACGTTTTTTGCCGAATTACGATGTGAGTTACGTTCCCGGCATGACCGGAATATGGACCGCCATCGCAGCTTGTATCGCTGTATTCCTGTGGGGTTCCAAAACATGGCCAAGTACAGGTACCTTGATGCCATTCACTCTCCCAAAAAAACCTTGCCTCCGCTCCCGAGGCAAGGTTTTTTTGGGCGACAGAACCGCTGCGCATGCTTCGGTTGAAGGGGATCCCGCATGCACATATTCCCCGGCTAGATGTAAAATAACAAATAAATCGCGCCCCTGCCAAGAAGCAGGAGGACGCGATTTTAGGTTCACGTTATTAACCGTGCATTTAAAAATTGAAATTGTCCGGGTCGGCTCCGAACCGGCGGTTTTCGTTCAAACCGTTGATTTGCTCCATGTCTTCCGCCGTCAATTCGAAATCAAAAATGTCCGCGTTTTCGACGATCCGTTTCGGATTGATGGACTTCGGAATCGTGACGATTTCATTTTGAATATCCCAACGAAGGATCACCTGTGCCGTGGACTTGCCGTATTTCGCGCCGATGTTCTTCAGCACTTCGTTGTCCAGCAGATGCCCTTGCGCCAGCGGAGCCCAAGCCTCGATCTGGATGCCCTGCGATTTGCAGTATTCGCGAAGCTCGGCCTGGTTCAGCAGCGGATGCAGCTCCACCTGGTTGACGGCAGGTTTCACATTCGCATCTTTCATTACATCCTCCAAGTGATGGATATGGAAATTGGATACGCCGATCGAACGGACCCGGCCGTCCTGCTGCAGCTTCTCGAGCGCCCGCCAAGTCTCTTTATATTTCCCTTTTACCGGCCAGTGCACCAGGTAGAGGTCCACGTAATCGAGTCCAAGCTTGGTGATGCTTGTTTCAAAAGCTTTAAATGTGCTGTCATATCCTTGATCCGAATTCCACACTTTGGTCGTAATAAACAATTCCTCGCGCGGAACACCCGACTCCCGAATCGCTTGCCCTACGCCTTCCTCGTTGCCGTAAAGCGCAGCCGTGTCAATGCTCCGGTAGCCGCTAGCTATCGCGGTTTTGACGGAATCAACCACTTCTTGGCCTTCCTGCACCTTGTATACGCCCAGTCCAAACCATGGCATGGAATGACCGCTGTTCAAGGTTACCGTAGATTGAAGATTTTTCATCAAAAGACGCCTCCCTCGGTTTATTCGAATGGGCGTTCATAAACACCCAAGTACAACCCAAGATAAACCAGTGGCAGGTTAAAGTCAAAGGAAGCGGGGGATTAACGGAAATACGGTTCCGGTATTCGCCCGCTCATCGATGGCCCTCCTGCATCGTTTGTGTCGTACAACTTTGATTATATTGACTCATCTACCGAAAAGCTTGAAAAAATAGAAACAAACTGCAAATATTAGATGAGTTGCCAAAAAATTATCGCGACGATCAACATCGTATCGTTGAAGGGAGCCTAAAAACATGCCGAGAAGCTTAAAAGACGACGTGATCTCTACAGCAGAAAGTTTTGCCGCCAATTTCGCGGACCGCGGGAATTTTGATTTTAGCGTGGAAAGCCTGCGCCCGCTGGATGATCTTTTGGATGAAATCAGCGATTTTGTAACGGATGACGAACATTTGGATTCCGTATGCTCCATGGCGGGATGTTATGTTTTTGAGGTGGCCAGGCGGAATTACGGCGGGGAGTACTATTGGGCTGCGGAGAAAGAGCAACCCGTTCTGATTACCGGAGAGCCCGCTTTTTCGATCTCGATCTTCGCCTTTGACAAAGTGAGAGGAAGGCTCGCGAACGGAAGCGAGGACGATATCCCTTTTTACTTTGAGGGGTACGTCCAAGCTGTGGAGGAAGGAAAAAAGACGGGGTATAACGCGACAATCGTGTAGGAATTTTCAGCATGCGGTTACGAACGACGTTCCACAAGCGTTAACTATATAGAACGAACTAAAGAAATGAAGGTTATAGAGCCGCATCGGGCCCTTTTAACAGGAAGTTCGATGCAAATTTCAGTTCAATCTATATAAAAGGGAACTTTTTCAGAAACCTCGCAAGGAGGCCTTTATAATGAATAATGTATTCTTTTTTATCAATATGATTAGAAACATCCTCATGAACTTTTTTCAGGAAGCGATTTGGGTGGCCGGATTCTTTTTCCTGCTGAACAAGACGTTCGACAACCGCAAGCTGAAGCAATTCTCCAAAATCACGCTTATCATCGTTTGCGTTTTTCTTTTTATTTTCTCGGTTTTAAGAAGTGTTTAGTCACAGGCCTCTGCCATGGAGTTGGTTCACCGGCCTTGAGCGCAAACGCAATGATTTGCTAAATTCAACGGAAACCTGTTGCAGATTCATAACGGCATGAAGTGAATTGCATTCCAAAAATACATTGGCATAATCCGTGCCTTGGAGGAAACGAACATGATCCATGCAAAAGAACTTGGCGGCATCGAATCGCTTATGGCTTCCTTCCAAAAACCTTGGTTCATTGCCGGGGGCTGGACGATCGATTTGGCCGTCGGGGAAGCGACGCGAAGCCATAAAGATATGGACATTTGCATTTTCAGAGAGGATTTGGCGTATGCGTTAAGTTTTTTCAATGATTGGGACATTAACGTGGCCATCCCCGGCCAACATCGGCTGGAGCCTGTCCGTCATTTGGGGGACGTCGAACCGCCGCGATATTGCCTTCACCTGTTCAAAGGGGCGGCGTTTCTGGAGATTCTTTTGACCGAACGCAGCGATGAACACGTCATTTTCCGGAAGGACCGGACCGTGACCATGCCGATCGGCGACTTTGCGATGGGAAGCTTGACGCGGCCATTCGTCAACCCGGCTTGGCAGCTGCTGTTCAAAAGCCTGAGCACGCGGCCGGAAGACGAGCATGATTTTAACGTCTATTTGGAGCGCAGCCGCGACCGGAAATCGAAAAAGTGGCTGCTTGAACAAATGATCCGGGTGGGCGGAAACAGGACGTGGATGGATGCGCTGAGGGATGATTTGGAACGGGAGAAACGGGCATAAACAAACCTCCGGATCCTTACAGCCTCAAGCCCATTGAACATCGGTGCGGCACTAGAATGAGGCGGTATTTTAACTGGCATATTTAAACGTACAGACTTTCCTCATGTACCGCTCGCCCCCGATTTTCACGCTCTCTTCCGTGATCTCCGCGATTCGCCCGGCCCCGACGAGCTCATTCCCGATAAAAACGACGATCGGTACGCGCTCGGTCATCGCGGTATAAAGGTGCAGCGAAGACGTCAGCGGCTTCATAAAACGGCTCATTTCAATCACCTCGCTGCCTAAATTCTACCATACATAGAAAAAGCGTTCACTAAAAGCCGAAACTTTTAGTGAACGCTTTTTCCTGGTTTCTGCATGGAACTCAATCGGAGTAGCGGGATTCGAACCCACGGCCTCACCCACCCCAAGGGTGCGCGCTACCAGACTGCGCCATACCCCGACGTTCGCGGAGCCTGCATAGGCTTACAATCTAATTATATGCAACCTGTTCCATTTATTTCAACAACAAAATGAATGTTTCGCAAAATCTCCCAACGGGTATTTGTAACAAAACGTTAGCGCTTTCAAAATGAACTTGTGAACGTTTTATGAAGTCCGGAACCAGGTCCAGGGAAAAACGTTATATAAGATAGCGGTTACAAAATGATCTCGTCTGCCTGTTCGTTTATAAGAAAAACGTCCATCGACGCACTTTAGACAGACCGCGATTAGCGGAAATTTCCCTTGCGATAAAGGCATGTGAAGGCTCCAGAACTTACACTTTCTAATTTGAAGCCAAAGGAGGTGAAATGATGAAATCAAGGCAGATGCATTCCGTCGTCGCGGCAGTCATGACCCTCAGCATTCTGATTGTGGGTTGCGCCGAAGCCAAACGGGCCGAGCAGCCTCCCAAAGCATCCGTGAAGCCGCCTCGAAGCGAGTCTGCCCAGCCCAGCAGCCAAAAATGCTGAGTGCATATTCGTTTCCGCTCCAATGGCTTCTTTTCAAGCTGAGACCCCAAAATGATCGGCTCCTTCTCTACTCCTCCAGCCGCACCCTAATCATGGCCAAGTTATTTGCAAAAAAGCCGATGCTTTTCGCATCAGATGTGGCGTCAGATCACGGAAGTTCAAGAATCATGCCGTCGTAAGCGACCTGGATGCCGTGAGGCGTAAATATGTCCACCAAATCCGAATGAGACAGCTGCCCGTTATGGGAAAAATGGGTGACGACGATTTGCGCGTCCGGCTTCAGGATCCCGTACTCCTCAAAACGCTGTTTGGTTTCCAATACGGCATCGACGTTCATATGGCTTTGCCGGTAGTTGATTTGCCCGACCGTGCATTCGAGAATGGCCAAATCCAGCCTTTTCCCTTGAAGCCATTGCCACGTTTCCTCCGGGAACCAGCCGCTGTCATGACCGTAAAGCAAGGTTTTGCCGTCTTTTTCGATGTAATAAAGCAAACAGGTTTCGTTCGGATCATGGCTGGCCGGAAGAGGCACGACAACCGCCGTCTGCAGCTGCGTTCGTTCAAACGGCCGGAGTCTGTGCAAATTGTATTTGCCCTGCGCTCCTCCGTTCGTGTCCAGCGCCTGTTTGATCCGCAGAAGAACCGCGTCGTTCCCGTACACCTCGATCGGATGATCGGCAGAACGCGCATATCCTGGAAGTCTTGCAACCAAATCGTCGGCATACAAGTGATCGGAATGGGAATGGGTAAAAATAAGATCCTTGATTTTTTCCAAATCCAGCCTGTCGCGAATCATGTGCATAAACGTATCCGGCGGAAAGTCGATTTTCAGTTCATCATCCAGCATCACCGAAGTACGGGAGCGGATCTCTTTGCCGCCTTCCTCCACTGCTTTCACGCAAAGCGGGCAACGGCAAAACAACGAAGGAATTCCTTCGAACGCCGCCGTGCCCAGAAACCGAATCTTCATGTTTTCAGCTCTCCCTTATTCAGGATCCATATCTTTCCTTTCCCATTATCGACGAAGAATCCCCATCCGTCCAGAGCGCAATCGTTGAAATGGATGTATCCTTTCCGAAAGCTGAAGCGAGCCCGAGAAGTCTTCCTTCGTAAAAAAGAAGACGGTGCTCTAGATGGACAGACGGAACCGCGAATCATGTCGTATAATAGAATGTACTTTGACAACATGAACTCGCCTGACGACGACTTTATAACAGGGACGATACATATTAATGAAAAAAACGGTCGTATTTTTGCTGTACATCGCGCTGCTCATTTGTGCAAGAATGCTTTGGTCGGATGCATTCGGAACCGAGGAACAGCCTAAAGTGCAGCAGGGTGTTCTCGACTTGCGCGAGGCCCAGTTGGATAACAGGCATTCCATCGTACTGGACGGGGCGTGGGAGTTTTACCCGAATCGGCTGATCTCCGACAGCCGGCAGGCCGAACAGGCCAAGGATGAGCGCCGCTATATTCAAGTTCCCGGCGATTGGAGTTCCGCTTGGAACGATAAAAACGGTTCGTCGTTCGGTTACGGAACCTACAGGCTCCGCATTCTTGTGGATCAACCGCTGGACCAGCCTTACGAACTGTGGGTCAAGGAGATTAAATCTTCCTCCGTTGTCATCGTCAACGGAAAACCTATGGGCGGCTTCGGGAAACCTGCTGCAACGGGCAAAGAGTATATTCCGGAGCTCGTATCTTTCACCAACACCATCACTCCAAATCAGCAGAACGTGATCGATATCCTGATCCAATCCGCCAACTACGACGATCCTACCACCGGGGGGATTATCGAGTCTATGCGGTTTGGCACGCAGGCGGCGATCGATTTTCAGTGGTGGTATTCGATCGGTTTTCAGCTGGTCGTTTTTATGATCCTGCTGCTTCATGCGCTGTACGCCGGCATTATGTATATCATCAACCCCAGGGAGAAGCTGCTTCTGGCTTTCGTTCTGCTGCTTATATTTGCAGGGCTGACGGTGGTGTCGGATCATGAATACGTGCTTTTGCGCTGGCTCCCCCTCAATTACACGTGGATGCTGAAGATCCGGATTCTGTCCTATTTGGGCATAACGTTCTGCATGCTGCTGATGGGAAGAAGTTTTTCCGGGCAAACCCGGCGGGGCCCTCTGTTTGTCGGATATGTCGGCGCCAGTGCCCTGTACTGCGCGTTTTTGCTTATTGCTCCGGCAAACCTGGTGCATTTATCAAGGACCTATCATGTCTTTGGCGTGCTGTACCTGCTGCCTACGTTCTGGTTTTTCTTCCTGATCGGCAAAATGATGCGCCAAAAGCAAAAGGATGCTTTTCTGATCCTGCTCGCGGCGGCCAGCGTCATATCCAACATTTTATGGGGGACGGTGAATTTCGATTGGAATTTCACTCCCATTTATTATCCGGTCGACATTTTGGCCGCCATCGTCGGCTTTTCCGCCTATTGGTTTAAACGTTATTTCCGGAACGCGGCGGAAAACGCCAAGCTGAACGAGCAGCTGCGAAAGGCGGACGAACGGAAGGACCAGTTCCTGGCGAACACCTCGCATGAACTGCGGACGCCGCTGCACGGCATCATCAATATCGCCCAGTCGGTATTGACCCGCCAGCAGCACTCCATGGACCCAGAAAGCCTCAAGAACATGGAGCTTCTCGTCACCATCAGCCGCCGGATGTCTTATCTGCTCAGCGATCTGCTCGACGCCGTCAGATTGAAGGACCAAGGGATCGTGCTCCGTCAACGGCCGCTTCAGGTGGAGCCTGTCGTATCCGGCGTAATCAGCATGCTCGCCTACATGACGGAAGGCAAACCCGTCCGGGTCACCTCGGGGTTTCCGGAGTCGCTTCCTTCGGTGTATGCCGATGAGCAGAGGCTGACTCAAATTTTGTTCAATTTGCTTCATAATGCCATCAAGTTTACCGACGAAGGCACCATCAACATCTCGGCTGAGGCCGATGGAGGAGCGGTCGTGATCCGTGTGGCCGATACCGGGCGCGGCATCAGGCAGGATGCGCTGGAACGGATTTTTCTTCCGTACGAGCAGGGGCAAGGCGAAGACGAAAACGGCGGCATCGGACTGGGCCTCAGCATCTGCAGACAGATGGTCGAGCTTCATGGCGGCACCTTGACGGCCGAGTCCACCCCTGGCAAAGGCACGGTGTTCAGCTTTTCCCTCCCGCTGGCGGAAAGCGGCTTCGAGGCGGATGCAGAAGTTCAAAAAGCCGACAGCACCGTGCCGAAGCCGGAAGAAAACGAGTGGGACGGCATACTCGCCCGGGAAACGGCCGCAGCCGTCGAACCGGACCTTGCCAACGATCGCGCCGGCATGTATGGACATGCTTTGACCAAGGGAATACGGATTTTGATCGTAGAGGACGATCCCGTCAACTTGAGAGTTCTTACCGGCATTTTTGCAGATGAAGGCCACGAAATCCAAACGGCCTTATCGGCGAAAGAAGCGCTGCAACATCTTGAATCCTCTTCATGGGATCTGCTGATTTCCGACGTCATGATGCCGCATATGTCAGGCTATGAGCTGACGCGGATCGTCCGGGAACGGTTCAGCAGCTTCGAGCTGCCCATCCTGCTGCTGACCGCCAGAAGCCGGCCGGAGGACATTTACGCCGGATTTGTCGCCGGGGCAAACGATTATGTGGCGAAGCCGGTGGATGCACTGGAGCTGAAATACCGGGTACTTTCTTTAGGGACGCTCAAAAAATCGGCCGAAGAAAGGCTCCGGATCGAAGCCGCTTATCTGCAGGCCCAAATCCAGCCGCACTTCCTGTTCAATACGATCAATTCGATTATGTCGCTAAGCGAAATCGATCTGGATAAAATGCGGGATTTGGCCGATGCGTTTACCTCGTATTTGCGGATCAGCATCGATTTTCTGAATTCGGAACAGGTCGTTCCCCTTTCCCATGAACTGGATCTGGTCCAGTCCTATCTTTACATCGAGAAGGAACGTTTCGGGCCGCGGCTGGAGGTCGTATGGAATGTCGATCCGGACATTTCGCTGTTCATTCCGCCGCTGACGCTGCAGCCGCTGGTCGAAAATGCGGTGAAGCACGGCCTGCTGAGCCGGATTCAAGGCGGGACGGTAGAAATCCGGATCCGACGGGAGGAGGAAGGCACGAGGTTCGAGGTCAGGGATAACGGCAAAGGCATGTCCGAAGAGGAAGCCGCGCACCTGCTTCACCCGGATGCCGGCGGCGGCCGGATCTCCGGAGGCATCGGACTGCTGAACACGAACCGAAGGCTGAAGCAGCATTACGGGCAAGGTCTGCAGATTGAAAGCAAGCTTGGGGAAGGCACGGTCATGTCCTTCGTCATCCCGAACCATCGCGCAAGTAAAGCAAGCCAACATCCTGCGCTATCATAGGAATAGAAAAAGCAGCCTGCGACATAGAGCCGCAGGCTGCTTTTTCCTATCGTTAAGGCCATCGTTTTATATGCCGATAGCCGCGAATTCAACATCCTTCATCCGAAAGATGGGTGCGATTAGAGCTTAAGGCAGCGTTTATTATGTCTGCGCCCCTTTTGAAGCGGAAATTTTTCGTCTATGCGCCGCTTGCGACCGCCTGCTCCCATTCCTGGTACCATGCCGTCGTTTCCTCGCTTGGGGTCATGTCGTATTCGCCCTCGAACACGTCCGTCAGCTGCTGGTACAGCCTTCTGACTTCCGTGGAATTATGAAGCTCCGCATACATTTTCATCAATCCCAGATAACCGTCCTCCAAATAAGGCAACCTTCCGATCATCTGCTGGTACAGCTTCG
The DNA here is from genome assembly GCF_031583795.1 of Paenibacillus sp. VCA1. Taxonomy (NCBI): domain Bacteria; kingdom Bacillati; phylum Bacillota; class Bacilli; order Caryophanales; family Paenibacillaceae; genus Paenibacillus; species Paenibacillus sp. VCA1. The sequence continues at coordinate 256,988 of NZ_JAVLSX010000008.1, read as the reverse complement.
CCGCTTCGGCATGCTGTCCAAGCCGGACGTGGCATTCCGCTACGGGTTTGGCATATTTCAGCCAGAGCAGCCGGATGCGCTCCTGCTCCGGCGCCGCCCAAATATACCGGTGCTCCTCCAGATAGTCGCCCGCGTACATGTCCAAAGTCAACAAGTGCCGGGGGAGCGTCTCGGGCGTTACCGGCGGCGCGGCGCGAAGGCTGTTTTCCCAAATGTCCACGTCTAACGCCACCTGGCCCCAAACCAGCCGATAACCTTCGTCATGGTATTTGATCTGCAGCTGGAGCCCGCTCGCCTTAATCATTTGCCTGATTTGGTAGATGGCCGTATGTAACTGTGTTGTTGCTTTCTTCATGTCTTGCTCCGGCCACAGCAAATCGATCAAGGTTTGCTTGCTCACCATTTTGTCCCGGTTATAGATCAGATATGCAAACAATTCCGGGGCTTTCAGCGTTTTCCACCGGAAGAATTGCGGCCTGCCTTCCCGATCCCGGTAATGCAGGCTTTGCAGGCAGCAAAGTATCGCTTCTCCGGTTTGTTCCTCGGCGGCATTTGCGCTATCAAGGAGCGAAAACCGCCCGATCCGGTCCAGCGTCACGGCCAGTCTCGACGGATGCACGGGCTTCAGCAAATAATCGAGCGCGTTCACTTCAAATGCTTTTACGGCAAAATCCTGGTAGGCGGTAACAAAAACGACATGCATTTGCGGATGAATTTCCAACAGCTGCTCCGCCAGCTCAAAACCGGAAAATTCCGGCATCTCGATATCCAGAAAGGCGACGTCCGGCGCCTCCTGCCCCACCGCTTCAAGCGCAGCATAAGGATTCTGGTACGCCCCAATCACCTGGATCGGAAAACCAAGCCCGCCTTGCGAATGCAGCAGTTTTTCCAATTTTAATAAAGCCAGATTTTCATCGTCGACGATCAAGACCTTCAAGGTTCTCTCCTCCTGGACAGTGCTGCTTTTCTTCTAAATATTTTAACAGCAAAGCATGCCAGGTTGCACCAAATAACTCCGGTTCGTCTATAATTCTTTTACATCGGTTTCTTCTTTCGCTTCCTCCGGGATGACCAAGCAATTCTCCCAATCCTCCATGGTCATAAACCCCCGCCGGACGAGGGCGAAGATCGTGTTGGTCGTGCAATACCATTCCAAATCGGACACTTTCGGAGAACGGTCTTTTATATTCGACACGGCTCCCTCATATGTCCAATATCCGCCCTGTCTCCAGCGGACGAGTTTTCCTCCATGCGTTTGCGCCTTGTTCAGCGCCTCTTGTTGTATTTCGGATAACATCAATTTATCACCACACAAATCCTTTTCTAATGTTCTGCCGTGTAACGGCCGATGGAATAACCCTTTCCCCCATTTCAGCGAGTATATATCCATTTAACTATAAAGCTCTGAATATATTCTGAAAAAGGGACGGGGAGGATGGGAAAAAAGGCTTGATTCGGTGCACCACCAAATCAAGCCTTTTTATGCCTTTAGACTATGGCAGCATTTTCGCTGCGCCCGACTAGATTGTTTTGGATGCCGCCGAAGCGCGGTTTGCATCGGCCGGGTTCCGGCGTCCGGTTAACGACAGCATCAGGAACGAAATGACGATGATCGCCCCGGTCCATGCCCATGCCATCGGCGTATTGCCCGCATCCACCGCCACATAGATCGCCGTCGGAATCGTCTGGGTTTTGCCCGGAATGTTGCCCGCGATCATCAACGTCGCCCCGAACTCGCCGAGTCCGCGCGCAAAGCCGAGGATAAAGGCGGTGCCGACCGAATGGACGGCAAGCGGAAGCGTAATGTATCGGAATACCTGCCATTCGCTTGCACCGCTCGCGCGCCCGGCGTTTTCCAGCTCGGGATCGACGGCGGCGAATCCGTTTTTCATCGTTTGGTATACGAGCGGAAAGGAAACGACCACCGCCGCGATGACGGCAGCCCACCAGGAAAAGATAATCGGCGCGTCGAACAGCCATTCTACGGCCTGTCCGATCCAGCTTTTCCGCCCCAGCAGCACAAGGAGCAAAAAGCCGACCACCGTCGGGGGAAGCACCAGCGGCAGCATCAAAACGGTCTCCAGCACGCTTTTTCCTTTGAACGTTTTTCGCGCCATCCACCAGGCCGCCGCAGCGCCCAGGACGAGAACGATCACGCTCGACAGCAGCGCCGCCTCCAGGGAAATACGGACGGGCGGCCAAAAGTCATGCCAGCTCATAAGCGCACATCCTTTTTACTCCGGAACGGAAAAGCCGTATTTAACGAAAACGTCAAGCGAAGCCTCGGACTGCAAATATTCGTAAAAATCTTCCGCTTCCTTCGCATGTTTGGTCGCTTTGACGATGCCCGCCGGATATTCGACCGTCGAATAGGTGCCTTGATCCACCGTAAACGCGATTTTGACTTTGGACGAAGACAAAGCATCCGTCTTGTACACGAACCCGGCGTCGGCATTGCCGGTTTCGACGTATTGCAGCACCTGACGCACGTCTTTGGCCTGTACGAGTTTCGGCTGAAGCGGTTCCCACAGCTTCGAATTCGTCAGCGCTTCCTTGGCGTAATTGCCTGCCGGAACGCTTTCCGGGATGCCGATCGCAACCTTTTTGACGTCCGCATTGCCGAGATCCGCGATGCTTGCGACCGGGTTGGCCGAATCCGCCGGCACGACGGCGACCAGCTCGTTTTTCAGAAGGGTTTTCACCTTGCCGTCGGCCATAAGCCCCTGCTCGACAAGCGGCTTCATGTTTTTGACCGCGGCGGAGAGGAACAGGTCCGCAGGCGCCCCCTGCTCGATCTGTTTCTGCAGCGCGCCGGAACCGCCGAAGTTGAAATTCAGCTCCACATCGGGATGGGCCAGCTCATAGGCCTTTTTGATTTCCTCAAGCGCATCGGTCATGCTTGCCGCGGCGGAGATCGTCAGGTCGGTCTTGGCCGCCTGCTTCGCATCCGATACCGCCTGATCCGTCCCCTTGCCCGCGGTTCCCGCAGCGCCGTCCGTTTGGGTGGCTGCCCCGCCCCCGCAACCTGCCGCAAGCAGCATGACCATCATGATCATAAATAAAACCAGACTGTTTCGATAATTAATCCGCATGTCAGCACTCCAAATCATTATATTTAGTTATAAATAGTTATAATTGATATAAATTATACCTAGATATTCCTGGCGTTGTAAACCGGATTCGGAAAAGTTTCACAAACCGTCAAAAGTAGGTCTTCGGAGAAGTTCCATCGGTTTGTCCGGCAGGTACGGCAGGATGAAGCATGTTCTTTGGCCTTCCGCGTGTTACAATGAAAGAAGCTAGTGCGGCGTTGCCGCCAAACGAGCGCCTGTTTCGAATAAGGAGGATTTCCATGTCGAGCGATATATCCTATACCACCGAAGAAATCGCCAAAATGCTGAAAATATCCAAGCTCACCGTTTACGACCTGATCAAAAAAGGCGAACTTCCGTCCTACCGGGTCGGCAAGCAGATGCGCGTCGACGCGGCGGACCTCGATGCTTACAAGCAGCGGGCCAAGGGCATCAAAGCCGTTCCCCAGCCCGTCCAAGCGGCGGATCCGCTTCATCACGGAGCGTCCTTGAGCGGCGTTCGCCCTTTGGTCGTGACGGGACAGGATATCAGCCTGGACATTTTGGTCAAATATATGGAAAAAGGCGTTGCCGGCATCCGGCCGCTACGGGCGTATGTCGGCAGCCTGGACAGCCTGATCGCAATGTACCGCGGGGAATCGGACATCGTCAGCACCCATCTGCTGGACGGCGATACCGGGGAATACAACATTCCGTACATCCGCAAGCTGCTCGTCGGTTTTCCCTGCATGGTCGTGAACCTGCTATCGAGAAACGCCGGTCTTTACGTGCAAAAAGGCAATCCGCTCGGGCTTTCCGGCTGGTCCGATCTCGCCCGTCCCGGGCTGCGGATGGCAAACCGCGAAAAAGGCTCCGGCGCCCGCGTCCTGTTGGACGAGCAGCTGCGCCTGCACGGCATCCGGCCGGAGCAGCTCAACGGATATGAAGAGGAGCAGACCAACCATATCGGCGTGGCGGCCAAGGTTGCGTCCGGCGACGCCGACGTCGGCGTCGGCATCGAAAAAGCCGCGGCGATCGTAGGGCAGGTGGATTTTATCCCGCTCATTCAGGAGCGCTACGATCTGGTGATGCTGAAAAAAGCGGAAAACATGGCCTGGATCGGGGCGCTGCTTGACATTTTGCGTTCGGAGGAGTTCCGGAAGGAGCTGCAAACGATCGCGGGGTACGATCTATCGCGCACGGGAGAGGTTTTGTTCGAGACGTGACCGCCTTCCTTGCTTGGTCATAAATAAAAGGAGCTGCCCGGGCGCTAAGCGACCTGCGGGACAGCTCCTTTTTCCATAATAAGAATTTAGACTTTCCGGCGTCCCCGCGAAGCACCTGAATCGGCTTCGAGGCCGTTGCCCCCGCTTTCGGGGGTTCATTCGCTATCCTTTGAGCAGCAACAAAAGCGTTCCCGCCGTCAGCAGCACCAATCCGGCCGTCGATTTCAGCGACAGTTTTTCCTTCAGGAAAACGAAGGCGAACAGCACCGTGATCAAAATGCTGAGCTTGTCGATCGGCACGACGACGCTTGCCGGTCCGTCCTGCAGCGCTTTGTAAAAACATAACCACGACAGGCCCGTCGCCAGCCCGGACAGGGTGATAAACAGCCAGCTTTTGCGGTCGATCCGTTTGATCTCTCGCTGCTTTTTTTGGGCAAACACGATCAGCCAAGCCATCAAAAGCACGACGATCGTCCGGATGGCCGTCCCCAGGTTCGACTCGACGCCCTCGATGCCGATTTTCCCCAAGATCGAGGTTAATGCCGCGAACAGCGCGGATAAACAGGCGTAAACCAGCCAGCTTCTGCGGACGGCGGAAGCCGCTTTTTCCGATTTGCTTTTCTGGATCATCATATACGTGCCGGCCGCGATGACCACCATCCCGATGGCATTGCTCCACGTCAGCCGCTCGCCGAGAAAAACAAACGCCAACATCATCGTCAGCACGTTGCTCGATTTATCCACCGGCGTGACCTTGTTGACGTCCCCAAGCTGCAGCGCCCGGAAATAACAAATCCAGGAAGCTCCCGTCGTCAAGCCGGACAGCAGGAGAAACAGCAAGCTTTTCCCGCTTAACGCCGTGATCGTGTTCTGCGACCCGACCACAAAAACCATCAGCCAGGAGAAAATCAACACGACCCACGTGCGCAGCGCGGTGGCCAAATTGGAGTCCACGTTGCGGATTCCGATTTTGGCGAGAATCGATGTGATGCCGGCGAACAGCGCCGACCCAAACGCAAAGGCAATCCACATTGCCGATCAGTCCCCCTTTGATGCCAAGATGCCGCCGATCCGAACTTTATGTACCTGACCATTCATCGTATAGCATATGGATTTTAAAGCCGCTTACTCGCCGGGAAGGCCCATAAATTCCCTGCCTCATCACCATATCAGAAACGCAGCCAAGGCAGAAGACCCCTGCCGAAAAAAAATCGCCTGCCCTTTGTCCGCCAAAATGAAGCGTGCAGCCGGACAGTCAAAAAACGACATCGTTTCCGAAAACGATAATGGCGCCCAAGCGGTAATTCGACTTCATTTTGCGCCCGAAAGCGGCTTGGCTCGAACGGTGCGGTATCCTGTCGTGCGAAATCCCCGATTAGGATAAAATATCTACACAGAAATCCGCCAAATGAATAGTCGTTTGGACCCTTGTTCGACCGCCGCGATCTCAAGTATGCTCTTGCTGCATCCACGCGACACTGATCATGGCCCGCGGCTCCGGAGCCTCCAACGCAGCGGATCGGAAACGGAATGCCTTTTTACCCCAAAAGTTTAAGCGCTTAAACATTATGTGAAAACCGGAAGGGGGGATTTGTACCAAACATATATTTTTTACTGCGTTCGTTTTTTACCCATTTAAAGTTAAAGCGTTTTTACTTTTATCAAGAAAAATCGAATACCGTTTTTGCCATTCATCACTTTTGGAGGGATAATCCATGAACAATACCAACAGACAAGCCGCCGCAAGAAAAAAACTGACCGCGTTCCTGCTCAGCTTTACGCTGGTCGGCTCATTGACGGCCATGTCCGGTCCCGTGCCGACAAAGGTTTTTGCCGACGAACATGCAGCTGCCGCGGAGCAGCCCGATGTGACGGATTCCGCTAACGACCCCGGTGCCGAAGTGAACGCAAGTCCCGCCGGAGCCTCCGATGCGGACGTCCAAGCCTTCGCCGCTGCGGCGGGAAGCCATGACGCCAATTTTTCGCCGGAAACGCTGCAATTTCTGAAAGCCAACACCGGCCTTGACGGCGAGCAGTGGGACAACATCATGAAGCTCGTCAACAAACCGGAGCAGGACGACCTCAACTGGACGAAATATTACGGATATTGCGAGGATATCGGAGATGACCGCGGGTATACCATCGGCATTTTCGGCGCGACGACCGGGGGGCCGAACGACGAAGGGCCGGATGGCCCCGACCTTTTTAAAGAGTACGACCGCGCCAAGGGCGCAAGCAATCCAAGCGTCGAAGGCGCCCTGAAGCGCCTTGGCATCAACGGCAAGATGAAAAACGGCATCCTCGTCATTTCGGACAGCAAAAGCAAGTTCGTCAGTAAGATTAACAGCCTCCAGAATGACGCGGCCTGGCGGGAAGCGATGTGGCGCACCTTCTATAACGTGTATATCAAATACAGCGTCGAGCAGGCGAGAAAACGCGGTTTTACTTCGGCGCTGACGATCGGCTCTTTTGTTGACACCGCCTTGAATCAGGGAGCGACGGGCGATTCCGGCAGCCTGGAAGGCATCCTTTCCCGCTCGGGAAGCAGCAAGGACGAAAAGACGTTTATGACGAAATTTTACGCCGAACGGACCAAAATCGTCGACACCCACGATTACAACCAGCCGCCAAACGGGAAAAACCGCGTCAAACAATGGAGTACGCTTCTCAATATGGGCGAAACCGATTTGAAGGACGCCGATGCCGCGATCAAAAAAGTGACCGATTGGGAGCTGAAATAAAGCCGGAAACCGGAAAAAGCAGCGGGCATCGCAAGCGGTGCCCCTGCTTTCTCAGTTCAAGTCTTTATGAAGTTCGATCATGCCTTATTCGTACCAATACCCCTTAATGCCCTTCGACATCCGGACCAGCGCCTCGAGATAATAATAATCTCCCCAGATCATGTAGTCGTCCGGGCCGATACCGCCGCGCACATGGTAGGAGCCGTGCTGGAGCAATCCTTCCGCGTCAGGAATCCCGATCGTGGCGTAATTCTCCACAAGCGATGTCATCATCCGCTGCAAGGCTTCCTGCAGGCATGCGCGTTCCGGATCGTTTGCGTCCATCAGCTCGAGCAGCTCGAGCAAACCGCAAGCGACGATGGCCGAAGCGGAGCTGTCGCGGGACGTCCCCGGCTCGACCGGTGCGTCGAAATCCCAATAAGCGACGTCATCCTCCGGCAAATGCTCGATAAAATAGCGCGCCATCCGCTTGGACGTGTCCAGGAAACGCGCGTCCTTCGTATAACGGTAGGATAAAGCAAAACCGTAGATGCCCCATGCCTGCCCGCGCGTCCATGTCGAACCGTCCTGATAGCCTTGATGCGTGCCACCCCGGATGGCGTTGCCGTTTTCCTGGTCAAAATAAAACGTATGGTACGACGAGCCGTCGCCGCGAACGAGGAAACGCCGGCTGAGGAGCGCATGGCGGTAGGCGATATCGTAATATTTTTCATCGCCCGTCTGCCGATGGGCCCAATATAAAAGCGGCAGGTTCAGCAAGCAGTCGATAATGATCCGCCCGCCGTTCTCCGGATCGCCTTCGGGACCCCAAGCCTGAATGGCTCCGATCCGCGGCCGCCAGCGTTGAAGCAGCTTGTCCGCCGCCTGCAGCCCAAGCTCCCGGGCTTTCTCGTCTTTCAGCACGCGCCACTGGGCTACGGCGGAAAGGGAATACAGAAACCCGATGTCGTGGTGGTCGAGGCTAATATGCTTTTCCAAACGGTTGCGGTAATCGTCCAGCTGCGCCTCAGCCGCTTCGCGGAAAAAACCGTCCCCGCCGTATTCGTAGCAAAGCCACATCATCCCGGTATAAAATCCTTCGATCCAGTCTACGTTCGCGCCCCAGTCGTAACGCTTCTCCCCCATGGCGTCTTTGCCCGCAATATGCGGAAAAAGCCCCGTGTGAGAACTGATATTCCGTTTCAACTTGGCCGCCGCGTCTTCAATCGCCTTTTGCCACATCGCCCGTTTTTCTCCTTTTCAAGTTCGGTTTCATGATTCGAAGCAACCTTGACGGTTGCCGGTCCCATTCCCTCCTGAAAAAACCATGGCTATTCTTCTTGTCGTACGGGAAACGCCGCGAATGCGCTTACAAAAACTTTCGCGGAGGGGACAGCCGAAGCTGGTTCGGCCGCTTGTCCCAGGTGCGGTGCCTTTCACGTGCGATCGCGCGTAAGGCCACCCGTTCCGGTATTCCGTACGATTCTGCGCAAATCTTAAGATGGATCAAATAGCGCCGCTGTCATGGGCCGAATGATATTCCTTAATAAGATAATAGGCATCCGCCGCCAGGTTTGTCCATACCTTCTCATCATTCGGCACCGCCGTTTGCTTGTCCGCCTTTTCCCCGCCTTCGGTCGTTTTTAGCGGCTTTGAAGGTCGGCCCACACTTTTTTGTTGCTGTATTGTTTGTCGGAGCTGATTTCCCTGCCGAACCAAGCCGGCGGTTCAAAGTTTTCCGCCTCCGCGACGGAGGCGAATTCCGCTTCCAGCACCAGCAGGTCGATTTGCCGGTAATCGTCGATTTCGACCACGCGGTCACCCCAATAGGCCGTGGTGCGCTTTTTGATCAACGGGACCGCCCGATGTTTGGCAACCATCTGCTCGTACAGCCCTTCCGAAATGGCATACTCTACTTCCTCGCGGGCAATGCCGTGGCCTTTTTTGAACGTATGGGTGTATTCCTCCCGGCCGCTCGCCAGGTCGACGATTTTCCGAACCCTCAGCTCCTGGTCTTCATGAAGCGCCAAGTAGGTCTGTTCAATCAGCTGTTCTTTTTCGATCTTTAACACGTTTTCTTCGATGAGCGCCGCCGGAAACGCCGGCAGCAAAAATTTTCGTTCAATCTCCAGCGCCATGGATGGATTCCTCCCGTTTTCTCGCAATCTGAAACCAGTCACATTCATTATACGGGCGAACGCATGAAGGGACAATCGCGCGTCCGCCATCCCGGGCGGCGCGGTTGTTCCAGAGGAGCCCATCGGGCCGGTCGCCAACTTATTCGTACAGTTAAATCCCCTACAATGCGGTCCTGTAGCTTCGAAGCCGGTCCAAGTACTTTCTGGTGACCCGGAAGGTTTTGAATTCTGTGACTCACAAAAAAAGCGAAGCCCGGAAAAATCCGGCGCTTCGCCTCTTAAGCGTTTATGATTTTTTCCCCGACAAGCCCCAACGGTTCGACAGCTTGCCGCGAAACGGAATTTCACGGGTTTCCTTTCCCTTATCGCTTCGCAATTGCTTCATGCGGTCCGTCAATTCTTGAAACCACACTTCGTCCATCGTGGACAACGCAAGGTCAACCAGGCTTTCGAGATTATCCGGATCTTCCAGGGAATTCACCGGCAGCAGCTTCAGCCATGAACCGCGAACGGACACCGTTTTGCCGACCGCTTCTTCATGATCCGATTGAACGACGCGTACTCGAACGATTTCCCGCTGGGCGTCCGCCGTTTCAATGTATCCGTGAATAAACTCTCCGTCTACCGTCTTTCCTTGAACCCAATCGCCAATTTCGAATTTCATCATTCCACCGCCTCACTCTTCATCGTGTATACAAACTGTAATTGAATATATAACAAAATAAAATCGAAGATTACTGTAATAATACTAAACACAGTTAGGAATGTCAAATCTGCGGCTTGCGAAAAAAGATATCAAGCGCGATCGCTTCATGTCTTTATTATATTCATTCCAAGGTCTGTTGTTGTCGTTATTCATCTGCTTCAAAAAATAGAGGGCAGCGGCCTAAACCCGAGCTCCCGCAAGCCTTGAGCCGCCAGTCCTGCGATCCGCAAGGCGCATCCTATTATTGACAGCGTTTACATCCCGGTGACATAATGTGTACTAAATTCCACATCATAGGGAGAAGATCGCGTGCAGAAATGGCTTGTCTCATTCAAGCATATGAAGATCAAAAACAAACTTTCCCTGCTGATCGCCTTTATCGTGGCGATGACGTTCGCATTCGCGATCCTCGTCCAGCAATATGCCTTTTCGGTGTATGACGAGCAGTTATACCAAAAATCCTCGCAGGTGCTGCATTTGTCGTCTTCCGCAATCGAAAAAGAGCTGGAGCGGATCGAGCAGCTTTCCTTCAGCATCGTTACCGACACCCAAGTCCAGTCCCTGCTCCGTTCCATCGCAACAAGCGATTCCGACTACGACCGCCTCATCCTGCGCAAGCGGCTGGTCGACCGGCTGCTCAATTACGTCGGCTCCGAACCGTCTCTTTATTCCATCCATGTCGTGGACGCTTACGGAGTTCAGCAGGATCTCGGCAGCGTTATCCCGATCACCCCGGACAAACAGGCAGCCATCTTGCGGATTGCCGCGGAAGCCAATGGCGAAGCCCGATGGACGTATCCGGACGCTTCCGATCCGGCCCTCATCCTGTCGCGGGACGTCCGTTCCTATTCCGGGACGCTGTTTGACCTGAAGGAAATCGGCACGGTTTTTCTGCGGATCAACATGGACCGGATCGTCCATGAGATGGCTGCCGAGGAAGGGGATCTTATCATGACCGCGGGCACCGATCCGATTTATCCCTCCGAACCTCACTTCGATCCAGCCGCCGTTCAGGACTCCCTGTTATCCGGGAGCGGATACTTCACCAAAGAAATCGGAAACCAAACCTATTTCATCGCCTACAATCGCTCGGCGGAGACGGGCTGGACCTACTTGAACGTGACGCCGTTCAACCGGATTTTCAAGCAAATCGTTTTTATTAAAGAGCTTGTCGTCATCGTCTTTATTCTCATTTTTGCCGTGGCGATTTTGTGGGGAATCCGCTTCTCCCGCGGCTTGACCCGCCCGATCGAAAACCTGATCGCCCGCATGAAGCTGGCCGAAAAAGGCAATTTCGCCGAAGCGAACGTGCTTGCCACCGACCAGGAGCCGCCGGCCATGGATGAGCTCGGACTACTGCACCGGACCTTCCGCCTGATGGTCGAGCGGATCAACGCGCTGATCACGGAAAACTATGCCAGCCGGCTGCTGATCAAGGAAACCGAATTCAAGGCGCTGCAGGCCCAAATCAATCCGCATTTTTTGTATAACACGCTGGAATCCATCAACTGGATGGCGAAGATCAACAAACAAACCCGCATTTCGCAAATGGTTCAGGCGCTGGCCTTTTTGCTCCGCAATGCCGTCAGCTTGAAGGAACCGGTCCTGTCGCTTGCGGAGGAGCTGGAAATGGTTCGGAATTACGTGACGATCCAAAAATTCCGGTTCGAGGACAGGCTGTCTTTCCGGCTTGACGTCGAGGACAAGGAGCTTTTGCGCAAAATCCCTAAGCTGACGCTGCAGCCGCTGCTCGAAAACGCGGTCCACTATGCGCTGGAGCCTTCGGTCGATACGTGCACGATCGCTATTTACAGCCGTTATGAAAAGGACGCTTTCTGTCTGATCGTCGAGGACGACGGTCCGGGCATGGCTCCGGATACGCTGCAATTGCTGCAAAAAGGCGAGCTTGTGGCGGCAGGAAACGGAATCGGCCTGTTGAATATTGACGAGCGGATCCGGTTTGCCTTCGGGGAGCCTTACGGCGTGGAAATCGACAGCTCCCCCGGCCAAGGAACGCGCGTCATCATCAAGTTGCCAAAAGAATTGGAGGGCTAACGATGTATAAAGTTCTTCTTGTTGACGACGAAAGAATCATTTTGGACGGCATATCCCAAATGGTCGATTGGCCCGCATTCCGGACGAAGCTGATCGGAACCGCGCAAAACGGGATCCAGGCTTACGAAAAAATCGCCGAGGCGGCCCCGGATATCGTCGTCAGCGACATTCGGATGCCGGGCCTGGACGGGCTGGAGCTTGTCGCCAAAACCCATGCCTCCCACCCCGCCGTCAAATTCGTGCTGCTGTCAGGCTACGGGGAATTCGAATACGCGAACCGCGCCATGCAGTACGGCGTCAAACATTATTTGCTCAAACCGACCGACGAGGTCAAAATCGCCGAAGCGCTCAAGGAAGTGACCGAGGAGCTGGACCTGCAGCGCGGCAGGGAAACGTTCATCCGCGATATGAAGCACCGTTTCGAGAAATTCATTCCCCATGTCAAGGAACAGGTGCTGAAAGAATTCGTCACGAACAAAACCTACGGAACACGAGACCTGGAAGAATACCGAGGACTTTTCCCCTATCCTTTCGATCATCCGATCCGGCTTCTGCTTTTCCGGCTTGAGGGCAAAACGGATTCCGAGCACCCATTTGCCGCCAAAAACATTGCCGAAGACTTGCTGCAGACGACGCTGCTGAGCACAACGATCGGCGACCATGTGCTGATCCTGATTGCCGACCCGAAGGACCAAGAGCTTTTTCATCAGCGCCTTCAGGAGATCCGGCATACCTTCAACCTTTACTATAAGATGGGCATGACCATTGCCGTCAGCGATTCCGGCCCCATGGTGCAAGCCCGGAAGCTGTACCGCGAAACGCTGAAGTGCCTGGATTACCGGTTCTATCTGGACGAAAGCGGCATCATTACGAAACAAGACGCCCCCCTTGCTTGCGGAGAAACAGGCGAATTTTTCTTTGACGAAGAACGTCTCATCCTTCCGGCCCGTTCCGGCCGCATCGAGGAGGCTGCGCAGGCCTTGTCCGAGCTCATCGCCGAAATGAAACGCGCCCAGCTCAGCATCGACATGGCCAAGTCCTGCGCCATTCAGCAATACGCCTCGCTGATCCGGGTGGCTGATCCGGAACGGTTGAACGAAGCGTATAAACGCATTCCCGAAATCGCCGAGATGGAATCGCTGCAGGCGATCCATTCCTTTCTCGATGAATCCGTCAAAGAGGTCGCGCGCCGCAACGGCGAACGAAACGCAGGCAAATATAACACGATCGTCAGGAAGGTGGTCGACATCGTGGAAGAGCAGCTTGGGAACTCCGACCTGTCCCTCAACATGGTCGCCCATGAAATGCTGTACATGAACGCCGATTATCTCGGCAAGCTGTTCAAAAAAGAAACCGGGGAAAAGTTCTCCAACTACGTGATGCGCATCCGAATCCAGCGGGCAACGGAACTGATGTCCGCCGATCCGGATGTCAAAATATTCGAAATGGCCGAAAGGCTCGGCTTCGGCGACAATCCCCAATATTTCAGCCAAGTGTTCAAAAAACAGGTGGGCTGTACGCCGTCGGAGTATATCCGCAAAGCTTTTTCGCTTTAGGACGCGCCAAACGGATGATCCAAGGAGCGACCGGTTGCGCTCTAAGTTGTACATACAACCCATCGGCTGCATTTCGATTTCATAAGCTCTCGTTCCCGCCCAAGAAACCAGGGAACCCCCGCCATGCCACAACTCTGCTTTTTAAACAAACAGGTCGGTTTTTTTCCTTACCCCGCCGGCGGCAAATAACGATAATGAACTTGTAAGCACAATCAGTCCAAAGAAACGGTTCGACATAAGGGGAGGAAAAACGATGAGAAAAACGTTGACTGCCTTACTGCTGTTTTCCTTTATGGGCAGCCTCATCGGTTGTTCGGGAGGAACGGCGGATAAGCCCGGCGAAACGGCGGGGACGCCGAATTCGGGAACCCAAGCGGCCGCCGGGGAAAAAGCAGACGAGAAAAAAGATCCGGTCAAGCTCCGCATCGCCTGGTGGGGCGGCCAATCCAGACACGACTACACGCTAAAAGTCATCAAAATGTACGAAGAAAAAAATCCGAACGTCACGATCGAAGCGGAATACGCGCCTTTCGACGACTACTGGAAAAAGCTCGCCCCGCAAGCGGTGGCCGGAGGGCTGCCCGACATCATCCAGATGGACATTTCGTATTTGAGCCAGTATGCCGGTCGCAACCAATTGGCGGATTTGAAGCCTTTTATGGACAGCGGCGTGCTGGACGTCAAGGACGTGAGCGAAAATGCGCTGAAAGGCGGGGAAGTGGGCGGCAAGCTGGTGGCGATGAATCTCGGCGTCAATGCACTGCAAACGACGTTCGACGTGGAGACGATGAAGAAAAACGGCATCGATATCCCTTCGAAAGACTGGACCTGGGACGACATGGACAAGTTGGGCGCCCAGGCCAAGGCCAAAGGACTTCAAATCGGTGGATTCGCATACCATCATGAGGTGTTCTTCCCTTATTACCTGAGAACCATCGGCCAAAAAATGTACAGCGAGGACGGCAAGACGCTTGGTTACGCCGACGACAAGCCGTTTATCGATTACTTCACCCGCTACCAAAAGTGGTACGACAACGGCTATATTTTGTCCCTGGATAAGGAAGCCCAGAAAAAAGGCGTCGCCGAAGAGGACGAAATTCTGCTCGGCCACTCCGTATCCGGCACCGGCTGGTCCAACCAGTTCCTGGCCGTCGCCAACCTGGTGAAGGACCGTCCGCTCGAGCTGAATCCGATGCCGGGTCCGGGAACGAAAGAAGGCCTGTTCCTGAAGCCTTCCATGTACTTCGCCGTTTCGGAATCGTCCAAGCAAAAAGAAGAGGCGGCGAAATTCATCAGCTTCTTCATCAACGATCTCGAGGCGAACCAGCTGATCAAAGGCGAACGCGGCGTTCCGGTCTCCTCCAAGGTCAAAGAGGCGCTGAAGCCGAATTTGACGGAAAACGAAGCGAAAATTTTCGATTACGTAACGTGGGCCGAATCGAACAGCAGCCCGATGGATCCGCCGAACCCGATCGGCTCGGTCGAAATCGAAAAGCTGCTGCGCGATTTGAGCGAAAAAATCCTGTTCAAAAAAATCGCCATCGATCAAGCGGCCGCCGAGTTTCGCAAAGAGGCGAACGCCATTTTGGCCCGAAGCCAGAAGTAACGCAGCGTCCAAAAAAAGAGTGCCGAAAACCGGCGGCGGTTTTTCGGCCTCTTTTTATGTGCGGATATAGGTCGATCCGGCTTCTCCATACCTCTGCTTTTTGAACAAACTGCCCGGTTTTATCCATTACCCCCGCCCGTCCCCGTTTCTATAATCGAAGTATACAAGGATTTTCGCATGCAAAGTCCTGAACTTGTGAGCCTAGGAGTTGACGTTATGAGAAAGCTGCGGGATAACGAGCACATTACCGGTTATGTTTTCACCGCCCCGTTCGTGCTTGGCTTTTTGATCTTTACGCTGTATCCGGTTTTGTCTTCGCTGTATTACTCCTTCACGGATTATAACCTGATGGAGGCGCCGAGATGGCTCGGCTTCGATAACTACAAACGGATGTTTATGGACGACGAAAAAGTCGCCAAATCGTTTCAAGTCACGTTTACGTACGTGCTCGGGAGCGTGCCGCTGCGCCTTATTTTCGCCTTGCTGGTGGCAATGGTGCTGAACACGGCAACCCGCGCCGTCGGATTGTACCGTTCCGCTTTTTACTTGCCCTCCCTCATCGGCGGCAGCGTGGCGGTGTCGATCATGTGGCAGCAAATTTTCGGGGACAAAGGTCTGATCAACTCCTTCCTGACACTGATCGGCATCCCGTCCTCCACCTCGTGGATCGGCAATCCGAGCACCGCGTTGTGGACTTTGATCGCCTTATCCACCTGGCAGTTCGGCTCGTCGATGATCATCTTTTTGGCAGGGCTGAAAAACATCCCGAAAGACTATTACGAAGCGGCCAGCGTCGACGGGGCGAACGCGGTTCGCCGCTTTTTCAACATCACGCTGCCGATGCTGAGCCCGATCATTCTGTTTAACCTGACGCTGCAGACGATCTCCGCGTTCATGACGTTTACGCCGGCGTACATCATTTCCCGCGGTGAAGGCGGTCCGCTCGATCAAACGCTGCTGTATTCGCTTTATTTGTACCGCAAGGCGTTTTCCCATTTCGAGATGGGTTACGCTTCGGCCTTGGCCTGGATCATGCTGATCATCGTCGGCGTGCTGACCATGCTGATCTTCAAATCTTCAACCCGCTGGGTCCACTACGAAACGAAGGGAGATTAAAGCCATGGCCATATCGAAACCGAAACGTATCCTCTATCACGTGCTGGTCACGGTGTTCGCCCTGTTGATGATCTACCCGATCCTATGGCTGGTCGCCAGCTCCCTGAAGCCAAACGACGAAATTTTTACGACTTCCTACAGCCTGATCCCGAGCCGACTTGAGTTTTCCAACTATGCATCCGGCTTCAAAGGTTTCGGCGGCACGACGTTTGCGACCTTTTTCAAAAATTCCTTTATCATCGTCATCCTTTCCACCATCGGCGCAGTGGCTTCTTCGGCTCTCGTCGCCTTCGGGCTCGCCAGGACGAAGTTTTTCGGGCAAAAGTTCTGGTTCGCCTGCATGATGGCCACCATGATGCTGCCGCATGACGTCGTCATCGTGCCGCAATATGTCATGTTCGCCAAGTTCGGCTGGCTGTCTTCGTTCAAACCGCTGATCATCCCGCATTTTTTCGGGACGCCGTTTTTCATCTTCCTGATCATGCAGTTTATCCGGACGATTCCGAAGGAGCTCGACGAAGCCGCCAAAATCGACGGCTGCAGCAAATACGGCGTCTTCTACCGGGTGGTCCTCCCGCTGATCGGGCCGGCGCTCATTACGAGTTCGATCTTCTCTTTTTACTGGCGCTGGGACGATTTCATCAACCCGCTCATTTATTTGAACAGCCCGGAAAAATACCCGGTGTCCTTGGCGCTCAAGCTTTTCCTGGACGGCGAGTCCCTGAACAACTGGGGCGGCATGTTCGCCATGGCGACGCTGTCGCTGCTGCCGGTCGTCATCGTCTTCTTTATTTTTCAAAAATATATCGTTGAGGGCATCAGCACTACCGGGCTGAAAGGCTGATCCAACCAGGGGGCGCCGAATGGAAAAACAAATGGATTCTGCAAGCGACAAAACCAACCTTGAAAGGGGCATGAACGATATGCCGGCACTCGTATTTGACGAAAAACAAATTCTTGACACGATCGACCGCGTGGTGGACCGCACGTTCCGGATGGATTTCGGCTGGGACTGGCCGGGGGGCGTCGCCTTTTACGGCGTCTGCGAAGCGTACAAAGCAACGGGAAAAATCGAATACCTGGAGCCGCTAAAAGCCTGGGTCGACGAAAATATGGAAGACGGCCTGCCCAAACTTTCGGTGAACGGCGTCTCCATCGGGCATTCGCTGCTTACGCTGTACGAGGTGTATAACGATGAAAGGTACATAAAAACGGCGCAGGAGATGGCCGAATATTTGACGCATGAAGCCGTCCGCTTCGGAGACGGGATTTTTCAGCACACCGTCAACTCGGAAACGTACAATTTCCCGGAACAGGCATGGGTCGATACGATGTTTATGGCCGGTTATTTCCTGCTCCGGATCGGGGCGGCGCTGCAGCGCGACGATTATTTCGAGGACGGCCTGAGGCAGTATCACGGCCATGAAAACGTGCTGCAGGACCCGGCCACGAATCTGTATTACCACGGCTGGGACAACATCGCGGGCAGCCACATGTCCGGCATCTTCTGGGCGCGGGGCAACGCCTGGGCGGCTCTAACGATGGCCCGGGCGCTGGAGCTGGTGCCGGTCACGCATCCGTCCTTTATGATCATCGAAGGTTCGCTGCGCGACCAGCTCAGCAGCCTCGTCCGGCTGCAGGACGATTCCGGGCTGTGGCACACGATCGTGGGCGACCCGGATTCCCCGCTCGAAACGTCCGGCTCCGCCGGCATTGCGACCGCGATTTTGACCAAAGGCCGGATCTACAACAAATACACGCAAAAATCGATCGACGGCATCCTCTCCAAAATCACGGACGACGGCACCGTCACCGGCGTTTCCGCCGGCACGGCCGTCATGAAAGACGCTGCGGGCTACAAAGGCGTGCCCGACAAACGGATTCAAGGCTGGGGACAGGGGCTGGCGTTGGCGTTTTTGTCGGAGCTGCTGAAGAATAATCCGTATTGATAAGGTCACCACTCGCTTGTTCGATCCGGATCGCGTCTTGCCTCACCGATGTCCCTTTAAACAAGTAAAGGGTACCCCGGAGAGGCAAGTATCTTTTTTAAAGATCCACGCGCACACATAGGTGCGACATCAGTCAAAACGTTATTAGGCGAATATACATTCTTTCAATCCACGCACCCACGTAGGGTGCGACAACGCCAACAGATACGCCTTTCCCCGCATTTTTCTTTCAATCCACGCACCCACATAGGGTGCGACTCCGATTTTTCAAGTAAAGAACCTGAAAAGTCGTTCATAACCACTCATGTATCCATTTAAAATTGTATTTATTTACATAAATGTATAAATAACAAAATATTTTTGGTGCGAACCCCATTGGAAAATCTTGTTCACTATACATTCGCACCCAATCATTTCTTTCATCATTTCAGCTTTAATATTCGACAAGAATCTTCCATAACCTGCTTAAGGGCACATCACCATTTTTAAAGGCAGGTTCTTCCCCTCTTCCAATCAAACCGAATTGCTCTGCCCCCACCGCAGTCCTTTGGAAAAGGAAAAGAGACGCTTGCGTTTCTTTTGCGGCTTATCGGAGAATATCGTTTCCTGCTCGTTTGTTACGAGATTTTGTGCAATCTGGCGGAAACGGCGTCCGCTTTCCTGCTCGGGGTCAAGCGCGATCGGAATTCCTCGGGCTACGGAACGTATGATATCCACGTCCATCCGTATAACTCCGATGAGACCGATATTGAGAATATTTACGATATTTTCAAGGTTTAAGTCCCGCTCGGCCGGATCATCCGACATATTAACGATAAGCTGCGGAGGGGAATCAATCAGGTCACCAAGCAAACCGATGACACGATCGGCGTCCTGAAGCGCCGTCCGGTTGGGCGTCGTGACGATGATCGCTTCGTCGGCGGCGTAAGAGGCATTGCGGAATCCGTTTTCGATCCCTGCAGGAGAATCAATCAGTACATAATCATAGTTTTGGGCGATGTAATGGACCACATCCCGAAACAACCCCGGATCTTCGTGATGATCGGCGCTCGCGGTGCAGGAGACAAACGAGAGGTTCGATAGGCGTTTATCCGGGATGATCACTTGATGCAAACCGCATCGCCCCGCCATAAAATCCGAAATATCATAGTTCAATCGGCTGCTTAACCCGAGCGGAATGTCCAAGTTGCGCAGGCCGTAATCCGCATCGATCACACAGACCTTTTGTCCCAAGCAAGCAAGCGCCGTCCCCAAGTTGGCCGTAACCGTCGTTTTGCCTGCCCCACCCTTGCCTGAAGTAACACAAATCACTCTTGCCATGAAGCAACACTTCCTTCTAGACCAAAATACGTGCTGTATCGTCTACAACCAACGTCCTAGGACGTACGGCTGTAACCCATTCACTTTATCACAAGGAAATATACAAAAACTCTACAAAGGCATGCTGTTTTTTTACAATTTTATTAGCTTTTATAGCATTACTACAAAGAAAAGGGAGAAATCGAAATAGCTGCGTTTTGCGTAAATTGCTCAAGATGTCGAGAATTTTCTCGACAACCTTAATCACTCGTATAGCTGTTTTTCTTAATGATCCTGCGTTTCCGACAAAGATATATGAGCAAATAGAAAAAGCGTGTTTTGAAAAAAAGCTTGATCAAAACACGCTCTTTATATTTTCAATTGACTCATTCTTTTATAAAAAATTCGATCATCTCTATAATATTACGCTCCACCATCGCGGTTTAATCATTCGGGTTAATAATGGCTAAAACCTGATGATCCTCCCATTTCCCATTGATCTTTACGTTTTTTACCGCTAGGCCTTCTTTATGAAATCCCGCTTTTTCCAACACTCGAATCGAGCCGAGGTTATGGGGCATTACACCAGCTTCTATACGATGTAAATTTAAATTGGTGAATGCAAATTCGACGATCCATTTAACAGCCTCGGTCGCATACCCTTTTCCATTATTCTCTTTGTCTATAAAGTATCCAATGAACGCACTTTGAAGAGAGCCTCGTATAACCTGAAACAGACTAATTGTGCCTATCAATTTTTTATCGGCCGTCGTAAAGATTCCAAAGTTATATTCTTGATCGTTTTTAAAATTGTTATCATACTCTTCAATCAACTCTCGTTGACCTTCGACCGTATAATAATTATCTTGTCGGGTCATCGAGTACATTTCAAAAAAATGACGGTTTTCCGTTTGTAACTTTAATCTTGCGTCTACATCTTCTTGTGTGAACGGTCTTATAAAAATCTTTTCGCCTGTGAACATAAAATCTTCCAAGTGCTATCACTCCCTGTTAGACCCTTTATATTGCCGTATACATCTCATTCTACTACAAGTGAATAACCTTTTATTAACATTCCGGTACTTTATAGGCGAGATATCGACGATAAGGCTTATGAGGGGAAACTCGGTGAAACGGGCTGCCGGATTCGGAAGGGAGTCTGCCCCTCCGATTCGGAAGCCCTTTTGTCAAGGAAGCTGTAGAATGCCTTTCCTAATAATAAAATCTGGCGTCATCGCCTTAAACTAATATTTGGAGACTAACTGCTTCATGTCAGATATCAACTGATCCAGCTTGGCAAAGTCTTTGACCATCTCGCCGATTTGCGAGTCCTGGCTGAGCATGCTTCCGTGCATTTCTTCGACCGAAGCCATATTTTGTTGGGTTGCCGCCGCGATTTGGGCCATATTATCCGTCACTTCCAACTGCCGCTTGTGCAGATGTTCCGCGGAACGGACGACGGAATGGGCATGTTCCGTTACTTTTTCCATGTTTTTATGGATGCTGCCGATGAATTGCTTCACTTCCTGCGACACGTCGCTGCTGGTCGCTACGGCGGCTTGGCCGTCTACAACCTGCTCATGGACGGCGCTGATGCGGTCTCGGATGCCGGAAAGAATGCTTTCGATCTCGCCTGCTGCTTTGCGCGAACTGTCCGCCAGCTTCCGAACCTCCCCGGACACGACCGCAAATCCTTGGCCATGTTCCCCGGCACGGGCCGCTTCGATCGCGGCATTCAGCGCAAGCAGGTTCGTCTGCTCGGCAAGCTCTTGGATGACCATGACGATGGAGCCGACACGTTCGTTTTCCTCGTTCAGCAGCTTCATCATGTGAACCGTATGGTCCATCATCCGGTGTACGTTTTCAACCTCGCCGGACAATATGCCGATCTGCTCGCTGCTCCGTTCCGTAAGCTTGGCGTTATCCGCCGCATACTCCCGCAGCCGGCCGGTTCCCTCCAGCAGCTGCCCGACGGCCTCGTTCATCAGCTGGGACGTGTCATTAATGTTCATGATATGATCCGTCTGCTTCTCGATCGACGCCGACATTTCCGAAAAGCTCAGCGTCACCTCTCTGGAAATATCCCCGGTCGCACGCACGCCCTCCTGCTGATTGCCGCTGAATTCATTCAAAACCAACACTGAAGCCTTCAACTGATCAAGCAAGCCGTCTACCGCAAGTTTCGCCTCCAGCGTTTCCTGTTGTTTTGCCGTCACTTGGCGCTGCAGGCGCTGACTGAACCCCGCCGAAAAAGCCAACGCCGCCGTCGCGAACCCAAGGTAAAGATACAAGTAAACAAGCGACTCGCCCGGAAACAACTGGTTCCGAAAATCGGGCGTCAGAAACAAATACGTGGTAACCCCCGCTTCAAGCACTCCCGTAAAAACGATCGGCTTATAATCGGCATACAGCGTCATAACGGCCAAATTCACGTAAACCAGAAAATACGTGCTAATAATGGGATGGGGGTCCGACACGATGAGCAGCAATACGATCAAGGTGAAAATACATGCAACGAAATACTTGATATAAGATACCAACAAACGCCGGTAAGTCATGACCGTTGCGGCACCGCAAGTGACCAGGCCGACGCCGGCCAGCAGCAAAACCATGTTCATGCCAAGGCCAATCGCCAAATCCGTAACCACGCCGAGGGCCAACATAGCCCATAATATTTTGATAAACAATCGGTTACGCTTGTCCAGTTCGGTAAGAGCTCCGTTTTTCATTATTCTTGCCCCTTTAATCTGAGTATGTAAATTGTTTTTCGGCTGCTTTTACTGCCAACCGTCAAATCCTCGGTCCTGCTTGGGCAACGCTCCGCAGCCATGGGTAACGTTCTTTGCTGGTATACACCTCCTCGGCATCCACGATTGTCGGAATGACGTAGTCTCCTTTATAAAAAATGCGATTCGACACCTTCTCCACCGGCACCTGAAACGTGATCCGCAGTGCGCGCAAAAGCACCGGCTCCAGCAGCGTGACATAATACTTCAGTTTGTTGCTCTCGGCGAATTCCACCAGGGCGGACAGTAAATCCGATATAAAATGACCGCGGTAGGTGGAAAGCAGCGCCATTTTGTCAATCTCCGCAACGGCGCCCGCAGCGCTTATGATTTTGGGATGATGATCAAAGGCTGCCGCCTCGTTGATCGGGCTGTCATTGCCGTATGGTTTGATTTCGGCCGTGCCGACATAATGCCCTTCATCCGTTACGACCACATATCTTTCCAAAGCCTGTTCGGAAAACTCAAGTTCGAATCCTTTTTCCAGCCACACGGTTGTCCAAATACCGTTAAACATAGCCAGCTCCAGTTCATTCTCCACCCGTTTAAACATGGTCTCCACTCCTCTTTTAGGCAAGATGCATTGTCTATTTGTATGTTTTCTGAAAGAATGCGTACTACATCATTTATCGGAAACATTTGGAAAGGTTGTTAGATTCGTACGCTTGGTCATGCGCTGAAAATTTTCCCGGGCTCCAATTCCATATTAAAGGTGAGTAAGCTTGGCTCAATCATACGGAAAATGGTTCCCTCAGTGACTGGCAGGAGCGTTTCACATGAAAAAACGGCAGAACCCGAATCGGGTCCTGCCGCCTTTTATTTTATGGATTGACTGGCGTCAACTTGCCCAGCAAATTGTAGATGATTTGCGCGCTTTCCGCTCGGGTCGCCGCCCCTGTTGGATTAAAGCGCTGCGGCGATTGCCCTTGCATCAGTCCCGAAGCGTAAACCGACTGCACCGCTTCCTGTACCCAAGCCGGCGAAGAGGCGACGTCGTTAAACGCGGCCTTGCCGGCGGAACCGCCGGATGCGGAAGCTCCACCCGCCAGCTTATACGCGCGGGCGATCATGGCCGCCGCTTCCTGGCGTTTGATCAAAGCGTTCGGCGCGAAGCTGTTCTCGCTTACGCCCTGCACGATCCCGGCTTGCACCGCCGCCGATACGGCCTCCGCGTACCATTGATCCGCGGCCACGTCGGCAAACGGCGTCGTACCGCTGCCCTTCAGGTGCAGCAAGCGTACGAGCATGGCTGCCATTTCGGCGCGGGTCACCGGCTGGTTCGGCGCAAACCGGCCGGCGTCGATCCCTTCGATCAGATGTTTCGCAGCCAGCTCTTGGATGACCTCCGCCGCCCAATGATTCGCCGTATCCGCAAAGCTTTTGCGGTATTCCAACACGGCATAGGCAAGATCAAGACTGGATATTCCGGATGTCAGTTTGCCGCTTGCCAACGCCCCTCCGAAATAGTTCAGCTTGCCCGAGCTTGTCAGGCCATAAATGCCGGAAAGCTTCGGATTCACGCCCGATGAAACCGGCAGCGTCAACGTGATCGGCTGCTTCAAATCGGTCAGCGAATAGATTTTGCCGTCCTTCGCGGTAATGCTCAGGCTAAACTTCAGCATATCGCTGCCCGCGCGGAGCGAAGCGCCTGATTCATGCTCGCCTGCCGCGATGTACTGCGCGAGTTCGCTGCCGGACATCCGGTTCACGTTGAATTTGATTTGGCTTCCTTGCCGCTGTCCCTCGGGGATCAACTCGCTTAAAGCTTGAAGTACGGATGCCGGAAGCGTCAGCGAGACGTTGCCCGCCTCAATGCGTACAGGTTTATTTTGCAGCAGCGCACCCGCGCTGCCGGGGAGAATCAGTTCCTCGAAAGGCTGGTCCGTCGAGAAGGAAACGTCGCCTTTGGCGACAAGCGCGGACAGCTCGCTTTCCGACACGCTCCACTTCCCTGTATTTTTCGGAGGCGTTACCGGATCCGGCTTACCGCCGTCTCCGTTATGGCCGCTACCATCGTTGCCATTACTGCCGCCGGAGTTTCCTCCCCCATTGCCGTCGCCTCCGCCAGGTTTCCCTGAAGCCTGGACGTTCAGTACATACTCTGCATGGAATGCCTCATAGGTTGCCGAAATGACGGTCGTTCCTTCCGACAATCCCGTCACCATGCCCCGTTCATTGACGGATGCGACATCCTTGCGGCTGCTGTCATAAGAGACGCCGTCCAGCAGCGGAATGCGTGTACCGTCCTGATAGACCGCTTCCGTCACGGTCTGATCGGTCTCGCCGACTTTCAGGTTGTCTTTTCCTTGTAAACGGATGGATTCGATCACGCCTTCCGGTACCCGACCGACGGTAATCGTCGTATCTCCGTATACGTTCGGGTCGGCCGTGCTTGTCGCCCTGACGACCGCCGTTCCCAAAGCCTTGGCCGTAACGAGCCCCTCGGCGGAGACGCTCACCACCTCTTGATCCGCAGGATCGGCGCTGTACACGGACCAGGTGACGCTTTTATCCGTCGCTTGCTCCGGTTTTACCTGCGCGGTAAGCCGGCGCGTTTCGCCGACGGCGAGTTTTACGTCCTGCTCCTTGATTTCGATGCTTACCGGAGCGATCGCCGTTTTGGACAGCGTGAATTGGTCGACGATCCGTCCGCCTACCGTTTTCGTCACGAACTTGAGCTGCTCCCCGTCGACTTCGACCGAAGCGTACATTTGCGTCGCTTCATCGTCCGTGATCCGCTGCCAATCCCGCTTCGTCAGCGAATAAAACTTCGGCCCCGTCGAGCCGGCAACGACGTACGTCGTGCCTTGGCCGTCTTCGACGATTTTATTGTCCAGCATCGGGTAGGTCCGCAAATAAATATGATCATGGCCGTTCAGCACGAGATCGACCCCGTGTTTTTCAAGCACCGGCGCCCACAGCCGCCGGATTTCGGCCGTATCGTAAATGCTGCCGTACGGGCCGCGGTGGAAAATGGCGATTTTCCACGGCTTTGTCGTCGCCGCCAAATCCTTTTCCAGCCATTGCTGCTGCTCTTCGTATTGGTATTCGCTGTTCAGGACGACAAAATGAATGTTTTTGTAATCAAAAGAGAATTGGCTTCCCTTCAAGCTGTCCAGCCCGTTCCCCGGCTGATTGAAGTGGGCAAGGAAATCGTTGTTTTCCTTCGTGCCCATCACCTCATGGTTGCCGATCGCCCCGACGAGCGTCGTGTTCAGGAACGCTTCCTGCGCTTCGCCGAACCACCATTTCCATTCCTGCTCGTTGAAGCCTTTGTCGACCATATCCCCGACATGCACCATAAATTCGGCGTCAGGCGTATTTTCAAGCGCTTTTTTCACCGTGTTGCCCCACAGCTGGAACCCCTTCTGATCACCTGCCTGAGAATCGGCAAAATACAGAAAACTCGTATGATCCCCGGAAGCTTCGGCGGTTTTGAAGGTCCCTTGCGGGCTGTAATGGCCTTGGCCGTCCCCTACGCGATAAACGTAAACGGTGCCCGGTTCCAGGCCGTCGACGGTCGCCTTGTGCACCCGCACGGTACCCAGATCCACCGTTTGGTACAAATAGCTTGT
Source organism: Paenibacillus sp. VCA1 (assembly GCF_031583795.1). Classification (NCBI taxonomy): domain Bacteria; kingdom Bacillati; phylum Bacillota; class Bacilli; order Caryophanales; family Paenibacillaceae; genus Paenibacillus; species Paenibacillus sp. VCA1. The sequence continues at coordinate 231,185 of NZ_JAVLSX010000008.1, read as the reverse complement.
GCCATCCGCCTTTTTCACGTTCGCCTGATCAAATCCGTTGAACTCCGACTGCTTTGCGAATTCGACGACGCTCGGCTCCGTTCCCGGATGGGTGTGCCAAGTAAATCCTCTCGAAGCGGTCGGGTCGGCGCCCATGCTGACGTTGATGTTATACGGCGTCTCCGTGCCGGAAAGCGGGGAAACCTTAAATTCCGCCACCGGGCTGTACATGCCGCCTTTGGCCGCCTGCACTTTGTACGTCTTCACGGTGGACGTCAGCGCCTTCGTTTTCAGCTGCCCCTGCGCGTCCGTCGTTCCGACCGGATTGCCGTCGGCCGAAATTTGCGCTCCTTCTACGGGTGCGCCGGATTCCTCTTTAACCTGGAACGCCGTCTCGTATCCTTGAATGTTTCCGTCCTCGTTCCAGGACAGGGACAGTCCGCTCTTGATATCGGAGGACAGCGGCAAACCAAAGAACGTATAGCTTACGCCTCCCGTGCTGACGAACGAAACGGTGCCGGACACGAACCGGATCGTATTTTGGCCCGTCGCGTCCTTTTTCACGTCGTATTGGATTTGTCCAATGAGATCCTGATCGGTTAGCGACGATTCGTTAAGCCTGTCCATCGTCATAACGACTGTTCCAGCAGTAGTGTCGATATCCGCCTGCGCTTGGGAGGCATTCAGCTTTTTCCCCGGGGCGAACCTTAGGTTTTCCACTTTGGATGGATCAAACGCAAGCTTGATTTGCCCGCTTTTCAAGTCCGAAGCTTTAACGCCTTTGATATCGACCGAATACGAATTTCCGGCATAAACGACCTTGGGCGTATCATACGCAATTTTGGAAGAGCCGGTATCCACGTTGAACGTCCACGCCTCGGTCGTCCGGTTGCCGGACAAATCCTTGACCGACACCTGCGCTTGATGAACCCCGTCTGCAAGCGGCGTGGCCGGCGTATAATATATTCGCCCTTCCGGTGGATACAGCGTGTGCTGCACCCGGACCCCGTCCACGTCAAAACGGATCGAATCGGGGTCGATCAAGGTCGTGCCCGGATGCTGCGCCGGATCGTATCCGGCATCTTCGGCGTACACCTTAATGACCGGCTGGTTCGCATGAACCGTTTCTCCCTCGGCCGGAGAGAAGTTTTTAAGCACCGGTGGGTCCAGGTCGTCTTCGGCCGGGCCGTACAGCGCCCGGATTTGATCCACGTAGATGACGCCGGCGTCTTTTTTCGCACCCGACGTTTCCATGTACCGCACAGGCATGTCCATCGTCAGCGGCAGCGTTCTGCCCTTAGGCACATCGGCTTCGACGTACTTCCAGCCAACCCAGTCGACGCCGATGCCTTCCTTCGTCAAATCCAGCGCAATCGTCCCTTTGCTGTCGCGCAGCTGCGCACGCAGCCAATGGCCCTTGCCGTCCCCGTATACCCACATGCTGATTTTCTCCGGATAACCCGGAATCGCGATCGGGGCACTTTTGGTTTGCAAATACGCGCCCGACGTGCCCGGCATGCCGGTAAAATCGTACTCCAGCTTCAGCGAGCCCTTGCCGAACCGCACCAGGTCCTCGTTCGTTTCGATGCTGACCTTGGACGTTTTGTACTGGGCTCCGGCCGATGGCTGGTAGGCGTCCAATCCGTTTTCAAAATCTTCCAGGATGACCGGCGGCAATCCGATGTTCACGTCCACCGATGCCTCAACCCCTTTGTAGCCGACAAAAATTTTGCCGCTTTGTTCCGTTTGGCCGGTCGCCGTAAACACGCCGTTGGCGTCGATCGATCCGATCGGCCCTTCCACGCGCCATTCGAGCTGGCCGTTATCCGCCTGAATGACCTGCCCGTTCCGCAGCGCCGTCACTTTGAGCTTTTCCGACTTGCCCGGCGCGAAGCTTTTTACCGCATCCCCAAAAGAAAGCTCCGTCAGCGTATCCACCACCTCGACTTTCGCTTCTCCGCTGAGCGCGCCCGATGTTGCGGAAACGTCCGCCATGCCGGCTCCCGAACCGGCCGTAAATACGCCTTGATCGTCGATCGTGCCGATCTGCGGATCCACGCTCCACTGCAGCGTCCCGCTAAAGGCTGCCGGATGCAGATTCGCATCCACCGCCGCCGCTATGAAGGACACCGACGAGCCGGCGAGCACGCGCTGCAGCTGCGGCTGAACGGCCAGCTTGTCCGCCGAACCTTCTGGCGCTTTGTTCACCAGCAATATCCCGTTTGCCGTTTTGCGCTCCCCGCCGTCCGAAGGCGAATTAAGCAGTTTCCTCTGGGTGTCTCCCGGCATCCGGGCAATAAAGGTAGACGATCCGCCGCCGTCCAGGTTCAGGGCGTTCACGACGCCCATGTCCTTCATAATCTGCGCCAGCTCGGACAGCGTGACGCCTTCGCTGAATCCCGGCTGACGGCCGTCGATTTCGAGCAGCACAACCGAGCCGTCCGCTTTTGTTCCGATGGCCGTACGGGGATGCGCGGCCGGATCCGTATTCGGCTGGACCTGCCCGTCCTTGACGAGCAGCGCCGAACCGCCGATCGCCATCGTGACGTCGCTCCACTCGCCGCCGAGCTGCAGGCTGACGTTTGCCTCATCTCCGACTTGAAGGCCCGAGAGCATGTCGCGCTTCGTACCCGAAGCAGACAACACGACCTTGCCGTCCCCGATTGGCGTATTCCCTTTGTTCTTATGGATGCTCTCCACTTTCAGCTGCAGCGTCTGCCCGCTTTTCGCCTCGCCCTTCACGACGTCCAAAACGACTTCGTCCCCCAAATCATTCGTCATCGTGGTGGTTGAAAAATCCGGCGTATACAACACCAGGTCCTGGTTCCCGCGGGTTCGGTTTATCGAGCTGAGCTCGCCTGTCTTCCCGCTGATCGTGAGCGACTTGGCCAGGCTGGGACTCGGTCCGTACAGCGTCGTGCCGTCCGCCTTCAAGCCGAATGCATACCAGTCGTCCGGAGGGCTGACGAGCATTTTGCCGCCGCCCATGAACATGCCGAGCGGAACCCCGTTCGACATATCGTAAAAATCGCCGTTGATCCCCGCGATCACCCGGTTCCCCGGTTGATCCGCGTCGCTCGCCATTTTGCTGACGCCCTGCATGCCGTACACTTTGCCGTCCGTCAGGCCCGGTTCCAGCGTTAACGCCGCATTTTTCGGATCAAACTCGACCATATGGAGTTTTTCCAGCCCCCGGTCCAGCTTCATGTCCCTCCACGTATACACCGCGCCCGGTCCGATCTCGGCCCGTCTCTCGTCAACGACCGTACCGAACGCCGCCGCGCCCGCGTTTCCCGCCAGCGCCTGCTGGGCCGGCATGAACGCCGACAGCAGCAGCGCGCCGCTCAGCAGCGAAGACCATATCTTTTTCGTCCTTTTCCTGACCATTCTATCATTCCTCCTATTCTTCCTCTTCCGCCAGAATTCGGGTGTTGCATAGAACCACATCAGAAAAAAAGTATACCGCCTGGATGTTAACCTTCCTCCCCTACCTTTGTTAAAATCTCGTAAAATTAAATTTTGAAATTTTTTTATATATGTTTGTTATCACTATAAAATTTAATTTCAGAGAATTTAAGGATCTTTTTTCCTAGGGAAAAGGGGCTATGGCATGAACAGGAAACGCCGGATGGAGCCGGAATTCGACAAGGACGGTCGGCCGCTGCCGGAACCAATCCATCATTTGACAGACTTCTCCAAAAAGCTTCATACTGAATATGTCGAATATGTACAGAAGGACGGTATTCCAATGGCAGACAATCCGATTGAACAAATGCGAATGATCCAAAAAGAGCTTAAACGTTTTATGATGAAATATAAGTTCGCTTTGCAGGAAGTGGAGACGAAAATCAAAATTTTGCAGGAAGAATTCCAAATGCTGCATGATTATAATCCGATCGAGCATACCAAATCCCGTTTGAAATCGCCGGAGAGCATTTTGAAGAAGCTGATGCGCAAAGGCGGGGCAAGCTCCCTCGAAGAAATCAAGGAGACCATCCGCGATATCGCGGGCATACGGATTACCTGCTCTTTTATTTCGGACATTTACAGAATCAGCGCGATGCTGCAAAACCAAAACGATTTGAAGACCCTTTCCGTCAAGGACTACATTAAAAATCCGAAACCAAACGGTTACAAAAGCCTTCATATGATCGTCGAAGTCCCCGTGTTCATGTCGGATCACGAGGAATCCATTTGCGTTGAAATCCAGATCCGTACCATTGCCATGGACTTCTGGGCGAGCCTGGAGCATAAAATCTTCTATAAATACTACGAAACCGTTCCGCAGCGTTTGATCGACGATCTGAAAAAAGCGGCGGACACCGCCTATGAGCTGGATACGACGATGGAGCAGCTTCATCACGAGATGGAGGACATCAAAAGGGCCAACCAATCCGACGGCAAAGAGGATTTTCAGCTGCTGATCGACAACCAGCCGTTTAGGATTCCGGAAAATCTGTTGAACATAATCTCGCCAAAATCTTAATACTCAATCGATCATACTCTCGTAAAATGCGAAAAACCGGACCATCAAGGTACCGGTTTTCCCTTTTTCATAGATGTGCAGTTCTAGTTATCTCCGCGATACGACCAGTGAATGAATTCCTCGTCCGTGCGATCGATGCGAAATCCCAGCTTTTCAAGCAGCTTCCGGGACGCGGTATTTCCCGGCTCGCATCTGGCGGTCACCTTTTTGACCTCGTCCTGTCTTGCCGCCCATGCCAATAACCCCGACGCGGCCTCGTGGCAGTAGCCTTTCCGCTGCTGGCTTTCGTTTGTCGCAAAACCGATCTCAATCATGCCATCTTCGTCCGGTTCGCCCAAAAAGCCGATGCCCCCTACGATTTCCCGATCTTCCTTCGTCACGACGATCCAGGAATCGAATCCGCGGGTTCCGTTATGTTTGACAAGCAGCTCCCGAAAAAAAGGCAGCGCCTCGTAGAAGTCCTGTCCCGGCCATTCGCCGCTCGTTTTATATCCTAACGCCTCAATCGCCCGTACATCCCGTTTCGCTGCCGCATCGATCAGATCCAGATCGAGCGTTTGCAGGATCAAGCGGTCGGTTTCAAGTTTCATAAAGTTTTCCCTGCCTCCTACAAAAAGGTTCCTTCAGCATGAGCGCCCCATGCTTCGGCTCATCCTATTTCTCCTTCGGCAGGCCGTAATCCTGCCCGTGTAGTCCGGATCAACCGCTTGTTTCTTTAAACCTAACCCTGTCCGGTCCCGAAAAAATCCTGTAAACGAACCCTTCGTACGGCATGCAACCCAATCCCGAAAAAAAAGACTGTTCGCAATCGAACAGCCTCCAGCTTTAACAAAGGCGGATCTTTTCTTCAGTATCTTCCCCACAGCATATTCCACATTTGTCTGCGGTGGAAGCGGTTTTGGGGATCGACGCCGCAGCCCATCAGCCATCTTGCGGCATTTTCGCGTTCGGCGGGGGACACGGGAACGCCCAAACAATCGGAAAGCCGGTCGATCATGCTGCAGCATTTGTGGTAGCATCGCAGGTCGTCGTATTTTTGGGCACGCAAAATGCCGCATACTTTATGAAAATAACGCGGGTCCATCATTTTGCGGCGGAAGGTTCCCATCAAGCGGGGGTCAAGCTGGGTCATGCATGTCGTCTCCTTTCAGGCAGGCTCCATGAAAACGTCTATCGCTAGACGGATAATCCAGCATATGCGAAGCCGGGAACCCGGACAGGGTAAACACCTGCAATCGCCGGAAAATGGGGCGTTTCAGCCGTTTTTGTACTTTTGCGTATAGTGACTGAGCGTAAGCAAAGGCCATATCCGCGGGTAGCTGTGATAACGGATGTAAAAATGGCCCGGCAGCCCGGCGCCCGTCGGGTACGCCGCCCGCTCCCCGCCGTCCTCCCGGTTCCAATCGATCAGCAGCGAAACGGCTTCGTCGATGACCTGCACCGGTCGGTCATGGACGGCAATCAGCGCATCCAGCGCCCATGCGGTATGGACGACCGTGGAATACGGAGCCTCCTTGTACGCTCTTGCCGCATCGCTTTTGCAGGATTCTCCCCAGCCCCCGTCCGGCAGCCTGACGCGCAGCAGCCAATCCACCGCCTTTTGGATCGCGGGATGCGCCGCAGGAACGCCCACGGCACGAAGGCCCGTCACCGCGGCCCATGTTCCGTATACGAAAGTGACTCCCCATCGCCCGTACCAGCTCCCGTCCCGCCGCTGCTTGTTCAGCAGCCACCGCACGGCCGCCTGCACACGGGGGTGGCGAAGGGTCAGCTTCACGTGATTTCCCAAAAACTCCAGCGTCCGCCCGGTCACGTCCGCCGCCGAAGGATCGTACGCCGTATCCGCGAAATTTTCGAGCGCAAACAGGCGCGTCATGGCGGAGGTGCTGTTCCGCTCGAAAGCGGCCCAACCTCCGTCGTCGTTTTGCATGTCGAACAAAAACGCTACGCCTTGGCGCCAAGCCTCCTCGCAGCCCGGATGCCGCTGGCCCGCGCACCGCGTCAACGCCCGCAGCGCCGCCTGCGTATCGTCCACGTCCGGATTCGCCGTGTTGCTCGCGGAAAAGCCCCAACCGCCCGCTGCGGCTTGGTGCCTGCCTGCTGCCCGCCGCTCCGGCGGTCTGCGGTGATGAACGGACAATAAAAATTCGGCCGCCAACCGGATGGTTTCATCCTGCGCCGAAAGACCGGCCTCCTGCAGCGCGTAGGAAGCAAGCGCCGTATCCCATACGGTGGACGGTGAATTTTGCAAATGCGCATCCCCTTCTTCGGTAACCGTAACAAACGACCGCAGCCCCCGCAGCGCCTGGGATATCACGGGAGAATCCGGCCGATAACCGAGCGCCAGCAGCGCGTAGATCATAAAAAACGTGGCGCTTGCGTAGCTGTACAGCGTTCCGTCGCCTTCAATCCGCTCCAGCATGTACCGTTCGGCCTTGCGGACCGCCCGGCTTGGCTTCGACCGCCCCAACATCCGGCCGCTCGTTTCCGGCGTCTTCCTTTTTTCGCCCTCCCGCCGCTCCAGCCGCTCCAGCTTGCGGTATTTTTTCGTGCCATACAGATGATGGATGTGAAGTCCGGAAGGGTGCGGCAATCGGAACTTGCAGTCTCCCAACACCAGAATCGGCGCAAAATGAGTTTTCACGTACGAACTCCAGCGATGGAAGCTAAGCGGCATCCATTGGGGCAGACGGATTAAAAACAGCGGCATGGGGCAAAAGGCGGGCCACGGATACAGCCCGTTCAGGGCAAGCATAAATTTCGTGGAAACATGGGCCTTTTCGACGCCGCCGCGGCCGCGGATGAAATCTTCGGCCCGTTTCATCGGCGGCTGTTCCCGGTCCATAAATCCGGATAACAGCAGTGCGGTATAAGCTTCGACGGTGGAGGACAAATGGCCGTCATCGTCGCCGTATTGCTTCCATTCGCCTCCCGGAGCCTGCGTCCGGGCAAGCCGCCCAGCCAGCCGCCGCATCAGCTTGGTTTCGTCCGGAAAAAGGGCGCTGAGCAGAAGGATCATGTACGCATCCGTCATCGGGCCGGTTTCGAAATCGTATGCCCATGCCCCGTCATGCCGCTGCTCGGACCGAATCCGAGATAGATAACGGCTGATTTCAGCTTCGACCTTCCGCATCATATTCATCACCGCTCCCTCATAACGGGTAAGAAATATCGCTCGAGTAGGTTAAACCGTTGTCCTTGATATTTCTTATCGTATGTGGGGAAAGCGGAATTGGTGGAGGTGTATACCCACCCGGCGCGCGAATCCGGCGGGCTTTGACCCCGATGAAACCGGCTTGCGATAAAATTTCCCGGCATTCCCTTCCCTAGACAAGCATAGGATATTAGCGATAGGCCTTGTCTGCTTTTATCATGTTCAGAAGGATGATAGCCCGTGAAAATGACGATGCTCTCCGGCCCCCATAAAGCTTTGTTTTACCGGAAGCTTCTCAAAAAATGGTTTCTGATCACCGCCGGTTCGATCGTGCAAGGTTTTGCCATGGCCGTGTTTTTGTTCCCCCACGACATTCCCTCCGGCGGCGGATCGGGGATTGCGGTTCTGTTGAATTACGCGTTCGGTATGCCGATGAGTCTCGGCTTCTGGTTCGCGAACTTTATCTTTTTGATTTGCACCGCCCCCTACCTCGGCAACACCAGCACCGTCGGGACGATTTATGTCATCACGGTCACGTCGGTTGCCGTCAACTTTTTCGAAGTGTACGTTAAACAGCCGTATCCCAACGTATGGATCGACTTGCTCATCGGTTCGGTTTTTCTTGGGACAGGCGTGGCCACGCTTATGAAGCAAAGGGTGTCCAACGGGGGGATCGGGTTCGCCGCCCTGGCGATTTACAAGTATAAAAAAATAAAACCCGGCACATCCCTGTTTTGGATGAACGGGTTTATATTCGGCCTGACGGCCTTGATCATCGACTGGAAAATCATCATTCTCGCCATCGCCTGCCAAATGGTGTCCACGCGGATCATCAATTGGATGCTGCGTTCCTCCCGGCCACGCATAAGACCGCGGTACGGATTCGCCTGGCGGAGCGGCAAAAAATAACCGCCTATCTGCCGCGAACCGGCTTCAGCAGGCCGACGGGCAATTTCCGCTTCGATTCAAAGCGTCCGCCGCCGGACGGCGTTCCTTCCTGATCGCCTTGATTCACCCGGATCATGAACAGCGCCAGCAGCCCGACCAAAAACGTCAGCCCGGCGATGGACAAAAACATGCCCAGACGCGACCAGCCCATCATCCAGCCGAACAGCGGCGGGCCGGCCGCCACGCCGAAGAAACGGACCGAACCGTACAAAGAGGTGACAAAACCCCTTCTTTCTTTGCCGACGGCTTTCGTAATAAAGCTGTTGATGCATGGCAGTACGAGCCCCGTGCCCAAGCTGCTGACGGCGAGAATCGAGATGAACAGCGTCAAATGCCCGATAAATGACAAAAGCACGTACGACACGGTCATCAGGGCAAACCCGAGGACTATGAGCCTTTTCATCAGCTTCTTGTTTTCGCCGATTTTGCTGCCGGTAATGTAGGAGGTCGTGCACATCACGAGCAGCGGGATGGCGAGCACAAGCCCTTTTACGACACCGACGATGTTATGGGGTTTCTCCAGTACGTCCGACAGGAAAAACAGGATGCCGAACAGCGCAAACAGGCACGTCGCGCCGGCCAGATAGGCCGTAAACAGCCAGCGGCCCTCATGCTTGAACACGCTCGCCAATCCGTGAATGTACTTTTTAAAAGGCGGCGGCTTCTTTTCGGTTTTTTTCTCTTTAATGAATAACCAGGTTAAAATAAGAGACGCAAGCATAACGACCGGAAATGCAAAAAATACGCCGTACCAGACGACCAGAGCGATCAGCGAGCCGAGGATCGGGGATACGACCTTGCCCATGCCGTTGGACGCCTCCACCAGCCCCAAAACCCTGCTTCCCTCGGCCCCCCGGAACAAATCGCCCGCCAGCGCCATGGCAATCGGAGTCGTCCCCGCCGCGCCAATGCCTTGAAGCGTTCGTCCGATCATAATCCACATGAAGGGATGCGAAAACATCGCTGCCCCAAGTCCGGCAAGGACGCCTCCGATGCCGTAAAGCAGCAGCGCCGGAAGGATGATCGCTTTTCGGGAAAGCCGGTCGGACAAATACCCCAGGATCGGGATGGCTAAAGCCGCCACAATCGAAAAAACGGTAATGGTCAAGCTGGCCTGGAAGGAAGAAATATGAAGCTCGGACCTCATTTTGGGCAGGATCGGAATAAGCATGGAGTTGCCCAGCGTCATAATGAGCGGAATCGAGCCGATCGCCACGATCGTCTTCGCCGATGAACGTTGTTCTGCCACGGTGAATTCTCCTTCGCAAGGAAATGCAAACCTTTCCCGTTTAGATTGTCCTTGCGCGGATGAGGTTATGCAGCCGTTTCCAAAGGCTTTAGGTTTTGATCAAGTCCGTCCGCAGCGGCGTGAAGCAATCGAGCAGCGCGCTTGGCTCCAGCGCCTTGGCGCCGTGCCTTGCTCCGCCGGGAATGACGATCGTTTCGCCGGCGGAAATGATGCGTTTGTCTCCGTCAATCGTAAATTCGACCCGCCCTTTCAGGCAGTAGGACAGCTGTTCATGCGGGTGGGCATGCTCGTAGCCTTCCGCCCCTTCCTCAAAATGAACCTCCATCATCATTAGCGAAGCCCCGGGCGGCATGATTTTGCGTCTAACGCCAGGCTCTGCGTCTTCCCATACGCCGATATTGCTCATAGGAATGCCTCCTCCTTCAGTTTGCTCGCGGCAAGTGGCCGCTTCGGTCGCTTCGTACCCGTTAAAACGCCTTTGGGATTTCGATCTTAAACGTTTTGCCGTTATCGGTAAGATACAAATTATAGCTGAACCCTTGGTCGTCCATAAAATAAGAAACGTACTTGCCGCGTTCATCGAGCCGTTTCGGCAGCAAAAGCGTGGCGATCCGGTGCGACGACGCTTCCTTCGTTTCGGCCGTCAGATGCCAATGCTTGTCGAGCCCTTCGATTTCCGCCGGATCGACGCGGGCAAATTCATTCGTTTGGCTGAGCGCCAGCTCGCCCGACGAGCTGAAGATGAACCGCCCCTCCATCAGCGCCCGTTTGCCGTTCACGTGAAAGGATTGCCCGCGCAAATCCATTTTGTGCAGCGTATGGAACAGCCATTGCACCCGGCCCGGCCGCTCCAGATCGACGGCGTCGACGACGACGAAATACGCATTTTGCACAAAATAAATTTCCCGCCTGTACTGCTTCAAATAAGGAACATGTTCCTGATACGCCTGCGTCGGGTTCATCCGGACGTACGCGTAATCCTTGCCTTGGCGCGCGTCTTCAACCTCGCCTTTGGCCGCGATATTCAGCGCCTTGTTCATGTCGGCGAACTGCCCTTGGCCGTCGATCAAAATGGCGTTTTTCGATCTCGTCTGCCTGCGCCAATGCAAATGCATGGAGCTGTTAAACGCGATGTAATAGCCGCTTTCCACCGCCAGCGGTTCGCCGTATGCATGCAGCATAAACGCGCCCTGGTCCCCGTGGCTGTGGCTGACCGAGCCGAAACGGCTGCTTTTGGCTACCAAAGAAATCTGCTCCTGCGGATCGTGCATCCGGTGATGCATCGCTACCCAGCCGACGTCGCGAAACCATTTGACCGGCTCGATGTCGGACGGCTCCACGGCCTGAACCCGGGGATAATTGCGGTAATAAAGCAAATCGTCGAAATGAAAATCCCACCAGCCGTAATTGTAGAACATCCGGTCCGCTTCCGGATTCCGGTCCTTCAGCTGCTCGTAATACCACTGGTACCAGCCGTTCCCCGTGATCCCGGCGTACTGGCGCATATTGTAACCGACCTTTTTGATGATGTCGTCCCCCAGCGTCGAGTTGTCGCCGAACGACGTCCGGGTCGATGTCGTCGGGCTGTAGCAGTAAAGCGGAAAATCGCCGGTATGGCGGAAAAAAGGCCGCTCGAACACGTTTAATCCGGCAAAGTTCTTTAGCAGATCAAGCGCTTCGGTCAAATAAGCCATGCCTGTCGTCCAGTAATGCGGACCCTCGGCCCAGCCGCCGTCGGCGCCGCCCCATGGGGAAAACAGCGTGTAATAATATTCGACCGTATAATCCAGCCACGCCTTCGCTTGCGGCTCGTCGTCGAACAGCGCGATGCAGCAGGGGACAAGCACCGAAGACAAGGAGCGGACCGCATGGCTGTCATACGGGATGTGATGGATTTTGGAGCGTTTGATCACATGGTCGGCTACCTGCTCCGTTCTGCGCAGCAGCCGCCCGCGCACCGTCTCCCGTTCGCTTTCGGTCAGCTGATCGTGCAGCCAGTCATATCCCCAGGCAAGCGCTCCCGCGATCCGAAAGGCGGCTTCATCGTTATAATCCCGGCATGTCGGCCCTTCCGGGTCCCAGGAGGCGGCGTGCAGCAGCCATGCTTTCGCTTTGGCAAGCACATCGGCATCCTGCAGCACGACGCCCGCGATGCTCAGATGCCGGATGGCGTACAGCACCTCCTGGCAGGCCAGATAACTTTCCCGCCATAACGCGGCCGTCCGGCGATGGCCCGGATACGGCCTCGGTTCCGTGATCAGCTCGCGCGTCAGCCATGGCTTGACGGAATGCTCGTAAAACGCGCGCCACCCGGTGCCCTCCGCATTCTCCGCGATGCTGCCGCGGTACGCGTCGATTTCGCCCGGCTGCAGCCACAGCCTCGGGTGGCCGCTCTGCACCCGGCGGTAACGGTCCGCCGCCGAAGCCAGCGGCGTCTCGGGCAGTCCCGCCGGTACATGGAAGGCGCGCACGACGCTCCATTCGGACTGCCCTCCCGCCGCGACGCTCCATTCGGATTGCCCGCCCGCGCCTCCTTCCGCTTCAAGCAGCGCGTACCGCCAGTAATAATCGCCCGGCTCCAAGGCCTCGTCCGGCGTGAAAAAGTTGTATCCTATAGGCTCGTACCTCTTTGTCGTTTCCGTCTGAAACGCTGCGGACGATGAGATTTCCAGCACGTACCGGTCATCCTCCAGCTTAGCCGGAATCCACGTGAAGCGCGGCGGATTCTCGTACAGCACGGTGTCTTCCCGCGGCGCATACTGAACGGTAAGGTCCCCGCTTACGGGCTGAAACAACGCATTTACTGCATTCATGCTTTTCCCCTCCATGTGCCATGTCGTCGTTAACGCATAAACAATCCGCCGTTCACTTCGATCGTCTCCCCGGTCAGGTAATCCGATAACGGCGACGCCAGGTACAACACCGCATTTGCCACGTCCTGCGGCGTGCCTTCCCGCCCAAGCGGGATCTTGGCGACGGTCGCGGCGCGGCCTTCGTCGGAGGTGAAGGTCGCATGGAAAGCCGTCTGCCCGATAAATCCCGGCGACACGCAGTTGACGTTGATGCGGTGTCCGGCCAGTTCCTTGGCCAACCCTTTGGAATAGGAAATGACCGCCGCCTTGCTCGCCGCATAAACCGATGCGCCGGGGCCGCCGCCGTCATGCGCCGCGATGGACGTCATGTTGACGATTTTTCCGCCTCCCCTGCGGATCATGCCGGGAATGACCAGCTTGCTTAAGAACACGCAGGACTTAAAGTTCACGTCCATGACCCGGTTGTAATGCTCCTCCGTCATGTCGACGTTCGGCACGCGTTTCACCAAATGGCCCGCATTGTTCACCAAAATATCGACCGGGACGCCAAACTCCGCCTGAACGGCTTCAACCATGGCCTCCAGCTGCCTTGTATCGGTCACGTCCGCCCTAAACGCGGCCGCTTTGCCGCCGGCTTCCGCAATGTCTGCGACCAACGCTTCCGCCTGCTCCCGGCCGCTGCGGTAATGTACGGCTACCGCGGTGCCGGCAGCGGCCAACGTCGTTGCGATCTCACGGCCGATCCCTGAGCTTGCCCCTGTCACAAGCGCGATTTTGCCATGCAAATCCACTGTCATCCCACCCTCTCTTCGTATATGCATGCCATGCTGCCGTCCAGCGGCAACGACATCGTAATGGCCGTCCCTTGTCCGGGGACGCTGTCGATCGTAAGACCGTAAGCTTCGCCGTACACCATTTGAATCCGGCGGTGCACGTTCATCAGGCCGAGACCGCCTTTATGATAGAGCGAACCCGTATCGGATTCGGCCAGCCGGTTCAGCCGCAGCTTTTCCCGCACGGAACGAAGCCGTTCCGCCGCCATGCCCGCCCCGTTGTCCTCCACGACGACGTGGAAACGCTCTTCCTCTATAAACGCGCCGATCCGAATCCGGTGGTGATCCTGAATGCCGTCGGGGAACGCATGCTGGAACATGTTCTCGATAAGCGGCTGCAAGGTCAGGCGCACCATTTTGTGCAGCAGCAGCTCCGGCGGGATCGCCACGTCCAGCTCGAATTCGCGCTGCGTCCGGTATTTCAGGATCGTCATATAGCTGAGCACATGCTTCAATTCGTTGACGACCGTAATTTCCGCCAAATTCGTCTGAAGCGCATACCGCAGCATGTGGGCCATCGCTTCGACGATCTCCATGATTTCTTCCGAGTCCTGGACGACGGCGTAACATTTGATCGTCTCCAGCGTGTTGTACAGGAAATGCGGGTTCATCTGCAGCTGCAATGCCTGAAACTCCGCTTTGTGCTGCTCCAGCGCGATCCGCTGCAAATTCAGCTCCGTTTTGTTGGAACGGATTTCGGCTTCGTACACCCGCTCGATCATCTCGGATAACCGCGTCAGCATCATGTTATAGCTGCGGATCAAAAAGCCGAACTCGTCCTGGCGCCCGTCATCGTCGATCGTTTTCCATTCGCCTTTATCCATCATGCGCATGTTCCGCACCAGCTTCTTGAGCGGCTGCACGAGCGAATTGCCGAACCGGCCGGCGAACCATAACGCGATCATGAGCGTAAACGCGCCGGCGATGACCGTCGTGTACCGGATGCTCATGATCGGCTCGCGCAGCTCGGACACCGGCACGGAGATGACCATCCGCCAATCGGCCGCATGCAGCCGCTGCGACACGTACATTCGCCGCTCGCCGTTCACCTTTGCCGTGAACGTGTCCCGGTCTCCCGCCAGCAGCTGACGTTTGATCTCCTCATTCATGTATTCATCCGCGGCAACCTGATTCGGTTGATCGACGAAATGGCCCTGTCCGTCCACGATGAAGGAATATCCCTTTTTCCCGAGATCCATCTGGCCCCACAGCTTCGATATTTCCTTCGTGTTCAGCTTCATTCCGAGAATGCCCCGGGGCTGGTGGGAGACGATCCCGCGCACGCGGCGGATGAACGTAATGTACTGGGCGTCCCCCGGGGCGACCGAAGCCGAATTGATCAGCGCCCCGAGCCCGTCCTTCGGGATTTGCCCTTCGATCAGCTCATAATACGCTTTGTAATCCTTCACTTCGTCCTGAATGATGTCTTTCGTCGTAATCGCCTTGCCGTCTTGATTGATAACATAGATCAGGTCGATCTGCGGGTAGATGATAAACGCCTGATCGAACACTTTGTTTTGAATCCGCTGGGACAATTCGTAATATTGGAAGCTGTTGTCCGGGTCCATCTCCATGAACTGGAGCACGTCCCGGTCGGATAAAATCGTTTTGCTCGCATTGTCAAAGGTTTGCAAATACAAATCCGTATGGTACGCGGCATGCGCGATCATTTGCGATAAATACCGCTCCAGCTGGCGATCCAGCAGCTTCGAGGACTGGACGTACGTGATGGCGCCGACCACCGACAACGAAATGACGATAAGCACCGTAAAATAAAAGAAGATGCGGTGCGATATGCTTTTGCCGAACATCAAGACGAAATCCCCAGCTTCTGCCGGTATTCGGAGGGCGAAATGCCCTCGTATTTTTTGAAGGTTTTCGTGAAGTTGGAGTGGTCGGCGTATCCAACCGCATAAGAGATGTCCGTGATCCGGTGCCGCTCTTCGCCCAGCATCCGCTTGGCGTATTCCATGCGCCGTTTCGTGCGGTATTGGACGAAGGTCTCCCCGGTCATCTGCTTGAACATGACGCTGAAATAATTCGGATGCAGCCCGAGCAGTTCGGCCACCTCCTCCAGCGAGACCTCGCTGGCGAGGTTGCGTTCGATATACGCCTTGGCCTCTTCGATCGGGTCCTTCAGCTTGCCTTTCCTCCGCCGATGCAGGCTTTCCAGCGTCTGACCGACGCTGTCCTCGAAGCGGCTCCAGGCATCCGCAAACGGCAGACCGCGCTCCAGATGCAGGCATTCGGCAAGCGGAATATGGACATCCCTTGCTTTCAGCTTTTTCATCAGCAGCGCATAAAACTCTTCGAGCATTTCGGTCTTCTCGGCATCATGCAGCCGGTAACCCGAAATCTCGTCCGCCCATGACTGCAGCAGCTCCTGCGCCTGCTCGCGGTCCACGTAATAGATCGCCTGGTCGAAGCGTTCCAGCCATTCGTCGATTTTGGCCACCGACAAATAGGCGGAGCGCCCGAGTTTGGACGCACGCTGCACGAGCCGCCCCAGCGTATCATGCAGCTGCCTTTTGCCGATCGGTTTCAGCAGGTACTCCCTTACCCCGTAGCTCATGCAGGTCTGGGCATACGTAAAATCGTCGTACCCCGAAATGACGACCGTCTGTACGGGAACGTCCATTTCGGCGAGTTTTTCGCATAACGCCAGGCCGTCCATAACGGGCATGCGGATATCCGTGAATACGAAATCGGGGAGCTCTTCCCGGACCGCCTCCAGCGCTTCCGCTCCGTTGGCGGCCTCGCGGATGGATGAAACCGGAACCCCGGATTGCCGAATGAATACGGTCAGGCCTTTCAAAATCATGGGTTCGTCATCAACAATGAGAATGCGATACATCCGATGGAACAGCTCCTTTCGATTTCGTTCATCCGGTATAGGCCGGGGTTTAGCTAAGACACCTGCTTCGTCCAAAGGCCGGCTAGAGCCGGTTTATTTGCGCGGCAGGAATACGCCTTCTTTTTTCTGGAACCGTTCGTTCGCTTCGGCCAGCACGTCTTTGCCGCCTTTCGATTTCCACTCCTCGATCACCTTCGGCCAATTTTCGATCGGCTCCTGTCCGTACACCATTTTCACCATATGCGTGATGAGGACCGGCGGCGGCGTATCCGACAGCGGCGTAATGTCCGGGTTCTTTTTAAGCGCTTCCAATCTCGGCTCGAATTCCATGCCGTCGCGGCCTTCGTTCGCGAGAATGTTATCGAACACGCTCATCAGGTTCCGGCCTTCTTCCGTCAGGCTGAGCGAACCTTTGTTATAAGTCGTATCCTGCACGAGCCACAAAAACGACTGGCGGTAACGTTCTTCGTCGACGGCCTGGGCATCGGTCGGCTGCTTGTAGTCGATTTTGTCGCCGTTCATCGTGTAGTTCTCGCCTTCGACCCCGAACGTGAAGAACTTCTCCGCTTCGTCGGACACCATCCAGTCGAGGAATTGAACGACCTTCTCCGGATGTTTGTATTTGGCGTTGATGAAATAGGAGCGGTTGACGTCCCCGTACAAATAATATCCGCCTTTGCCGTCGGGTCCGACCGGAGACGGAATGATTTCCAGCTTCGCGTTCGGCACCGACTCCTTCAGCTGGGTTTCCCACTGGATCAGCTCGTTGGCGTTCATCGACCAGATGCCGGCTTTGCCCGCCAGGATCGTGTTTTTGAACGTCGTCGGATTGATCGTCGCGAACTCTTTATTGATCAGCCCTTCATCGTACATCGTTTTATACGTGGAGAGCGCTTTCATCATGTTTTCCGAATCGAAAAACTTCGGCTGCACCTCGCCGTTCGCTTCTTCAAACTGGCTTAAATACGGGAATACGTCGTACGCACCAAAGAATGTATCCGCATATTTGAAATCCTGCCTTCCCATGTACGGGTTCTCCACGCCGAGCTTTTTGAAGGCGCGCAGCACGTTCAAATACTCGTCGACCGTCTTCGGCACGGGCAGTCCCGTCTGATCCAGCAAATCCTTGCGAATCCACGTCGCCCGGCGGGAAGGGTTGGACAGCCATTCCGGGATACCATAAATTTTACCTTGATAGGTCATGCGATTCCAAGCTTCCTTCGGAATTTTCTTGAGCAGGTTCTGTCCATACTGCTGCAGCAAATCGTCGAGCGGCATGAATACGCCGGCTTCCACGGAACCCGCCATTTCTTTGCCCGTCACGCCGCCCTGGCCCTGCACCACGTCCGGAATGTCGTTCGTCGCGAACATTTGCGCCATTTTCTGCTCGTATTCCTTATGCGGCACGAGACGGATATCCAAATCCGTTTTGGTCAGCTCTTCGAGCCGTTTCACCCATTTGTCCTGGTTGATATCGGGCGATTTCTCGACATGTCCGAAGTTGAGCGTCCGCAAGGAAATCGAAAACTTCGTGACCTCATCCGCTGCCGCCTGCTTCGTTTCTTCCTTGCTTTCCCCCTGCCCGCCGGACGTCTCCTGTTTTCCCGAGCATCCCGCCAGCAGCCCTGCAGCCATAACGCCCGCCAGCAGCAAGCTTGCCCATTTTTTCATGTTATCCCCTCTTCTCAAAAAATGATGTTTGCAGGTCATGGATGATTTTCGCTAGCCAGATTGTATCGTTAAAGCCCCAGCAACCGTGAGGGAGCAACTTCATGTGCGCTGGGCATTTTTTAAGATTTGACCGCTCCGAGCGTAAGCCCTTTCACGAAATGCCTTTGCAAAAACGGGTAAATCAAAATGATCGGCAGCGTTGCGATGATGATCGTCGCCATCTTGATGCCTTCCGGGGACATAAACGCCAAATCGCTGAACTGCGATGCGCCGGGGTCAATACTGATATCGTCCGTTTCGAACATTTTTTTCAGCTTCACCTGCAGCGGCCACCATTTCGGCTGATCGATGTAATACAGCGCGTTCATGTAGGCGTTCCAATGTCCCACCGCGTAAAAAATGCCGAGCGACGCCATCACCGGCTTGGACAACGGCACGACCATGCTCATCATGATTCTCAGCTCGCCGCATCCGTCGATGCGCGCGGAATCGATCACCTCGGCCGGAAGCTGCTTGAAAAACGAGTGCATCACGAAAAAGTTGAACGCACTGATCGCTCCCGGCAGAATCAGCGCCCATGGCGTGTTCATCAGGTGCAGGTTTTTGATCAAAATAAAGTTCGGAATAAGCGGCGCGCTGAAAATCATCGTCACCAGCACCAGCAGCACGACGATCCGCCTGCCCACGTATTCCTGCCGCGATACCGGATAAGCCAGCGTCGCCGTGGCGACCAGATTGACCAGCGTACCTGCAACCGTGATGAACACCGAGACGGCAAAGGAGCGCCAAATGGACGCGTCGCTGAACACGTATTCGTAATTGATCAGCGTGAATTCGATCGGCCAAAAGGTGACCTTTCCCGACGTGATCGCCGCCGAGGAGCTGAAGGACTGCGCGATCACGTTCAGGAACGGCAGGAACATGACCAGCCCAAGTATCGTCAAAAACAAAATATTAAACGCGTTAAACGTTTTGTAGCCGCCGGACATTTTCCGGTTCATGGGTCCTCCTCCTCTTCATCGGGATGTTGCTAAAATCCTCTAATACAGGCTTTCGCCCGTCGTCTTTTTGCTGAAGAAGTTCCCCGCCATCACGAGCACCAAGCCGACCACGGACTTGAACAGCCCGACCGCCGTCGTGTAGCTGTACTGCTGGGACAACAGGCCCGCCCGGTAGATGTACGTGTCCAAAATTTCGCCGTTTTCCGTGTTCAGCGCGTTGAGGAACACCCATACCCGTTCAAACCCGAAATCCAGGAACTTGCCGATATGCAGCAGGAACAAAATCATGATGGTCGGGAGGAGCGCCGGGAGCGTGATTTTCAGCGTCTGCTTCCAGCGGTTCGCCCCGTCGATTTCCGCCGCCTCGTACAGCTCCGGGTTGATCCCCGCCAAAGCCGCCAGGTACAAAATCGTGCCGTACCCCGTATCGCGCCAAATGCCCGAGCCGACCAGCACGCTGCGGATGTAATGGTTATCGCCTAAAAAATAGAGCGGGTCGATGCCGAACAACACGAGCAGCTGATTGAGAATGCCCGTGGCGGGCGACAAAATGGCGACAGACATGCCGGCGATGACGACCCAGGACAGGAAGTGGGGCATGTACACGACGGTTTGGACCACCCTTTTAAAAATGACAAGCCGCAGTTCATTGAGCAAAATGGCCAAAATGATCGGCGCCGGAAACGCGATGACAAGGTCGTACAGCCCGATCAGCACCGTGTTTTTCAAAATCCGCAAAAAATCGTAATGCTCGAACATCGTCTTGAAATGCGCAAAACCCACCCACTCGCTGCCGGTAAACCCTTTAAAAATGTTGTAGTCCTGAAACGCGATGATCGAGCCGCCAAGCGGAATGTACTTGAAAATGAGAAAATACAAAATGCCGGGGAGCGAAATGATGTACAGCGCCTTATACTTCCACATCAGCCGGGCGATGCCGCCGCTCCTGGCACGTCTTCGCCCCATGCCAGGGGGCAGCGCTTCGGCCGCTTCGGGTTTCATTGACATATCGTTCCTCCTTCTGCCGCATGGGAATAGGTTAGAGACTCAAAAGTTTTCGGATTTTGCCAAATCCTCTACTTTCATACTAACGGCGGAAGGCGGGATGCTCCATGGCTGGATTCTTTGTGGGCTGGTGATTTTTTAAGGTGGAAAAAAGGGATGGATCGGAAGGAGGCGTTGCCAAAAAAATGCACCCCTTAAGAGCGTGCCGGATGAACTGATGCTTGGGTTCCTGCTTCGCCTTTAAAAGGTGCTATCGAAAAATATTAAAAAGCGGATGTGAACGCTAGACTTGCCGCCATATCCCCTTTACGGATGATTGCAAGAAAAATGGGCTGTTCATGGGAAGAGTTACAGGCGTGCATCCATACACTCCCTGTTGGGACGAATAGGATAGGATCAAACGTCCATCGTCGCTCCTCGGGGCAGCATGGCCGTGATCGCTGAAGGGAGTGCTTTCCATGCCCGTTCCATATCCACGCTCGCAAATTCGCGGCATCGCCCGCCAATTCGGATTGAACATGATTTCCTCGGCGCCGATGCCGTCCCTTTACCGTAAACATGCCGTGATTCGCATGCAAACGGAAACGGGAACCTATGCGCTAAAACCCTTTATCAGAAGCGAGCTTCTTCGCACGAGCACCGTGAAACAAATGAATTCAGCCGCAGATGATGTCAGGCATTTGATGAACAGCGGGTACTTGAACATGCCGCCGTGGCTTCCGGCGAATTCAGGCAAGCTGTGGATTCTGGATCGGGGAAGGCCTTTCTACGTCACGGCATGGATCGAAGGGCGCCCCATACAAACGGCGCAGGACTTTGAGCAGCTCGGGCAGGCTTTAGCCGCGCTTCATGCCATCCCCCCGGGAAAGGCCGGTCTCAAACGGGCTCCCGCCCTTGAACAAATTCGGTTATGGAAAACAAAGGATTCCTTCTTCCGCAAAACGACGGCGCGTTTGCATCAAAAAGGGAGATACCGAAGATGGATCGAAACGTACGGCAAAGCCTGCACATCGCTTTCGGAACGGGCATGGAGCGAGCTCGCCACCCTGGAGACGATCCGGCTCATCAAGGACGAAGCCGCTCGTCCCTCATTCGTTCACAACGACGTCACGATGCCGAATGTCATCCTTTCCGGCGACGGCCGTCTCTTTCTCATCGACTGGGACCGGATTCGGCTGGGCTCGGCCTTTATCGATACGGCCAAGGCGATCAAAAACACGACCCAATTCAATCCCGAGTTCATCCAATCGTTTCTGACAGGGTACGAACAACACCGGCCATTAGGCAAGGCTGCACGAAAAACCATCGCAGCCCTTTATGCGCTGCCGCTGGAAGTTTGGTCCGCTTTCCGATTCCCTTCCCGCGCAGGCAGCCGGCAAATGCTGCGTACGATAGATCGGACGTGGCAGCAGCGGATAAAGGCGGTGGAGTTTATGGATGCGTGGGCGGGGTTAGGGGAGTGAGGAGCGTGTATGCCGTAATAATGGCAGCAGAGGCTTCTATGATCATAAACGACCGGAGCGAAAGTTAAACAAGCTGACGCCGGTAAAGTGCCGAAGCCAGCTTGTATCCTGGAGCTTTTTTCGTTGTCCACTAAATGGGGTCTTGACCAAGGTCTCGGAAGCTTTATTTTGTCAGAGGATTAGCAAGCTCAGTTTTGAAATAACTTCGGAGAGGGTTTTGGGCGGAACTTTGCAGATGAACATCGCTTGACGGGACTGCCAGTCGAGGCTCTTGACCTGATCGGCAAGGATTACTCCATCAATCGGCAAATCTTGCGGAATAATGACTTCAAAGGGGTAGCCTTTTCTCCTTGAGGTTATCGGACATAACAAGGAAAGTCCAACCTTTCCATTATAGGCTGCAGGAGATATCACTAGAGCCGGACGCCTGCCTGCCTGTTGATGCCCTGTCTGTGGGTTGGACTGCAACCAAACCAAGTCGCCGCGACCCGGTATATAATCGTTATTTACCATGCTTCCCGACCCTTCGGATCTCCTGTCGACACCTCTTCATGAAGGTTCTCAGGAGTAACTTGAGCAAGAAGCTCCCCCAGTGTAGTGGACTTTGGCTTGATTACCAAATGACCGTTTTCTACATCGAGATCGATCTCCGACCCTTCCTCCAGACCAACCTTCAAAGCAAGGGATTTCGGGATGCGAATGCCTAGACTATTGCCCCACTTTTGCACATGAAACATGGAACCGCCCCCTAAAAAATGTATATACAAAGTATATACTCAATATGACATAAAGTCAAATTTGGGTCCTTTGCCTTTATGAGTTATGCGTTTCCTATTTCCGGCATTTAGTCTTCCGCCTCGATCAGCAGGATGCGCTCCCGAAATCCGCCCCGCTTCTGCGCTTTTTCGTCACTCACCTGATTCAAATCCTGCTCCGTGGCCCCATGGACGGACGCCAAAGCATAAATCACCTCAAGCATAACCGCCAGCTCCTCGACGGCTTCCCGATCCGTTTTTGCCGATATGTATTCCTGATGCTCTTCCTGCAGCCTTTTTCTTAATTCAGCAGCATAAGTTTCCTTGTCCAGCATCTGGATCGTGTATTGCTTCCCCTGCGCGCCGATGATGTCCGGGATCAAATCCCGTACAAGCTTGTTGTATACCGCATGATGTTTTTCTGGTTCATGGATGTCTTTTTTACGTACACTCATCTTCTTTCTTTAACGGGGCGCCGCACTATTCCTTCCTAGTTTCTAAGCAGCATCCCTTGAAAATGAGGGCTTCCTTCGCCCATATCACGGGTATGGAAGTTTTCCATTTGAAAATAGATTTGGATGATCCGCTGAATCTCCTCATCCGGGTACATGGCAAAATAACGCTTCGGCTCATACGTATCCTGCTCCCAAATGCCGTCCGTAGACATGCCTCCATAAAGCCCCAAATAGAACAATCCGCCGGGCTTCAAAACGCGTTTGATTTCCGTGAGCACGCCGGGCAGCTGCGCTTTCGGCACATGCAGCAAGCAATTCATGGCGTATACCGCATCAAAGGAGCGATCCGCAAACTCAAGATGGTAAAAATCCATCACCCTTGCGCTCAGCCCTTTTTGCCTGCATAAACGGACCATTTCTTCGGATAAGTCTACGGCCGTGACATCAAACCCATGCTTTTTAAAAAACAAGCTGTCCCGCCCCGGACCCGCGCCGATTTCTAGAACGCTGTGCACATCATTCGACTGGAACGCATTCAGCACATTGTCCCGTTCCTCGGCCTTCCAGCCTTCCAGTTCCGCAGCGTTTCTGAGGTCTGCATGATTGTCGTATGCCTGTTTCAGCGTTGATTTGATGGATGAAAGTTCTCCGATTCCCCTCTCAACCACAGTAGCGTCTTCCGCAGGCCGTGCATGCCCAATCGAGCATCCCGCTTCAGCCGCCAGCATTTCAACGAACTTAACGTCCGCCGGCGCAAAGGCATACTCCCCAAGCTCATGCCGCTTCACCCAACGAACCTCGTCGTGATCTACCAGTTGGATGGTGCCGTCAATGAACCGTGCCTTATATGCAATCAGCCGGATATGCTTTTCGCCATAATGATGGTCGTTCGTTCCGAACCATGCGTAAGGCTCGATCGTGATTTGCATCTCCTCGCGAAGCTCACGTTTCAGACAGTCAATTGGCGATTCTCCGGACTCTAGCTTGCCTCCCGGGAATTCCCACAGGCCTGCCTGCGGTTTGCCGGGCTTTTTTCTGGCGATGAGGACTTGTCCTTGCTCGTTTTCGATGATTGCTGCGGCGACTTGGATCAAAGGGGGAACCTCCTTGTTCAATAGCTCAATTAATTTTTCTTCTAACAACTATTATCTCATTATCCCATATTGTCCTGAGCTTGTTTTTGTTTTTTAGTTCGTTTTAAGACTAAGTTTGTTTCACATATTCTACAATCTCTTCATCGAGAAGAGCTTTTTGTTCCATACCCCGATTATATATTTGAGAAGATACTTGTTTTGTCAGCACATATTAAATGCTAAACAAAAAAACCCCACACCCTCATGATGTGAAGTCCATTTCAAACTACTCAACCATCCCTTCCATAAACACCCCAGGGAACCGCCCCCCCTAATCCCTAACATGAATCAAAATATACTTCGTCGTTTGATCCCAGCCCAAATCGAATGGTACGCGATACCGATCGGCCGTATGCGAGTTCACCAGGAGATAGCCGTTGGCGTCTTGCCCGACGACGATTGAAAAGTGGTCCGTGTCCCCTTTCAGCTCGTAACCGATCAGATCGCCCGGCTGCAGCTTGGCAATCGCGCCATGCGGGTGCTTGTCGCTGGATCGCGTAATTTCTTCAAAGGTCCCTTTTGCAATGAGGCGGCCGTATCCGGAGTAAAACAAGAAGCGCTGAAAGGCATCCGTCTGCACCCATGCCTGGCTTCCGCCTCCCCGGTATCCCCATATGCCGGACATCGGCAATCCGCCGCCCTCCTTTTTATCGCCAAGCACCTGGGATGCGAAATTCGTGCAGTCTCCCCCCAGCGACGTATAATCCCGATAATTCCGGTTGTACCGGTTGTTATTGCCAGCCCCCCAAGCCAGTCCCGCATATTTGTTGGCGTAAGCGACGGCACGCTCCCGCTTGTATCTTCCTTCTTTTTTTGCGGTGTCCTGTCCGGGCGAAAGATGTGGAAAGCCGGAAGGGGAATCCGGGATTAAATCCGGGTTTTCTTCAAGCGGATCGAGATACCATTCCTTTTTTATTACCCATCCGTCGTTTGTCTTTTTTAATATGAGGGCATGCCGGGTGCCGAGCCCAAAGGATTGCGGGGGAACGGACAACGACTTGTAGCTGTAAGAAATTTTGGCGGATTGGACCAAGGAAATAACGGCTTGATCTCCGCTTGCCTTAAAACGGGCGATTCGAATGCGCGGTTCAGCGGCGACAAGCCGAAGTCCGCGTTTTTCAATCCATGCATGGATGTACGCTGCGCGTTTTAATTCCATTTGATAAGCGTGGCGGCCCCCGGCCTCGGACAGAGCATAATATTTCTCAATCGACTTCGGCTCCTGATGAATAAGCAGACTATTGCGATCTTGATACAATTGCTCCAGAAACGGCATCATCTTTTCTTTATCTTCGTCCTGCTGGGGGGAAAGCGCATAAGTATTCAATGGCGATAAGCAAAGGGTGAAAGAAATGCCAATCAGCAAAAGCAATCGTAACACAGCAAAAATCTCCCTTATTGTTTTATCAATTCATCGAATTTTCTATGATCATTTGCCTTCAGGCAAATCGAGAAGTTCCGGGACGGTTACTAATTTCACTCCGTTATTACGAAACGTTCGAATGATATCCGGCAATGCTTGGACTGTGTGCGGTTTGCGCTGCATCCGGAACCGATGATCAGGGCAATGAAAGGGATGATCCAAATGGCTTTCATGTGATGACTGACCCCTCTTTTTATTGAAATTCAACAATTATGCTTCCCACCATGAAAATGGAATATCCCTAAAAAAACGCAATCCATATCTTGGTCCTGGATAATTTTTCACCTCCTCGGACTACCTTCATCACTTCGTTCATATAATTTTGGGACAACGTTTCTTTGGGGTGAGAACATGCCGCTTCCTTCCTTCCTAAAACAAACCGTATTGCGCACTGGCATCATTTTTCTGGTTAAAGCCATCGGGCTTACTGTCCGCATCCCATTGTTTCGTCTGCTCGACTCGGAAGGAGCCGGCATCTACCAAATGGTTTACTCGATCTTTGGATTCGCGCTTACGCTCATCGTAGGCGGCTTCCCGACATCGCTGGCACTCATGACGGCCAAAAACCCCGCGCGCGGACTGCAATTTTTTAACCGTTTGTTTGTCCCGTTTATCATTTTGGGTGTTTGTTCCGGTTCCATCGGCTTCGCTGCAGCGCCATATCTTGCACATGTTCTCGGAGACAGCCGTCTGACATTCCCCATCCGCTGCATAACACCTGCACTTGTCATTATTCCCTTGTTGCAGCTATATCGCGGTTTTTTGCAAGGGGTCGAGTCTTACATGCAAATATCCGTTTCCGAACTGATCGAACAAGCGGTACGCGCCGGCACGATGCTTTTACTGGCTGTCTTATGGATAAAATACGGCATGCATGCCGCCGTCGGCGGGGCCGTGTTCGGTGCATTTACAGGCGGCGCGATCGCCCTATGTTTTTTATGGGGGTTAAGATACAGAAAAAAAACGACGTCCGCCCTAAACTTGGACGAAACGTCGACATTACGCCGGTCCATGTTTGGGCCGGAAGCCTTTCTTTTTATGAAGTCGTCCCTTGCCATCATGCTTACCCGTTTAATTTCGCCCACCTCCGACCTGCTCGATGCGCTTATTATTCCACGCCGGCTGCAGATCGCAGGACTTAGCCACGCGGGTGCCGTCGCGGTTTTCGGAGAAATATTCGGCATGGCATCGATCATCGTTTACCTGCCAACCATTGTTACCGCGGCATTGTCGTATACGATGGCTTCTAAACTGTCGGCCAGTTGGCAAAACGACAAAAGCGATGATTTTAAAGAACGGTCGAATTTATGCTTGGAAATCGGATGGTTGTGGGGGATCAGCTCTGCCATGATCCTGCTCTTTCATGCGGACGAGCTCTCCAAGCTTATCTTTGGAAACGAAGATGCGGCTGAGGCCATTCGCTGGATGTCTTTTGCCCCCATCGTGGCGGGCATGAGGGAACTTACGACAACGATTTTATGGACGATCGATCAAAAAAAGGCGCCTTTAACCGGTTCTCTCCTGGGTCTCGTCTGCTCAGCGGTTGCCGCTTATTGCTTAACGGCCATACCCGGGTTCGGCTACGCCGGCGCGGCCATCGGCATTTTTTTGTTCGAACTCGTTCCATTGCTCTGGAATGCTCTTGTTTTGCGCAAACATTGCAAAGGTGTATTATCCATAGGCCACTTATTAAGAGCCTCGCTATTTCTTGTGCTGATCCCCTTTCTCCATACTCCATTGGATGTCTTTCTGGTACATATCGGCCTGGAATCTTCGGTCATCCGATCGATTGTAAGCTTATTGTTTTTTACCGTGAACATTGGTTTATACATCTTGTACCGATATCGGAAAAAATAAAGCTTTATTCGCACTGATTTGTTGGATCATATCGGCATCCATTGTTTTAAATTTCTAATTTAGATAAGCAGTCTTCCCCTTCATATTTGTGGAGTAGAAGCACACATCTGAAAAGATCGTGTGCTTTTTTGTGAATCCGTTTATTTTGAAGCGCTCCATAAAAAACCGCCCCCGCCAACATCGGCGGGAGCGGCCATCCAACTCATACCCCTTTTAACGAATCCGCCTCACCCGACGGCGTCAACAAATGTTCACTTATCTTGGTAAGAAAAGCCGCCCATCTTGCTTGAAATTCGGGGTCGATCAACATTTTATTTACGGATTTAGGATTTCATCCACAAGTTCAAAAGAAATTGAATCTACTTTCCAGCCTTGTGCGGTATTGACGAGCGTCGCTCTACGGTAAAGTGTCTGTTTCGTCCATACCTTTTTACATCTAGTTTTTCCAGTGGAGAATTTAGGCTTTTTAATATTTGGATTTCCTTAACGGTGTAAAACTACATTTTCCTGGACGTCGCTACCCTTAAAGAAAAACATTCTTGACAGCTTTTAGTAATCGTAGTTATTATAGACTCATAATATCTGTTATATAATCGTACTCATTTTACTAAGAGATCGTTATAAGGAGGAAAGAACATGATGAATCGCAAAACTTCAGAAGACCATGATGATATCTTCGATGTGGCGGTGGTAGGGGCAGGAGCTGCAGGGCTAAGTGCAGCACTTTTTCTCACTCGAGCCCGTCGCCGAACGGTCGTTTATGACGGAGGACCCGTTCGCAATTCAATGATCTTTAAGATTCATGAATACCTTGGGCATGAAGGAAGTACACCGGCAGAATTCTTGGAACGCGGGCGTTCCGAGGTGGTAAGCTACGGCGGAGAAATTCGCAGGGAGACCGTATTGAAGATCGAAGGAAGGCCCGACGAGCTCTTTGATGTCTGGGGCAGCAAGATGAAGATCACGGCTCGGGCCGTCGTGCTGGCCACAGGGCTGGTCGATGTGCTCCCAACGGTGCCCGGCTTAAAAGAGGGGTTGGGCAAGTACGTTCATCTGTGCCCATGCTTCAGCGGATATGAAGTTCGGGACAAACCTTTCGTAGCCTTTGGACTACCGGAGCGCCTTGCCCACCTCGGAAAGTTCCTGACTGCGTGGTCTTCAGACGTAACGGTCGTAAGCCCACACGAGTTCGACTCCGACACGCTGACAAGGCTTGATGGATTCGGAGTTAAAACCGTTCAAGACGAGGTGACCGCTCTGGTACGGGAAGGGGACCAACTTGTCTCCGTCGCCACAGCGAGCGGCAGGGAAGTGCCATGTGAAGCCGTTTTTGTGGCAGCCCCTTTCAAAGCCGTGTCTGAACTGGCTGCCTCTCTCTGTGAAGTAGACGAAGCCGGTTTCGCAGTTACCGATACGTACGGAAGAACGAGCCGACCAGGAGTATGGGCGATCGGGAATGCTACTGATCAGCTTGCCCATCTCGTTCATTCAGCCGCCGCCGGTGCTAATATTGGACCTTGGGTCGTTGACTATTTGCTTGAAACATCCTTGAATCCGAAGAAGAAAGAATAGGCACCGATGACCGAAATTTCTTTTCCATGGGCCCAGGCCATGGATCTGTGAAATGGTCCCGTATATACAACAGCGCCCTTTCACTTCCTTCTCGGAAGTGAAAAGGCGCAATAGTCTTTCTTCACACAAGAAAGATATGCCCGCTGAACACTGCCATAGCGCATGTACGTGTTTTTTCCCCGTGTATTCTCGATAGTATGATTAAAACACAAAAACCCGTAAGAGGTCACTTTTTTCAAAGTGTCCATCTTACGGGTTACAGTTTGGCTTCACCGAATGCTTTCCCCATTCAAGCTGCTATTCTAACCTTATTTTTATCTAACCTTGATTCTCCTTACCACCCAATCCCCTTCGGCAAATCCTCCTTCTTCACCTGCTCCCATTCCTGCACATACGCCCCCTTCGCGAGCACCTTCAAATAGACCCCTTGCTTCAAATCAACGCTGGACGTAAACGTCACGTCTTTCTTTTTGCCCTCGGTATTGTACCCGCTCAGGTTGTACTTGAATCGGTGATCTTCCGGCTTTGCCGGTTGATTGACCTGGACGTAGACGTATTCTTTGGTTATGAACGGGTTGAAGCGATCGACGACGTCCTTGTACGAAAAAACGAAAAACGCTGCAAAAATGACGATGATAAAAGCGGCAACTGCGCCGAATTTTTTCATGATGGTTCCTCCTCTTTATCCCACGGATTCGATACAAAAATGGTTTTCCTAACGTTGAGCCTGCTAAAACATCGCGTTTTTGACGATTTTCCGGTAATAGCCGATGGTCAAAACCGCAAACACAAAATAGATTAACGCATACAGCCCCATTGCAATGACTGAGGGCACGGTGATGTCGGACAGCACCAGGATCGAGGCCGCTTTGACGGCGAAGACGGAATGCAGGATGCCGATCAGAAGCGGGATGGCGAAAACAAACAGCTGCTTGCGCACGATGCCCCTCATGATGTCCTTCTCGTCAAAGCCGAGCTGCCGCAAGGTCTTGAAGCTTCTTTTTTCCTGCTCCGCTTCCGTCATTTGCTTGAAGTACAAAATGCTGCCCGTCGAAATGAGGAACACAAGCCCCAGAAATGCCGAGATAAACATCATTAGACCGAGCGAATGAAGCGCAGCTTCGTATTGCGTATGAAAATCGGGTTCGAAGTCGTCCTCCGACACGTATTTGGCGTAAAGGGCCGATGCCTTGGCACGCTCCGCTTTGCTCGGGACCTGGTACGTATCCAAGCGGACTTTTTCGTATCCGGGAGATCCCGGCATGCTCTTCTCAAGCTCCTGCACGGTCGCTTCCGAGGTCACCAGCTGAGCGCCGTAAACGCTGTAGTTCATGACGTATTGAATGACGAGGTCCGTCAGCCGGAGTTTTTTCGTTTCCCCATTTTTGCCTAGAACGATTTCTTTCGGAAACCCCATGCCTTCCTTGTCTTTTTTTCCTTCGAGATTCACCCGCGCATCGTACAGAACGGCCTCGCCTTTCGGCGGCACCTTCACCTTCATGCCTGCTTTCTGCAGCTGCTCCGCCGGGAGAAAAAGCATCCCCTGAGCAGATTCTTCCGATATCCCTTTCGGATCGCTGATCCGCCCTTTTAGCCGGACCGCTTCGACCGGTTGATAATCGAACCGGATGCCTGCCTTCTCCAGCTCCGCGCCAAACGATTTGGCGTCCTTTTCTTTATTTTCGAACACAAAATCGTACGGCAGCGAGATACGGGTATCGCTTTCCGCCGAAAAATAAAGCGAGTAAGCCAGCGCCACCATCGTGAGCGTCATGGCCGACAGCACCGTGATCAAAGTCAGCGAGTTGGCGTTTGCCTTCATCCGGTGCATCAGCGGGGCGAGGGACAAGCTGTTCCGCAGCCCGAGATGCCCGTCTTTTCTTTTCCGGAACTGGTAAAACAGCCAGCCGATCGTCACCCGGAACAGCAAGTACGTCCCCAGAATCGTCGAAAGCAGCACCAACAGCATGTTAAAAAACAGCATGTCGTTTACCATATGCCCCGACAGATCATAACCGTAAATGATCAGCGCAATGCCAAGCAGGGCAAGGAACGCGGCCGCGATCGTTTTCGGCTTTTTGGGATGGTCGCCTTGGCGGTCCGCGTTAAACAGCTCGAGCAGCGTGCTGCGGTATACCGTGAGCGTCATCTGGACCGACGTGAATATGATCAGCGCGGCAAAAACAATCACCGTCTGCAGCGCAGCAGTGGCCGAAAAAGCGATCCCGACGATGCCTTCGAAGCCCAGCAGCTTCATCAGAATGAGCAGGAACAGCCGCGATACGAGCGCGCCGCAGCCGATACCGAGCAGAAGGGCACCCAAGCCCAGCAGCATGTTTTCGATGATCAAAAACCGGGCCACGCCCATCTTCGACAGGCCGATCAGCTGGTACAGCCCGATTTCCTTGCTGCGCCGCTTCAGAAAGATGCTGTTGGCGTAGACGGTAAATACGGCGACGATGACGAGCAGCAAAATTCCCGCCACACGGAACGACGTCGCAAAATTCACGTCCGAGCCCATCCGCTCCACGACCGACGAATCATGCTGCAGCGTCGCAAAGACGAAGTACAAACTCATGCTGAATATGAGCGCAAAAAAGTACAGGTAGTAATGTTTGATGTTTTTCCGAATGCTGCGGATGACCAGTTCAAATAACGTCAACGTTGTCCCCCCCAAGCACGGCCTGCACGTCCATGATTTCCTTGAAGAAGGACGGTCGCGTTTTGTCGCCGCGGTACAGCTCGGAATAGATTTGTCCGTCCTTCAGGAACACGACCCGGCTGCAGTAGCTGGACGCAACGGGATCATGCGTGACCATCACGATCGTTACGGCACGTTTTTTGTTGAGGTCCTCCATCGTTCCCAGCAAAGAGGAAGCCGATTTGGAATCCAAAGCGCCCGTCGGTTCATCCGCAAAAACCATCGAAGGCCGGTGGATCAAAGCGCGGGCAGCGGACGTGCGCTGTTTTTGGCCGCCCGATATTTCATGGGGGTATTTGTTCGCCAGTTCCCGGATGCCGAGAATGTCGGCGATGATCTTGAATTCCTCTTCCGCCAGCCTTTTGTCCATTTTGCTCAGGGAGATCGGAAGCAGGATGTTTTCCTTCACGGTCAGCGTGTCAAGCAGGTTGTAATCCTGAAAAATGAACCCCAGCTTGTTCCGGCGAAACGCGGAAAGCTCCGAATCCTTCATTTTTGAAATGTCGGCGTCGTCGATCAGAATCGTTCCTTCCGTCGTGCGGTCGATGGTCGCGAGGACGTTCAGCAGGGTCGTTTTGCCAGAGCCGGAAGGCCCCATGATGCCCACGAATTCCCCTTCCATGACGCGAAGATCGATGCCTTTTAACACCTGCTGGGCGCTGCCTTTCGAGCCGTACGATTTGCGGACGTTCTGCGCGCGCAGCACCGTTTTTTGCGAATTTATATCATTCATAATGAACCTCCATGTTTTGCTGTATCCTCATTGTACTTTCGTTCACCGGGTGTTGTCGCACGTTTTGGATGACAAGCGGGCGGGGTTATGTGACAATGTCGTCACGTTGAGCGCGGCTGCTTTGGGCCGCCCTTTTTCCGCAACATTCGAACAGACCGGCCAATTCAAAAAAGCAGTCAGGAAAGCCCTGGCTGCTTGGTTGTTATCATTTATCATTATGAAAACAATCCGTCGTTCATATTCCGGCTAACGGAACGAATGCATTATGTCAGCATCCCTCTCCGAACCGACTCAAAATCGTTTTTAGCCGTAAAAATCATCCGCAGCGCCGTTCCTTGGTTTTGTCCGGATGATGCTCCGAGCGTAATCCCGATTTTGGACGCGACGGTTTGCGCAAGATACAGCCCGATGCCCGTCGCCGCGTTTTGGATTCTGCCGTTCCCGCCGGTGAAGCCTTTATCGAAAATGCGCGGCAGGTCATGCGCCGGAATGCCCGGCCCTTCGTCTTTGATGACCAGCATCGCATTTCCGTTCCCCGTCACGCCTGTTGCGATCCGAATGGTCCCGCCCTCCGGGCTGTATTTGACGGCGTTCGTCAACAATTGCCTGATGATAAACCGGCACCATTTCCGGTCGGTAACGACCTCCCCGTCTTCGCCTTCGAATTCGACCGCGATGTTTTTTTCCATGCACCAGGAAGCGAGGTCGCGCACCTCTTCCGCGGCAAGCCGCCGAACGGACGCCGGCTCCAGCACGTAATCCGACTCGAGGGAAGGAAGGCGCGCCATATGCAGCTGCCGGTCGATCAGCAAATGAATCCGCAGCCACTCGGCTTCGATTTTCCGGATCGCAGGATCGTTGCGGTTGGCATCGATCGTAAGTTTCATCGCGGTCAGCGGCGCCTTCACTTCATGAATCCAGGACGCCGTAAAATCATTTTCGATCAACTGCGCCTGCTTCACATCGGAGAGCTTTCGTCTGTAAAACAGATCGGCTGAACGCAGCGCCTCGCTTGTGACTACATCCGGGAAAAAGACGGGCTCCGGCAAGGTTTCGATCCAGTCCTCAGTTATGTTTTCGCTTCGTGCCGCGAGCGCCGCCGCATATTTCGTTTCCGTTTTATAACGCCACACCAAAAACACGGCAACGACGAACAGAAATAAGACGTTCAAATAGATCATGGAGCTTGCGTTAACCGCAATGCCGTGATCGAGCAGAATGAGTACGTCGGTCAAACCGAGCAGCGCCAGAAACAAAAAGATCCAGCTTTTTTTATAACCAACATAACGTAAAAACACGCCAACCATGCGCCCCCTTTATAACGTGACGGCCATGTAACCAAGCCCTTTTTTCGTGACGATCGCTTCTTCGAGCCCAAGCACCGCCAGCTTTTGGCGCAAGCGCGTCACATTGGCCGTGAGGGTGTTGTCATTGACGAAATGCTCATCCTCCCACAGCTTCCGGATCAGGTCATGACGTGATACGATTTCATTGTTCGCCTGAACAAGGACGGCGAGAATGAAAAATTCGTTTTTCGTCAAATCGGCCTCCCGGCCGTCTCTGCGGATGGCGCCGCGCTTCATGTCGATCACCGCGCCGTTCCATTCGATCACGTCAGCCGCCTCTTCTCCGTAAGCGTACGTCCGGCGGAGAATCGCCTGGATTTTGGCCAGCAGCACATCCATGTGAAAAGGCTTCTGGATGTAGTCGTCCGCGCCCATGTTCATCGCCATCACCATATCCATCGGATGATCCCGCGAAGACAGGAACAAGATCGGCACCTTCGATACGGCGCGGATTTCCCGGCACCAGTGAAAGCCGTCGTATTTCGGAAGCTGAATGTCCAAAATGACAAGATGAGGTTCAATCTGAATAAAGGAACGCATGACGTCATCAAACGAATCCGGTCCCGTGACGCGCAGAGACCATTTTTCCAGCCGTTCCTTCAGAGCTTCAAAGATATGGGCATCGTCTTCGACGATAAAAATGTTCATATCCATCGGAATACCGTCCCCTTTCGTTACATGTATTGTAAATCATAGAGGGCGTGATTTGAAATACGAGGCAAGATAAAGGACCTTTCCTTAAATAGAAAAAGGCCCTCCAACGAGGGCCCTATGGTATAATATGGATTGTACAACATTTCGGCTATAAGGGCGGTCGGCTAGTCTCCCATACGGGAGGTGATGCCTATGACAGCGTATGAAGCGATAAGCTTGATGCTTGCCTTCGGGACGTTAATCGTCGCGCTGCTTTCGTTTAATAAACGAAAATAGACCGCCCTAGGTAAGGATTCGGTCTATTTTCTGATCAACCTTACGGCCGACCGCTCTTTTAGCGGCTGTTGTGCTGAGGGATCGTGTTCCAGCACGGTCCCTTCTTTATTGTTATCTTAGCATATGGCGAAATATACCTCAAGGTACGCTTCGCCCCGCCAAACCATTCACCACGAACTTCACGCGGCTCCTTGCAATAACGTACTATTCCCTATCGGCTTCCGCGCTCTATAATGCAAGAAACCTACTCTTGAAGGAGCCTGAAAGCATGAACACCATGTCGTTTCTGTTATACTGTATCGTAGTCACCTTTACGCCCGGGCCTTCGAATATCGTCATTTTGGCTGCCGTGAATCAAGGCGGCTTCAAGCCCACCTTAAAGTATATTGCCGGAGCCTCTCTGGCTTTTGTTCTGCTGATCGTCGCTTCGGTGACGGTAAACCGGGAATTGCTCGCCGGCAATCCACCAATTCATCCGCGCTTTTAAAGCCAACACCGGCATCTCGCCCTACCAGTATTTCGTCAACTGCCGGTTAGAGCAGGCAAAGCAAATCATCGAACAGCAAAAAGACGTTTATCTGGCCGTAAGCAGCTGCGGTTTTGTTGACCTGGCCCATCTGAACCGGCATTTTAAACAGATGTACGGCACGACGGCTTTCGAATATTTGTCCTATGTCGAAGGGTAAAATGTGACCTATCGTTCTGCTTGGCTCTTCGACCTGTACCCGAAAAGGATGGCAGGCTGGAGAGCCTTTTCATTTATTCGGATACCAGCCGCTTCTTGTCCAAATCCAACCGGTATTGTATTTTCCCGATGGGGTCGCCGCCCGCCCCAACAGGCGGATGCACGACCAATTTGTCGTTTTCAACATGAGGAAACGGATCGATTTCGGAATAAACCAGCGTAGGAAACTCATATCCGTTGCTAACGATTTGCAGAGGAAAAGCTTCGCCGCTGCGTTGATCGACCGCAAACAGATATCCTTCCACCCCATGACCCGTTTTGTACTGCGGGCTAAGAACGTAAACGTCGGCATCCTTGAAACGAACCCTCTCGAAGGACAGCTTTTCGTCATCGGGCCGTGCAAACATCAAAGCGGGCAGCTCCAGCAATACCCGATTTTCTTTTCCCTGCCGATAAATAACGGAATAATCGCTTTGAAACGTTTTGTCGCCTTCCCGTCCGTAATTGCTCGGCACGACCAAATGACCAAGCTCCTCCCACCCGTTCGAAATCATCATTAAAGTTCCTTGCTCCGTGACCGTCTCGGCACGAACGGATGGAGTATCTTTCACCGAGTCGAGTTCGGTGGAAGCCGTAAGAATCGATTTCGGAAACTGGCTGGCGAGCTTGCTTGGGGTTTCCGCCCCGGGCGAAACTTCGTCTTTTTCAATGGCTTGATCGGCGGGATTCGACGCGGAAAGATCCGTGGAGCGATCAAGCTCAACCGCCGCCCGAGGCGTGCAGCCTATCAGCAGTCCAAACCATAAAAGGGACGCAGAAAATAAAACCTTCGTGTTCATATGAATTCTCCCCGTTTTCGCTTACCATGCGTTTCCTTCATTGTACACTCCGAATCCATCCAAAAAGTTTATAAAATGTATTTCATTGTTTAAATTTCCGTCATCTAAGTTCTGAGTGCATACAACCCCGAAATAACCCGGTCAAGCCTCTCTTTAACCAGAATCGCCTCCGCATATCGGGCGGGAATGCCTTCATAACCATAGTGGATACCGGCTAACCCGCCCGCGATGGCGCCGATCGTATCGGAATCGCCTCCCAAATTTGCCGCCAGCTGCACGACGCCCGCAAAATCCGGCGCATGGAGCAAAATATGCAGCACCCACCGGAAGGTATGGACCACGTAACCGCTCGGCGGGCAATCCGGCTGCGCTTCAATCACACCTTCGTACTCGCTTCCCGCCGCCTCGGCCAATATCGCCGCTCTTAGGTTTTCCCCCTGCAAAAGACGCTCAGCGATCCGGTTGTACAGGATGCAGGCTTCCGCGCACCTTGGATCGTAATGCGTCATCCGCGACTGCATGGTTGTCACCCGCTCCATGTCCGCCGGGTCGCTGTAGGCCAGCGCCGCCGGCAGGCATCGCATGAGGGATCCGTTTCCGCCGCTTTGCCCCATATCCATATGCGCAACAAAGGCCGCTTCGAACCAGTCCCCCTCGTATTTTTCAAACACGTGGCGGATAATGTTTCCGATGTCTTTGGGATGCGACCCATACCATGCCATAAAACGGCGCCCGATCGCCTCCAACGGCTCCTTCGGATTTTCGAGAATCCCTTCCGCCACGCAAAGCGTCATCATCGTATCGTCGGTCACTTCCCCCGGTTCCAGGCTCCACACGCCCCCGCCGATGATCTCCGTCAAATAGCCGTGTTTCGCCTCGACCTCTTTTGCGCTCATAAACTCCGTCGTTCCACCCAGCGCGTCACCTACGGCCACGCCATACAGCCCGCCCTTAATGCGGTCGAATAATTGATTTTCCATGAGGCACCTCGTTTCCTGATTTGGAGAAAGAATTCCCGGCAAATGCTTATTTAGCTATGATTATACCAAAACAGGAAGCTTATGTTGGGGGGTGCAGTTGGGAAGCCTGGTGCAAGCTCCGGTTAATGCACGGGGTCCACACTTTTCGGAGAATATTATAGATAAAGCAGCAACAGTCGGCATTTTTCCGACGTCTTTTAAATGGAGGTGTTTATCCATGAAGATTATGGTCGTTGTTGCCATTCTTTTGAATTTGTTCGTCTTTCAGTCCGTTAATCTGGAGCAACTTCCTTCAACAAACACAGGGATGGAATCCAAGAAAACGGATATGAAGGACTTTACGGCCCGCGTCACCGTTCCGAAGAAACTGAAAACGGGCAAGGCGTTTGCGGTAAAAGCCAAGCTTCAAGTGAACACGGAACAAAAAATGACGATGATGAGCAGGGAGAACATATTCGTATTTTTGATTAAAGATAGAAACGGAAAGCAAATCAACTCTTTTGGGGTTCATGATGTAGGCAAGGTTCGGACGCTCTCCGGTAAAGAGACGATTTCAGAGGTATATCACTATAAGATGAAGGAACCGGGCGTCTATATCATTTCTGCAGTTGCGGAATTTAAAGTAAATAAAGATGGAAGCATCAAGGACTATAAAATGGAAACCGATCCCCAAACGGTTGAAGTAACGGAATGACTTTAAAATAAAAATCTTAAACAAAACGGCAAAGGCAGCTCCAAAGTTTTCTTTGGAACTGCCTTATCATTTTCCGATGAACGGTATGGCGTAAAGGCTCCTCCCGGCTTAGATTACTTCCGAGCGCGCGAGAGATGGGCCGCCAAGTATGTTCCGGTATGGGAACCTTTGGTGGCGGCGACTTCTTCCGGCGTGCCCTGAGCGATCAAGCGTCCTCCCTCTTCGCCGCCCTCCGGCCCGAAATCGGCCACCCAGTCCGATTCCGCAATAAGGTCGAGATTATGCTCGATCACGATCACCGTATTGCCGGCGTCTACCAATCGGTTCAGCAAGGAGCAGAGCTGACGTACATCCCATGGATGGAGCCCCGTCGTCGGCTCATCCAACAAATAGAGGGTATGTCCTTGGTTTTTTTTGCCCAGTTCCTTCGCCAGTTTGATGCGTTGGGCTTCTCCGCCCGACAAGGTCGATGTCGGTTGTCCCAGCTGCAAATAGTCCAGTCCGACCTCGCACAGCAGCTTCAGCTTCCCGGCAATTTCCGGCTCCACGAAAACCGGAGCGTTCTCCCGGACCGTCCCGTCGAGAACGTCCGATATGCTGTAACCGTTGTACTTCACTTCGAGCACTTCATCCGTGAACCGTTTCCCCCGGCAGGCCGGGCAGCGTACTTCCACGTCAGGCAAAAAATGCATTTCCAGCTGCAGCGTGCCCATGCCCTGGCATTTCTCGCATCTGCCGCCCGGGGTATTGAAGGAAAAATGCTTGGACGACAATTTTTTCTTCCTCGCTTCCGGAAGGCTGGCGAACAAGCTGCGGATCGGTGTAAAAAGATCGGTGTATGTCGCGATGTTGGAACGCGATATTCGTCCGATGGGGGACTGGTCAACGGCTATGATTTTGTCGATATGCTCCCATCCGTCAATGCGCTCGTGTTTGCCTGGCATCACGTTCGTCCCGTGAAGACGCGCCCTGGCCGCAGGCTCCAATATATCGAAGAGGAGGGTGGATTTGCCGGAGCCGGATACCCCCGTAACGGTGATCAGACAGCCTAGCGGAAATGCGACGGTCATATTTTTCAAATTATGGGCGGATGCGTTTCGTATCGTGATGCGTTCTTGATTTCCGGTGCGTCGTTGCCGTTCGGGGCGCCCCTGTTCCTCTTCGCGCAAAAATCGGCCGGTTACGGACTCGGGACTGGCTTTCAGCTGATCCAAGGTTCCGGAGCCGACAACGGTGCCTCCGTGTTTGCCGGAGCCTGGTCCGATGTCGATGATGTGGTCCGCCGCTCTCATCACCTCCGTATCATGCTCGATGACGAGCACGGTGTTCCCCAAATCGCGCAGCTGCTTCAATACGCTGACCAATTTGCCCGTATCCCGCGGGTGAAGCCCGGTGGTGGGTTCGTCGAGCACGTACAGGACACCGGTCAGGCCGGAACCGAGAAGCGACGCAAGCCGGAGCCGCTGGGCTTCGCCGCCTGAAAGCGAGTTGGCCTGGCGGTCCAGCGTCAAATAATCCAGACCGACATGGATCTGGCGGCGGATCCGTTCTGCCAGATCGTTCAAGATGGGCTCCAGGATCAGCCGGCCCGCCTCCGTGAGCTGCTCCTCCATCTTCTCAAGCCAGGCAAGAAGTTTGCGCAGAGAATAGGAGGCAACCTCGACGATGGACAAGCCATGGATGGTCACTTGCCGGCTTTCCTGCCGAAGCCGCGTTCCCTTGCAATGGGGACAGGTTTGTTGAATGAAATAACGGTCCGTTTTGCCGGAAGATTGAAATTCGCCGTCTTTCTCGCGATGTCTCCTTAACAGTTGGGTCACGATGCCTTCAAAATTGCCTTTTCCGACGGATTTGGGGGGCCGTATATCCGGAAAATGCGCCTTAAACTCCTCACTGCCGGCTCCGTATAACAGAAAATCGCGCGTGTTCGCGTCAAACCGCCGAATGGGCATGTTCGGCTCGAATGCAAAGCCGTAATGCTTGGCGGCGGCGGACAAAACATCCGAATAATAGTCGCGGACCCAATTTTCCCACATCAGGACGCCGCCTTCGGGAATGCTCTTGTCTTCGTCGAGCAGCTGTCCGATATCGACGGTGGTTATCATCCCAAGTCCGGTGCATGCCTCGCATGCTCCTTCGGGTTTGTTGAAGGAGAAATGGGCCATTTTCAATTTCGGCATTTGCGTTTTACAGTGGGGACATTTCACGCCGGGCGTTTTTGAATTCTGCTCTTCAAGCTCTTCCTGGTCCATATCCATGATGACCGGATCGCTTTCAAAATCGGCGGGAACCGTCTTGCCGCATGATGGACAAACGCGAACGCCAAGCTTGGCATAGAGGACACGCAAGTAGGTGTATATCTCGGTAACCGTGCCGACCGTCGACCGGGGATTCCGGTTTGAACGGTGCTGGCTCACGCTGATGGACGGGGACAGGCCCCGAATGGAATCCACCCGCGGTTTGCTGATGAAGTCCGTCACCATCCCCATGGACTCCATATATTGTCTTTGGCATTCCTTTTGCAGCGTATCCATCGCAAGGGATGACTTTCCCGAACCCGAAAGTCCGGTTAACACGATCAGCTTGCGTTTTGGAATCCGCAGGGAGATGTTTTTTAAATTATGCTCCCTCGCGCCTCGGATTTCGATATATTCGGTCATGGCTGTTTCCCTCATTTCACCTAAAACTGACTTTACCATCAGTATAAACCTCAATTATGACATAAGTTGACGTAGTTGAGAGATGAGGGATACATTAGTCCAAGCCGTCCTTCCTCTTTGATAGTCTAGAGCTAAGAAAGGGGCAGCGCTTCCTCCCATCCCTCCCCAAGCATCTCATTCGCTATGATGATAAAGTCCTCCTGACTAATCTCCAGTTGCCCGAACCTAAATGAATACCCCCAGCCAACTTTTCCTTTGGTGAAGCTCAGCTTGTCCAACAAACCGGCAATTTTCACGCTACGGCAAGGGAAATAACGTATATTCCGGCGATATGGGACAAAATCCTCCCTCATTTTAAAAGGATAGACTTCATCGTCCACGACCTGACCGATCGCCGTAAAAGATTGCAGCGTTTGTCCGCCTTTCATTTCCGTCCGCGGCGAATAGTACATGAGCCAATCCCCTTGTCGCATTCTGCGGAGCGGAGCGGCTTTGCCGTGGCAAAGCTGCGCGAAACCGCCTTCCTCTCCATATCTGACATGAGCTTCGGAGACGACGCCAATCCAATAACGCCGCTGCTGTTGGTTTTGACTCGACATATTTGCAACGTTGGTTTCACGCATGAAATGCACCTCCAAAAATTGAACGAGTGGCATCGCTGGATGCGGATCCGTTTACCATGACCACTTTTCGTTTGATGGTCTAATGATAAAAAAACGCTACTGACAGCAGTATGTCAGTAGCGTTTTTTCCCGATGCGCCACAATCCGATAGCGGCGATTTTGCCCGGCAAGCGCGCATATACGCCAAAAATTGCCTTTGCCGCAAACGGCGGAGGCTCTTAAGGCCGCAAGACTCACTTTTGCAAAACATCAGCCGTGTTCACCGCAAAGTTTTTAATGCGCCGCTCCAGGCAATCGTTTGATCCAGCATCGCGTTCACATTTTGAAGATGCAATTCGGCCGGTTTGAATGTCCTGAAGTTTTCGAAATCCGCATACAACGATAATGTCGGATGCACGCGAACGTCCGCAACCAGCAATTCGCCCAAGATTCCCCGCAAATGCTCGGCCGCGCGGGCTCCGCCCGTCGAACCATAGCTGACGATCCCCGCCGCCTTATTGTTCCATTCGTCGCGTGCGGAATCCATCGCATTTTTTAATGCTCCCGTAATGCTGTGATTGTACTCTTGAACAATAAATACAAAACCATCCAAGCCGGAAAGCTTTTCCGACCACGCCGCCAATCCGGGTTCGTTGCCGGTACCCTCTCCATAAAACGGCAATTTATAGTCTGCTATGTCTACGATTTCATAATTCGCGTCTCCCCGTTGATCCCCGACTTCTTTCACCCAATTTCCGACTTGCGGACTTAAACGCCCTTGGCGCGTGCTTCCTAAAATGATGCCGATGTTTAACTTTTCCATTTTATCCTCCTATATTTACGATCGCCAACTTTAATAGCTGGTCGTTTTTCAGGTTAACTCGCGGAATTACTCCGCAATTCGGACGATGATTCGCCCTTTCCCGTGCCCGGTTTGGCAGAGTAAGCCTTCCTCCAAGTTTTAAAACGTTTTCCCCCTCCTTCATTGACATGTCATAGATTTTTACATGGATTGATCTTGCAAATTTGACGCTGCATCTGCCTTTGTTTCACATTATATGATTGATAATAAATAAACGGAAATATATATTTATTTATGTAATGATACACTGAAGTATATGAATAGGAGAGCAGTCAATCTTCCTCTATGCTAATCCGAGCAATGAGACGGCAGCCTGAGCATTCTTCACCCCAACAGGCTTTTGTCGGCACTTTGAATGATAATTTGTTTTGCTTAAGAAA
Source organism: Paenibacillus sp. VCA1 (assembly GCF_031583795.1). Lineage (NCBI taxonomy): Bacteria > Bacillati > Bacillota > Bacilli > Caryophanales > Paenibacillaceae > Paenibacillus > Paenibacillus sp. VCA1. The sequence continues at coordinate 189,122 of NZ_JAVLSX010000008.1, read as the reverse complement.
CGCATATCCATTATGTTTAACCTATAGGGAGTTTCAGAAAAACATGAGATGAGGTCGGGAACAAAAGATGGCGGGACAAACGGAAGCCAAATCGCATGCCGAAACGCAAACAGAAGGCAGGCGGAAAGGTACGATTCTCGAAATTCTCGGGGCGTCGACGAAACTCGGATTGACGTCGTTTGGCGGGCCGATCGCCCATTTGGGCTATTTTCGCGACGAATACGTCAACCGCCGAAAATGGCTGGACGAAAAAAGTTATGCCGACCTGGTCGCCTTGTGCCAGTTCCTTCCGGGGCCGGCCAGCAGCCAGGTGGGTATATCCATTGGCATGATGCGCGGCGGATTGCTCGGCGGGATCGTGTCCTGGATCGGTTTTACGCTGCCCTCCGCGTTGGCTTTAATGCTCTTCGCTTATCTGCTTCACCATGTCGATGTCAGCAGCGCCGGGTGGCTGCACGGACTGATGATCGCGGCCGTGGCCGTCGTCGCGCAAGCGGTCTGGGGGATGGCCCGAAGTCTGGCACCCGACCGGACGCGGGGCACGATCGCCCTCTTAACCGCGATCATCACTTTATTATGGCCTTCCGCTTACAGCCAGCTGATACTCATTGCCGCGGCGGGGTTGTTCGGCCGATGGTTTCTAACCACATCCGACATCCCGGAAGCTCCCCGGCTGGGCATATCGATCCGCAGGCGTACGGGAGTTGCCGCCTGGATTTTGTTTTTCGGCTTGCTGCTCGGGCTGCCGATTTTGCGAACCGGGTTCACTTCCGGGGTGCTGGCTTTGTTCGATACCTTTTTCCGTGTCGGTTCGCTCGTTTTCGGCGGGGGCCATGTCGTGCTTCCCATGCTGCAAGCCGAAGTGGTACCTGCAGGCTGGGTCACCGATGCCCAGTTTCTTGCCGGTTACGGGGCCGCTCAAGCCGTCCCGGGGCCTTTGTTCACTTTTTCTGCCTATCTGGGAACCGTCATGAACGGATGGATCGGAGCAGGGCTCGCCTTAATCGCGATGTTCCTTCCTTCTTTTCTACTGGTTACGGGCGCGTTGCCGTTTTGGGATGCGATTCGCCGCCGCCCTGATTTTCAGTCGGTCTTCAAAGGGATCAACGCCGCCGTCGTCGGCATTTTGCTGGCCGCCCTCTATAATCCGGTGTGGACGAAAGCCATTTATACGCCTTATGACTTTTGCCTTGCGATCGCCGCATTGGGTTTGCTGATGTTATGGAAGCTTCCCCCATGGGCCGTCGTGTTGTTTTGCGCAGCCGGCGGGGCCTTGATTTCCGCATTAACCTGAGACCTTTTTACGCATACTCGCAGCATCTTTACCTCTTTATTTCCATAAAAAAATGCCCCCTTGGAAGGCACGGATTCCTAAAAGGGCTCCGATGCCAATTCCAAGTGGGCAATCATGATCACTGCCATCCGGTTTTTATTTCATTTCTAGATCAGCTTCCTGCGGTACCACTTCTCGCCCCTGAAGCGCCACCAGAAAATCGCGCCGCGCACGCCCCATTCGGTGACCATCGCCACCCAGACGCCCATGATGCCGAATTTCAGCGGGATGGCAAGCACATAACCCAAAATGACGCGCAGCACCCACATCGACAGCAGCGACGTCACCGAGGTGAAATTCGAATCCCCGGCCGCGCGCAGCGCCGACGGCATGATGAAGCTGGTCGACCAGAAAATCGGCTGCGTAATCGCGATGAGAAGCGTAAGTTGAAAGATGTCCGGAATAATCTCGGCCGGCGGCGAAAACAAATGCACGATAAACGGGAACAACGGCAAAATGACCGCCGCGATCACGACAAAAAATACCGTCGACAGCCCGATGAAAGACTTGATGAATTTCCGGGCGTCCGGAATGTTGCCGTTCCCGATGCACTGGCCGACCACCGTCACGACCGCAATGCTGAGCGCGCTGCCCCCGATCTGGAACAGGAGCGAAATCGAGCCGCCGATCGCGTTGACCGTAATTGCGAGCGTGCCGAGCTGCACGATAAACGTCTGCGTCAGCAGCTTGCCGCCGTTAAAAAACATCTGCTCCGCGGCAAACGGGATGCCGATGATCATGATCTTTTTCAGCAGCGAAAAATCGATCTTCAGCGCATCCTTGAGGCGATAGCGAAGCGTATGGTTCATTCGGATCAAATAAAACAGCGAAATGCCCATGCCGAGCACCCTCGCTGTAATCAGCGAAATAATGAGTCCCATGATGCCCATATCGAGCACGGTAATAAACAAAATGTTCAGCAGCAGGTACGACAGATTCAAAATCAGGGAAAGCCCGAGGCAAGCTTTCGTCTCCGCCACCCCTCGAAGCGACCCCGTCACGGCTTGGAACACCGCGATAAACGGATACGAAAGGCAGCTTCCGATCAGATACAGCCTTGCATTTTGGAATACGTCCGCTTCCGCCTGCCCAAACAGCAAATTCAGCAGAGGAGTGTGAAAAGCGATCACGAGCACGCACAGCAGAATCGAAATGAACGCAACCGCCGAAATGGCCTGCGCGGCCGTTTTCGACACCATGCTGTCGTTCCCGCTGCCCTTGTACTGCGCCACGATGACGGTCCCGCCCGTCGCGACGGCAATAAAGACGTTCACGAGGAAAATGTTCAGCGAATCCACCATGCTGACCGCGCTTACGGCCGCAACCCCGGAGGAGGCGATCATCGCCGTGTTCAACAAACTCATTAAAATAATAAAAGCTTGATCCACAAATATCGGGATAATGATCGCGATAATTTGCCTGTAATCAAGCTTGCTTCCGGTAAAATACTTATTCAGGAACACATTCGTTTTTTGTTTGTAATATGGAGCCGGCGTACCCAAAATGTCATCTCTTCTTCCGTGTAGTTTAAAGCGTTCACCGTATTATAGCACGGTTTGGGCGGAATGGATGTGATGGATTCGTTTTTTCCGAAAAAATGATCCCGGCGCATGCTCGCGGTTGTCTACAAACGCCCTTTTTTTAAACTGCGGCGAAGATGATGATACACCTCATGCGGGTACAGCCGGAACGTCTCCTGCATGGCGGCGCAAGCGGAAATGATGATGTCCGTGCCCTCCGAGTCGATTTCAAAATCGATGCCGCGGGAAGTGAAATAACGGTAGATCTCTTCTTTTTTCTCCGCGCACTCCGCATCCCCCTGCCGGCAGCGCTCGATACGGTCAAAGACCGCCCGTTTGCAGCCGAGCTGTCCATTTTCCCCGAGTTCGTCTTCGATTTGGGCAACCCGCTCGGGAGCAGCGAATAAACATTCAAACATCGCATCGAAAAACTTGGGGTTTCTGCGGCAGCTTTTCTCCTCTGCGGAAAACTCCAGCCCCATGAAAAAGGACTCGACCTCGCTTTGGAACGTATCCAATAGCGGAAAACGCGAAGCATACCCGAGGCTTTCCACCAAATTCACGTAATACCACTTCTGCTTGTCGTAGCCCCGTTTGAATTTATTCCATACCTCATCGCCAAGGACAGCAAAATCCCTGCGAACGGAGCGCAAATTATGCAGTTTGTCCGCGCAGGACAGCTGCCTGGTGGACAGGTCGGCGCTTTTCAAAAATTCAAGCGTATGTTCCTTGCGTTCTTCCCAGGACAAGCTTTTATCCGGTTCCGAGGCGCCTTGCACCAGCCGCAGCACTTCCTCGCCGAACCGGCTGCGGAGGTCTTCGTCCGTCGTATCGGTATCCTCGAGCGTATCGTGAAGCAGGCCGGCCATGACGACCTCCTCTTTGCATTTGGCCTCAAGCAGGATCATGGCGACGCCGAAAGGATGGCTGATATAAGGAATTTGGCTGCCTTTTCTGAACTGGTGCCGATGGGCGTATGCCGCAAATTCGATGGCGCAGTCGATTCGATTCATTCGTTTTCACATCCTTTGGGAGTATTTAAACACGGCCTAAAGGTAACGAATCATGCGTCGTTATCCGATCGATTACCGTTATTATGAACGAACCGGTTCAGGAAGTCGATCTCTATTTTGGACATCGCTTCGCTTATTGCCTTTTTGCCCTTTTTTCGGATGTTTTAATACTATATTTCGGATTTTGCTCCATGGTTCTTTCCAACGAAAAAAGCCGCCGATTAGGCGACTTGCTAAGGAGTATGTGCGTCAAATTCCGGGATTCAGCGTATCCAATAATGCGGATTGTACATGATCCCCAAAACGTTGCCGAACGGATCCGTCACCGAAGCCGTAACAAACCCTTGCCCACTTTTCATTTTTCGTTCCTCCCAAAATTCATTTGATATCGTTCTCTATGGATAGGATAACGAAACATGACTGACGCCTGTATGTCAGCGTTTATGTTTGCCCGCTCAAGAAACCGGCGTAATCGTCGGCGTCCTTGGTCCGCTCCGCAAAGCGCGGGTTAACTGCAAAACCGCCAGATAGGCGATGAGCGAGATAAGCAGCGAGCCGAACAAGGCGGCGGTTTGCCCCCATTCCATGCGCTCCAAAAAACGGTGGGAGGCAAGGCCCGTAAACGTCAATACGATTCCGCCCGCGCCTGCCTTAAGCAGAATGCGGAAATCGAAATAAAAACCGATCGTTTGCGCCACGGCAAAAAAATTCAGCACCGTCTGCAGCAAAATGCCGAGCCCGAAGGCGATGGCCACCCCGTTGATCCCGACGTTGGAGCCAAGCACGAAAATGAGGCTGATCTCGAAAATGTTCGTCATGATATGGTTCCACATCACGGTCGACGCTTTGCCCAGACCAAGCAAAATGGCCTTCAGCGGCGCCTCGAAATAATGAAGGAAAAACAGCGGCGCCAACAGCTTGAGCAGCACGCCCGCTTCCGGCGAATGATAAACGATCGTCGTCAGCGGCACCGCCCACAAATACAAAATAACGGTGCAGGGCACCCCGACCAGAAGTCCGGTGCGCATGGCCATGTCCATGCGGCTGTGCACCAGCCGGCTGTTGTTGTCCACGCTCGCTTCGCTGATCGCCGGGATGAGCGCCGTCGACAGCGATTGGGTGAAAAAGCCGGGAAGGAACAGCAGCGGAATGGCGTAACCGGCCAGCATGCCGAATTGCTTCGTCGCCATCTCGACGCCGACGCCGAACAACACCAGGCTTTTTGTAATGACAAGCGGGAGAAACGCATGGTACAAGGAATGGATGAAGCCGCTGCCCGTCATCGGCAGGCCGATGCGCAGCAGGTCTCTGAGCGTGCGGTCCCCTTTGTGCGATGTTTTGGGGAGAATCGCCTGCGTCTCCTTCGGTTTCCCCCGGTTGGCCCATTTGAACACCGAAAACAGATAAAGCAGTCCCGCGCCTTCCCCGATGACGGAAGCGGCCATCGCCCCTGCGGCGGCATACGCGATGCCGTAAGGAAGCAGCAGTTTGACGACGCCGATAATGACGATGATTTGCGCCAAATTTTCGATGATATCGGATAAGGCGAGCGGGTTCATGTTTTGCCTGCCGCGAAAATATCCCTTCAGCACCGCGGACATGGCGATGATCGGAATGATCGGCGTGATGGCAACCATCGCATAATACGCCCGCTGATCGGCCAACACGATCGAAGCGATCCATTTCGAGCCGAATAGCGCAAACGCGGTCAATACGACGCTCAGGGTGCCCGTTATGGACAGGGATACGGCGAGAATCCGTTTGATCCGCGCTTCATCCCCTTTGGCCTCCGCCTCCGATACGAGCTTCGAAATCGCCACCGGAAGCCCAAGCTCCGTCATCGTAATAAACAGCGGAAGCAGCGGATGGGCGATCATCAGCAGCCCGACCCCTTCCGCCCCCAAAAAACGCGCAAGCAAAATGCCGTTCACGAAACCAAGCCCTTTGGTAAAAAACGACGATACGGTCAAAATAAACGTCCCGCGGATAAAGCTTTGCTTTTTTAGTCCCATTGGTCGCATCCCCACCTACTGTTTGTCCTGTTCTCTTTTTTAAATTTATTCGGACAGGGGGCAATACATGCAGAAAAGTGCGGAGAAAAGAGCGATAGACCGGAACCCTTGCATTTGTGCGTTTTTCGCGTCCCTTATACCCACCCCGTTTCATTCTTCCGGCATACGATAATCCATATAACAGATAGATGGAGATGAGCAAATGACAACCCCAATTGATGTGTTCATTCCTGCGATTGAGAAAGATCTGGCTACACTCCCCCATGTTATTGATGCAGTAAGAAAATATGTGAAGCACCCGATCCGCGAAATCATGATTGTAGCTCCGCGGAAGCAAAGAATTCTTGATCTTTGCGCGAAAAAAGGATGCAGATTCGTTCATGAGGATACGGTTCTGCCTATAACGAAGAAAAACATCCATTATCAATCCAAAACATGGGACCGGTCCGGATGGCTTTATCAGCAGCTGCTTAAGCTGGGCGGCAATACTTTGGGCTCATCGGAGCACTATTTGGTCATTGATGCCGATACCGTGCTTATTCGTCCGCATGTTTTCAAGGTGGGCAACAAAACCGTATTTTATTGCAGAAACTGGAGCCAGGACGAATACTTCAAGACGTATAAAAAATTGATGGGAAAAAGCCGCTCCTCCCGCTCCTCCTTCGTGACCCATTACATGCTGTTCAACAAATCAAAAGTAAAGCAGCTGAAACGGGCGATTGAATCCAAACATCGCAGCAGCTGGTATTCGGCGATCATGAAAAGCATGAATAAATCCAAGCAATTCGCTTTTTCGGAATTTGAAACGTATGGGAACTTCCTGCACTCGTCTGAGCCTGAAAAGATGATCTTAAAGCCTGCCAATAATAAAAGCTTGCATTCGAGTTTTTCGCAATTATCGCCTTCCAAGCTGGCTTCCCTCGCCAAGTCATATCGCTCCATTTCTTTTCACCAACGCAAAGGGTATCGTAAATCTGCGAAGAAGGCAGCCAAATGACACCCTATCATGTCGTCTGGAAGGGACCCGTACACAAAGTAAGCGGTCTTGGCCGTGCCAGCAGAGCGTATGCGCAAGCACTAAAGCGGCAGGGAGTGGCCGTTAACATCGGAGCGTCAAACCACCGCAAAAACGGCGTCCAAGGCAAAAAAGTGCTGATTTATCACCGCATTCCCAGCAGCATTCATTGGGAAAAAGAGCGCAGGGAATATGATTTCATTATTTTGAATACCGTTTGGGAAACAAGCAGGACCCCCAAGGGCTGGCTTCCCCATATGAACAAATTTGACGCGGTTTTCGTCCCCTCCCGGCATAATAAAAGAACGCTAAGGAACAGCGGCGTTAAAGTCCCGATTTTTGTCGTTCCCCATGGCGTAAACACCAAAGAGTTTAACCCGAACAATAAGAAGATGTCTGTGCCGGGTGCGGCGGGCAGGTTTACGTTCGTGTCCGTATTTGGCTTTCAGCATCGCAAAAATCCGGAAGGCCTCTTAAGGGCATACTGGGAAGAGTTTTCCTCTAAAGATAACGTCATGCTTGTGATCAAAACGAACGGATATGCGGCGCATGAGGACGAAAAATGGATTCAGCAAAAAATAGCGCAATACAAAAAAAGATTGGGTATTCGAAAAGATACCGCCCCCGTCGTTATTATCGGCCGCCAGCTCAGTGAAAACCGGCTGAAAGGTTTGTATACGCTCGGCGACGTTTTCGTCCTCCCCACTCGTGGCGAGGGGGTTGGACTGCCTTTTCTGGAAGCGCTGGCGAGCGGCGTACCGGTCATCACGACGAGTTGGGGCGGGCAAATGGATTTCCTTACACTCAGCAACTCATTTTTCGTTCCGTATCAGCTGCGGAGCCCGTCAAGCAGCATGAACAGAGCCATCTCGAAAAAATTCAGCAACCTGTTTGCGCAAAAGGGACAACTATGGGCGGAACCGGATCTAAGCAGCTTGAAAAAAATCATGAGGAAAGCGTACCAAAATCCCGGGCTTTGCAAACAAAAGGGAAGCCAGGGCAGAAAGGATATGCTTCAATTATCCTGGGACCGGGCCGGGGCGCTCATGAAGCATGCGATTGAAGAAGTCATTCGATCCAAGAAATAAGAACGGAGGGTGATGTTCCCCAAGGAAGGAGGAATCAGCTTGCGTATTGTACTATTGTGCGGAGGATCAGGAAAAAGGTTATGGCCTTTATCCAACGAGATTCGCTCCAAGGTGTTTCTTAGGCTTTTGAAATCCGAAGCCGGGGTCAGAGAATCGATGATCGAACGGATATGCCGGCAATTGGATGAGGTGGGGTTGCTTGAATCCACGTGTATCGTCACCCACCACAGTCAAGTGGAAATTACGCGCAACTATGTTGGCGAGCATATTCCGATTCTGGCTGAACCTTATAAAAGAGGAACTTTCACTGCCATCGCTTATGCCGTAAGTTATCTTCGCGAGATGCTGCAAGCAGATCCGAATGAGACGGTTTGTGTTCTTCCGGTAGACACTTTTGCAGATACCGCGTTTTTCCGGCTGCTTCTTCGCTTTCCCGATGTTCTTTTGCATTCTAAAGCAAATCTCGCTCTCCTCGGAACAAAACCTACCCACCCTTCCGATCAGCTAGGTTATATCGTTCCGGTTCTGCCCAAGGGGAATGACGGATATTCTTTCATTCACCAATTCATAGAAAAACCAGATAAGCAAACCGCCTCTCGTTTAATCGAGCATCACGCGATGTGGAACTGCGGCGTATTTGCATTCCCCTTGAAGTTCATGCTCGCTTATTTAAAGGACAAGGGGCATCCGACCCAAGTTGAGCATTGGCTGGCTCATTACGAACATCTGGCAAATACCAGTTTCGACCGGGAAGTCGTGGAACACACCCTGCCTGCCGTTGTCATGGGATATGACGGCTATTGGAATGATCTGGGGAGTTGGACGGCGCTAAGCAGTCATTTCGAAGATAAAGCGATCGGATCCGGGGGGATTTCGGACGACTCCTCGAATACCCATCTCATTAACGAACTTCCTTATCCCATCGAAATTATCGGCGTCTCTGACCTCATCGTTGCGGCAAGCTCTGACGGCATCCTGATCGCTAATAAGGATAAAGCCAATCAGATTAAGGAAAAGCTCGAGCATGTGCCGCAGGTTCCCATGTATGAAGAAAAAAGATGGGGCTCCTGTCGGGTTCTGAATCATGGGACAGATGAAACGGGAAATGAAGCCATGATCAAACAGGTAAAACTCATCCAAGGAAAATATACGAGCTATCATCGGCATCGCAAACGGCAAGAAATCGTGGTAATTGTAACGGGCAGCGCGGAGATTCTAATGGAAGGCAGAATTTATAAGGTGCAGGCGGGCGATGTATTACAGATCCCGGCCGGCTTCAAGCATGGAATCAAGGCGGTGACAGATCTTGAGCTGATGGAGGTTCTGTTGGGCAAGAATCTCGCTCAGGAGGATGTTATTCGTGTTGCGATGGAGTGGTAGGAAAGTCAGGGGCCGCCCTCAAGATCTAAGATCTTTGGGGACGGCCTCTTCTTTGGATCACTATAGCGGACTCTTATTTTTTACTGGCCAGATACTCGTCCAACTGACGCTGCACCTCGGCTACATATTCATCGATGCCTGCCTTCTTCAGCTTCTGAATGGCCTTCGGATACCCCGTTTCAAAGTCCACAAAACCGGAACGGATGGCAGCCAAGTCCTTGCCCGTAACCTCTTTCAGGGCCGTTTCGATCGATTTGACTTTCTCGTTATTGAATCGGAAGCCGAGTGAAGCGGATCGGATCGCCTGGTCGTCCCAGCTCTTATATTTATCGATGGACTCTTGCGATACATCCGGCCCGAACATTTGGTAATTTTGGTTTCTGAACATCCATTCATAGAAAAATTCGTTAGGAGTCAGTTTATTGATTCTTCCATCCACAATTTCGTAGTCTTTGCCTTCGACGCCGTAGAGAGCAAACAAATAATTTTCCTTGGATTTATAAATCCAGTTAATGAACTTCATAGCACCTTCAGGATTCGGAGCGTTTATTGGTATGCCCAGAACCTCTCCGCCCGTGGCCGTAATATAACGCGGTTTATCCTCCGCTAAGAGGTACGTTTTAACTTTGGCATTTGGTGCATTGGCTTTGATGGCATTAATGATTTCCATTTCCTTGCCCACGGAACCTTCAACCCATAAATACAAACCTGTTTGCATGCGGGAGTCTCTTTCATTGTATTTAATGGTCAGATCCTCCGTGTATAACCCTGCTTTATACATTTCACGGTTAAACTTCGCTACTTTCTGGAAAGCGTCCGATTCATAATAACTATACGCTTTTTTGGTGTCTTCCCCGAATACGACCAAATCCTCGGAGGCGATCCAGTTATATTGTTCGTCGCCAAAATACCTTGTTAGCGGTTTAAAAATAATGTCGGCAGGCCCTTTCATTTCAGGGAACTTGGCTTTCGCCTTTGTTGCAAATTCTTTCAGATCATCGGCGGTTTTGATGTCGGTCATCCCTACGGCTTCGAGGATGTCCTGACGAACGGCGACCAGCTGATACATGGCGGAGGAAGGCGCGTACGCCGATGGAATGCCATAAACCTTGCCGTCAATCGTTGCGCCTTGAAGCTGTTCCTTCGGCAACACTTTTAACATATCCTGACCATATTTCGCGATTAAATCATCCAATGCCATCGCTTGCTTCTTGTTCACGATCGTCGAAAGATCCGGGAGGCCGTCCCAATAAAGATCGATCGGTTCGTTGGCGGCCAGCATAATATCTTTTTGCTCCCAATATTGGGCCCACGGCACAAATACGACTTCTACCTTCAAATTCAGATCGGCAGCCATCTTTTCGGCAAATTCATTTTTCAGAAATTCGCTCATCCGATCCGTTTCCTCTCCAGGGTACAAAATCCGGATGGTTTCGAGCGCGGCTTTCTCTGTTCCTTCTTTTTTGTCGCTGCCGCATCCTGCCATCACCGAAACGGACGCAATCAATAAAACCAAAAAGATAAGCATTTTCCTTGCTTTCATGAATGATGACCCTCCCTAATAAAATGGTTAATCTATGTTAAAAGCCTGGATCGGCCAGTAACCATACCCCGTTTATTCCTTGACCGCGCCGGTCATGATCCCGTGCACGAAGTATTTTTGAATGTAAGGGAAAAGGAAAATGATCGGTCCGATCGTAATGACCGTAATCGCCATCTTCACCGTTTCAGCGGGCAAGGTGATGTTGCCAGACGCCCCTGATGGAATTCGTCCGGAGCTAATGGCATTGACGTTGGACAAAATGTTGTAGAGATAATATTGCAGCGGGAACAATTCACGGTCATTAATAAAGATCAGAGCATTCCACCAATCATTCCAGTACTGCAGCGCATACATCAAACCAACCGTAAGCAGCGCGGTCTTGCTTAGTGGAAGCGCTACCTTTACATAGATCGTAAAATAATTGGCCCCATCGATTTCGGCGGCTTCGTACAATGAGGGGGAAACGCTTGCAAAATACGTACGGAGCAGGAACATATTCCACACGCTAAATATGGAAGGAAGAATTAAGGCCAAAATACTGTTCTTCAGTCCGTAATAATTGACGCTCACGATGTACCACGGAATTAAGCCGGCGGAAAAGATGATCGTAAAATTGCAGATAAAGGCAAGTACGTTGCGGTATCTCAGCTTTTTGATGGACAGGGAAAATGCGATCATGCTTGTAATGAGCAACGCGCCTACCGTACCCACAACGGTTACGAAAATAGTCACCCCGTAGGATTTTAATATTTTCATGCCGCTGTTCACAAAGATGTATTTATAAGTATCCACGCTGGGACTCAGCGGAAAAATCGAATACCCGTTCCTCGCAATCGCCTGTTCCGAAGAAAAGGAGACGCTTAAGGTTAATAGAAGAGGATATAAGCAAACGAGCGCAAATAAGCCGATGAAAACATATGCCACGCCGATCACCAATCTATCGCCAAGCAATCTATTCTTTCCCATCATTAAAATAGACCCTCTCCGTCATTTATTTTCTTAGCAAATTGGTTTGCACCCGTAATCAGGATCAATCCCATCACAGACTGAAGCAGCCCGATGGCCGTAGAGTAAGAGAATCCCAGCGTGCGCATCGACTGATAAACATACGTATCGATGACCGTGACCTCATCCGCCAAAACCGGGTTGTTGCCGACGATGCCGTAAATCATCCCAAAGTCGCCATAGAAAATCCGTCCGACGCTCAGCAAGCTTAAGACAATCATCGTCGGTTTCAGCATGGGTACGGTCAAATGCAGAATTTGCTGGAATTTGTTGGCGCCGTCGACTTTGGCCGCTTCATATAAGCTCGCGTCAAAGTTCGCCATCGCCGCCATATAAATGATGGAACTATACCCGCTCCATTTCCACACGCTCGACAAGATAATGATCCATTTCCAATATTTCGGTTCCGAATACCAGCTGATCGGATCCGCTCCAAAAAACTTCAGGATCTGATTGGCAACCCCCACGTCGGTGGAGAAAATGCCGTACAGGATCGCTCCCACGACAACCCACGAGATGAAATAGGGAAAAAACATCATGCTTTGAGCGATCTTTTTGTACGCTTTATGCCGGATCTCATTGATGAAAATCGCGATGCTGACCGGAATGACAATGCCTAAGATGAGGCTGAAAAAGTTAATGTACAGCGTGTTGTAAGTAACCTTCCAGCCCATGCTGTTCGATGAAAAAAAGTACTTAAAATTGTCCAGACCGACGAATTTGCTGCCGAAGATGCCGTCAACGACGTTAAAATCGGTAAATGCCATCCATACGCCTGCAAAAGGGATATAGGAGAACATGATCAGAATAATAAGAGCAGGCACGCACATGAGATACAAGATTCTGTTTTTCTTTATTTCATATAGAAACCCCTTACCCGCTGAATTCATTCCATCACTACCTTTGCATTGTGAATTGAGGATTTTGCAAATATTTGCAAAATCCTGAATTGAAACAATCACGCTGTAACGCTGTGCTCAAGCTGCTCTTTGAGAAGATCAAGATCGATCACGGTACCGTTAACTCTTGCCTCTTCCGCCGCATAGGCCATCAGATGGCTTTCGACGGACATGTCGATCGAGGATCTGCTGTTGAAATCGGCTTTCTCCAAATTTTCCAAAAAGTCGTTCATCAGACCGGTATCGCCGCCGTTATGCCCGCCGCCCAAAGCTGCCGGGTGAATGACCGTTTGCTGGCCGGCGTCAGCCATATTGGAGTTAAATCTTGTGACTTCAATGATATTCTTGTAATCATCCCCGCGAATTTCTCCATGCTCGCACATGATTTTGAGCGTGCGGTGCATTTTATTGGTAAACCCGCTTAAATTAAACGTTGCCGTGACCCCGTTTTTAAACTCGATGACGGTCACCTGATGATCGCACACATCGTTGTCCATCCGGTAAACGCAGTGCCCGTACGGACTCGTTTCCAGCGCCTGAAGCAATCCCTCTTCCGTCTGATCCGCCGAAACGACCGTAGCCGGCCATTGCCCTCGTACCGGCAAATAGGCTTTTCTTGCATCGAAACGGCAGTCCGCAGCGACCTTGCAGTCCAGGCATCGTTCGGCGCTGCCGGCCGGCGCGTTTTCCTCTTTAAAATAAGCGAGGCTGCCATAGGAAGAGATTCGTTTCGCCCCGCTGTCCACCAGCCAAGCTAAAATATCCATGTCATGGCAGGACTTCTGCATGATGATCGGACTCGCCAGATCGCTTCTTCTCCAGTTGCCCCTGACAAAGGAGTGGGCCATGTGGAAATTGCCGATGTTCTCGTTATGCTGAATGGTGATGATTTTGCCGAGCTCGCCGCTATCGATGATTTTCTTGATCTCCGCAAAAAAATTCGTGTATCTTAGCACATGGCATACAATCACTTTGCGGCCTTTTTCGTTGGCTTTCCGCTGGATTCTCAAACATTCTTCGGGACTTGGCGAAATGGGTTTTTCGAGCAAAATATCATAACCGATATTAAGCGCTTCCATCGTTTGCGCATAATGGTCTCGATCCATGGAAGAAATAATAACGGCATCGCAAATCTTCCCCAGCCGGTAAAATTCGTCTACGGATTCGAATTGTCTCTCCGGAGGAATCCGAAACTCGTCGGCCGCGGCCTTTCTTCTGCCTTCATCCGGTTCAACGACCGCGACGATCTCCTCGCTTTGGTAAGCATGTCTTGTGTAGATCATGCCTCTTTGTCCTGCGCCGATTAATGCTAGCTTCAAATCCATAACCTCCAGTAAACTTGTATTTGTTTTATTTAAGTTGAACCAATGATTGTACGGATGGAGGCAGCCGGGTGAAATGTTCTTTCGATCGCTGTTGCTCCCGGATTTCTATGATTTGAACCTAATCCATGGTAGAAATCCGCTCACAAAGCATATGCTTTCGATGCTAGCTTTCCTACGGAAAGCTTTTAGGCGAACGCAGCATACGCTTCCGAAGCAGCTTTTTTTCAAAAAGCTTTCAGCTTCTTCAGAATCATTTCCCCTAGGTTCAATATTCTAAAGTTGTATCTTCTCGAGAATATTGAACCCTCTTGCCTAATCCTTGTCCTTCTCTTTAGTTCAACTTATATAGAAATCTGTTTATGCTTCCGGAAGCTTGGGATCTTCCAATGGATAATATCCTTCCGGATCGTACGAATCCCATATATTCTTAAGCGGATCTTCATCGGTGATTTCGACTTGGATCGTGCCGGCTTCATAATATCCATCCTGATGCGGGTTTTGTATATTCAGGGGGATGTAAGAACGGTCCTCGAAAAAAAGTCCCAGACTGAGCGTATATTTTCCCGGCGGCATATCCTGCAAGGGGATGATTTCGTTATGCACAAGATCCCCGGTCAACCATGAATGCATTGCCGCAAACAACGGAAGTTCATAGGAAATCTCCCCCCGCTTTAGCTGCACCCATAATTGGAATTTCCGATAAATTCTCGAAATGCCCGTGTTTACGAACCAAAATCGCAGCGGCAAGCTTCCGCGGCTAGATACGGTTTCCGAATAAGTCAGCCTTCGTAACGTCAGGTTATATCCGAGCCCAATATCCACATTCGAGAGGGCCGCATGCCAGCGATACGCCTCGCGCCTGCAATGAGGACCGCAGACCGCATCGGTCACATGGAGGACAACGGGATAACTTTTCCATACCTTCTGCAGACGGTTTCTGGCAAAAGCCTCGCAGCATTCGATCCAATTCTCCTCGCTGCACTTCACCAGCAGGCCGAATCCACGGCTGCGTTCCCTTAAATGTTGAATGAGTCTATCGTTCTGCACATCGGCAAGCAGCGTCTGCGTTTCGAACGAATCGACATAGGCGTTCCATTCTTCCTTGCTGCCGGCCAAGGTCGATATCGCAACGGCTGTAAGGCGTCTGTCCGAGTCGATATGACTCCCGACTTTTCGGACGAAAGCCGCAAAACAATCGCCGGCGTCATCCTTAACCCATAAAGGCAAGTCCGGCGTCAGGACAAGAATCGGGTTGTTTGCCGTGCCGAGTGCTTCTTGGATTGCTTCAAGCCTATATTCCCCCCGGGCCGGTTCAAGTTTTTTCCATGAAAAGGAAACATAATCGAACAAGCCGCGGTTTGAAACAGCATCCTTTTGGGATAAGGGCTCCGGCCGGATTTTTACGGTTTTGTACCTCTCGTAGTTTTCAAGCGAATATCGGCTCATCCGGTTACCTCCCTTAGATGGCTGTCAACGGTCCTGCGAAATTGCTCCATATCCGCTTCCGTAATATAAGGCATGCTGCCGATCCGTCCGATGTCTTCTTTCAATACGATCATGCTTAACGTGTTAAAACGTGCTCCCGTCTGCATATAGCCTGCAGCCGCTTTTTGCAGCGAGGTTGTAAATCCGCCGGGGCTGCGGACCGGATCGATGTTTCGGTCTCCAAAAACTTCATATCGCAGCATCCCGTCCCCTTCCAAGGTCGGATAATTGTAGAACTGTCGTTGAACGCGCACGATATTGCTTTTTTCGTTGTCCAATATGAGCGATAACCGGGTATCATAAAGCCAGCTTGCGCTCCAGAAGCCTTTGATGGGCATCTCCGGAAAATATTCGCCATAGAACTCCATGGCCATGGACATGGAATTTTTCAGCCGCTCCGGCGTATATCCGGGCCCGGATGGGATGTGAAGCGCTAAAAGCATGTCCCCTTCCTGAAGTGCAGGCTCCCAATCCTTCTTCAGGATCGACGTCGTTTCTCTTTCAACGAACCCCATCGGATTGATCCGATTGGCTCTGACCGATTCACCGTTCTCCTGCCATTCCGAAGTGAAACATCCATGCCGGTCATATACATCATTCACTCCGTTTCGTTGTCCATCGCTGCGAAATTCTTCACCCGCGTGCCGAAGAGCTATCACTTCTTGCGTGTCCACATGGCGGAACATGGTAAAGGGGTCTCCGAACCGGTATGGAATAAAATAAAACCGATCCAACAAAAAGATGGAGCAGGTATAAAAATTCATCGCCCACGGGAAATCATGAACCTTGGCATCGCCGTGCTGCACCAGTTTTTCCAATTGATGCTTCAAGGGCTGATGGGGAATCCGTTCATAATACGCTTTCGGTACGGAACGTTTCTGGAGCATTTCCATCGAAGGGACGACACAGGCCAGCAGCAAAAGAAATGAATATAAATCTCCGTCTTGGTCCATGCATCCCGGAGTCATATTGGTATAGTGGGTCTCGTCGCAGCGATTGCGCGCAGAGCACATCTCTTCCACTAGAAATTTGGTGAAGTGAAATAATACGGCATGCTGCTCAATCTCTTCGATTCCGCGAACGAGCCGCTGCCGGGTATGTTCAGGAATTTGATACTGCTCAAAGAGTTCGGACAGAAAATCGCGCGGAATAAGATAAGACTTATGATCCGGATGATAGCGGTTATATTTGGCTTCCAATCCTTCAGGCAAATAATCAAAATTACAGATGGCTGTACACTCGTTAAAATCTGGCTGCCTCTCCATTCCCTTCTTCCCCCCGTTTAACGATGACCTTACCCATCGGGTAATAACCTTGCGTATATCCCTCGATCGCCAGCCGGACATTTCCGATTTCCTTCACGCCGGTTTCGATGCCGATGTCCAAACGATACTCTCCTTCGGACATTTCTTCCGGCAAAACGAAACATTCTTCCCAGGCGATGTCTTCGTCCGGCAGCCACTCCCTAATATCCTCTCTGCTATGGAGCGTATAGGTTTGATCATGGCCGGTGAGCCTGACCACGAGCGGATAACGATTATAAATCGGAGCCACTCCTACGTTGGCCCACAAAGCACGGATTTCCAGCTCTCCCCCCGCCTTCACGACGGAGTCGTATGTAAATTTCCTTAATTCAAAGCGGTATCCCATCTTATTCAGCCATGATTTAACCTTCTCTTTCCAAGGTTCCGGAACCACGGTTCCTTTGTTGTTAAAAGAAGTAATATGCCATTTCAGCGTTTCTTGAATGATATAATCGATATCCCAGCCCTGCAGATACCAGTCATTCATATGCCAGCATGCTTCAAACAAAACCGGAGCTTTCTCCCAAGCATCGCCCATGTTAAAATTCTGAATATTTTGGGGATAGAAATCGGTCATATGCGACCACGCTTTGCCATGAAACCCTCCCATATCCCCCAAGCAATCGACGCGAAAGCCCACTTTGGCTTTACGGTCCTTGATGATCCGGATCGACATCGAGTCATGCAGCAGCGCCTGAAGTGGCGTGATTTTAAACCCATCGAAGTAGGCATCCGTAATTTGCTTAATCGCCTCCGGGTCCAAAAACTCGGTTCCCCCGCCTTCCCCCCAGGCCCCCACAATCGTCAAATCTACCGAACTGATGACCGGGTGCCCGTCAAACCGGGCGGCAAATGCCCTAATAAAATCAGACCAATACGCTGCATACGGCGTTTCTTTCGGATCTACTCTCCAGAAGGGAAAATCAGGTTCCTCCGGATATTCCGCCCGAAACCATGCCGGTATATCATCCTCTTCGCTTAACGCGTAAGGCGAACAACGAACCACTGCCGTGCAGCCGATCGATTTGGCGTAGTCCAGCTTTTCCTCCAGCACTTCCCAGTTGTACACCCCTTGAGCCGTTTCCACGTCCCGCCAGCGCACGCTGCAGAAATACACTTTGCTGTCAGGATGGTTGCAGGTTTCGCTATCTTCCGTGAACTTATATTTTTCCTGCTCTTCCCCCCGATTGTCGTAAATACGCTCCGGGTCCCCCATTAACCCCGGTGCTGCCGTAAACCCAATGCCCGGGTTGCTTATGAGGTCATCTAAAACAATTGGGTAAACCGTTACGGCTTTGTTCACGTCTTATCAGCCCCCCTGCCAAGTACGAATCAGAGATCGCATTTTGTTACGTTGTTGTTACGTTATTTTATTGCGTTTACTTTTGTTCTGTTTAGTGATTACATGTTAACCCATCCGAACGTAATACTGCAATATCAATTTTTAAAATTTAATAAATTTTCTAGTGCTAAAGCACGCAATATACATGTTATCATTGATTTTATCCTCGAATAAATATAAACTGAAAGAACGTAACACCGCAACGCAACAAACCCGCGCAACAAAAAGCCGACAAGCCCATCATTGTTTACCATGTAACATTTCGATAAACTCTAGATGGTGATCAATGAATCAATTTCATAATGCCATCGTTTGCTTCAACCTTATATCGCTTCATTTCGCATTTTAATCCATTATGAGATTGAGTAACTTAAAAGGAGATTGTGTATATAGATGAGTACGATTCGGGATGTTGCCAAATTAGCCAGTGTATCCACCGCCACCGTATCCAGAGTTTTGAACAATGATACGAAATATAAAATCACGGACGAAACGCGGGAAAGAGTGTGGCAAGCCGTTACGCAGCTTAACTATAAAATCAGCTCAAATTCCAAGCGGAAGGTTTCGGCCAAAGATCATTCCGAACAGATGTCGCATGCCAAAATCGGATGCGTATTAAGCGTGACCAAAGACAAATACAACGATCCTTATTTCATGTCGATCTTATCCGGCGTGGAGGAGCGATTGCTCAGCGCAGGCTATAATCTTGCCTTCATTCGGACCGGCATTGAACTGAACGACAATAAGATTTTATTCAACACCTTCAATGAGCCGATTACCGGTCTGATCCTCATGGAATCCTTGAACAACGAAACCTACGAGTACATCCGCAAGCAGGTGCCGTTTATCGTAGGCATTGATACAGAACGCGAGGATATCGATAATGTGGGTTATGATCATTACCATGTTGCTACGATGGCTGTAAACCACCTTATTGAAAAGGGCCATACCCAAATCGGATATATCGGGGGAGGCGGATTTGGGGGCAATTTGAAAAACAGCCGCCGCTACCGGGGTTATTATGCCACCATGCATGCTGCCGGATTAACCGTAAATCCCGATTGGGTGATGGACTGCATGTGGGATGAAACGGTCTGCATCGAACTAATCAATCGGTTATGTCAAACCAAAAATTACCCGACCGCTTTTTTCGTCGGCAGCGATTTAATGGCCATGGCCGCCCTCAACGGCTTGTACAACAACGGCATCTCCGTTCCAAATGAAGTGGCAGTTATAGGGCTGTCCAACATTGAGGTATCCAAATATTCCAACCCTCCGCTATCTACGATCGATGTGCCAACCAAAGAAATCGGCATGGTCGCCGTCGATAACTTAATAGACAGAATAAACGGAAACCAGCTGCTGCCTAAGAAAGTGATTTTGCCTACCCGTTTAGTATTGCGCAGTTCAACGTAATGGCCGGGCGAACGTAAACCAGACGACGAAGCGTCCGGCGCATAGTGCTCTTTTTCATGGTGAGCGTCGGACGATATGACTGGAAAGGAGGTGAAACTTCGCATACCGTATGTTCTAAGTTTGCAAAAAACTTTTGAACCCGCAGCTTTATGACACCAATCATTCTGTGAGGAGGTTTGTGATGAAAAGACGGGGTATACACATGAAATGGACATTCACTGTTTGTACTGTAGCGGCCATGCTCCTTACTCTGTTCCCTTTTCCCCACCTGATGTCGACTGCAAAAGCAGCCGCTTCGATCGTTGTCGACGGGAATCCAAGCGACTGGGAAGGAATACCGGCCATTTCCACCAATTCGGGAACCGCTAAAGTGTTAAAGGCTTCCCACGATGACAAAAATCTTTATTTGCTTGTGCAAGGCTCAGGGCTTAGCACCGCCATGGGGAGCTTCTGGCTGAATACGGACGGGAATGCTTCCACCGGATACCAAGCCTCCGGGTGGGGTGCGACGGGAGTCGAATGGCTCCTCGAAAATAATTCCCTGTACCGCTACGCGGGCACTGGAAGCACTTGGAGCTGGAATTTGTCTTCGTCTCTTCCTTCTTCCCAATATGCACGCACCGCATCGGCTGTCGAAGTCGCCATTCCTCTCGCTGCGCTTGGACTTGCCAAAGGCAGCAGCGTGAATATCGGTTATCTGGACAACAATTCCGATGTCAACCGTCTGCCGGCAAAGAACCAACCTCTGCCTGCCTATACGCTTAATGACAAAACTCCCGGAGGCAACCCTATCGAATTTTACCCGACCGAGCTGGATGACCCGCTAAACAATCCGTTTAAGGGCTGGGCTCCTTCAGCGAAATCCACCGGCTACCCTCAGAACCATCGTCTCGTTTATACCGGCATCACCTGGAAAGAGTTTGAGCCAACGAAGGGCAATTACGATTTCAGCGCCATTGAAGCGTCCAATCATTTCAGCTATTGGCAAAGCCGCGGTGTCAAGGTCGTGCTGCGCTTTATTCTGGACAATCCTTCCGGGGCGGCGCACCGGGATATCCCTGACTGGCTCTATAACGACATGGTAAATTCGGGACAATCTCCAGGTACGGCCTACCAAGATAAAACCGGAGGCATGGGGGCCGGCAACAATACGGGCTTCTCCCCGAATTACAGTTCCGAATATTTGATCGCCAGACACAAACTTGCGATCGAGGCGATTGCCAAGCACTACAACTCCCCCGACAGCCCGATCGCTTTTGTACAAATCGGTTCGCTGGGCCATTGGGCCGAATTTCATACTTGGCCTTACGTTGGTCCGAATGGGGAAAGCAACTATACGGGCGCATTCCCTAAAAACGAAATCTCCAACCAGTACATTCAGCATTATATTGACGCATTCACCGATCAGGAGGATCATACGCAGCTCTTGATCAGACGAAGCGTAGAATTGGCCAAGAACAATAACAAAGGTCTGATCATGGGAATGTACAATGACGTATTCGGCGATCAGCCAAGCTTCGATTCCGAATGGGGATGGTATACGGGCACCCAAAACGGTTATTGGGATGATATCGGCCAGAAACAGCCAAACCACGCCAACTTTTGGGACACCCGTGTCTCCGGCGGTGAATTTTACGGCGGGGACTATGGTTTGAAGGCTGCGCTTACGACAGGCAGCGGCTTCAATGAGACGCTGCGGCAAACCGAGCTCAGCAAGCCGAGCTGGCTTGGACCGAATTCTCCGGCATCCTTGGCGCTGGGCAATCCTTTGCAAGGCAACATGGACACGCTGAAGAAACGAATGGGCTACCACTTTGTCGTGAAGAAGGCGGCATATCCGCAAGAAAATGGCGGAAGCACGCTGGACGTATCCATCACGGTGGAAAATAAGGGCGTCCAACACTTCCCGTTCAACTGGCCGGTCGAAATTCAGCTGCGCAACAGCGGAGGCGCTATCGTGGCACGTCAAACGACGTCGGCGGACTTAAGAACCTGGAGAACCGGTTTGCATACGGTCACAGGCTTGCTCCCTACAAAGACGCTGCCGAGCGGAACCTATCAGCTGACCGTAGCGATTTTGAATCCGTCCACGAAACAACCGGCGGTCGACTTTGCTAATACGGACCGGCTTTCGGATGGAGCTTACAAGATCGGCACATGGACCAAATAATTCAAAAGCAATAGACTGCCAAAGCAAAAAAAAGCTGCCAAGCGGCTCTAAACCCGCTTTGGCAGCACCTTCTCATATTTTTTCCGCAGCTCATGCAGCTCCTCGCTTCCCGCGACCGCCTGCGCTCCCATCTGCTTGCCGACCGCCACGATCAGCGTCTCAAGCAGCGCCACCGGCGCCACCATGGAGTGAAACTCCCACAGCTGGCCGCGCGCGGTGTACAGGGTCACATCCGCCTTCTCCAGCATGGCGCTCACCGCAAGATCGGTGACGAGCAGCGTACGGCAGCCCTTGTCCCGGGCATAATCGAAAAGCACCGACAGCTCCGGCGACTCGGACACGAAGCCGAAGATAAGAATGACGTCCTGCGGCTGCACATGCACCAGCAGGTTCAGCAGCTCATGCCCGCCCCGGTCGAGCCGTTTGACCCGCATGCCGAACCGCGTCAGCCGGAAATCGGTCAACGCGGACAGGCTCTCTGCAGAGCCGGGCCCGTAAATATACACGGTCCCCGCCTCGCGCAGCAGCGACGCCGCCCGGTCAAACGCGTCCTGGCTCAGCCGGTCGGCCGTTTGCTGCAAATAATCCGCGCCGACCAGCAGGCTTGCGGCCGCGTCGTTTTCGTCCATTTTGGAAAACGCCGACTGCAGCTTCTGCGACGGGGACAGCAGCATCTCGTCCTTCACCTTCTGCTTGAATTCCTTCAGGTTTCTGCACCCGACCTCGGACCAGAACCGCGACACCGTCGACGTACTGACCTGACAGGCGGCGGCGATATCCTCCTCCACCATAAACGGAATGTCTTCCATATGCTTGCTGATATAATCCGCGATCCGCTGGTGTCCGCGGGACAGCTTATGGCCTTCCAGCGCCAGATTCATGGGGTTTTTGCCACCTCTCTAAAGCGGGATAAATGATCGACGGACTTAACGATGATGAGAATGAATCGTTAAACCGCCTCCACTTCGAACTTTTTCTTCAACAACTTCTTCACCGCGCCCGCCGCGCGCACCTGCAAATGCAGGCTCGGGGAAATGACCCGCTTGCACGCCCCGGCCCGGATGGCGGCCTTCAGCTCGGCGACGGTCTCGTAATCGCCCGGCAGCTCGTTGTATACGCAGCCGACCTGGAACATCTGGTGGGCGTCGCTCCCCGCCACGACCGGCACGCCCAGTTCCGCGCCGAGCGGCAGCACGAGGGCGATATTTTCCTGAATGCCGATCTCGTGCAGGTCTTTGCCGTTCAGGTCGAAGGCGTCAAACCGGCGCAGCAGCTCGTAGTCCACATGATATAGATGATTGGACTTGCGGAACGGGTGGCCGCCGATCACCATCATGCCGCGCGGCTCGCATAGATCGAACAGCTCCGCCAGTCCGATGAACGAATCCGGCTTCGTATGCGGCTCAAGCAGCGCCCGGACCTCAAGCAGGGCGTCCTTCGGTCCGGAGACAAGGATATGCCCGCCTTCGGCCACGTCCACTTCCATGCCCGTAAAAATTTTAAAGCCGTCGCGATCGTAATAATGGTTGTTGCACGGCAGCACCCGGTCGAGCGTCCCGTACACCTCGTCGAAGCGGCGCGTATTGAAATGTTCGGTCAGCGTGATCGCCTCCAGCCCCTGATCGCGGGCTTCATCCAGCATTTCGTTGAAATGCTTCATGGAGAAATCGGTTTTCTTGGACAGTTTAACATGAAAGTGAAAGTCAATTTTCATCGGTGCATTTCCTCCAATATGGGTGTAATCGTCGTCAGTTTCGTGTTCAGGCGGCTGCCTGTCTCACGGTCGTACAGGTTGATGCGGTCCTCGCGGAAGGTCGCATACAACACGCGACCCAGGGCGTAATCCGGGTCTCCCATGACCCGGGCGCTCAGCTTCTCTTGGCCGAAGGCCGCTCTCACCAGCGTTTCGCCGCCGGCGGGAAGTACATCTTCCACCTTCACCGGGATCGAGCCGGGAACCCGCGCCTCGTGCAGCGCGATATCCTCCGGCCTTAGGGTCAGGACCACGGCGCGATCCGCCCCGCCGTCCGGCCCTGCCAGCCGGAAGCTTCCCAGCGGCGTGCCGAGGATGCTTTCGTTTCCGTTCACGCGGCACATGCCCTCCACCCGGTTCAGCGGATGGTCCGAGCTGCCCATGAACTCCGCCACCTGCAGCGTCCGCGGATGGCGGTACAGCTCGCGCGGCGTGTCCACCTGCACCAGCTCGCCGCCAAAGAAGACGGCGACCTTCGTCGACAGCGTGATCGCCTCATGCTGGTCATGCGTCACGTAGACGATGGTCGTGCCCAGCTCGCGGTGCAGCCGCTTCAATTCGGCGCGCATCTCGGTCCGCAGCTTGGCGTCCAGGTTCGAGAGCGGCTCGTCGAGCAGCAGGATCGACGGGGACGTCACGATCGCCCGGGCGATCGCCACCCGCTGCTGCTGCCCGCCGGACAGCTCGCCGGGATAGCGGTCCGCCAGCTCGGGGATGCGCATTTTGTCCAAGGCAGCCCTGACGCTCTTCCGGATCTCGGCTTTCGGCTGTTTTCGGACCTGTAGGCCAAACGCGACGTTGTCAAAGACGGTCATATGCGGCCAAAGCGCATAACTCTGAAACACCAGGCTCACGCCCCGCTTCGCCGGATCCAGATGGAACGCCAAGCTCCCGTCGGCCACCTTGTTCCTGGAAATGACGACCGTTCCCCCGTTCAGCTTCTGCAGTCCCGCAATCGTGCGAAGCAGGGTCGTCTTGCCGCAGCCGGACGGGCCGAGCAGCGTCACGAAATCCCCTTCTTCGATGGTCAGGTCGATGCCTTTTAAAATATGCTTCTGCTGCACCTTCACATGAATCTGCCGCAGTTCAATCGCGTTCATTCATTGCCCTCCCAATCCTTTGGTTAAATCGGCCTTCCCGAACTTCACGGCAAGGGCGTAGACCGCCACGACGATCGCGATAATGATCATCAGCACGACGTTTGTCAGCTGGTCGTACCCTTTTTCCACATAATAAAAGGTCAGCGTCGTCAGCGTCTCCGTCCGCGGCGTCACGAGCATGATGATCAGCTCCATCTCCTTCATCGCCCCGATGAACACGAGGATGAAGGCCGACAGCAGGCTCTTGCGGCTAAGCGGCAGCAGCAGGCGCTTGAAGCGCGTAAACCAGGAGGCGCCGCCAAGCACGGCCGCTTCCTCCAGCTCCGGTCCGATCTGCATCATGGCGGCGCCGCCCGCCTTGACGGTAAAGGGCAGCTCTTTGACCACCGTAATCAAAATAATGATCGTAATGGTGCCGTACAGCGCCGGGATGAACAGAACCGGCTTCGCGAACATCGTAATATAAATCGCGGCAAGCGAAATGCCCGGAATGAAATACGGGAAGAAAGACAGCTGATCCACCAGCTTGCCCATGGCCGTGTTTTTGCCGCGGGCGACGGCGTAGCCGAACAGCAATCCGATCACCGCGGCCGCGACCGAGGCGATGCCGGCGATAACCAGTGAATTTTTCAGGGCGAGCAAGAAAATCGGGTTCTGCAGCACACCCTTCTCCCCGGTGTTGATATCCGGATCCGAACCGCCCGCCCAGTAATGAAGCGTGAAGTTGTCCGGGCTGAGCGAGCCGTTCTTCAGCAGGAACGTCTGCAGCAGCAGCACCAAAAACGGGACGACCGCGATCGCTACCATCCCGGCTACCGTCGCCACCGCCGCCGGACGCCGCCATTTGCCGAGCGGCATATGCGTCACGGCACTGCCTTTGCCCGACACGGTCACATAGCTGCGCCGGCCGCCGATCAGGCGCTGGTTGAAATAAATCGCCAGCATGGTGATCAGCATCAGCGTTAACGACAGCACGTTCGCCTCCGTCGTGAGACGCGACCGCATGCTGGAATACAACATCGTCGAGATCATGTAAAAATTGACCGGGGTGCCAAGCAGCGCAGGCACGCCGTAGGCGCTGACCGCCTTCGTAAATATCAAAATGAAGCCCGAAAGCACCGACGGCAGCATCAGCGGGAACACGACCCGCCGCAGCACCTGCAGCCGGCTCGCTCCCGCCATTTCGGCCGCCTCCTCCAGCTGGCTGTTCATCGAGCTGAGCGCCGCGCCGACAAGCAGAAAGAAATATACGCTGTCGTGGATGGACAGGGTCAACACGATCGGCACGAAGCCGTACGACAGCCAGTCCGGGAGCGCCACATGCAGCAGCGACTGCAGAATGCCTGGCGTGCCGCCGATTTTGTCGTTTTTGAAAAAGGTCAGCCACGCCTGGGACAGCATCCACGAAGGCAGCAAATACGGAATGATCGCCAGAAACGTGATCGTCTTTTTCAGCGGAATATCCGTCCGCGTCACAAGCCAGGCAAGCCCGCAGCCGAAAACCATCGACAGCGCCGAAACCGTCACCCCCACCGATAAGGCGTTCAGCACCGGCTTGTAAAAAAGGGACCAGCTCATGTCGCTCGCCAGCACGCGGCTCCAGTGGTACAGCGTCAGGTGCCCCGGATCCGCCGCGGGCGTGAGCCGGGCATCCTGGGTTTTCCAAATGAACGTCGAGTAGATTAAGTTCAGGACCGGCCAGACGATGGTGTACGCGAGAAACAGAAGGGCCGCCGTCCCAATCAGGTACAGCGGATTCCGCAGCGCATTGCGGCACCGGTTCAGCCATCTGGCCTGCCACGTATTCAGCATGGGTTTATGCAGCATCCGGTTTTCCTCCCGTCCGTGTCATTCACGTTCGTCATTTCTGCTTGATCCAGAAATCCCGGACTTTCGGCGCCTCAAAATACAGCTTCTCCCCATCGTAAATCCACAGGTTCAGATCCTCGAAAGCCACGTCGTTTTTGGTCTTCACATCCGAGCGCGGCACCCAGGATCCGATCTCGTTAAACGGCGCCATGCCTTCGCCCTGACCGTCCTTCTCGCCCATCATCCAGCGGATGAACAGCTTTGCTCCGGCCTGATGCGGCGCTTTGTTCGCGAGGAACAAATATCCGGAATCCGGCACCGACGTCTTCGGTTTCATATCGTAAATCGGAAGGACGTTCCAGCCCTTTTCCTCGACCTTCGACACGTCGCCGGACACCGCCAGCCCGACCGCGTCGCTGTTTGCTTTGCCGATCGCATCCAGCACGTCGTCGCTTCCTTTTAACACGACCAGCCCGTTATCGAACAGTTGCTTGATAAACTCGTAACCCGCGTTTTCCGTTCCGTGCAGCTCGATGTCCTTGCCGAATTTCTCCTTGTATGCCGCCGCCATATCGTCGCTGTGGAGGACCATCGTCGTAAACAAATCCATGAACGCCGGCGAACTGAGCGGATCGGCCGTGTACACCTTGCCCTTAAATTCCGGGGTCGTCAGGTCCCACCAGTTGGTGACCGGAGCCGACTTGTAATGATCGGTATTGTAAAAAAGCGTGCGGAACTCCAGATAGTTGGCATACCCTTCAGACTGCGTGCGGTACGGCTCGTCGACCTTCTCCGCCAGATCCTCCGGCAAGTACTTGACGTACCGTCCCGGCTTCACCATCTCTTCTTCGACGGCTCCGCTTACTTCCTTCGTGATGATCACGTCCGAGTTGAATTGTCCGGCGTCCTGCTCCTTCGTCACCTTGTCCATCATCTCGTCGGACTTGACCTTGCTCACCTCGACCTTGATGCCGGGATATTGTTTCATGAACGTCTCCGCAGCGTCGTTGGCGCGACCCGATGTCGAGTAGACGATGACCTTGCCTTCCTTTTTGGCTTGCTCATACAGCGCCTCCGGCGTTTCGCTGCCGGAAGCGGCCGCCGAACCTTGAACCGTCTCGGCCGACTCGGCCGGCTTGGTTGGCGCATCCGGGCTGCCTGCCGTTCCGCTTTCCCCCTGTCCGCATGCGGTCAGCAGCAGGGCCGTGCCCAAGACGAGCGCCGCCGCTTTGCCCGGCCAGGACCAGGCGTTTCGTTCTCCCCTTGGCGCGAATGTATCCCGCTCAATCCCCGTTATTCCTTTGGCGTTCCACTTCAAGACGGTCCTCTCGTTTACCTTCCCTTTTGTTCTCATGTTCCGTGGCCTCCCCATCGTTAAACTTCAATTCGCGAAGCGTATGGTCATCCGGATCTTTCGCTTACATCTTCACTATAGTGAGGGAGTGTCAACGGAATGTTAGGCGTACGTGCAATTTCGGTAAAAAATTATCATACAATTGTTAAAAGATAAAAAACTTTCATTTTGGCACATATTATGATTGCCTGTTTTGTCGGAAAATCCGGCACTGGAATATCGCGCCCCCCCTGATTTGTTCATCATATATCCTTCTGTCATAATGATAATCAAAACTGTGAAGATTCTATTGTAGGTAGATCGTTGCTTATGGAGGTGTATCCTATTGATCACGGGTGAAAAGGTCGAGCTGCGCCCCGTCTCTCTTGACGATTACAGACGGGCATATGCCTGGAGGAACGACGAGGAATCAGCCAAGCTCGAGGCGGGTACGGCCGCATTTATGTTCAGCCATGTCCCTGTAGAATATCTGGAGGATGCTTACAAACAGGAAATTATAGAACTGGATAAGCGGGAAAAAGGACGATTCTCCATTTACGCGCGCGGTGATCAACCTGAGCATATCGGTTTTATTGAGTATCGCGACGTGAACATCGTCTCCCGCAGGTGTACCGTGGGAATCGGCATCGGCAACAAAAATTACTGGGGACAAGGCTGGGGCTCGGACGCCCTGAAAGCATTGATCCGTTATGTGTTCCGGACGATGAACCTGAGACGCGTTCAGCTCGAAACATGGGGCGGCAATGCAAGGGCCATCCGCTCCTACGAAAAATGCGGCTTTGTCATTGAAGGAAGGCTGCGCGAGCATTCCTTTATTGATGGACAGTACGTTGACACCATCGTGATGGGGCTGCTGAAGGAGGATTTTCTGAAATTGGATAGAGGATAAAATCATCCGTCCACAAAAAAGGCCGCCGTTCCCGATGGTTGGGATTGGCGGCTTCAAAGCCAATTTCACCTTTTCACCCGTGTACTCACCGACCGATTGGAACCATCAACCGCTGGCGGTGGCGGAATACGGCCCATTCCCGGTAACCGATTTCATACAAATGGCTGGCGACGGCCGCGAAATGCTCGCCTACCCGTTCGGGTTCATGCGCATCAGAGCCGAAAGTCACCTTCACCCCATAATGGAGCGCTCGTTCCAGCAAATCTCCATCCGGCACCCAAAGGTCGTCGGACGAATTGATTTCGACCGCGACATCGCTTTCCGCAATCGCCTTGAGCATGACTTCGGCGGCTTCGGTACGAATCTCCGGATAGCCTTTGAAGTAACGGTTCAAAGAATCCACATGCCCCAAAATGTCATACAAGCCGCATTTCGCCGATTGGGCGATATAAGCATAAAACAAATTTTTTACTTCCAATTTCCCTGCCGCGGTCAAACCTTCCCAATGCGCCGAGTCATAAATGCCGATGCCGGCGAACTCATGCACGGAGCCGATAACATAATCAAAAGGATAAGATGCAATCACAGAGCGGTACAAGTCCAGATGCTCCGGCAAAAAATCGGCTTCGATGCCAAGCAGCACCTCAATTTTCCCTCGATATTCTTCCTTTAGCTTTAATACCTCCTCAATATAGACGGGAAACTCCGATTTCGCCATGCTCCCGTCCGGGGAAGGATGGTCTTCGTCAGATGCGAAAAACGGGGTATGGTCCGAGATGCCGATCATATCCAGCCCCTGGCCGATGGCCGCTTCAATGTAGCCTCTCACCGAACCGGCCGCGTGTCCGCAGCGCTCATGATGGGTATGAAAATCAAATTTCATCGAATCCCTCCGGTAGTTGATTAATCACTACAAAATTAAAGTTAGCCTTGGCCATCCGTTACTTCTCTTGTTGCCGCAAAAAAACACCTCCAAGGTTGTCTCCATATCCTGCGACATGGTTGTATTTTCTTGAAGGTGTTTTCATTTGTCTCACTCTATGGGGTCAGTCCGTAATCCAAGGTACTTTTTAATACCGGACACCATTCGTCCGTAAGCTCATTATACATGAACGAAAGCCATAGGGAATCGTTTTTGTTTTTGTCAGTTCTCCAATGTTTGTTCTTCAAATGCAGACCGGCGGCGCATCGTCAAAGAATACACGGCCGGAATGAGCCCAAGGGCGACTCCTATTCCACCCAGCCATCCTGCTGCCGTCAAAGAGATGCTGTCCACAATAATGCCCCCGATGACAGCGCCTACGGCCATACCCAACTGCACGATGGAGTTGTTCAAACTTAAGATGATTCCTGAAGCTTGGGGAGCCATACCGATTAAGTACACCTGTTGAACCGGACCCGTCGACCAGGCGAAGAAGGACCACAACATCAGGAGCGGCAGTACAAGCATGGAGGAATGAGCAAAAGCCGCCAGCAAAAATAAAATACCCGAGTGAAAAAGCAGACCTCCCACCATCGTGCGGGGGATCCCCCATTTATCTGCGCCGTAACCGCCAACTTGGGAACCCAGGAGGCTTGCCAGGCCAAATGTAAACAGCCCGATGCTTACCATCCGTTCGCTCATTCCCGTAATGGTCAGGAGAAACGGCGTGATATAGGTGTACAGAATCGTATATCCCAATATCCAGAAAAAACTGATGGACAACGCGACGGAGATCCGGGGCGTCTTTAGCAAGGCGAGCTGTTCCCGAATCGGAACGGGAGCCTCTCCCTCTGATTTGGGAATCGTCAGCAGAAGGACAATCATGGCAATCAAACTGAGCACGCCGATCCCCGTGAAAATGATTTTCCAGTCATACGAGCCCGCAATGAGCCTTCCCAACGGAACCCCCAGAATGAGCGCGAGATTAAAGCCCAAAAGAACGGTGGCGATCGAACCGCCCTGCTTGCCGGGATTCGCAATCTTGGCCGCAACGGTAAGGGCGACCACCATGAATACCCCGGTGCTGATCGCCAAAATAATTCTTGCCCCCATCAGCATGCCGTAGCCGCTCGATGTAATGGTGATCAGGTTACCTAAGAAAAACAAACCCAAAGCCGACAGCATAAGCTTCTTCCGATCCATTCTTGCCGTGAGTGCAATCAGAATCGGAGTGCCGATCGCATAGGCAAGCGAATAGACCGTAATCAGTTGGCCGGCTGCCGCTACCGACACGCCGACGTCTCTTGCGAGCATATCCAATATGCCGGCAATCACGAATTCAGAGGTTCCGACTAAAAAGCTGGCAATGGCCAATATATAGATTTTCCATGTGTTACTCAAGTTGTTTCTCTCCTCTTTTTCATTTTTACAGTTCTAAATCTATAGAATTCTTAGTTAAAAAAAATGCAGCTTCCACCCTCCAGCATCTCCCACCTCGATCGGGTCACTTCACTCCATCCGTACTGCTTGATGCTTGACGGCCGAGCTCTTTACGGACGATTGGCGCTACCTTGGTGCCCAGCAGCTCAATCGTTCGCAGCAATTCGCGATGAGGCAGCGTGCTGAAATCAACGTACATAAGGAATCGGGTCAGGCCGAGGTTCTTGTGCAGCAGCAAGATTTTCTCCGCCACATATTCAGGGTCACCGACATAAAGAGCGCCATGAAGGCTGCAGGATGCATCGTATGAGTCACGTGTATAAGGGGACCAACCGCGTTCCCGTCCGATCCGGTTCATTTGGGCGGCCATCACGGGGTAATACCGCTCCGTCGCCTCTTGCGTCGTATCGGCTATAAAGCCATGCGAGTGCGTAGCGATTTGCAGTTGGTTCGGATCGTGGCCGGCTTTCACGGCCGCTTCTTTATAAAGCTCCACCAAGGGTGCGAATCGCTGCGGCGGTCCGCCAAGGATTGAGAAGACGATCGGTAGTCCCAGCAAGCCTGCACGAATGGCTGAGTCCGGACTGCCGCCCGTGCCGATCCAGACCGGTAAAGGCTGCTGCACAGCACGAGGATAGATGCCCATATTGTCAATCGCAGGACGGTGTCCGCCATGCCATGTCACCCGCTCCGAAGCGCGGATCTTGAGCAGCAGTTCCAGCTTCTCTTCGAACAATTCCTCGTAATCCTTCAGGTCATAGCCGAACAGCGGAAACGATTCGATGAACGAGCCTCGTCCGGCCATGATCTCAGCCCGCCCGTTCGACAATCCGTCAAGGGTCGCAAAGTTCTGATATACCCGCACCGGATCATCCGAGGACAGCACCGTCACCGCGCTCGAGAACCGGATGTTCTTCGTTGTCGCCGCAGCGGCAGCCAATATGACGGCTGGCGACGAGCTTGTATAGTCGATACGGTGATGCTCGCCGATGGCAAAGACGTCAAGGCCGACTTG
Source organism: Paenibacillus sp. VCA1 (assembly GCF_031583795.1). Taxonomy (NCBI): domain Bacteria; kingdom Bacillati; phylum Bacillota; class Bacilli; order Caryophanales; family Paenibacillaceae; genus Paenibacillus; species Paenibacillus sp. VCA1. Next base: position 156,990 of record NZ_JAVLSX010000008.1, on the reverse strand, counting down.
ATCCGCCAATCGGATCTCTTCGACCGCTTGACGCAGCCGCTCGGCATGTGAGACGCCCCCTTTTTCGGGATCTGCATGAAGAAACGTACTGATTCCAATCTCCATCGTATTTGCTTGGTCGCCCATAAGTAATTCTCTCCTTTTTCGTAGGGAATAGAGGAAGATTGCGTATACTCATCAATTCATCAGTTCTAGAACTATAGAAATGATATTCAAAAAAATTACGCCAACAAATAAGGCGCAAATTTTTCCGCCACTTCCCGGTTGACGTTATAGTGAATATACGATCCGCTTTTGCGGGAATCAATCAGGCCGGAATCCGTCAACTGCTTCAGATGATGTGACAGCGTTGATCCTGCAACCGATTCAAGCTTCTCACCGATGGCCGTGAAACATAAATTGCTTTCTTTCGAGAGCAGCAAAGCGATTTTCAGCCGAGTAGGTTCCCCCAAAGCTTTATATACCTTAACGGCTTGCATATCCACTTGATGATCTTCCATGATGATCAACTCCTCCTTCTATTCCACAGTTCTATAACTATCGAAATCAAGTTTAACATCATGCTGTTCGAAAGTAAAGGATGTCCAGCTAGTTGATGCAAAAATGCTTGCTATTTCATTGAAAAAGCAGCCGGCTCTTGGCCGGCTGCGCATCTTATAAATCATTCAACACAGCCAAGTCGAGCCGGCGAAGGCGTGACCGATCAGCAATCATTTCGATTCCGGTGATCTTGCCTCCTGCAACGGTAAATTCGAGTACGAAGAGTATTTGACCGCGAGGAGCCACAACGGCGCCAACGGATCCGTTTACGAGCACCAGCCGTGCGCCCTGAGCCCGCCCGGCGAATTGATTGGCCACAGCTTGAGATCCGCGAACAACAGGCGTATTGGCGGCAGGCATAAATGCAGTGTCGTTCCGGAGTAAAACATTCGGGTCTAATACCGTGAGAAGTTTTTCAAAGTCTCCGTTACGTGACGCAACAAGAAACGCATCGACTAGCTCCCGTTTTTGCCTGTACTCCGCTGTTTCCGATGATGAATCGGCCCCCTGAAGCCGGCGGCGTGCGCGGCTTGCAAGCTGTCTTGCCGCGGCCTCGTTACGCCCAATAATGGGAGCGATCTCAGAGAAAGACAAGGCGAATACATCGTGCAACACGAATGCAATGCGTTCAGCAGGATTTAATCTTTGGAGTACAACGAGCATCGCAAGGCCGACAGAATCGGCCATCAGCGCTTCGTGCTCGGGATCGCTTCCGTCCCGGCGGCTAGTTACCGGTTCAGGAATATTAACCGTGGCAAGCTCCTCACGCCGCGATTTGCGAGCCCGAAGCATATCAAAACAAACCCTCGAAACGATGGTGGTCAGCCATCCCCCCATATTCTCGATGCTGCTAGAATCAGAGCGGCTAAGTCGTATCCATGACTCCTGCAGAGCATCCTCCGCTTCGCTCAGAGATCCGAGCATCCGGTATGCCACCGCCTGCAGGTGATTCCGATGCGCCTCGAATTGTTCCACCAGCCAATTGTGATCGTTCAAAGTCCACATTCCTTCCTTCGTTTCGTCTTTATTACTATGTCGAATCAAACCCAGCAGATGTGACGGAGTTGTAGGAAAACTGCAATTCCATGACTCATGTTTTTTCGGCTCTTCGGAAAATGTTGGTTGAAAACTGTTTAATAACATGGTGTTGCATGATCGGATTGTATGGTTGAAATGTCCTATATTATTGTTCAACTCATTCTAACTATGACGTTAGTTGTCATAGTTTCGTTGTATGATGGAGTTGATGGAAACGAGTAATACGCTTGAATGGAATTTAACTGTTTCTACATCTGATATTAAAAAATTAACGATAATAGAAAGTGGGGAAATGGATGAAAAACGAAGTCATTCTTTATATTGCCGCAAGTCTAGATGGGTATATCGCAAGTGAAGATAACAAGCTTGATTTTCTTTATGAAACACCTGATCCACAGCCCGATTATGGCTTTGATCGGCTGTATTCGTCGATAAACACGATCATTATGGGTAGAGCAACCTACGAATATATCAAAAAGCATTCACAAGGTCAATGGAAGTATGCCGCGAAAAAGTGCTACGTATATACGCGCGACCCGAATCGTTTCTCGAATAATGAAGTGTCATTCGTCAATACCCCTGTTGATGAACTTGTAAAACAAATATGGGCAGATCGGCCAGGGAATATATGGCTGATGGGTGGCGGAGTGATCATTCGTGAGTTTCTAAATAAGAATCTGATTGACTTGTACGATATCTACTATTTGCCTACGCTTTTAGGGAATGGGGTTCAGCTCTTTCCCCAAGGATTTTCTAAAGTAAATTTACTTTTAGAAAGTTGCAGCAAAGTCGGTGATAGTGATGTTCTAAGGGTAGTTTATCGCAAAAAAAATGATTGAAAGTCGTTCGATAGTGAGCGTAGTGACCTTTTCATAACGACATTTTCACCTTGAATCCCCGTTTTTTCTCATCAAAAAAATTTTCGCCATTTCCGTCACGTTTCCTTCGTGCCTTACGACATGGTTAGTGACAAGGAATACCGGTCCATGCGAAAGAAGATTCTCTGCCGGTTGTCCGTCGCGAACATTTATACCAAGGAGATGATTGTTGTGAGTTCGAGTTTGATCCCTTTTCTTGAAATGAATGGAAATGCAAATAAGGCCATCGATTTATATGTGAAGGCGCTGGATGCCAAGGTCACCTATATGCTCCGGTACGGAGATTTGCCGGAAAATCCGGAGGCTCCGCTGCCGCCTGAACAGAAGGATTGGGTGAATTACGCCGTCTTGAAAATCGGTGATTCCGAACTGCAGATTTCCGACCATGTTACCGGAAGCACCTACGAGAAAGGGACGCAAATCACCATCGTTGTTCAAACCAATGACAAAGAAAAAGCGACCCGATATTTCGAAGCATTAAAGCAAGGCGGTCGAGTGAACCAGCCGCTGCAAGCCAGTTTCTTCAGCCCCGCTTACGGCAATGTTACGGATAAATTCGGCATCACGTTCCGGATCCTTACTAAAGGACGTCAGTGACTTATCGCGCGGTAGCGGTGGGACAGCTTGTTTTTGAGAAAATCATTTACCTACGAGCCCCTGCTTCAATATGTCGGCATTCCGTTAGCGGAGGATGATAGTTGAAAATTTCAAGAAGGAGAACGCATATATTCTGTGGCTCTCCTTCTTAAATTGGTGACTCTATTATGTTAACGTAAAGACGTCTCACCTCAACCGGGCCGGAATCGCCGTTCCTGACCCGCTTCGTTCACAGGGAGCATGAGTCGCTGAGGTATACCCTTTGGAACCGTTAATGAAATAGGGACGTGAATAATCGTAAAGGCAGTAAGGAACAACGCCGAGCTCGACGGACTGTATCGAAGCTGTGAGCGATCGATGGAATCCATGCGGTGACGGAATAGAATATTTATTGTCGTTTTCGCCGCGGTGGTGCGCCCATCGTCGGGTTCATCATGCCAAGGCGCGATGTCCAATCGCTAAAACCGGTCAATCAACGAATCAGCTTCGGTCTGTTTCTTCAGACACATCATAGTTATTCAGTCATAACCACCGGCTTAGCCGGTGGTTATGACTGCAGCAACCATGAATGTATTCTGCTTCTACTCACTTTTTGGCGGCGAAGATGAAGGATTTGGCGTTGAGCCCGGCCTGCTGAAATTCCCAGTCTCCGTATACGTTCACCTGCTGAAAACCTGCCGCAAGCAGATCCTGCCTCAACGTCTCCCTCTCCCTAAAAATCAGCGTGTCTTCTTCACTCTGAACCTCAAGGGTATCCAGATTTTCATAAAAGGTATCGTACGTCACCAGAGGCAGATGGACGGAAGTCGTTTCATGCCAGGTTCTGATGCTCGCCTTCGTTACCGGATCCACGACCTCGCTGATGGAATGTTCCTTGGTCCAGCGTTCCCATGCGCGTGCGAGGGGATTTCTGGTGTCGAACAGAAGATACCCTCCCGTCTTCAAGGACTGAAAAATGTTGCGCAGCGTAGCAGTCCATTCCGTATCCGCCACAAAAACCTGCGCCACGTTGGACGTCATCATGACCAAATCAAACCGGTCCACTCCCAGATTCTCGGACGTCCCAACCTCCCATATCACGGCGTTCCCGGTGTCTTTTTGCTTGGCGATCTGAATCGATGCTTCATCGGGATCGAGGCCGATCACGTGATAGCCTTTACCCGCCAAATGCAGCGTCAGCCTTCCCGTCCCGCAGCCCAAATCGGCTATTCCGTCCGGCTTGATCCGCTCAATGATGCGCATGAAAAACGTATCGTCCTTCCCCCATAGGTTCAGTTGATCATAAATCGATTCGAACATCGTTTCCCCTCCCGCTCCGCTTCCTGAATTTCACTACACTGATCATAATTCATTGCCCTTCTGGAGGATAGGGAAAGAAATAATATAGACGTTTAATATCCGTGCAGAGGCAGTGGACGAGGCGAAGTCGAACTGATCCAAGTCCCCTTATCCTTCCCCTAGCGAATCGCGCAGGTGCTGGACATCGCTCATCGGCGGCCGTCCGAATAAACGGGCGTATTCCCTGCTGAATTGGGAGGGGCTCTCGTAGCCGACGCGAAATCCGGCCGTTGCAGCATCCAAGCCTTCTGTGAGCAGCAGACGCCTTGCCGTTTGCAACCGGATGGTTTTTTGATACTGCAGCGGGCTCATCGCCGTTACCCGTTTGAACTGCTTGTGAAAGGTTGTCGGGCTCATGCTGAATTGAGCAGCCAGCTCTTCAATTACCAGCGGCTGTGCGTAATTGATGTTGATCCGATGAATTGCGCTTGAAATGCCCTGGGCATAGCTTCCGATCACGGCAAACTGCCTGATGCGCGCTCCCTGTTCACCCTGTAGTACCCGATAAAATATCTCCCGGATGACGAGCGGTGCCAGCATGTCAATATCCGCAGGCGTATCTAACAGATGGACGAGGCGCTGCATTGCATCCAGCAAGGGAGGGGTGGACGGATTGACCAAAATGCCCCGCCCTGAAGTCTCCCCCCTTTCCTTGGGAGAAGGGCTGGATTTCTTGTTTATATCTACAATGACATCCGGATTGAGCGTCAACGCTAAGCTTAAATAAGGCTTTTCCGGCGAAGCCTTGATGATTTTCCCGATCACCGGCAGATGGACGGAGGTCACCATATACGTACCTGGATCGAGCTGGAAGGTGTCCCCGGCTAACGCGGCCGTTTTGGTGCCTTGGGCAATGATGTACAGCGAGGGCATGTTGATCGTATGCGTTGGCTCGGATTCCTTGGACGCACGCCGGAAACAGAGCTCGGGAATCGCTGTTGTATGAACGCCATCGACCGGCGCATGACGGGCAATGAGCCGGGCCAATTCAGAAATGGTTTGGTTCAAGGCTTGTTCACAGCTCCTTTTCGTTCAACCTATATAAATGGATTCATTTCATTGTATAGAGTAAACCTATTATAAACCAAGACCGGACAGGAATAGGCAAGGATCGCGCAAGAATGGTCTACATGGTTTCAGCTGATTTTTCTTATCATGGGATAAGCAAGATAAATATCAGATGAAAGAAGGATTCGGCTGTGAATAGGAACGATGAAACGATATCAGGAATTCAGGGTAAAGTGATTGCCATTACCGGCGCAAGCGGTGGAATTGGAGAAGCAGCGGCTGTACGTCTTGCCGAGTGTGGAGCGAAGCTTGTTATTGGGGCGCGTAGTACGGATCGGCTCAAGGACATCGTGACGCGCATCGAAAGCCGTGGCGGTGAGGCGGTATATGCCAGCATGGATGTAACAAGCCGCGAAGATCTGTCCCATCTGGTACAGCTGGCCTGCGAACGTTACGGCAAACTGGACGTGCTCATCAACAATGCAGGCATCGGGCCGATCTCCCCGCTGGACGAACTGCGTGTCGAAGACTGGGAAGCGACCATCGACGTCAATACGAAAGGCGTGTTATACGGCATCGCCGCCGCGCTGCCTGTTTTCCGCCAGCAGAACTTCGGGCATTTCGTAAATATCGCTTCTACCGCTGGACTGAAGACCGTTGTGAACCAGGCGGTTTATTCCGGTTCCAAGTTTGCCGTTCGCGCCATCTCCGAAGGGCTCCGGCAGGAAGCCGGCGATCACATCCGCGTAACGATTATTTCGCCAGGCGTTGTGCAGACGAACTTTATTGACGGGATACCCAATCAACAAGTGAGGGATCAGCTGGCAGCGGTTCGGGACGGACTGGGATTGCCGCCGGAAGCGGTAGCCCGTGCGATCGCTTTCGCGATCGAGCAGCCAGATGATGTGGATATCAACGAAATTGTGATCCGTCCTACCGCACAAGTGTAGTGATAAAGGGGAAAAAGCAGCCTGGCATCATCAGCCGGCTGCCTCTTCCATGTTTCGTTGAAATATCCGATTCCGTTAACGCGATTCACACTTGAATCGATAGGTAGGGTGCTCGAGACCGGTTGCTTCATAATACTCATGATGCGTATATTGAAAGCCGAGTTTACCCAGAAGTTTTGCAGAAGCCGTATTATCCGGATGATGTCCTGCCACAATGAACTCCGACTTAAGCTCATTTTGGGCATGCTCCAGAACTGCAGAAGCGGCTTCATGAGCATATCCTTTGCCCCAGTGCTCCGGTTTGAGGTGAAATCCCAATTCAAATATACGAGTCTCATTACGATATGGCCTTAACCCGCAGCAGCCGATCATAGTACCGCTTGAGAGTTCAAATACTGGCCAATATTGGACCTGAAACGTCAGGTTATTTTGAATCTCTGTCTGTAATCTTTCACGGATCGCCTGTTCCGAAAATCGTCCGTTTGCGCTGATCAGCCGGGACACGAGCGGATCGCCCCATAATTCCATCGCCAACTCCAAATCATCTTCCCGCCACTCCGAAAATCCTAAACGATTTGTCTCCATCATATAGGGCCTGGTCAAAAACTTCACACCTTTGCTTCCTATGTCTTCTACTTATTTTAAGTATAACAAAGCAGTGGCGGTTTGGCTTCCATCCGTCTCGCCTGATCGGTATCCGGGATGAAGCTCTGCCCGCCATGAATCAGGAGGATCGGGCAGCTCGAGCTTAACCAGTCATCCCACCACACCTCGTTAGACTGGGGGACGGATACCCGCAGCCCCTTCAAATCCGTTCGGAAGCCAAAAAAATAAACAGCATCAGCCCAGGAAGGACGTGCCCTGGACTGCTGCTGTTTATTTGCTCTTTTAGACCACGCGATGCAGGCGGTGACGCTGCGCGATTAAACCAAACTCAACTCGTTTTTCAAACGATCCAGCTGCAAAAAATGATGCCGATAATGCATCTCGACCAGCAAGAACCATTCCTTGGCGTTTAACGGCCCAAAACGCGGATGGGGGAGCTTCATTTGTTCAGGCGCCTGGCTTACAGCGGGCTCCGTACGTTTCATCCGTTCCACTACACCGCGGAGCCCTTCGATGAGCTGCTCCTTGCTCTCCGGCTGATGCGGGGTATATTGCGGCGAAGCCGGCACGCGGACGCGAACGGGCGGAAAACTTCCCGACTCGTATACCGTCCTGCCGATCTCGGTTTTGTCCTCCGTGGTGGTAACCGCCGCTCCGCTTCCGGCAAGGCAGTGGTCGGCATTCTGCAGCTGCATGAACTGCGCCGTTTGAATCAAATGCACAAACATTTGCCCGATGGACCATTCTTCTTCGTTCGTTTTGGCCAGCAACGACTCCATATCGATGCGCTCCAGTTCAATCAAATACCGGTCTACCGTCGCTTCAAAATCTTGCAGTGCTCCCGCTGTACTTTTCAACATGGGAACAACTCCCCTTCAGTGGTGGATTTACTCCCACTATAAAACAACGCTACTGACAACAGTGTGTCAGTAGCGTTTTAAGATGTTTTCAGCTTCTTCCAGTATTCGGCGGCGGAAGGACTCCGGCTCCAGCACCTCCACATCCCCGCCCCAACCGAGGACCACGCGCAGCAGCTCCTCCGGCCGTCGTACGCGAAAGACGACCCGCAAACCGTCCTCACGCTCTTCCGTTTCTTCCAAATAATAATGAGCGGTTTCGGCGATTCTGTCGGCCAGTTCCGGATTGGCCCGAACCACCACCCGAACGTTGCGGTCATCGGGCGGGCGGTAACGGTTCAAATCGAACCCGGGCGGCATGGAAAAGCGCTCCTCCAGCACGGCAAGCTCCGTCATCCGCGACAATCGGAAATGGCGGAGATCCTGCCGCAGGTCGCAGCGCGCGAGCAACATCCAATTGCCCTGAACGAGCGTTAGTCCATAGGGGGCCGCTTCCCTTATATTCTTCCGATTGCCGTCCGATTCCGGCATTTTTTTCAGATAAGTAAACCGAATTTTACGGCGCTCCAAAATCGCATGCCGAACTTGCCCAAGATACTCCTTCTCCTTCCGGCGGGTTTCCGATTCGCCTGCTTGGAGAAGCCGCATCGTTTCCCGTACGCGCGTCGACTCGCTGAGCACCGGTTCCGGCAAAATCGCTTCGATTTTTCGTTTCGCCGCCTTCGCTGCGGGACTGTATTCCTCATCCAGCCTTTGCTCGATAAAATCCGCCCCCATCAGCAGAGCCACGGCCTCTTCGGCCGTAAAGCTGACCGGCGGGAGAAAATATCCCTCCATCAGGGAATATCCCTGTCCGGGAGCTCCGACAATCGGAACTCCCGCTTCGCTCAAAGCTTGAATGTCACGGTAGATGGTCCGGACGCTTGTCTCGAATTGCGCCGCCAAATCTTCCGCCCGAACCAGCTTGCTCCGCTGCAGTTCAAGCGTAATGGCCAGCTGCCGTTCCGTTTTGTTCATATTTTCACCCCGCTGGATAGATCAACCGCAAGATATATGGATAAATGATTCATGGTAGGTAAATTCTTTTGACATCCATGTTCCTCTATAATCTTTACTTGCCATGAGATTTTAACATATTACATTTTTGGTGGAAAGCAGGGATCGGGAAGAGTGTTTATCGGCCAATTTCTCCAGGGCTTGGTCTCTTGCCGGAGCGGGCCAGCATCACGGTGCCCAAAAGGGCCGTCATCCAAACTCTCAATTCACCATATGAACCACATGCTTTTGAATCGCGGGCGATAAACAATCCTCCGTTTTTAATAACAAACATATTTTTGTTATTGTTTTATTAGTTTAATAAAATAACTTTATGTTGCCAATAATCCCCCCTCATGGTAGTATAATGTCTCGAAAAGGGATAAATAAAGCGGTTACAAATGAATATTTTCGACATTTTTGTTAGTTTATCAATCCGCTTTGTTAGCCCTTTATCTTTTCACGGCAAAGGGGAGTTTCTATGAATGCATCAACAAAATGGTTGAGCGCCGCCTTGTCGGCGGTATTGTTCGCTTCGCTGCTGTCTTCTCCCGCTAACGGAACTGCAGCCTCTCAAACGACCGGCGGCAGCAAAGCGGCCAACGACATTGCAGGACATTGGGCTCAGGCAAGCATTCAAAAATGGAAGGGCAACGCTTTAATACAGGGTTACCCGGACGGAACCTTTCATCCCAACGGGGAAATCACGCGGGCCGAATTCGTGTCGCTGCTGAACCAACTGTTCGGCTTTGCGGCGCAGTCGAAAGAAGCCTTTGCGGATGTGCCTGTCGACGCTTGGTTTGCAAACGCTTTCTCCTCCGCCAGAGAAGCCGGATACTATAAGGGATACCCCGGCAACGAAGCCAAACCAAACCATCCGCTCACCCGCCAGGACGCAGCGGTGCTGCTGGCCCGGGCATTTGAATTGGGCGCAAGCGAAGCCGCCTCCCCCCTTCCCTATTCGGACCGGGAAAAGATCGGGGCGTATGCGCGCGAAGCGGTCCGGACGCTCTCCGGCATTTTCCAGGGCTATCCGAACGGAACCTTTCGCCCCGAGGGACATATCTCGCGCGCGGAGGTTTTCACCTTGATCGATAAGCTGGTCAACACCTATTACCCGGCCGCGGGTACTTTTGTGGCCGGGAAGATCACCGGCAACGCCGTGGTAAACCACGGGGATGTCGTCCTGAAGGACGCCGTCATCCAAGGCAACCTCTATCTGGCGCCGGGCATCGGCGATGGCGGGATAACCCTCGACCATGTCACCGTGCAGGGAACCCTCTTTATCGAAGGCGGCGGGCAGACCGTCATTTTGAAGGACTCCGAGCTCCGGACCGTCCTCATCAACCGCCGCGACGGTCAGGTGCAAGTGCAGATGTCCGGCGCAACCCGTATCGGGCAGCTGACGGCAAACAGCGCGTCGCGGCTGGACGCAGGTGACGCCTCAACGATCGACAGCGCCGAATTCAACCGCCCCGTGCAGCTGAACCTTGGCGCGGGCGCCTCCGTCACCTCCCTGACCGTAACCCCCTCGGCCGCCGGCACCGCGATCACGGGTACGGGAAGCATCAAGCAGGCGGTGATCCAAGGCACCGGCGTAACATTAAACGGCACCGCCCTGCAGCCGGGAACCGTCGCCATCTCCGCAGGAACGATCGGCACAGGTTCGGTGTCGTCCGGTACCCCGGGGGCAGGCGGGAGCTCTTCCGGCAGCCCAGGCGGTTCTTCTTCCGGCGGCAGCGGAAGCGGAAACGGCGGGGGCAATGAAGGCGGTCCGGTAGAGAACGTCCCGACCGTCAATCTGGTGGACGCGGCGGCAACCGACCGAACCAGGTCGCTGTTCGTCTATTTGAACCAGCTCCGCGGTAAAAACATCCTGTTCGGCCAGCAGCACGCCACGACCGAAGGCTTGTCCATCACGGCGAAGGACGGAACGCAGTCGGATACCTTCAACAGCGTAGGCGCCTATCCGGGGCTATTCGGCTGGGATACGCTGAGCCTGGAAGGCAAAGAAAAGCCGGGCGTCGCCGGCAACGCCGAGCAGAGCCGGGACAATCTTGTCGCCGTGATGAAAAAAGCCTACGCGGACGGCGGCGTGCTGACGCTCAGCTCGCATATGCCGAACTTCGTCACGGGCGGGGATTTTTACGACACCAAAGGCAACGTGGTTTCCCACATCCTGCCGGGCGGGGACAAAAACGCGGCGTATAACGCTTTTCTCGACCAAATCGCCGATTTCGCCCTTCACCTCAAGACGGACGACGGCAAGCCGATTCCCGTCATCTTCCGACCTTTCCATGAGCAGAGCGGCAGCTGGTTCTGGTGGGGAGCCGCTTTTACGACGACCGACGAATACAAGGAGATTTACCGCTATACGGTCGAATATCTCCGCGACAAAAAAGGCGTTCATAACTTCCTTTACGCCTACTCGCCCGGCGGCGGTTTTGGCGACTCCGCCGACACCTATCTGAAAACCTACCCGGGCGACGACTACGTCGACGTTCTCGGTTTCGACAGCTATTACAACGGAGAAGGCGACTCCTGGTTCAACGGCGTGAAGACCGAAGCCAAAACCGTGTCCCAAATCGCCGACAGCCGCGGCAAGGTCGCTGCTTTCACCGAATTCGGCTATCAGAAAATGAAAATCAAGGGCAACACCACCCCCGACTTCTACACGAAGCTGGCGGGCACGCTCCAATCCGATCCGGACGCAAAAAAGATGGCGTACATGCAAACCTGGGCCAATTTTGGACCGGATTCCGTTTACGTCCCTTATCCGACCGGCGATCCGAACCAGGAGCATGAAATGCTGCCGGACTTCAAGAAGTTCTATCAGGATGCGTACACGCTGTTCAGCGACGGCGTGACCGGTGCTTACGATAAAAAGGTCAACACGGCGTCCGGGCGGGGTTTCATGCATATCGCCTCTCCGACCCACCAAAGCACGATCAAAGACGCCTCGACAGTGCTCCGCGCCCGCGTCCTGAATGAAACGCTGGACCGCGTCGTGTACAGCATCCAGGGTTCTGATGCCGAATACCCGATGGCGCTGAACCCGAACAGCGGCTACTACGAAGCGGAGTGGACGCCGGCGGCAAGCCTGAACGGCAAAACCGTGGACTTTACCGTCAAAATCTACGGCAAAAACGGCGCCGTCCTGCATCAGCAAACGAACGCCGTGTTCGTGAAAATCGGCGAGGTGCTCGCCGGGACCTACACTTTCGATGCTGCCGCGGACGTCGAAGGCATCCAATACAACGGCGAATATACCGATTCGCTGAAGGAAACGCATGACGGAAGCGTGGCGTACAGCGATTTTAACGGCGGATCCTTGAAGATCAGCGTGCCGCATCTGAACGGAACCGATTCATGGCAGGAGCTGAAGCTGGAGCTGAAAAATGCCAAAACCAAGGCCGGGGCCAGCTCGCTTGCGGATATCAAACGGGTCAAAATGGACGTGTGGGTGCCGTTGTCCGCCGGGGAGACCAGCGCTAACGCCAGCCTGCGTGCCGTCGGCCAGCTCCCGCCGGATTGGAGCAATAAATACGGCATGGATACGACGTATGTCCCGCTCGCTTCCTTGCCGAAGGAGACGATCGATGGCGTGGAATTCGTCAAATTCAGCCCGACGATCGATTTTACGAATATGGACGCCCTGGCGGCAGCCGACGACATCGCCTTGTCCATCGTGGGCAGCGGGCTGAATTCGGGCGGCGAAGCGCTTCCGGTCTATGTCGATAACATCCGCCTTTACAACGCTTATAACGAAACATCGGGTGACCCCGCAATGGTCGATGACTTCGAGGGATATTTGGGCAGCAGCGACGCCCTTGCCGGCAAGTTCGTCCACGCCGGCGGCGACCCGGCGAGCGCTGCGCTGGACGGCGTGCATAAGCATGGCGGCAGCTACGGGCTGAAATACACGTACACGCTGGCGGGCAGCGGCTACGCGGGGATCACCAAGGCGATGAACGGCGACGATTGGTCCGGCTACAACGCCTTGCAGTTCTGGTACCAGCCGGACGGCCAGGGGCAGAAGCTGGTGATGCAAATCAACGTGGGCGGCAAAACGTATGAATATTACCCCGACACGAAAACGACCGAACCTGCCCTGATCACCGCGCCGTTCCATGAATTCAAGCCCGCCAACGGCGCAACCGGCACGCTAACGAAGACGAACCTGAAGAACGTCCAGGCCTTTTCGATTTACACCAACGCCGTGCCGGACGGCAATCGGCTGACGTCGTCCATGTATTTTGACGACATCCATGCGCTGCTTGATCCGAATGCCGGCACCGTGCCCAGCGGCAGCGAAAGCGGCGGCGTCGCGCCCGGCGTGCTGTTCGATTTTAACGACAACATGGCCGGCTGGACGCTAAACGACAATACGCTGGGCGCGGACAACCTCGCGAACCCCGAAGACGGCGGCAGCAAGGTTCTCAGCGCAGATTTCCCGGCCACGGCTGCCGGCGACCAGCATTTCGAGCTCGCCTACATGAGCGATCAGGACCTCAGCCAAGGCGGCACGTTAAAGGTTCGAGCCAGAGTCGCCGGCGGCACCGCCAAAGCCAAGCTGTTCATCAAAACGGGCGCGAACTGGGATTGGGCTTCAACCGATGAAGTGGAGCTGACCGACGAATACCGGTGGATCACGCTCAGCCTGAACGGCAAGGACATCCATGGCGAAGCCATCGACAAAACGCTGATCAAAGCGATCGGCCTGCAGATTTCCTCGCCGAACGGGCAAGGAAAAATGACGGTGTACGTGGATGACGTAACCCTGGACGAAAAAGAGCTGGATGCCGGGGCGAGTGACACCCGCCGTCTTGAAGAAAAAACAACCGGAGATAGGGCAACCGATGAACCGGATGATGCCGCTGATCAAGAAAAAACATTAGGCGAAGGAAGCGGCCAATAGAATATGCTTCTGGTATAGACGGGGAGTTTGTTTTAAACTCATAATGACAAAAAAGGATGCTTGCCGGAAGCAAGCATCCTCATGCTGTCGAAAGGGTTACGGCAGCCTCTTTAATATCATGTGATAGGAGATGGAATCTGTTGAACTTTCGACGAAAGAAATTATTCGAAATATACAAGGTTCGCAAAAGATATCTTTTGGATTTTGTCGCATTACCATTCATTATTGCTTTTGCAACGTTCACATCAAATCCTCAATCGCCTCTCACAAAGTATATACTCACCTATCTAACCCTACTTTTTTTATCCTTATTAATCTTTGCGTTAATTCATCGAAATACTAAAAAGTGACTAAAACTCCTAGCAACGATCCCTTCAATCCTCAATCGCCTGTTACATCATCGTCCATAAATCGAAGGGGAGCTTGCTGTTATTCGGCATCTGCGCACCACGCAGCTGAATCATAAGGGGAGCCATCAGCTCCTCCTTAGGATCTGCGATCCGGGTGGTTCCCAGGGCTCCCGCCCAGAAAAAGGAACCTATGCTAGGGACGATCCCAATCTCCCGCGTTTCGTACCGACACCCCATAGCCGTACCCTTTGTTGGGCCATACCGGAGTACCGCCAAAATCCGTTTCATCGAAAAACGCATGTCCATGCTGCTCTGGGGTAAAATGATCGGTGGTCATCGCTTCTACCGTCTTGCGGGAGAGTAAGCGCACCCCGTCGAGTTCTCCTTTATGCCTCATATTGTAATGGGTCGATGCGCAAAGGCACGTTTCCCCTACTGAAACTGCGGCTTCAGCATTTCATCTAAGTAGGTGCGGCGGGCTTCTTCGCTGTCAAACTGAAGCATCACTTCGGCCGCATCGCTATACGCCCGGCAGCGTTTTGAACTCTGGCCGGCAAAATACAGCAGGCCAATATAAATGATCATTACATACAGGCTCCATGACGTAAAAGAAAGCTGGTGGACAAGCGCCAACCTTGATGTCCAAAAAACAGCCCCCAAAAAGACGACGAGCCCTATTTTGATGAGAGATTCATTAAAAAGCAGCCAGTTTTCGATTCGGAGCTGCCTGGTGATAATTTCGTCTTTGGTCATGTACAAGTAGCTTTCACATGCTTTGAGGTAATGTTTGTTATATACTTTCATCGTTCTCCCCCACCAATACCCTTACTCGATCGATATGCCAAAAAACTTATAAAGGAATCAATTCTCTATTTTTAAATAAATTCCTTTTAACACCGAACCCTTTTCCGATAGAGAGGCAATATAGTGTGTAAGCAGCTTACAGGAGGGCCCTCTGATGCAAAACGAATATATGTACCAATTACTCGAAAAAATGAAGGATGGTGATCAACAGGCGTTTCATGCAGTGTATGATGCTACCTATCAGGATGTCTACCGTACAGTCTCCTTTCTGGTGGATCATCAGCAGGATCGGGAAGATGTCATGAATGAGATTTATATGCAAATGTGGCTCTCCCTTGCGAACTACGACACGAACCGTCCTTTCCACTTCTGGCTGCATGGCTTGGTCATCCGCCAAGTGCAAAGATTTCGGGTCAAGAGCTGGAGGAGATTCCGAATTTTTGAACGCATCCGCTCCTTCACCCGGGAAGAGTCTTATTGGGATCAACATACTGCGCTGGATGGGACGGACCAAATGATATCGCAGTCCATACGAAAACTGACCGACAAACAGCGGACAGTGATTATCTTCCGCTTTTTTCACGACTATACTCTTGAAGAAATTGCAACGCTGCTCGATATTCCAGTGGGTACAGTCAAATCCAGATATCATGCCGGCCTTCAGGCGCTTCGAAAATACTTATGTAATCTCCCCCCTGAAAGGATGGAAAAGATCAATGACTATTGAACGCGAAATCCGTGAACATCTGCGCAAAGAGGCAGAAACGATCGAGTGCCCTCCGGCCATCTCCAAACGAATAGAACGATCCTATTCTCAATATTTGCAACGAAAAAGGAGCGAAAAACCTATGAAAAAACGATTGATTGGCGGTATTGTTGCCGTAGCGCTTTTGATTCCAACCGCAGCCTTTGCGGCCCCTACCCTGATAGACATGCTGACTAGAACACCAATGACTGCTGAACAAGTCAAAGTGGATGAGGTTGGCAAAGCAGCGCTTGAGAAGCTGTACGGCGCTTTTCCCGAAGCAAAATCGTTTGAGATTGTCGATGCAAGCTACCTTGGGGGAGACGCCACGAATTCAACCCAAAAGCAGGCGATCCAAACAAGCATCGTACTGCAGGAAAAAGGAGGAACCGGCAAAAAAATTAGACTGGATATAAACGGTATTACGGGTGTGATCGAACACGTGAACCAGGAGAATTGGGAGCCTAAAGAGAAGCCCGTCATTTCTTTAACCGGTCAGGACATCAAGGCGAAGGTAGATAATCTCATTACTAAAATGTACGGCAGCATTGATCATTACGAGTTTCGTATGGAGCAAATGGAGAACTCGGATCAAAAAACGTTCATGTTGAATTACAGCAAAAAGGGAGCAGAAACACCATTCTACCAAGCCTTTGTTCAGGGCAATGCAATCAATGTTTCTTTGATCGGCGGCGAACCTACACCTTCAAATCCTGTTAAAGTAGAAGGTTTCTTCTCTGTAAATGGTAAACCTGACTATACTGCCGATTCCTTTTTAAACGATGAAAAACTATTTGCTTTACTAAAGATGAACCCGACAGAATTAAAACAAGAATTAGCAAAGGGCAAATCCGTTGCGGAGATTGCAGCATCCAAAAATGTCTCTAAACAACAAGTCATTGATGTCATCGCAAAAACACAGGCTGAGAAAGAAGTTGAAGGTGCCAAGGTATCAAAGAAACAAATGGAACAACTGTCAAAAGCTCTCGAACCGAAAGTATTGCAAGTGATTGAGCACAAAACGGAAACGCCATGGTAGAAATAACAAGTCAAGTCGAGAAGCTGTATGCGCATTTCCGAAGCAAAATCGTATTATCATGCAAGCATTGCTCCAAGTGATGTATTCGTTGATATCGAGCTTGGTAAAAAATAATAAGTGGCCGGGTCCTTATTGTAGAGGAAACCGGCCATTTTTAGATTAAGAGAGGCTTAGCGTACAAATTACTCGGTTACCTAATGTGTGACAAAACCCCTTTGAGATGTAAGGCTCTGCACATTGTTTACATGTTGTATTCTTGCGGGAGCATCAAAAAAGCAGTTCATTGACCGGCTGCCTTTATATCATGATTCAACGATCGTACCGTTTGGTTCAACTAAATATATGAGTTGGCGTCTTATTTATAAATCGAGTAAACTCACCGGTCCAGGTATTAATTTAATTCTTAATCTGATTCGATTCACGTCTCTACTACGTATAGTTTCTATTTTTTCAGGCATTGTTTTAACTGTTCTCATTTCATTTACAACAGCAATTGAGTCCTTTTTAAGAAATGGATTATGCTTACGTTTAATTTTTACGCTGCTTTCGTCATAATCTTTTGTCCCATTTCCATTGTTAAGAGACGAAAAAGGAACCATTAAGTATTTTTTGTCTATTTCAGTTACGAGAACTGCAGGACGTTTTTTGTCCGAAATTTCAATCCAGTAAACGTCAGCCTCTCAAGGGGATTCATTGTTGGAATTAAGTTTGAGGATATCGATAAATGAACTCCCCATAAATTTTATCCCATTTTCTTTCATAATCTTAGATAAGCTTTTCATCAATCCAGATCCTTACTTGTTTGGTATTAATATCATTTCTGTATTGTAAAAAATTTATCCTTATAGAGACTCATTAGTCAAAATGGAGCCACTAGCTCTTATGATTTGAATTAACCTATTTTGTTTTGTTCTTACTCGCTTTATTTATATATGCTTTTATCAAATGATAGATATCCAACTTCCAGACTTGATCTTCTTTCTTTAGCCCTAAAGCCATGGTATGAGTTGTTGTTTCTATACTAACCGTAATAAGTACAGTTACCTTATTCTCCTCTGCCGTACTCTCATCCACTTTTATAGAATCATAATATCTGTAATGTACTGCTGTTTCGGAATCATCATTCATTGCATACTCGAAATAATCTTTCCGAAATTTATCTAGATCAGGAAGTTGCCCCCCATTAAAAGTAATCGCATATATCAAGTCTGGGTCGCCTATTGATATACAATAGAGATAAATCAGCACCATTTCCTCAGGGGTAAAATTGTGAAGGTTCTGCAAGTTCCTCTCAACTTTAAAACGAGTAAAAGCCTCCTGCTTCTCTAAAGACAACTGTTTCAGATAAGAGAACTTTCCAACGTATTCCTCACCAGGATTCGTGTTTGTATCATTACTGAAAGACTTTTTTAATTGGTCTTTTTCGAGGGCTTCCACGGGAACAACTTCGGTCCTCAGGGGCTTATTCGTACTGCTACATGCTGAATCTAAGAACATCATCGCTAGCACTAATAAAACTAATCCTGATTGCCTCATTTTATCACTCCTCAATATAACGGATTCATCTCAGTCTCAAACTAGTCCTCCCTAGCATACCATATAATGGAATTAACCTGCCGTGAGTTGAACAAAAAGTGGAGCATCTACGATCTAGCTGTCTTTATGCAATTGTGTATGAAAATTCGTATAGATTTGACCACACTAGGCTCAGTATGGTAGCGATCCATTTGAGGATATCCAGTAGCGCCACAAGTACTACCATGGCAAACATCTCCCTTCGGGAGTGTTACGCCATGGCCGCTCCACCGCTTTGTCCTTAATCATTATATCTTGGAATCCCTACCCAAAATTACACAAAGCAGCCATTCCCGGTCTTACCGGAAACTGGCTGCTTCGCTATTTATTCCGCACTTCGAATCACTTAAACCCCGTAAAAGCCGATCCGGACTGCATATAATACTTCTGCCCGAAAAAATAAAGCAAAATCATCGGAATCGCCATAATCGTCGACGCGGCCATCAGCTTTTCCCATTGCGCACCGTGATCCTGCTGAAAACCTTGCAAACCGAGCGTCAGCGTCCATTTGGCGGCATCGTTCAAATAAATGAGCGGTCCCATAAAGTCCGTGTAGGCACCCACGAAGGTAAACAAAGCAACCGTCGCTAACGCGGGTTTCAACGTCGGCAAAATAATTTGCGCGTAAATCCGGAATTCCGACGCCCCGTCCATTTTTGCTGCCTCGGACAGCTCTTTGGGAACGCCTAACAGAAATTGCCTCAACAAGAAAATGTAGAACGGCGCCCCGAAAAACGCCCCGATCGTCAGCGGCAGAATGGTGTTGATCCACCCCAGCTTCGCGAAAATAATGTACTGCGGAATCAATTGCACCTGCGACGGCAAAATCATCGTGGCGAGAACGATCGCGAAAATAATTTTGCTCCCCACCCACGGGATTCGAGAGATCGAATAAGCGACAAGCGGGGAGGCAAACAATTGCCCGATGATACATACGACGCAGATCACCACCGTGTTCAGCATATAGCGGCCAAACGGCACGGTTTCAAACGCGGCCTTGTAATTCGACCATTGAAAAGATGCCGGGATGATCCGCGGGGGCAGCTCGAATATTTCATTCGGCGATTTGAGCGAGGTGAACACAAGCCAAACGAAAGGGAACAGAAAAAACACCGAAAACAGGATCAGCATCGTATGCGGAAAAATCTTCGTTCGAACCAGCTTTGCAGCGCTCATCCGCTATTCACCTCCGTAATAGACCCAGCGTTTGGATGTTTTCAGCACGAGCAGCGTAATCAGCATGACGATAATGAACAGGATCCAGGCGAGCGCCGAAGCGTAGCCCATCTTCAGATTCATGAAGGCTTCCTGGTACAGATTAACGGCGTAAAATAACAACGACTGCCCAGGACCGCCAAGGGAGTTGCCCGATTTCCCCCCCGCAAGAATGTAAGATTCCGTAAAAATCTGAAACGCGCCGATCAGCCCCATGATGAGTTGGAACAAAATAATCGGCGACAGCGCCGGAACCGTGATTTTCCAAAACCGATGCCACCAGTTGGCCCCATCGACCTGCGCCGCTTCATAATACGTTTGCGGAACGCCCTGCAGAGCCGCCAGAAAAATGAGCGCCCCCGCTCCCGAGCCCCAAAGTCCCATCAGAATCAAAGAAGGTTTGGTAAACTGCGGGTCCAGCAGCCAAGCCGGATCGGGAAGACCCACCCAGCGCAAAAAAATGTTGACGAGACCGAAATCCGGATTCAGCATCCAAGTCCAGAGCAGGGCGCTAGCCACGCCGGGAATAACCGCCGGAAGATAAAAGATCGTGCGATAATAATTGATGCCTTTGACTTTGAAGTTCAGCAGCATGGCGATGAGCAACGAACTGAACAACGTGACGGGAACGGATATAAACGCCATAAACAGCGTATTGCTGATGGATTTATAAAAGTTGTGATCTTTCATAATCGCCTTGTAATTGCCCATGCCTACCCATCTCGGGGGATTAAACAGATCGTATTCCGTCAAACTGAAATATAGGGAACTAAAGAAAGGATACACGGTAAAGACCAGAAAACCGACGATCCATGGGGAAGCAAAGGCGAGCCCGATCCAGAAATAACGCCATTCCTTCCTTGTCCACCCCTTTCTCCTCAATGACGTTTGGCCGGAGATGGAGTCTCTCATCTATCCGTCCTCCTCGCAGATAGTTTGGATCTAACCCGTCCCGTTGGAGGCCGGGCCAGATCCTTGGTCTGAATGCCGGATTATTTAACCAGAGGCTGAATCTTATCTTTGACCCTTTTCAAGCCTTCATCCACGCCGACTTCTCCGCGGAGAATCGCGTTGTATTGCGTGGAGAACTCCGTCATATACTCCGTCGAAAACGACGTTGCCGGGAAGGAGCGCAGGTTCGGGCTCGAAGAATATTGCAAAAACTCCTGGAAGCCAGGCACATCCTTGTAAATGCCGTTGGTTTGCAGCGAGGTTCGGGTCGGCAAATTGCCGATCGCCGCGGTAAACTCCGCCATTTGTTCCGGCTCGGTCATCCACTTCAGGAATTTCCACGATTCATCCGGATGTTTCACGCCTTTTGGTATATAAAATACGCTTGTCGTTACGTTGCCCGGATTTTTCAGATTGGGATTATTTTCATCGTAAGGGATTGGGGCAATGCCGTATTTTAAGTTCGGAGCGAACTGTTTGATGAAGGTCGGCAGCCATTCGCCGTCGATCGTCATCGCATATTTGCCTGTAAAAAAAGGATTCTGGGGCGACATGTATTGGCCCAGTCCGGATGCAAACCGGTCCAGCTCCTTGGATCCGAACTGATCCCAAATCCCTTTTCCGAACTCGACGGCCGCTTTAACGCCCGCATTGTCCGGAGTCACCTGCTTTTTGTCCGCATCATAATAGGAGCCGCCATAGGCGTAACTGAACGTAAAGGCATCCACCCCCGGCCATAGGCCTAGCTGCTGAAGTTTTCCTCCATTTTCTTTGACGCTCAGCTTTGTAATGTATTCTTTGAGCTGGCCCATCGTTTCCGGAGGACCGCTCAGGCCTGCTTTTTCCAGCACCTCTTTGTTGTAAAACAGCATCGATACGTGCATGGCAATCGGAAGAGCATACGTTTTCCCTTGGGATTGGGAGGTGCTGAGTGCAGCGGGTACAAAATCGCCCAAATCAACGTTATCCTTCTTGATGTAATCGTCCAGCGGCATCATGGCGCCCCGTTCTCCCCACGGCACGACATCCTGGCCGAAGTTGGACGCGACATCCGGGGGATTGCCTCCCGTAATGGCCGTCAGCTGCTTCTGGTAATCGCTTTGCGACAATCCCTTCACATGAATATCAGAATTGGCGTCATTCCATTTCTTAATCAATTTTTCGAGCGCTTCACCTTCCGGACCGGTCCATCCGTACCAAAAGCTGAGCTCAACCGGATCCTTTTTGGAATCCCCGCCCTTCGTTTCGCCGTTTTCCTTCCCGGAGCTTGGAGTTTCTTTACCGCCGCAGCCGGATAAAACCGCTAGCAAAAATACGAAGACGAGACCTAATAAACTCCCTTTTCGCTTCATGTCTCTTCCCTCCTATTCTTTGGACAGCAACGCCAACGAAGCTCGTTTGCCGTCATCAACTATCCCATATGTTAGCATGTAAGCGCTTTAGTTAATTTCACTATTGTATCTTAAAGTTGGACTATCGTTAAAAGTTTGAACTACTTGTTCATGGCCTGTTTTCGGAACTGATTCGGAGAGATGCCGGTGTATTTTTTGAAAATTCTGCAGAAGTAAGCCAGCTCGTTAAACCCTGTGGCATAACATACCTCCGTGACGGTCATTGAAGGACGCTGCAGCAGCACAAGCGCGTTGGCGATCCGCAAATCAACAAGATATCGGTTGAACGTTTTGCCTGTCCACTCTTTAAACAGCCTGCAAATCGTCGGCTTCGACATATTGGATATGGCGCAAATATGCTCGAGCTTAATGTTCTCATGCGCGTTTTGGTCGATATATTCAACGACTTTGTTCATCGTGTCCCGATACCTTTCAATTTTTTGGAACCCCGCTTTGACCAGCTCCCCGTTCACCTGACGAATGATGACCGATAACAGCTGCAGCAGATCCGCTTTCAGCACGATTTGAAAAAACGGCGCCCGTTCCTCGTATTCGCCCAGCATATCCTGAAGCAAATTTCGGATTTTCCCCTCCGTTACTCCATCAAATACAATCTGCGAATGGTGAGCGCAGTCCGAACGCATAAAATGCTTCAAATAATGGACGTCAAAAAACGCCTGATCCCGGGGATCGTCGAACCGTTCGTTGATAAAGGACGGCATAAATTCGCAGCCTAAAATTTCAACCTTCTCTTGTTCGAATGCCTGGATGCGATGCATCGTAAAGGGGGGCACCAGAAACAGATCCCCTTTTTTGATCCGGTACTGCCGCGAGCCGAGCGTATGCAGAAATTCCCCCTTGGATACGTACCATATTTGAAAATAGTCATGAAAATGGGTGGACAAGCTGACGAGAGAGTCCATTCGATACATCTTGCAATGCAAATCTTCCAGCATCTCCAGCTTGGAGTTAAAGTAGATCACTCCTGAGCGGGTCAATTGATCGATATCGAGTTTTTTCATCGCAAATCACTCCTCTATATATCCCCTTTTTCGTAACACCTACATTTTTGGTTGCCGTTCGCTCGCGGTTTAAACTCGTTACGTTAGTACAATCATTCCTTTCTGAAATGAAATAGAATTGAACCTTGAAAATCACAAAAATACGGGGAGTTGAGCCTGTATGGCATCAAAAATCACTTATTTGGATGGTTTAAGAGGTTTGGCCGCTTGCGTGGTCGTCGTTTCTCACTTTTTTCAGGTATTTGCGCCGTCTGTCTTTGAAGGAAAACAGGAGATCGCCCATTTTGCCTTTGAAGGTGTTGCTGCACGGACCCCGCTGAACCTATTGTTCAACGGCAATTTTTCCGTCTGCGTCTTTTTCGTATTGAGCGGTTTTGTGCTTAGCTGGCGGTATTTTCACACGAAAGACAAGTTACATATTTATTCCTCCGCCCTGCGCCGATATTTCCGATTGGCTATTCCCGCCGTTTTGTCCGTCTTATTGGCCTACGTGGTCATCGTGCTCGATCTCGGTTACTTTGACAAAATCCGCCAAACAACGTTGTCTTCCATGCACGATCCGTATTTGGCCAGTTCCAATTTTCTCGTCATGCTGCAAGAGGCTTTATTCCACACGTTTTTTACCTATGGATCGGCTTATAATCCCGTCTTATGGACCATGACCTATGAGCTGCTTGGTTCCTTCCTGATCTTCGGGTTTCTTTTGACCGTCGGCAGGTTTAAGTTTCGGATTGCAGCCTATGCGATCCTCGTCGTGCTTCTTGCCGATTCGTATTATTTGGGCTTCGTGCTGGGCATGGCGCTTAGCGACCTAAAATTCAGCAGCCGGGATCGGTTGGCCATCCTTCAACGGCCTTGGATCACCCCCCTTCTTCTTGGCGTCGGCTTATACCTCGGCTCCTACCCTTATGTGAGTATCGAGAATACCATCTATTCCGTCCTGGTATGGAAGACTCCGTCATTTTCGTTTTTTGTGTTCTACCATACGTTGGGCGCATTTTTTATATTGTTAGCCCTCTTGAATTCTTCCAGCCTTCAATCGTTGTTCAGCCGGAAGCTGTTTTCCTATCTTGGCAAAGTATCGTTTTCCTTTTATCTGCTCCATTTCACGATCATTTGCTCACTCGGATCCTATATTTTCTATCAATTGCACCCCCATTTCTCGTACGGAATGAGCGTAGTTCTCACCCTTATACTAACCACCCCTTTCATTTTTGCATTAGCCCATTTGTTCTATCGATTCGTCGATGCGAAAACCCTATCCGTACTGGGTCATTGGAGCAAGCGAATCTTCGATCCTCTCGTTCGACAAAGGGCAGGCGGCATGCAGGCTGAAAAAACAAAAAGCATGTAATCGGGGGATTTTGCAAAAATCCCGCCGACAACATCTCCGAAGGCTCGTTAAAACATATCAGCTGTTAAAACGAGTCTTCAGAGAGATAGATTGTAGCGGTGCAGCAGCCCATATTCAAGGTGTAAATACAGCACAAAACAGCCATTCCCGGATCTTGCCGGAAATGGCTGTTTGCGAGTTCATCTTGCTTTTTAGTTGGTCATTATATGTTAGCATTCACCGTATTTACGTAGTTATTATATATTTGTTTCCCCATGTTTTTGATCTTTTCCGCTACAAATGGCGGTTCCAGTACCTGAACATCCGGTCCATAGCTTAGCAGCATCCCGTTCCTATGAAACACAGAGGTATAGCACAATTATTATCGTAGGGTTTACAGCTTTCTCAGTTCGTGCAAAATATTCTCCGGATCCAACCGCTGCATAAAGTCCGGATTCACGTAGGCAGAACGGATCATGCCGGATTCGTCGATCATAAAGGTGGAAGGAATCGGCAGGATCCAGTGGTTCGTTGCATTGTATTCCGCCAGGTCCATGCCCATTTGTTTCATCATGTTCTGGATATAATCCGGAACGTCGTAAAGGATGTTATAGAAAGCAGCCACGTGACCGTTGGTGTCACTCAGCACTTGGAAGGTCAGCTCTTCTTTCTCCTGCTGGGAAAGCGTGTTGTCCGGGCTTTGCGGGCTGACCGCAATCAACTGGCCCCCAAGGGCTTCGATGTCCGGCAGTAGCTTCTGATAGGCCTTCAGCTGACTGTTGCAGAACGGGCACCATCCGCCCCGGTAGAAAGTCAGGACAACAGGTCCTCTGGACAGTTCATCATAAAGATTAACCGTTTCACCCAAAGCATTCTTGAGTGTAAAATCTTTGGCTTTCTCCCCCTCCTGCCGGCCGTAAGGAATACCGGATTCCTGCTGCTCCCGGATCTGACGGAACATCTCTGTTTGAATCTCCAAAGGGGTATGCGCGATAAATTGCTGTTTGGCTTCCGCTAAAGCTTGAGTTAATGACATGTTTTATTCTCCTTTTTAATTTAATACTATCTCAATAGAAGCGCTTTAAATTAGATAGACTATATACATTGAACTAAAGTTTTACATTGAACTTCTTGTTATAACGACCCACTGCGGCCCTATAACCTTCATTTCTTTAATTCATTTTATATAACTGGTTTAAATGTCGGGTTAAATCTCAGTTCATGATGCTTCATTCGGCAGAAATCTCAGCTGGTGAGGCGAATGCCGTGAGCCTGCCTTGTCTGCGCAGATGGATGATTTGGGCTGTCAAGCCAACGATGAGAATGACGAAGAGACTGGCTTGAGCGCCGAGGAGAATTGGCGAACTCAGATCGGTGACGAAGGGATGGCCGTTAGGAACACGGGTCAGGATTTCGGTAACGGTCGGCAACATCAGCAGAAACGCCGTCAGGCTCAGGAAGATGGTTTCGAGGTACCTGCCCGCACGCCCACTCGAAATACGCCCGATGCCGTATCCGGCGAGCAGCAGCAGGATCGTTGCCGTACCAATCACATAGCTGACCGACTGATGCGCGATGGGGAATACGGTGATCGCGCCAATCAGCATCGAAATGAAGTAGACGACACCGGGCTTTGACCGAGGCACAATCCGTCCGTAGCGAGCAAACATATAGATAGCCAGCGGAATGGCGGGCAGGCTGCTGAGTGTATGCACCCAGCCGAGTGATGAAATTCCAAACATAATGGTCTCCTTCCAGTCCTTAAGGACAAGGTTGATTTGTTTTGTCTTGGCGCGAGCCGATACTAGCGGCTGACAGCATTCCTGATCAAAAATTCATTGAGTTGTTATTCACTACCTACTAATAGGTAGATTAAAAAGACAAGACTCCGCCAGCTGCTTTAAACGTCCCCACGTGCCCATCGTGAAAAAACATCACATTCGGACCACTCGACGGGACCGGCCACAACCGATATCCCATACTCAGCAGCACTTGATGTATGTCTGATCCATCGATGGGCAGCAGGGGCCGTTTGGCAATCATTCAGCGACAAGAATACGCCGTTCCCACAGTAGACTGACGTTATGTAGACGGCATGCCTCGTATCTGCACTTGGCGGATGAGATGCGATTCGTTCGTAAAATAGCGGACTTATCCTCATTAGAACATAGCCTGCTCTCAAGATGGGTAAAGCTAAAGTGTTCACCTCTTTTCTTCTAGATCATGATTACAAACCACCGCCATCGCGGCTTTCATCACGAAGAGAATCGCTCCAAGAGCGAGCTTGTCACGACGCCGAATATCTTCGGATCGCCATAAGCCCGCGCCGAGAGCATCGCGCCGTGAACCGTCGCCATGAACGCTTCGGCCTCATCATGAGGGGTACCCATCAGTTGAAGCTGCCCTTGCCGTGCGCCGCGCTCCAGCACGGATGTCAACCAAGCCGACAGGGAGCGGAAATGCGCCCGGACCTCTTGGCAAACTTCCTCGGGCAGGACGGGGAGCTGGCTTGCCAACAACGCGCAGACACAAAACGGAGCGCTGTCGTCCATGATGCAGGCTTCCCAATAACCAGTATAGAACTGAAGCAGTTCGAGCGGATCGGATACCTGATGCTCGAGATTCGCCATCCCCTCTTCGGCTTCTTTCCGATACCGCGCAACCAGCGTTCGGACCAGATCGACCTTACTCGGGAAATGGTGATGGATGCTCGCCTTACGAATCCCCACCACATCAGCGATGTCAGCATAACTGAAGCCGTTGTAGCCACCAGCGATGATCAGAGAACGCGCACAAGCCAGGATTTCATCATAGGTGTTAGATAAATTGGTCATATCGCCATTCTACCTTCTGGTAGGTAGTTTGTCAAATGGTGGCAGAGGGGCAAAGCTGGATTTGAATTTTCAGTAGGGTAAAATGATTTACAGTACCATCTCTCACCAACCAAGCCACGCTCTCCACGTGCAGGGTTGCAATTCGCCGATATGCCGAGCAAAATAACCATATCGTCCACTGGAGCGAGTTCGACAGAGGTACTCATTTCGCCGCGATCGATGCGCCTGATTTAATGATCGGCGATATCCGCCGTTTCTTCCGCGGGTTCCATGGAAATCCTGCTTAATAACATGTTACGAAAGAATAGGAGACTGTAGCATGAACAAAAACAAGACGACACGAAAACCAGGTTCCGGGATGGAAAAGGAATCCGCCAAAGTGCTCGATTCCCGCGCCTTGAATCGTGCCACGCTCGCCAGGCAAATGCTGCTAAAGCGCGAAAAGCTTCCGGTTTTGGATGTTGTAGAAAAATTGATCGGTCTGCAAGCCCAATCCCAGAACGCGCCGTATTTCGCTTTATGGTCCCGAATGGAAGACTTCCAGCAGGATCAATTATCAGAGCTGATCCGGGATAGAAAGGTGGTACGCATGGCCTTGATGCGCGCCACCCTTCACTTGGTCTCTTCCCCCGACGCTTTGCAGCTTCGCCCATGGCTGCAGAGCGTCATGGAACGAAGCTTAAAGGGGGGTTACGGCCGACAGCTCAAGGATGTGGATCTCGGACAGCTCGCTGTGAATGGACGGAAACTGGTCGAAGACAAACCGATGACGTTCAGCGAATTGGGCGGGCATTTGCTGGAACATTGGCCAGATCTTCCGTCAAAGGCGGCTACAGCTGCCATTCGGAATTTGGTGCCGCTTGTGCAAATACCGCCACGGGGGATTTGGGGGGAAGGAGGACAAGCCGCACATACTACGTTGGAAACATGGCTTCATCAATCCCTATGCCCAAAACCCGATGCGGAAACTTTGATCCGGCGGTATTTGGCGGCATTTGGTCCGGCTACGGTTAAAGACATCCAGATATGGTCAGGACTAACCGGTTTAAACCAAACGATGGAAAAGCTTCGTCCTGAGTTGATCACCTTCCGGGATGTGCATGGAGCTGAACTATTCGATCTGCCCGATGCTCCGCGGCCTGATGGAAGTACCCCGGCGGAACCGCGGTTTCTCGGCGATTTTGACAATATCTTGTTGTCCCATGCGGACCGCAGCAGAATACTGGATGACAAATACCGTAGCAGCGTATTCACGATAAACGGAATTATCCGATCGACGATACTGATCGACGGATATGTTGCCGGAACATGGAAGCTGATACAAGAACGGAAGAAAACGGTTCTGAGCATTGAACCTTTCATTACACTTTCCCAGAAAGAGACCGGCGCTTTGCTGATGGAAGGGGCGCGTCTGCTTCATTTCGCGGCACCGGAGGATCATTCCCAGGAAGTGATTATTCAGCCCAGCTGTGAATAAGTTGAACAGAACATTTCACCCCGGCTGCCTTCATCCGTGCAAAATCATAGGTTCAACTTATAGACGCAAAAAGAAGCTGAACGAATATCGTCAGCTTCTTCTTGCGTGCCAAGGGAACGCCGTTTGTTCGGGATCTTTTTTCACGGTCCAAACAAAGATTAAGGGGTTTGCTTCACATAAGTTCCTTTCACGAACTGGTACATAAAGTCGTACAGCTCGCGCACTGCCGGATCCTGGCTTTTCGCGCTGTCAAACAGGGCTGTATTGCCCTGATAGTAGGCTTTGAACGCATTTTTCATGTAGCCGTAGTCGATACCGCCGTTTAAATATTCTATATACTTCTGCCGGAAGGTAGGGTCCGTGTTCATCCGCTCGTCAAACTCCATCTCCATGCCCATATGATACTGTTTCGCGAGAGTGGCTGCCGTCTCAATACGGTCGGCCGGCATTTCGTCGAAGAAATAATTCGGCTGCAGCGAAGCGACATCAAAGCCGAGCTGCTTTCCGGCATAGTTTTGGTTGCCGTAGAAGTAAGGAATCCAGTAAAACCGTTTCTTTTCTTTATGCACCAATTGGCTTGCATATTGAACCAGGCTGCGGTCGTCTTCATCTCCTACGCTTTCCGCCAGCCAGTACATGCCGGTCAGCTCCAGGTGGGAATACCCGGCGCTGCTCCATCGTTGACGAAGCTCGTTCATATACCACTTCACAGCTTTTTCCCGATTGGCCAATGCAGCTTCTTTCCCAACCTCTGCGGACACCATATTTTCCGAAATGCCGTCGCCATCGACATCGCCGAAATCGCTGAGTGTTTCTCCTGGATGCGGGATCATCAGCACCACTTTCGTTTTATGCTTGGGGTCCCCCAGCTTGGCGGCTGTTTCTTTCGTCGCTTCATCCAGCTGCTTCAGATCGCCTTCCGGAGCAAAGGTTTTGTCCAGATACCACTTCCAGTCCGCCAGCGTTGCCGTGCCTGTTCCATAGTTGCCGCTCCAATGATCACCATACAAGCCGAGATACAGCACGCCGTCATACAACCAGTCTTTGGGCTGGCCGTTCGTATCGACATAGCTGATGTAAGGAATGATCTTCTCTTTGGTCCAGTCGCCTTCCCCATGGTCATACCAGCCGTTATAAAGCAGCGCCAGGTTGCTGATTCCCCCCGTGGCCCCAGCATATGCAGGTTCGTCTACCGGAATTTTGGCGGAGTTATTAGCCTTTCCGTCAACGCCCCATACTTCAATTTCATCGAGGAACGCAAACGTCCCCGCCACGAACGTTACTTTGACGTAACGAGCTTGAGCCATGACCGCATTTGTATTGCCACCAGAAGGTACGCCGTCCGTCTTCCCAGTCCATTGATAAAACTGGTCGGTCGCAGGTCCCTGCTCCCATATCGGTATTTTTGTATTGACATTCGCCAGCGTGCCCCATTGCTTGCCATCCATGGATACATACATGGACACCGTGTTCGGATAGAATATGCCAAACTCGGAATGCTGCATGAAATGGGCCTTCACTTCGCTGACCGATTTCAATTCGCCCAGGTCAAAGACGACCTCTCTCACTTTACCTCTCAGATGGCCCTGCCAGGCAGGATCAGTATATGTCAGGGTTGGATCGTAGACGCCATCGGTCAACCCATAGTTTCGGTCCGGGTAACTGTCTTCGGGGTTCTCCGACAGCGTATATTTCAAGCCGGCAGCCAAATTTCTCGGCTGTGCCTGATCCCCTCCGGCCTTCACCATTGATGCATTCATTGTAAGCGTCATTCCAGCGAGTCCCAAAATCAGCAGCTTACGTCCGATATTCCCCATAAATCTCATGAGCTCAACCTCCGATTGTTTTATAGATTGCTAAGATCACCGGTTTACGGTTCAGTTTCCGGCTGTTTCCCGTAGGTACCTTTTATGAATTGGTACATCCAATCATACAGCTGCCTAATAGAAGGGTCTTTGCTTCTTGAGCTGTCGAGCAGCGCGGCATTCCCTTGGTAATACGCTTTGAAGGCGTCATTCATGTAGCCATAATCCACCCCCCCCCCGTTTAAATAATGCAAATATTTGATCCGCATGCCGGGATCCTGATTCATGCGCTCATCGTCTTGTGCAAATGGTTGCACATGCTCACGTTCACCCCACTCCTTTCACTACCTCGATTTGCTTACGGCCTAACCGACGATGCCTGAACGCTCGACGCTTTCCACGAATTGCTTCTGCAATAGCAGGTAGAAAATGACGATCGGTATGATGACCAGCACCGTCCCTGCATTCAGGCGAATCGAAGTAAGCGCGTGATCCGGCGCGTCAGCGGCCAGCAGGCCGGGCAGTGCCGCGAGCTGCATCGACAACACTTTGGTTTCCATCAAATACATGGATACATAGAAGGAATCATTGTACTGCCACACAAACGAGAAAAGGACGACCGTCACAATAGCCGGCAGCGCATTCGGAAGCATGACGCGGTAAAACGTTTTGAAGACGCCCGCGCCATCCACGAGTGACGCTTCTTCCAGCTCGTTCGGGAGGGAGCGGAAAAATTGCCTGAAAATATAGATGTACAAACCGTTTTTAAGTCCCGTCGCCGTCAGCGAGGTTAGAATAAACGGCCACTTCGTGTCCAGCAAATTGACCCCG
This sequence comes from Paenibacillus sp. VCA1, assembly GCF_031583795.1. NCBI lineage: Bacteria > Bacillati > Bacillota > Bacilli > Caryophanales > Paenibacillaceae > Paenibacillus > Paenibacillus sp. VCA1. The sequence goes on along the minus strand of NZ_JAVLSX010000008.1, from coordinate 125,853 downwards.
GGTTTTCCGGTAAACAGCTCCACCAGCCCAAATAAATCGAAATACCGAAAATGCAAATACGTCGGAATCATGATCGTCTGCGGAGGAACGATAATCGTAAAGATGACGAGCAGAAACAGAATGCTCTGCCCCTTGTACTTCAAGCGGGCAAAACCGTATCCGGCCAAAGCGCAAGCAGCCGTCTGTAAAATAGCAGCCATAGCGGAAAGGCTTACCGTGTTCAGCAGCGCCTCCCAATATTTCATTCTGTCGATGACAAACAGAAAATTGTCGAAGGTAGCGTGCTTCGGAAACCAGATGATCGTCTGATCATAGATGTCCGCCCTGCCGCGCAGCGCCAATGAAACCTTGAGCAGAATCGGATACAAGATGACGTATGCGATCCCCGTGAGCATGACCGTGCGAAACACTCTCCACGACCATGTTTTTAATCTGATGATTGCAGATGCAGACATTGGTTGACCTCCTCACTATTTAAGGCCAGCGGGCTAAGTATCATAATAGAACGCTCTTCTTGAGATCAGTCCCGCAAACAACCCGACCATCAGCGCAATAACGCCAAAATAAATCCATGCCATCGCCGCGCTGAGCCCGAAATCGAACAGCCGGAACGACGTATCCTTAAGCAGCTGGGCCATGCTGCTGTTAAGAAACGAATCGATAATCGAATAAATGGTGTTGGTCAAAATCAGCGGCGTCATCATTGGAAAGGTTATTTTCCAAAAGTTGTCATATGCCGTGGCCCCTTCAATGCGGGAAGCCTCGTACAAGGATGGAGAGATCGATTGCAGTCCGGCCAGAAACACCAAGATTTGAACGCCCGAGGAGCTGATAATGTCGTAAATACGGGATACCGCATCAGCCAAGTAGCCCACGATGCTGCGGCTAAGGCCCATTTCCTTCAAGAATGCTTCCAACTGAAAATTGCTCAGAATGCCCGAACTTTGGCCGCTGTTCAACGTATCCCCGATTGCCTGCGTCATCGTATCCGCCCAACCCAGGGAGGAAATAACCCCGGTGGTAACGATGACCGGCAGAAAGAAAATGAGTCGTGCCAGGGAACGGCCCGTAAATTTCTGATTCAGAATCGTAGCCACAAACAAGCTGAAAAAGATAATGAGCGGTACGTTGACAAGCATGCCGATAACCGATTTCGTCAGCTCCTGGTTAAACGTGGCATGCACGTAGAAAGCATGTTTGTAGTTTTCAAGACCAATAAAACTTTGGACTAACCCTCGTTCTCCCAGCTTCATGCTGTGTAGACTGTACTGCAGAGACTGATACAAAGGGATCGCGAACAGAAATACGAAGCCAATCAGCCACGGCAGCGTAAACATGAATCCCATCAGTGCTTTTCTGCGCGATAGGGTAAACTTGAACCGGATCATGTTAATGTCCCCCCATCCGATAGCTCTCGGCATCAATTCTAGCGCCTTTGACTTCGACCGGTTTGTCATTATAGTTGACGATGATCGAAGTGCCATCCTCATACACGGTTTCGTAAACCCCTTCCATCAGCCGCTCATGCTTTTGAATCGCCAGATGACGAACAGAGCGCAAAGCTTCATTTACTTCTTGGTACGCTTGTATCGCTTCATCCAGCCAGTTTCCGTATTCGTTGGCATACATCTCTAATCCCACAGGCGACGTCAGCTCTTCGGGCAGCTCGGCAACCCAGCGGTAATAAACGTTTGTCCCCGTCTCAATCGCTTTCAGGATGTTGGCACGGCTGAATTGATCTTCCGCCTGATTAAACGGCTTGCCGGCAAGATCCGCATACCCGTGAAGGACAAGCTCATAGAACGGCACCGTTTCATCTTCAATATTGAAGCCGTTCGCGGCTGTGGGTGCGTTTACGATCGTTTGGACATAAGGCAAGGCGTATGCGTTGCCCCCGTTTGCTAAGAGGTCGGGGAAATTATGGGCCAAAGCCGAGATTTGCGATTCGGCGATCAGGCGCGTCTCCTGCCGGTTGACTTCCTTCTTGGAATCAAAGTCGGAATATACGGTGTCTCCCAGATCCCGAAGCGACAACCCGCCAAGGCCGAGCGGCTTCGCATCGTCAATAAAACCTTTCACGACGTTCGGCAGCCTGACCGGGGATAACGGGTAATGGGAGAACTGGTCGGCCACCAACAGGAACGTCGGCATATCGACCTTGTATTGACTGACCGTCTGCTGCGACATGTACTTGATTCCGTCACGGGATGCCTGGAACCCCGAGCCGTTATGATATACGCTCATGAACGCGGCGTCGGGATAGAATGGAATGCCGCTGCTGTGCAAATAGTCTGAAAATTGTTTAAAAGACTTCTCCCCGCCTACCGCGCTGTCAAAGCTGATATGAGAAGCCACGCGATGGTTGATTCCGCCATTGAACCAGCCCGTATAGCGAAGTTTGATCTGATTCACCTGACGCTCCTTGAGGCGTTCGATCAACTCCTTAGCCTGATCGTATGTCGTGAGCGGCGCAACAGAGTCGTATGGAACACCCAGCAGTGATTTGCGTGTCTCAACGCCTCCGGCAAGCTCCAGGATGAAAGGTATATCCTTCATGGGCTCCAGCTTCCGCAAACCAGCCGTTTGAACCAGATAGTCGCGGTACAGCCTAGCCATTCCCGAATAATCGGCATCTTCGCCCGCCAGAAATCCGTAACGGACGGTGATGTCTCCCTTATAGGGGTTCTTTTGGTGCACTGGATTCGATACCGTCACCGAGCCGCCCTTAATGACGACGCGATCGGTATTAAGCAATGTAAACATCGGGGCCGTATAGTTGTAGCTGTTCAATCGCCCGCTGACATCCGCCTTAATGGATGCGATGGCTTCCCCCTTCTCGATGATCCCGAGCCAAGCCCCATCCTTCTGCTTCATCCCGAACACAGGGAGCCTGACCGGATCATTGTCCGTAAGGCGCTCCTCGGAAGTGATGGCATTTTCCTCCCCGTACACCGGCGCGTGGAAGGCAGGCTCAACCGTTTTGCCGTTGTTCAAATGTATGAGTGCGCCTGATCCATCAGGGACAAACAGGTATCCCGATGCTCTCGTGTCTGCCGCCCCAAAATATTCGAGCAGCGTCAGCGTTTGAATCGGCAGCGTTCCGAGCTGCTTGATGGCTCCGGCATCGACATGCACGACCAGTTGATCCCCTTCCAGCCGAATATCGACGGGAACCATGAACTGCGCCTGATCAGCGCCCGCTTCTGCTTCTATATTGTTCTCCTTGTTGTCATAGGCGAGATCTTCATCCCCATAGCCGACTTCATCCATAATGGCCAGCGCCTTCTGCAAAGCCAGTTCGGACATTTCCCTGCGTGTATAGACGCCGCGGTCATCATCATATTTAAAACGCTTCTTGATCTCATTGATGTCTTTCTTATCCGTTAGCTGATTCAATATTCTCTCTTCAAAACGCTGTTTGGAGATCACCTTCGGTATGGATTCGATCCCTCGGACGATTTCGCCGACGGTATACATCACCCGAACACCATCCTGAAGCGGTTCCGTTGTAAACTGCCCAAGCTCGACACTGTCCATAAAGCTGTCCAGCTCATTGTTCTGTCCCGATGCGTTTAGATATGACAGGGAAAACAAGGCTGACAATCGGCCCTTGTTTCTGCCGGAGGCGATGGTGTCCTCTTCGCGGCTTGGCGGATTGGAGTACCAGATCCGGCCGCTCGGCTTGTACTTGACAGCGAACTCTGTCGTTTTCGGATTCATGTATAACGTGAGTTGATTGCTCTCCGCCATCTTTTTCATTCCTTCGGGAGCAGGCCCACTTTCCGGTGCCCAAGCTTTTTTCGCCTTCGCCTGAAGGGCTGCCGTATGTACCCGGCTCGCATCCAGCTCATGCTCAGCTTCGCTGATCACAGCGGATGGATTTTCGGTTCGCGGAAGCAGCATCCATATTCCCGCTGCGAGGAGCAGCAACGCCGTTACCGCAACCGGAAGGACCCATTTTTTCGTAAACGACTTATTCATTGCTCCTCCCCCTCCACTACCATAATGAAAGCTCCCGGTATACGGTCGACACGAACACAACGAGCTGCTGAATCAGGCTGAACAGCAATAAAGCCAAGAAGATAATAATGGCAATAACAACCACCGTTAGAATCATCGTTATGACTGTCTTCAGCGGCGTATACTGGTGCACGGTCATCGTAGCCACAAACAGCAGGAGTATGAACCACAGCGTGCCTACCGATCCAAGCAATAGATAGAAGGCCATCTCCTGCTGCGTAATCACCCAGCTGAAGACTAGCTGCAACGCGTAAACGATTAGCAAGGGCAGCATAGCGTAGCCGCTGGCGATCACAATGTCGCGGAATTTCCCCTCGCCATCCATCAGCGTCGTAAGCGACCAGTTCGCCAGGCACCAGACGAAGAACGGAATGATGACAAACGAAAATTCTTTCACACTGCTTATGTGCAGCCAATCGATGTTGGTCACAAGATAGCCGGAATAAAAGGCGCGGAGCACAAAAACAAAGCCGACCAGCATGACAATCGTGACCGCAACCCAAAGCTTTCCTCTTCCTTCATACTTCAGCTCCCAGAACATCTTGAAGGGTCTTACCGTGGTGAAGAATGCGGTTCGGACCGGACCATAATCGTCGCTGGACGTTTTGGGTATAAGGCGTCTGCCGATCACTACTGCAACAATCGCAACAGCCAATCCGATAAACAGATACGTAAAATTGTCCCAGAGGAATATTTTCCGATACCCTTCAAATGCTTTGGAATAATACATCGGCGTCCCTCCCAGCTTGAAGCTGGCCATTGCCTGTTTGTATTCTCCTTGCTCCAGCTCAGCTCTTCCGATGCCTACATGCGCCAGCTCCAAGTTGTGATTAAGCTTGCCGACTTCGTTCCACAACCGCGTTGCTGTCTCTTCCTTGCCGTTGTAGTAGGCCGATGCCGCGTCCAGCACCAGCGAGCCGTACCGCGTCGGCTTGAATAGCGTTAACCGATTCAGCGAACGGTCCAGTACTAGAATATCGTCACCGAACCATTCAACCTCTACCGGCGTGCGGAATGTCCCCTCTTTGTCGCCGATCTGCCCAAACTGAAACAGCAGATTGCCGTCGTAATCGTAGGCAAATGTGCGACCCCGTTTGGAGTCCAGAACAAGGTAAATGCCGTTGTTGTTGACAGCAACCGAGGTTAACGTGGTACTGCCGCGGAAGCTGCCTATTTGGGTCACCCTCAGATCGCCCACGACCGGAAATCCGTCATGACGCAGCACATTGGTGCCTGATGGATTCAAACGTTTAACCATCTCGCTCGACAGGCTGTTCTCCGAAGCGGTTGCATAAACAAACTGCTCGCTGTCCACGGCTAGATTGTTGAATTCGATCGGCACGAAAAGCGCCATTTGCTGCCGCTGTGCTTCCGTCGAAAATTGCTTCCAGAACAGTTCAGACGCGGTAAAACGGACCGGATTTTTGCCGAAAAACCCGGTAAACTGCCCTTTGGCATCGTACTCGAGAATGCCGTCGAAAACTCCCTGGCTGACGACAAACAGCCTTTTCGCAGAATCAAGCGCCAGCTTGGTCGGTACGAATTTGAAATCTTTTCGGATGACATCGGATTTTGGTGCTCCGATCTCCCTGACAAATTCGTCACGTTCGCCCAGTTCAACGATTCGTCCATTGTTCGTATCGGCCACATAGACATGACCGGCCTTATCTACAAATACGCCTTTAGGCTGATTGAACGTATCCTTCCGGCCCTCGCGGCGGAAAGAATCAATAATGCGAACAAGCCGCCATTCACTGTCCATGACCACAATGCGGTTGTTGCCGGTATCGGCGACATACACGAGTTTTTCAGAATCGACAAACACATCTTCCGGATTGTTGAATGCCCCCGCCGATACATCCTTGCCATAAATGACCTTCGCAGGCAAATAGGGCAAAGGCGCAGGGAGCGCTTCCCCGGTGGAAGAGTAGTTGTAGCCGTAATAGGGGGCTGCAGCAGCGGGAGCGGCCTGGCTAGCGATGGAAACAGCGAGCAGCAAGAGTAGCGTCGTCCATATGCGTTTCATTCATTTGCCCCCTCTAATCCTTCATTCCGGAAGTAGACATCGTCTGGATGACGTTGCTCTGCGAAATAATAAAGATCGTGATCGGCACGGAGATCATCAGAAGCGAAGCGGCCATCGAAGGTCCCGTACGGACAATGCCTCCCGCTAAAATCTGATCCAGCGCATAATCGATCGTCTTGAGCTGCTCGCTGTAGATGTAGATTTTGCCGGTCCCGCCCGACCCCCATAACCCTTGAAACGAAAAGATGATCAGCGTCAGCCACGCCGGCTTCACAATCGGCATCACGATGCGCCAGAAAATCCGGAACTCGCTGCAACCGTCGATCCGAGCTGCCTCAAGCAGCGTATCCGGCACCATCTGCTCCATGAACTGTTTCATCAGAAACAGGCCGAGCGAAGAACCAAGCGCCGGAATAATGACGGCCCAGTAGCTGTTCAGCAGTCCAAGCCATGACATCGTCATGTAGTTTGGAATCGCCGTCACGTGCCCGGAGAACATCAGTGACAGCACGACGATGGTAAACAGCGCATTTCGCCCTTTGAAATTCCGCTTGGCCAGCGGATAAGCCGCCATCGATGCCAGAATGACGTGTCCGGCCGTTCCGACAACGGCGATGAACACCGTGTTAAAAATGTACCTTGTATACGGCACCCAAAAGGATGACATCAAGTGATACAACTGCACAAAGTTATCCAGTGTCGGATAACGCACGAAGAATTTGGGCGGAAACAGGAATATCTCATCCAGCGGTTTGAAAGCGTTGCTGATGACAAACACCAGCGGCATTGCCATAAAGGCTCCCATGCCTGCCAAAATTAAAAACAACATCAGGTCCACGATATATGAACGGTTGCGGACCCTCTTCCGGGGGATGCGGATTGCCATCATCCTATTCACCCACCTTCCGCAGCAGCTTTTGAACGAATAAGTTAGAGCCGAGCATAAGGACAAACAGCACGGTGGCGATGGCTGACGCGTAGCCCATCTCATAGCGAATATTGCCATAATCGTCCAGATGGGTCACGATCGTATGTCCCGCATACTGAACGCTTGGGAAGCCGGCAATTTGCGTTGATACCTCAGCGATCGCAAACGAAGCTGTAATTTGAATGACCGCTCCGAACATAAGCTGGGGTCGCATGGACGGAAGCGTAATATACCACAGCTCCTGCCAGCGGTTGCGAACACCGTCGATGGCCCCGGCTTCGTATAGCGTTTTGTCCATCCCTTGCAGTCCGGCAATAAAAGCCAGGAAGCTGGTGCCGAGGCTCAACCACAGCTGCACAATAATTAGAATCATCATGATATACCGGGGGCTGGAGAGCCATAAAATCGGCTCCAGAATAATCCGGTTTTTCAGCAGGAACGCGTTGATATAACCGTAGGAATCGTTTGCAAACAGCAGCTTCCATACGATAAACGCGTTGCCCGACAACGACGGGGCATAAAATACGAGCGTAACAAACGCCCGGATCTTCGGCGACATTTCGTTAATGAGCCATGCCAGCACAAAACAGGCGATGTAGCTGATCGGACCGGTAATGGTTGCAAGCAGCAGCGTATTTTTGACCGCGATCAGAAACACTTCATCGGTAATGAACAGACGGGCGTAATTGCTCAAACCGACCCAATGCGGAAATTCCAGCATGTTAAAATCGGTTAAGCTCAAAATCAAGGACATGACCACAGGCAGAACCGTAAACGTGAAGAAGATGAGAAAATATGGCGTAAGCATAAGATAATCCTGCCTGTGTGCCCGGATTTCATGTATCCATTTCTTCGGACGGGTGCCGCGTTTCGGGCCAAATCCTGCTGCCGCAGTCCCCGGTTGTTTATTCAAAACGCCCATGTCACACCCTCCTCTCTAATCAGTCGGCAGTTTGAATTCCTTGCGCTTCACCGTAATTTCCTGGTTGATCGTTCTTACATAATCCTTCAGCGTTTCGCGCGGATTCGTGCCGTTATTCAGCACTTGAAAAAACGCGTTGTTCAAGTGGCGTTTCGTGAAATATCCGCCCGGCACGTCGGGAATACCCCTCACCCATTCCATCTGCTGAAGCAGTTGATCATAATCCTTCTTCGGCCACGGCAGCTCGCGAAGCGCTTCCATGTTCGCGGTCGGGTAGCGGGCCGCCGACCCCATCAGCGCCTCCATCTCACGTCCGTAGGTCAGCTGGGCTTCCTTATCCGTCCACCAGTCGATGAACTTCCATGCATTTTCTTTATTTTTCGCCGTTTTGAACATCACGGAACCAAGCGTGGTTGAAGCCGCTTCCCGGTGAATCGTTCCATCCTGGCCGCGAAAGCCCGGAACCGGCATAAAACCCCATAGGCCGCGGATTTCCGGTGCAAACACGATAAGGGAATTGTACGTAGTATAATCGGCAATGCCGACCGGCATTTCCCCGATGCGGAAACGATTGAGGAAATCGAACGTCTGCGGCGCTTTGTAATTCGTATACAAATCCGTCCAGTGCTTGAAGGCGGCCAATGCCTCTTCGGAATCCAGGCCGGATGCTTTTCCGCCGTTTTTATAGTAGGAGCCGCCGTTTTGATACAGCAAAATGTCCATCGTCAACTCCGGCGTCAGCCCGATATTCATCTGGCGCTTATTGAGCACTGGAATCAACGCGTAAAGATCGTCCCAGGTTTGCGGCGGCGAAACGCCGATTTCCTCCAAAATGTCCTTGCGGTAGAACAACATCGGGAACGTCTGCTGCTCCGGAATGGAATACACGCCTCCCTCGTACTCAAACGGCACAAAGGCGCTGTCCATGAATCGCTTCTTCACGTTCTGGAACGTGCCGAATTGGGACAAGTCCTGCAGTGCATTCCGCATAGCGAGGTTCACGACATTGTCTTGTTGCAGCGCTACATCCGGGCCGGATCCCGCCAGGGTAGCCGGCAGCAGCACCGACGGATCAACAAGCTGTAAGCGCACGGGTATGCCCGTTTGCGGCGTAAACGAAGTGTCGATCATCGTTTTGATTAACTGCGCCTGGTCCCTGCCGCCTGTAACCCACACGTCTACTGCATCCTGATCGGATGTGGAATCCACCGTGCCGACATCTCCGTAATCAACAAAGAAGGATGTTCCAAAAGACTTGATACCGTACATTGCGTGCTTCAGCCAAGAAACGTCCGGCTTCGGGAAAGACTGATCCTCCGAAGCGACGAGGAGATAATCGATTTCCAGCGGGAGCTCTTTGGCCGTCAGGATCCAGGTTCCCAGAGCGACAATATTGGATTTAAAAGCATCGAGCCGTTTCGTAATCGATTCCGGTTCTGCCGCCAGGTCTTTCAGCTGAAAAGCGGTCGTATTCAGAACGGCCGTACGCTCGTTTTTACCGCCGGATAGCTCCTCCATTCCGGCAATCACACGGCTCAGCTGCCCGGCCTGCTTCTCGAACACCTGCTGCAGTTCAGGGATCTGCTTTTGCAGCTCATAATCCCGGTAAGGATCGGGCGATGCTCCCGTAATCATGATGATTTTGCGGTATAGCTGATTTAATTCCAATATCGTCGATTCGACGCTGGCAAGCAGCGGCGTCATTTGGCCGAGCGTCACTTCAAGCGACAGTTCATGCTCGCCTTTGCTCAGATAGAACAAATACGGCTCATCGCTGCGGCTGCCCAGCTGCAGCATTTGCCAGCTCCCTCCAGGCCGGAACGAGATATCGTTCGCTTCTGCAAAGGGCACCTTGCCGTCGATCATCAGCTTTCTGGTCACTTCCAGGGATTGCACCAAATTCTGCCGGTATTTGATCCCGATTTTGTACAGCCCGTCCTCCGGCACGTTTACCTTCCAGGTGATGATTTGTCCGGGAATGCGCCAGTTGTTGCCGCCGATCGTATTCAAACGAACTTTCGTCAAATCATACGGCTCCGTCGCAGGACTCGACCGGTCCGCCAGCGGGTACAGTGTAGGACTGGACTTGGAGCTGGCCGCTTCACCCTGAATTTTGACCATGACCCCGGAAGGGCTTGAAAAGTCATGCTGCTTGTACGTTTCTTTTAACTCTTCATAGGCCGGAACCTGCTGAACAGGCTGTAATTGCAAATAGTCGATCAACATCGGCTCACGTACCGATTGAAGCGTAATCGTGTGCTTTCCTTCCGGTAAATAAAAGCGGAACGGCTCATCGAAATATCCGTCCGTATCCGTCAATACGACCTCATGCCAAGCCGGCTTCTCCACCTGGGAAGGCCGCAAGTCGTTGCCATGCGAATCCTGCTGGATCGTATCGCTTTGATTGCCCCAGATTCTCGGGAAAATCAGCCGCTCCGCTTCGGAAAAGGGGGCCTTGCCATCAATCCGCAGCGAGCGCTCGATCTCTTCGCTTCTTCCTTCAACGGGATAATATCGAACCGCCAGGTTATACAGCCCGCCCTGCTTCACATCCACCTGCCAGGTGAGCTCCCCTTCCTCATCGGACAGTACAGCCGTTCCTTTCGCACCCTCAAAAGCCATCGTCTTCACGGCTTCCTTCGAAGGGGCCAAATCACGTACTGCATCCATCCGGATCGCTTCGGCGGGGAGAGTTGCCTGTGCATGTTCTTTGAGGTAATGAGCATAGCCGTTCGGATCTTCAGCAATCATCAAGCCGGCCGGAATTGCACCCTGACTATTCGCTTCGATCCGGGAGGCAGACGGAGCACCAGACCACCATAGAGACACCAGAGCGATGATTCCCAAGGTCGCAAGCAGGGTGAGTATGAAACGATAGTTCGCGCCAAATCGGTTGTTCATTCGTTTCTCCCCTTTGTCTTTGAACCAGGCGGCATAGGGAACCGTTCATTCGTATTCCATATGCCGCATGTGACAAATCGCGTATTATTTCAAAGATTCCTTCAGCAGTCCTTCCAGCACCGGACGAACCTTTTTCATCGCTGTCTCAGGCGATTCCTTGCCGGCAGTTATTTGGGCCCAAGCATCGTTGATCTTGTCGCCAAAGTTTGGAATACCCTCGTAGTTCTTTGGCTTCATGATATTGCCGAGATCTTCATACACCTGTAGGCTCTTCTCATCCGCGAATTGCTGCTCAACATATTCATCCACTTCGCCTTCCGGCGGCATGTAACCGAATATATATTCCGCGTAAATGCGGACTGCATCCGGATTAGCACCCTTTGGAACAAACCAGAACGAAGGAGTGGTCACATTGGCATAATCGGTCGCTTTCGGCCCTTTAGGGATGTAAGTAAAGCCATAGTCTTTGCCCAGGTTCTCTTTAATACCTCCGCCTTCCCAGCCTTCACCGTAACGCATGGCGATATTGCCTTGATTGAATGACGTGATATAATCGTCCCAGTTGCCGGACTGATTCGGCTTCACCACTTTATGAACGTTGTACAAGTCACTGACAAAGTGAAGCGCTTCCATGGCATTCGGACTGTCGCCGTCAAAAGTCAGCGTACCGTTCTCCTCTTTGGTAACATCTGCGTTGTTGGAAGCGATAATTGCTGGCACAAAATTTTTGTGGCTGAGCGCCAAACCATACTGGTCGATTTTACCGTCGCCATTCGTATCCTTGGTCGCCTTTTTGGCGATGTCCAGGAAAGTGTCCCAATTCCACTCCCCTTTTTCATCAAGCTCTTGTGGGTCCGGCAAACCTTCATTCTTCAAAATTTTACGATTGTAATAAATGCCTCCGCCTCCTCCAAGAGAGGTGGCGAATCCATAGACCTTTCCGCCAAATCCGCCCATCTCGCGAAGATTCTTCGGCCACTTACCGCTGTCAATGTCCAGTACGTCATCCACTGGCATCAGAAAATCCTTCTGAACCATCGTTGGAATCGCCCGGTAGCGATCCAGCAGGAAAACGTCTGCAATCGGCTCGCCGGCCATGATGGACGCCGTCACTTTATCCTGAATGCCGTCCCACGGGATTTGCGAAAATTGAAACTTGGTGTTGTACTTTTTCTCCAGCTCTTTCTCAAGCTCAATCCGTTTATCACCGGCTTCCGTGCCTGCCTCGCCACCGGCATACCCCCAGGATACGACCCGTACCGGCTTGCCTTTCATATCAATCGTCGGCTTCTCAGGCTCTGATGCCTTTTCTTCTTCTTTAGTCTGATCCGCGGTTTCTTCTTTAGGCTGCTGCTCTTCGGCAGTTTTTGTATCCGTATCGGCAGCGGTCGGTTTGGAGCCTCCACCACAAGCTGTAAACAACAATGTAAAAATCATCAGAATCGAAAGTATCGGCATCCATTTATTCCTTTTGAACATGATACATACTCCTCTCTTCGTTTGATCCTATGTTTACCATCTTGCTCCTCGCGTTCAAATCCGCCATGAAAACCAAATCGGCTGAATATTTTCACCATTTATTTGTAAGCGTTTTCAATTAGCGGTAATTCCCCCTTCCGATCAGCCTCCTTCAAGCATCTTCTTCAATCCGCTGGGAACCTTTCATTTTTCCTATTCCCAACTTCCTGATGAAGTAAAGTATAACAGTTCCTTTTTTATCCTCTTTATAATTTTGTATGAAGTTTTTGGATTATCGTCCGATTTCAACAGAACATGTAAAACGAAAAAAGCCCCGACATCCCGTTTTAGGGGGATATCAAGGCTTGTTGAGCATAAAAAATATTTTTGGCAGGCCGCTTTATCAGCTCGCCGGCAGCTCGATCCACTGATATGGCTGCTTGGCGGCAATAAGAGCATATTCAATAATAGTTATAACGGCAATGGTCTCGGAGGACGGCACAGTCGCCTCTCCGGTCTCAAAGAATCTCACCAAATCGCGGATAAAGCTCTGGAAGAAATCCGACGCCGGCTGCACGATGCGGCAGGCTCCCGAGTCGTAGTTGATGGACATCATAAACGGAGAGCCTTGACCCGGCTGCTGGATCGTTGCCTGCCGGCCGTCAGAGAACTCGATCAACAAGGCTGGCGCAGCTTCCGTACCGATGAACATAACGCGCCTCGCATCCTCGCCCATCAAGGCAATGATCGGCTCGAACTGGTGGATCGAGTAGTTTTCCAGCGCACCCGGTCCCCAACTGGAGATCACCTTGATTCCTGCGCGCTCGACTTCTGCATATTCCGCGGCATACCGGAGCGCTGATGAAGAATACAGCGGGGTCTGATGCTTCGCAGCCCGCTCAAACAAACGTTTCGCCGCCGCTCTGTCCGGAGCAAACGTCTTGTCAATGTAGGTCGGCTTTCCCGAAGCCAGCGGCAGCTCGGAAAGCGCTTCGTGCTGTTCCGGGTTGTCAGGCGACAGCACGATCAAGTAATCGCTTTGGGTGATCACTTCTTCAATCGTTCCGCACCATGTCACGCCATGTTTCGCGCACCATTCCGTATTGCTAAGTCCCTGCTCGGCATCCTTCATGCCATAAGCAAAAGCGACCTCCATCGTGCCGCCTGAAGCATTTCGAATCCATTCAGGGTAATTGTTCGCGTGCCATTCATCCAGATAGTAGTCGATAAAGCCTATTTTCTTCATCCCAGCACTCCCTGTTCGCGGAGCGATATTTCACGACCTTCATCAGAAGATTGATAAATGGCCTCGATAATTTGGGACGACATAATCACCGTATCAATGTGCGACGGCAGCTTTTCCCCGGAATGAATGCCGGCGATAAAGCGGTCAACCTCATCCTGGAAAGCGTTGTTCTGCGGATATTTCGGGGTGCTTTCCAGCAAAGCGCCGTGCTTCGCCGAATACAATGTAAACTCCTTACCGTATTGAAGACGAATGCCCGCTTTATCGCCAAGAAAATCAATATACATTTCATCGACGCCGATATTTTGCGCCCAAGCGCCATTTACCGTTATGGACGGCCCTTCCGTCCGGATCATCGCCGTTACGAAATCGTCCACATCATAGCTGCCCTCATAGTTTGGAGGACCTGCCCACATGTTCAGGTAAGCGTAATTCGGCATATCCTTGCCAAGCTTGGAATACGCCTGTCCCGATACCGTCTTCGGCTGCGGATCGCCCGAGCAGTACATGACGATATCCAGGAAGTGAACGCCCCAGTCGATGAGCGCTCCGCCGCCCGCAACCGACTTGGTCGTAAAGTCTCCGCCGAGTCCCGGAATCGCGCGATGAGAGCGGAAGCTGACGACAACATGATACAATTCGCCGAGTTCTCCGCTTTCGATCATCTGCTTAATAATGTTGACGCCTTTATTGAAGCGGTTCACCACACCGATATTCAGCGTTTTGCCGGTTTCATGCTGCACCTTCTGCATTTCCAGCGCTTCCTTGTACGTTCTGGCGGCCGGCTTCTCGCACAACACGTGCTTGTCCGCACGCATGCAGTCGATGGCGATGGAAGCGTGAACATTGTTCGGGGTACAAATCGACACCGCCATCACTTCAGGATCGTCCAGAATGACCTGATAATCCTCCACCGCTGTGCCGCAACCATACTGCTCTACCGCTTTTTCGGCACGCTCCTTGCGAATATCGCAGAAATACTTGATCTCTACGTCCTTATTGGCCATATAAGCCGGGATGTGGGCATTATTGGCAATGGTCCCGCAGCCGATTACCGCTACAATCGTTTTTGTCATCGCAAATTCCCTCCGGTTACTTGAACCCGGTAAAGCCAGACCCGGATTGCATAAAATATTTTGACCGAGCAGCGTCATTCGAATAATAAACGCCATCGCCTTTTCAAAGCGGCTTCCTTTCATTCGTGACCAGTTCTCGACCAACTACTGCCATGTTATCATGCAAGCGAAAGATTTAATTTTAATATCGTATGTGAAAATAGGATTATCGTATTAATTTTGAGGTCGTTTTGATGCCGCCTGTTTGCGGAATTGATTGGGTGATATGCCGGTATAATTTTTAAAAATTCTGCAAAAATAGGACACCTCGTTAAATCCCGCCGCGAAACACACATCGGTGACCGTTAAGGATGGATGCTGCAGCAGCCTAAGCGCATTAGAGATACGGAGGTCAATGAGATAACGGTTGAAGGTTTTGCCCGTCCATTCTTTGAACAAACTGCAAAACGTCGATTTCGACAAATTCGACATGGCACACACATCTTCCAGCTTAATATCTTCATGCGCGTTTTTCTGAATATATTCAATCACCTTCGTCATCGTATCGCGATATTTTTCCGATTTCTCAAAACCGGCTTGGACAAGCTCTCCGTTCACCTGGCGAATGATGATTGATAACAGCAGCAGCAGATGGGCCTTCAGGACGATTTGAAAAAACGGCGCACGCCTTTCGTACTCCCCAAACATCTCCTGCATCAAACCGCGGATCCGGTTATCCCTAACCCCATCGAAGATCAATTGATTTGAAGTTGCGTTTTCGGCATGCGCAAAATAGGTTAAATAACTGACGTCAAAAAAGAACTGCTCCCCCGCCGGATCGTCAAAACGCTCATTAATGAATGCCGGAAGGAATTCGCACCCCCATATTTCCACCTCCTGTTCGGGCGGGGACTCAACTCGATGTACCGTAAAAGGAGGAACGACAAATAGGTTTCCCTTTGTTATCCGGTACTGCTGCCCGCCGATCGTATGCAGGAATTCGCCTTTGGATACGTACCAAATTTGAAAATAATCATGAAAATGGCACCACAAGCTGGTCAGCTTGTCCATTCGATACATTTTGCACGACAGGTCTTCCAGCATCTCCAGCTTGGAGTTGAAATAAACGACCCCGGAACGGGTCAATTCATCTATCTCCGCCTTTTTCATCTTCATCTGGCTGCCCCCCTCCCCCCTCTTATATTTATTTCATGCTGCCGCCATAGATTCCTGTCGTATGAACGAAAAAACCATCCCGATCCTATGAAAAATAAAACGTCTTTCGCCGTATTTTATATTCTTATAAAATCAGAATAGGGACATGCATACGCAAGTCCCAGTCTCATCACCTAGCTATATAATGAACCAATGATATGCATGGATGAAATCAGCCGGGTGAAATGTTACTTCGAGGCTTGACCTCTATCCTTTTAATTACCATGCGGTAAAAGCCGCAAACCCTGCGCGATGACGCCGTAAATTGGCTCCTTTTTCGCCTCATCGATTTGCGACAGAGGGGAAACGGACCGAAAGGCGTCCGCCAATCGATTTCTGACAAGCAGGTTATTTTGCAGCACGCCGCCCTGCAAAATCACCGTGAACGGCGCGGCAGCCATGCCGAGCTTATTCAGAACCGACCTTGCTCCCAGAAGCAGCTCGTCCGCCGCCGTCTCCAGAATCAAGCGCGCGGTCTCGTCCCCCTCCCGTTCCGCTACGGTGACGAGCCTCGCGAGTTCGGCTGTTTTGTCCACGCTATATTCGGCGGAATACACCCAGTTGAACAATTCCTCTTCATTCCGCAGCCCCAAATGCAAGAGCAGCTTGCCGGTTAAGGCCGTATGGCCGCCCCGTCCGTCAAATCCGCGCAAGGCCGCATGGATGGCCTGTTTGCCGATCCAATAACCGCTGCCTTCGTCGCCGACACGGTGGCCCCAGCCGCCTGCCCGCGCGCTTTGGCCTTGGGCATTGATCCCGTACACGATCGAACCGGTGCCCGCAATAATGAGGATGCCGGGCGCTCCGCCCGTTGCTCCAAGCAAGGCGGCCACGCCGTCATTCTCGACAACGATGCGGTCCGCCGTCACTTGAGTTTGCGCGAGCGCTTCCCTTACCATCCCTTCGATGACTTGACGATCATATTCGGTATCAAGGCCGGCTACGCCAAACACCGCGCAGGTTACGTGAAGCGGTTCGTCTTCCGCGGTGTTGACCTTTTCCTTCTGTTCGAGGGACGCAGATTCCGCTTCGGACGCAGGCGGTTTACATCCTGTGGCAGATGCAGCCAACCGCCGCTTGGCTTCCCGGATCGCCCGCGTCAACTCTAGCGCTGCCGCTTCCCGGCCCGTTCCCTGATAGTTGCATGAACCCGCTTTCCCGCTCGCCAGCATCCGGCCCTCGATATCCGCGAACACGGCCAGACATTTCGTCCCCCCGCCGTCTACGGCCAGCAGAGGGACCCTCGCCGTCATCATAAGCCGCCGCCCCAGCCGGCCAGCGTGCGGTCAAGCTCGGCAAGCGCTCCTTCCACCTGGGCACGGGCTGCATCCAGCCATTGTTCCTGGCTCTGCTGGCTTGTTTTCCGTTTGGCGATGGTGCGTAAAATTTCCGCCGGGGCAGGTCCGCCCGGCAGTGTCCGGATATCCACAAAGTGAACCGGATCCAGCGCCAACCGCAGCTCCTCGGCAGTCAGCGACAGCTTTCGGCCAATGACCTGAAGCGCGATCTCATTGACGAGATCGAGCGTAATTTCGTTTGCCGCCAATCCTTCGGCGGCGGAGAGCTTCACCACATTGCTCACGATATGGTGGGCGTTGCGGAACGACAGGCCGTCGGTGCGTACTAGCGTATCCGCCAGTTCGGTCACCGTGGCGAAGCTGCCTTCGGCCCGCTTCCGGAGAACTTCTTTGTTGACATCGATCGTCCCGATGACGCATGAGAGCAGGCGGTACATCCGGTCCAGCACCTTGAGCGCCTTCCAGGCATAAGGCTGCATATCATCTTCGGTGTCGACGATGTCGCCGAATGGCGTATTGTGCATCATCATCAGCACCGTCTGGGTGTTGCCGACGCAGCTGGACAGAAGCGCACGCATATGCTCGAACGAAACCGGATTCCGTTTTTGCGGCATAATGGAGCTGATCTGCACATAAGGATCTGCGACGCGCAGCATGCCGAACTCCTGGGTGCACCACAGCAGAAAATCCTGCGACGACCGGCCCAAATTAATGGCCGCCAATTGCACGGCCGTCATCATTTCGCCAATATAATCGGCACCGCCGATCGCATCGTATGAATTATATATAAGTTCGTCAAAACCAAGCAGCTCCTGCATCCGCTCCCGGCTGATGGCAAAACCGGAAGTGGTCAGCGCCGCCGCCCCCATGCTGCTCCGGTTGCAGTTGGCATAAGCCGCCTGCATCCGGCGGATATCGCGGTCGAGCGAGTCCGCCATCGCCATGATGTAATGGGCGAGCGTCGTCGGCTGCGCCTGCTGCGTATGCGTATATCCGATCATGATCGTACCGGCATGCTCCTCGGCGAACGCAAGCAGCTGGCTCTTTAGCGCCAGCGCGCTGCGAAGCGTCACCAGCAGCTTTTCCCGCAGGACGATCCGGTAAATCGCGATGCCCATATCGTTGCGGCTGCGAGCCAGATGCAGATTGTCCGCGATGTCTCCGGCCGCTGCATGCAGCTCATGCTCGACCTGGAAGAACAGGTCCTCGAATTGTCCGGTATATTCGGCCTGGCGAAGCTTCTCCAGATCGAGGCCGCGAATGGCTGCCGCAATTTGCCCCGCCTCCTCTTCAGTGACAAGTCCCTGCTCCTTCAGCATGATGAGATGCGCTTTGTTGATCGCCATCATCGGCGCAAGCAGGCTGGTTTTCGCTTCGTCAAAAGCAGGCGCGAGCACGACTTCCGTATAGGTGCAGCCCGGAAAAACCTTCCCTTCCTCCTCTAAAATTTGTTCCCGACTTCTCATGTTGTTCAGATCCTTTCCGTAATGATCTTGTGATTTCAGTTGAACTGTACGGTTGGAGGCTACTGACATTATGCGGTTGACCGCTACGGTTACGGATCGTTCTTCCGATCGCTGTTGTCTCCAAATTTCAGTGATTTTATTTTCCACAGGTGTAGAAATTCGGAGACAGCTTATGCTTCCGATGCTAGCTTTTCTTCGAAAAGCTTTCAGCCGAACGCAGCATATGCTTCCGAAGTAGCTTTTTTTCAAAAAGCTTTTAGCTTCGTAAGAATTGATTCCGTCCCCCCGCTACCTCGCCTATTGTCAAATTGTTATTTAGCCTTATTTCATCTCATAATAAATTCCGATCACGTTGGAATCCTGCCCTATGTACCTTCACACGTCTTACAGCGAACCTGTAATCCATCAGCCAGAAGGCAGGGGACACGCCGTGAAGCTGCTTCGGCTTTACGCCGTGCCCGCCTCCACCTTATAAAACCTGTCGACTTCTATAATTACTTGCCCAAATTCCCGTTCGGGTGTTACTGCTTAGGAGCAGTCACCCCGGCTGACGCCGCCCCATCCTGCTTCAGGCTGATCATGTTAACGAACATCCGGATCGAACCCGGCACAAGGCTTGGCATTTCGCGGTACCAAACAAGCGAGCTGTACGTGTAAGTGCCTTTGCCGTAATTCGCCGTCAGGAACGTGCCGGTAAATTCCTTCTCTCCAGGGTCTCCGTTCGAGATCAGCTCCGTATACTCCTTGCCCCATTCGGACGGGTTGTACGCGGAACGGTCCTGAATCCAATTCTGCCAGTCGGCGTCCGTAATCTTGTTCGGCGTGTTAAAGATCGGATGCTCCGGCGCCAGCATCGTAACCTTGGAATTTTCATCCGTCACGCGCCACTGGATGAGCGGCTCGCCGATCTTGATCGGATACGGGGCCAGATCCGGCGACCATTTGTCCTCCGGCTTATGGTATTGGACAACCAGGTTGCCGCCGTTTTTGGCATAATCGAGCAACCGCTGATTGCTTGGAATCAGCTCCGGACGGAAGGCATAGGCCCGGATACCAAGCACGATCGTGTCGTATTGCGACAGATCGCCGAACTGGATCGTTTTAGCGTCCAGATTGGTCACATTGACACCCACTTGACGCAATACCTGATCGATATTGTCAAAACCGCTGGACACATATCCGACCTTCAGTCCTTGCGGCACCTTCAGATCAAACGCCTGGATGGCCAGGTTGGCCGGTTTGACGTAATAGGTTTTGCCGATATGCGGATACTGGATCACCTGCACCGTTCTGCTGCTGTCTGACATGCCGTCGTTGGCTATAGCCGCCAGGTTGTAACTTCCCGCTTTTACATTGGCCGGTGCCTTGACGGAAAACTCAGCCGTCTTGGTCTCGTATTTAGCCGCGAAGCTCAATTCCTGAACCGCAGGCTCCACGGTCCAGCCTTCCGGCATTTGCAGTGAAACCTTGGTTTTCTCCGGACCCGGCGCATAATTGGTCGCCGTAACCTTCACCGATACGGGATCCTCCGGCTTCAGCGTATTCAATACCGCCGCTTCCGGGCTGAGCGATAATGCTACCGGAGGCAGCACCGCCACCGCATTGTCCGGAACCGCATGCAGCGACGCTTCCGTCCCGAACGCTTCATACCGGATATCCGCGGAAATCAGCGGAAGGGCATAAGGATTAAAGTCCTCCACCTGCTTGGGAACCGTGACGGTAAACTCCGTTTTGACCGTCTGATTTCTAGCGAGCTTATCGAAGCTGTCCGCTCCAGCCGCCTTCGCGGTCCAGCCTTCCGGCACATTCAGCTTCAGATTGACTTTGCTGATGTCCACCTCGCCGCCGTTAAAAGCGGTCACCGTCACTTTCGTGGTTTGCCCCGGAATCAGCTCGCCGGTCTCGGGTTTCACTTTAACCACGGTCGATGTCGCTTCCTGGCTTGCCTTATCGAGCTGCTTCTCCTTTACGGCTAACCGGTGCAGCAGATCGGTTTTCGCCGTTTGCTCCAAGGATGACACCTTTACCAGCTCTACGGCTGTTTTTACGTCCGCCTTCATCTCATGGACTTCGCGGGCCACTTTCGCAAATGATGGGTACGCGGCAATGACTTCGTTTGCGTCTTGCTGCAGTGTTTTCAGTTGCTTGACGACTTTGTTGTCCTTTCCTTTCACATCAAGCTCTTGCGCCAAATCCTCGAACGTAAAGGCAATTCCGCCAAAAAGCGACGTTTCCGGCTTACCGCCGGCTTTTTTGCCGTCCGCCGATTCTTGCAGCTTGTAATACGCCGTTCCCTGACCTTCGTCGATTTGTCTTCCCATCCCTTGGCTCTTGTGCATGTACCGGGATTCTTCGCCCAGCTGGGCATAGGAAGCGCCGTACAATTCGCTATATTCTTTTACCGGCAAGGAGACGTCATAATCTTTATCCGAGGCCGGTACATACAGCTTCTTCGGCTGCCATGGCTGAAGGCCTTCCTTGATCTGCTCAGGGAAAACTTGCGGATTTCCCGCATCCTTGAACGCCCGTACGGTCAGCACATTCACGGCGCGGTGATGTCCGTGCGTCGAAGGTTCGTTCAGGAAGGCCGGAATCAGCACATCCGGACGTTTTTCCCGGATTTGACGGATCAGCCGTTCATAGGCGACGTCTTCGCCCCATTTGGCGAGCGTTTCTTCAGGACTTTTGGAAAAGCCGAAATCATAAATCGGATCGTTCAACTTTTGGCTCAAGTTCGCCAAGGTCACGTTGGTGATTTTGGACGCTTCCTGCAGCTCCCTGGTGCGGATGATACCGAGGGCGTTGCCCAGCTCGCTGCCGATTTCGTTTTGTCCGCCTTCTCCCCGGTTGGCTATGACACTGTATGTATCCACGCCGAGTCCCAAAGAAAGATACGCCAGTGTCGCGCTGTGCTCGTCATCCGGGTGAGCCCCCGTATTCATCGCGCTTGCAATGGTGGTCAGAGGCTTTATCGCTTTCCATAAATCAACCACCCCTCTGTCTGCAGCCGCTTTTTGGGGACCGGCTTGAAAAGCCATCGTTCCGGCCAGCACCAGACTGAGCGAAGCCGCCACCCACTTTTTCGTCCTGCGTTTTGTGCTCAATTGACTCAAATCGCATCTCTCCTTCAAGCGTAGTTGTGGCTGACACCGGTCAAAGCCGGCGCCGGCCTGTATCATTATCGCGGGACGTCCGGATGGATTGCAGGGCATCCGCGCGCAATGAAAGGATTCGTCTATCGTCGCTTTATTCCAGGAAAAATCTATCGTCAAATGGCAGATCCGGCATTGCCGCCGGTCAGCTTGCGGGAAACATAAAGAACGAAAATGATCATCACGATTTGCAGCACGCCGTAAGCGCAGGCGGTGCCGAATTCGAACGCGTACATCCGCTGAAAGATTTCGACGGAGATCGGTGTCGTCTTGTTCGTATACAGCAGAATCGAAGCGACAAACTCGCCGATGCCTTCCACCAGGGCCAGCAGCGTGCCGGCAAGGATGCCGCTCAGCGCCATCGGAAATACGACGCGGCGGAACGTATACCACCAGGATGCCCCCAGATTGCGGGCCGCTTCCTCCACGGAGCGGTCGGTCTGCATCAGCGTCGACGAAGTCGAGCGGAAGATCAGCGGCAGATGCCGTACAAAATAGGCGAGCGGCAAAATCCAGAAGCTGCCGATCAGCACCTGGCCGAAGGAGAACGCATTCGGCTCGCTGAATGCCGTAATCAGGTTGACGGCAACGACCGTGCCCGGAAGCGCCCAAGGCAGCATGATCAAAATGTCGAGCAGCGTCTTCCCTTTAAATTTCATGCGTACGACGGCATATGCCGCCGCAACCCCAAACAGCAGATTGCCGATCGTCGCCGCGATGCTGATCTTGAAGCTGTTGGCGATGGGACGCCATGTTTTGCTGTCGGTGAACAAATCTTTAAAATGATCCAGCGTATAAGACGGCGGCAGAACCTGGGTCGTCCACTTCCCGTCTTCAGAAAAAGCCAGCAGGACGATGACGAGAATCGGCAGCATAAGCACCAGCACCCCAAGAAAGGACAACACCATCGCGGTGTTTCTGCCTGCTTTGCTTTTCACTTCGGTGCGATGCACGCTGACGCCCTTGCTCATGTTTTGGTAATTCCGGGCGCCCTGATACCATCTCATCAAAATGAGGAACAGGATGGACACGACCGACAGCAGCGTTGATTGCGTCGCAGCCATGTCCAGATCGCCGTTGGTGCGCGACAGGTAAATCTGCATCGTCATCGTCCGTTCGATCCCGAAAATGAGCGGCGCGGTATACGACGCCATCGAAATCATAAAGACGAGCAGCGATGCCGCAACGATGGCCGGCGTCAGCATCGGCAGAATCACCCGGCGCCAGACCGTGAACCGGTTCGCTCCCAGGTTGGCCGCGGCTTCCTCAAGCGACGGATCAAGTCCCCGGATCGCCGAAGATGCCGTCATATAAAAATAGGTGTACATCGTAAAAGTATGGACCACAAGCACGCCCCAGATGCCCTTCAAGGTAAAAGGCGGCTTTTCCAAATGAAGCAAATGCTGCAATCCGCGCGGAATGATGCCGCTCGAGCCGTACAAAAATTCAAAAGAAAGCACCCCGATCAGCGGCGGCAAAGCCATCGGCACAAGGACAAGCACCGACAGCAGCTTGCGCCCCGGGAACTCGTACCTTTCCAGCAGGAATGCCATCCCTACCCCCACGATGCCGCAGGTGACCACGCTTAGCACCGAGATATACACGCTCGTCCAAAGCGCCTCCAAATTGGCCGTATGTTCGAGGCTAAAAAAACGGGAGTAGTTTTGGATCGAATAGCTGCCGTCCGCCTTGATGCTTTGCAGGAATGTCTGGAAAAACGGATAGATGACATACCCCAAAAGAATGAGAAATAACGGCGCAATCAGCACATATACAAAATGCGGCGATGCCGTCACCGAATTCCAGCGGCTGTTCGGACGAATAACCCGCGGTGTCAATTGAGGCTCTGGTTTGTTCATCGCTTCGGCTCACCCCCTTATTCCAAAAAATAAATGCTGTCCCGGGCGACGGTAAACCAAACGTCCTCATCCCGATTCCGCATCCGGTGCCCCTGCCCGACGAACATCGCCTTCACGGACAGCGGTCCGGCTTGCGCAATATAATTCACGCTGATGCCGGTGAACTCCGACAGCAGCACTTTGGCCGCCATGGTATTCGGCTCGCCGTATCCCGTCGGGCCGGCTTCCCGGATCGCTTCGGGCCGTACCGACAGCGTTACCTTTTGCCCGACCGCCAGCTTGCATTCCGGCGAAGCGTTTTCGGCCAGGCCCGTCAGCAGCACATCCGGCGTTAAACGAACGTCCACCATGCCGCCTTCCAGGCGTTCCACCGTTCCTTCCCACAGATTGGACTCGCCGATAAACGAGGCGACAAAACGGTTGACCGGCCGGTTGTAAATTTCATGCGGGGCACCGATCTGCTGCACGACGCCATCCTTCATGACCATAATGCGGTCCGACATCGACATCGCTTCCGATTGATCATGCGTAACGTAGATTGTCGTGATGCCGAGCTCAAGCTGGAGCCTTTTGATTTCCTGCCTTGTTTCTTCGCGCAGCTTGGCATCGAGATTGGACAAGGGCTCATCGAGCAGGAGAATATTCGGTTCGATCACCAAAGCTCGCGCCAGCGCTACCCGCTGCTGCTGCCCGCCCGACAACTGGTCGATGCGGCGCTGGCCGTAGCCATCCAGGTGCACAAGCTTTTGGGCGCGCGTCACTTTGTCATGAATTTCCGCCTTTCCCTGTTTACGGACTTGGAGACCGAAAGCAATATTCTCAAACACGGTCATGTGCGGGAACAAGGCATAGTTTTGGAACACCATACCCGTATTGCGTTTGTTGGGCGGCATGTTGGTGACGTTTTGTTCGCCAAACAGGATCCGTCCATCGCTCGGGTAATAAAATCCGGCGATCATGCGCAAAGTTGTCGTTTTGCCGCAGCCGCTCGGACCAAGAAAAGTAAAAAACTCTCCAGGCTTGATATGTACGTCGACATTTTCCACACCTCTGGCTGCGCCAAATTTTTTGCTGACGCGATCCAGCGTGACTCCGATCATAATGAGTCCTCCTTCAAGTCATTCTCTGTAAGATGCAGGCATGATTGTTTATTCAAGCAAGCCGAATGGCCGGGCGGGGTTGCCCCCGCCAGCTTTGCCATTTTTTTCGGTTTTTCGTTCGACGCTAGATCATTGAACCAATGATGGTACGGATTTTACTTTCCGCCTTTGCCTTTGATATTTTCATCCCAATATTGCATCCATTCCTTCTCTTTATCCGCCAGAACTATCCAGTCCAGATCAAGCTGCTTGGTATCCAGTTTTTTGTACCAGTCCGGGAACTCGTTTTTGTCGATATCGGTCCGGGTTGGAATCTGGAACAATTTATCCGCCTTCTCCTTCAGCTGATCTTTGTCAAAAATAAAATCAAAGAACTTCTTGGCGGCGTCCATGTTTTTGGCGCCTTTCACGATGCCGACCCCATCCACCAGAATCGGGGCTCCGCTTGCCGGGTAAATGTAGTCAAACGGCTGCTTCTGCAGCTCCTTCTGGAGCAGGATGTCCTGCAGATTCCAAAGCGACAGCGTTCCTTCCTGCCGGGCGAGCTTCAAGTAAAGCTGGGTCGGATCCTGGGTGTATTCCTTGGTGTTCGCATCGAGTTTTTTGAGCCATTCATAACCTTTCTCCGGATTTGCAGGGTCTTGGCGGTAAATCATGGCGTCATAGATCGTTCTCATCGTCCCGGAAGCCATGACGCCCCGGATCAAAATTTTGTCCTTCCATTTCGGGTCGAGCAGATCGTCCCAATCCTTCGGCGCATCCTCTTTTTTCACCGCCTCGGAGTTGTACATGATCACCTCGGGCAGCAGCATCTCACCGTACCAGCGATCCTGAGCGTCTTTGTATTCAGCCGGAATGCTGTCCGCATAGCTCGGTTTATACGATTCCAGCAACCCTTCATTCGCCGCCGTAATAAAAGAGGACTGCGTGCCGCCCCACCAGAAGTCGGCCTGCGGATTGGCTTTCTCGCCGCGCACCCGCTCCATGATCTGCTGGGCGCCCATCGTCATCACTTCGACATCGATGTCCGGATTAAGCTCCTCGAACTTCGGCAAGATCTGCTCGACGACATTTTTGTCGCGGGCTGTGTAGATGACCAGCTTTTGCGATCCTTTTTTCCCGCTGTCTCCGCCGGAGGCTGCCGGTTGCTCCTTTTCTCCCCCGCCGCAAGCCGTCAGACCGACCGTCATCGCCAGCGCCATAGAAAACATGCCAAGCCTCAAAAATTTCTTTTTCATGATTTTGATTCCCCCTAATTTTTAGGTTTAATGCTGATGTTAGATCTTGATATGATGCGTGTTGACCGCTACGGCTCCGGATCGTTCTTCCGATCGCTGTCGCTTCTTCGGATCGATTCCGTCCCCTCCGCTACTCCGCTTCTTGTTAAGTACTAATTATGCGCTGGGCCAAATTTTAAAACTGGGAATTTTAGATTCCAGCCCCCATCGCCGCTGAAGAATGCGCTTCCAAAACACTGTGCACCGCACCCAGCAAACCCGCGCGTTCGCGCAGCTCGGCCAGACGGATTTCCGGCACCACAGGCACCCAATCGAATAACAACTCGCGAATCCGATCCAGTCCCGTTTCGTTCAGATGCACCATTTCGCCGCTCAAGACAAGCATTTCGGGATCGAGTACGCTGACCGTATTGGCGATCCCCGATGCCCAGCCGTGATACACTTCATCGAGCAGCACCTCCGCTTGCGAATGGCCTTCCTCGCCCAGCCTGATCAACTGCTTAAGTATGCTTGCCTCCGGGTCCACATGAAGACCAAGCGCTTTCGCTTTCCAGTGGATGCCGGCAACCGAGAAATTTTTCTCAAACACGCCGAATTCATCCTTCCGCCGACCCGGCGAATCTCCGATCCGCATATAACCGATTTCCCCGGAAGCTTCCCTGCTTCCCCGGTACAGCTGCTTGTCGATGATAATGCCGGCCCCGATTCCCGTTCCGACATACATGTACACCAGGCTGGACACGCCCGATCCGGCTCCGCCAAAAAATTCGCCTTGCGTCATCATATTCACGTCGTTATCCAGCACGACCGGCAAGTGAAGGCGTTCTTCGATTTCCTTGCCTACGGGGAGATCCATCCAGCCCGTACTTGGGGCATAGCTCACGGTACCGCTCAGCCGCTGCGTAATGCCCGGCAAGCCGACGCCGATGCCGATCACCCGGTCGCGGGCAATGCCGCTAGTCTCAAGCAGACGCGCAAGAGTCGCTTCGAGCGCATGCAGCGCCGATTCCCCGTCCACCGGCCGGTTCAAGCGGGTATGTACTTGTGCGATCAGTTCGCCTTTCATATCGGCCACCGCCATTTCGAGCTCGCTTCCCTCAAAAACGGCGCCTACAACCGCATAGGCCTGCACATTGTATTCAAGCAGGATGGGCTTGCGTCCCCCTTTGGATTCTCCTGTTCCAACCTCCAGGATCAACCCTTCCCCAATCATCTCTTCGACCAGCGCCGAGACGCAGGGGCGGCTCAGTTTGGTTTTTGCTGCCAGTTCGGCCCGTGACAAGCGGGGCTCCTGTCGCAGCTGGTGCAATATGCCTTCCCGATTCATCTGCTTCATAAATTTCGTATTCCCGGTTTTCCCCCGACCGATCAC
Organism: Paenibacillus sp. VCA1; assembly: GCF_031583795.1. NCBI lineage: Bacteria > Bacillati > Bacillota > Bacilli > Caryophanales > Paenibacillaceae > Paenibacillus > Paenibacillus sp. VCA1. Next base: position 98,597 of record NZ_JAVLSX010000008.1, on the reverse strand, counting down.
GATTTGCTTCACCACCTTAATTAGTTAAAATAACTAACAAATTTAAGCCTCAGTATATGAATGCGCTTTCACGATGTCAATCAAGAAAAGGAAAAATAATCTCTTTTTCCTAAAGATCCATTTCCCTTTAGCTTTACCGATTTTCTGGCCCCTCCCCTGTACGAGTTCCCGTACTCAAAAGGCCTGCGGTTTTTTTCTTTGGAAGTATTGCCGCTCTTTTTTGTCGATTTGGGGATAGGCCTCTCAGTCGGCCTTTTTACCTATAAGCTTTTTAGTCCTACTAATCGTCGTCAGAATGCGCGTTAAACGTCATATTTCGCATCACCAGCCCCGGAGGCAATGGCGAGCATTTTCCAGGAGCACAAAAAAAAGGACTGTCTTTCGGATCTAAGATCCTATAGGACAGTCCTTTTTCGATTTCATTATGACAACTTCACGATTTTACCGCTGGCCTGGGATTCGAATGCGCCCAGAATTACCTTGAGCGAACGAAGACCTTCTTCGCCGGAAATCCGCGGAGGCGTTTTGGTCATAATGCATTCTACGAACTCGTCGATCACGCCGCTCGGCACCTGCTTCTCGTTCGTTGCCATCGCGCCGACCTTATACGTCTCAACCGTCCCGTCCGTCAGTTCGACAATGACTTCGTCCCCGTCGACCGTACCGATCTTCATCGCACCCTTCTCGCACCAGAGCACCGTTCCATTGTCGCCCGACCGGTAATGCGTCCAGCTCGCCATCAACGTGCCTACTGCCCCGCTCTTCATGCGCACGATGCAAGTCGCGTTGTCATCCACGTCGGTGCCTTCTTTATGAACCGTACCGATGAAGCCGGCAACTTCCACGATTTCATCGTTCAGCAAATAACGGATGAAGTCGGATTTGTGCACGCCAAGGTCGCCCATCGCGCCCATCACTGCTTCTTCCTTGCGGAAGAACCAGCTGTCGCGTCCGTCCACGCTCCACCCCTCCGGTCCGCCGTGGCCAAAGGATGTACGGAAGGTCAGCACTTTGCCAAGCTTGCCGGAGTCCAGAATTTCCTTTGCCTTCACATGCGGTGGCATCAGGCGCTGGTTGTGTCCGACCATCAGATAAACACCGTTCTTGCGGGCAGCCTCAATCATCTGCTCCCCTTCTTCGGCATTGGAAGCCATCGGCTTCTCGACAAGTACATGCAGACCGGCATTAGCTGCCGCAATCGTCATTGGGGCATGCAGATAGTTTGGTGTACATACGCTCACGGCATCCAGCTTCTCATTCTTCAGCAGCTCCTGGTAATCCGTGTACGCCGTACCGCCATATTGAGTTGCCATTGCTTCGGCACGCTCCTTAACCGGATCAGCGAAAGCTACCAGCTCCACGTTCTCATTGTTGGCATACTCAGGAATATGTCTGCGCTGGGCAATCGCGCCGCAGCCGAATACAGCTACTCTAATTTTGCTCATGAATAATTCTCCTTTTTCCTCATTCTCGGTTACGAATTAAAATTGGTTCAAATAGTTCTGCTTCAGCCAGTTCATGCTGTTCTCCACGCTTTGGAGCGGCGGATTCTGGCATACGTCCTGCTCCACGATCAGCCATTCCGTGCCTGCGTTGGATGCAGCCTGAATGACCCCCGGCAAATTCACGCTGCCTTGGCTGAGCTCCAGCGTCTTCATGTTGCCCTCTTCATCCCGGCTGAAGTCCTTCAGATGGAGAAGCGGCAGACGGCCGGCGTATTTCGGAATGTAGGCAAGCGGGTCCTGTCCGGCGAATTGCACCCAGCATACGTCCATTTCCACTTGTACGGCTTCAGGAGAAGTTGCCGCATACATCGCGTCGAATACGAACTCTCCGTCCACTTTATCTTCGAATTCAAATGCATGGTTATGGTAACCGAAGATGAGACCTTGCTTGTGCGCTTCCGCACCTGCCTCTTCCAGGAACGCGAACAGGTTCTTCCAATCCTCGGCATTCCCGCGGTCCTCCGGAGCGACGTATGGACACATCATGTATTTCGCGCCAATCGTTTTCAGGTAATCGATCTCCTTCTGCAGATCCTCACGCAGCAGATGCAGGCCAACGTGACTGCCGATCGCTTTCAGTCCCAGCTCTTGAAGAAGCGTTTTCATTTCTTCGGCGGGAATGTCACCGTAGCCTGCAAATTCCACACCCTCATAACCCAACTCCGCCACTTTACGGAGTGTACCGCGGAAATCCTGTGCCGTCTCGTCGCGCAGCGTATACAGTTGCAAACCGATATTCATTCTTCTCATGTTAGGCGCACCTCGATTCAAAATTAGAGTTACTGCTCAATCTGCTACTATCATACAAGGAAGTAGGCTAGAATGAACATAAACAATATGGCTGCAACATGAACTATCTGCTTATATTTTTTTATTGGAGGTTTTGGCCATTATGGATGCAAGACTGTTGATCTGCGATTATTCGTACCATTTCCAGCAATTCAGCAACAGCCATCGGGGCGGCTTGACGACCTACTTGTTCCGTCTGCAGACGGAAGGCTCTTGTGAGGTGTACTCCAACGGGACCGTGCACCATGTACAGGGTGGAGATCTGCTGCTGCTGAGGCCCGGTGACAAATACGAGCTGCGTGTCAAGGATGGCGGCGGGGAAGGCCGCATATCCAGCGGAGATTACTTTATATTTTGCGACGGGGCTTGGATCGACGAGTGGTGGGGCCGGATGCAGCGCCCGGTTGTCAGTCGGATCGGACTGGACGATCATCTGCTTGGATTATGGAGGCATCTGCTCCTGGAGAAGCGGCGCGGAATGGATGGGGAAAACGATGAACTGACAAGCTACCTGCTGCGCGGGCTCTGCCTCAGCCTGGACCGGGCCATAACCGAGACCAAGCCTGCCGACCGCCTTGCCTCTACGGCCCTCCGGCTGAAGCGGTTTGTAGAGGAGCATGCCACGGTTACCTTTAAACTGGAGGATGCGGCAAAGCACGTCGGTTTAAGCCTGTCGCGTGCGGTCAAGCTATTCAAGGAGTATTACGGCAAGACGATGATTCAATATGCCTTGGAAATCCGTCTCAACGCCGCCGTTGAGCGAATCAAATACAGCACGATGACGCTGGAGGAAATCGCGGAAACCTCCGGGTTCGCCAGCTATTCCTATTTCCACCGCGTCTTCCGCGCAAACTATGGCATGTCGCCGGTGAAATTCAGGGAATCCGCCTCCGTCCCGGGGAGTCACAAAAGATAAATCTATAAATTGATTTAAAGAATTACATATTTTTGCACAGTCTTTCGATTGAATCTGTTATAAAAAATGGGAAAATTACGTCAGCATATCCGTTGTACTAAGAAGAATGGAGATAACAATATGATTAAATATTTGTATACAACTGAATATAATGAAGATTTTAATGAGGTTATTTTGGATTTTGGTATAGATTCATCATTAAAGAATGGTTATCTGATTAGTAATTCGCTAGGTTCGGATATTTTCGGCGATCTTGCTACCGTAAAGAATGAAATCGAAAAATTACTTGAATTACTAGCAGGAAAGATAACTTTATACGAAGGTGGGGGGAATGTAAACTTAATAAAATCAGACAAATTTTTTACAACCATTGAAGATATCTTTGCTGAAGAAGATGAAGAGGACAGTACATGTAAAATTGAAACTTCAGAATATGCAAAGATCATACTGGTCTGGGCAAAAGAAAATTTTCAGTATAAGTGCAAGCGAGGCGTTATGTTAAGAGAAGAAGCAGAATTAGCAGTAGACTGGATAAATAAAAAATGCATTGAGGTGTATGAACTAGAGAGGCGATAGGGTCTGTCAAGAATTTTATGTAAGCTCTTTACTGTCTCAACAACATGGTCGTACAATACAACCAACGAAGCCACAATACCAGCTAACTGCCTGTGTTGTAGTCTTTTTCGATCTTTGGTATGAATACGGGGGGGAAAATGGCTCCCACCGGGTCTGTCAATACTTTCGTGTAAATCAACAACTTAATAAAATTTCAAGGGCTTATTCCAACTTGAACAAAGAGGTGGAATGAGTCTTTTTGCATGCAAAAAATGTGGACTTAAAAAAATTCAGCTAGGCAAAAAAGAAGCTTCTGCTTCTAAACAACTCAAAGAGACTGAAGAAAAGAACACCGGAAAAAGTGGAACACCAGTACCTGAACTATTTGGGGATACAGCAAAAGCCGACTCCGCTCTAGCGAAGACGGGAGATGGAAAATTCAAAACGAACGCCCTCCGTTTTCCGACCAATATCGCATCCTTAAGCAGCTACTTGCAAAGTATAGCGCCAAAGATGAATATTAGTATAACGAAACGTTCTCCCCTTCTCGGCACTGCCGAAGGAGGCTACTATCGCTTCCATGCCTTGGTCCTGATGCCCCACATTCCAAAGGCCCAGGCCCGCATATTTCGCCTGAAAGACAAAAACAGATCGATGCGTTAGAATCAGGGGAGTATACGGGTAGGGGTAGTAAGGGGACTGATGATTTTACGGGAACCCTTAGAGGTGAAAAAGTTACATTATCAGATGTTAAGACAAAACAAATAGATTATGTGAAAAGAAGCTCTGAAGAATTAGAGGGTTTAAGAAAAGAATTCGATTCAAAAGTAAGAAAAGAATTTCTACAAAATTTGGCCAAGAATACCGATTACTTAAAGAAAGCTGGGTTTACTGATACAGATATACTCAAAATAGTAAACGGAAAGGTTCCCGATGGATGGCAAGTTCATCATAAAATTCCCATAGATGATGGTGGAACAAATGCTTTTTATAATCTAATACTGATCAAAAATGAACCATACCATAAGGTAATTACTAACTTTCAAAATAGCTTTGCCAAATCATTAAAAACTGGAGAATCAAAAACAGTAGATTGGCCTGTTCCAGATGGTAATATCTATCCTAAAACACATTAGGCGGTGAATTAGATGTGGTATTCAAAATTGGAAGAGTTGAGAAATGAAAAATTAATGTATGGAGAACTTATCAATTCGGGAGCATTAGAAGCAGAGTTATCGAATTTTGGTAAAGCTGTAAAAGAAAAATTAAATATTGAATTACCCGAGGAATATATTACTGCATTGAAAACTGTTAACGGATTGGAATTTAATTGTTTCATTTTATATGGAATTGATGAGGAATATTTAGAAAAAAGTCCAAATCAACAAATTACTGGACTTATTTCTCTAAATCAAATCTGGTATGAAAATGAATCCCAAAAAGACTATTTGTTTTTAGGTGAGAGTAATATTAGTTGGTATGTATATAAAATCAATGTAAAGGAGTACTTAGAATTAGATAATCCATCTGGTAGAGAAATGCTAAAATTTAAAACCTTTGATGAAATGTTTGAAAAACTAATAACTGACTCACTATTATAACAAAACTTTTTGTAGTACCTGTATAACTCTAAAGAGTTCATTAAACAGGTCAATTATGGTCAGACACTATCATGACCTGTTTCTCTTCATTTTTCTTATACATAAATTGATTCAACAGTAAAAATTTTCTACCTTTTCATTCCTAAGGGGATGAGGGAATTTTAAGATACTTTGAAAGGAGAATCAGTTGTCCGTCTTAAAAAACCCGCATCAAATAGTCCCGGTTCCCCTCTCTATTCCACATTCAAATTCTCCACCTCCTACCTACTGACCTTGTTGCCATTTATTACATACCGTATAATTTCAATGTGCGGCAATGATGCACAGAAGAACAAATTCAAAAAGATAAGGAAATCACCCATGAAAAAATGGCTAGTATGCACCTTAGCGATCATGCTAAGTTTCGCTGCGTTCACCCCCGCTATTTACGCTGCTGAAGTTCGAGTATCCGTGAATGGGCGTGATGTACAATTCCCGGATGAGCCCCCCTATGTCGATCAGCGATCCAATCTTACGATGGTTCCGCTTGCTTTTGTATCCGACAAGCTCGGTGCCGCTACGAAATGGGACGGAACATTAAAGCAAATTACGATCACGCTTAACCGCGACACCGTTATGTTGGTGATTGGCGATCATCATGCACTGGTGAATGGAAAAAGAGTCGACTTTGAAGGGTCCGCGGTGCTCAAAAACGGCCGCACGATGGTTCCGCTGCGCTTTATTAGTGAAGCCCTGCACGCCAATGTGGATTGGCAGCCCGCGCGCCATCTGGTGAGCATTATGACCTCCGTGGCCCATGTTCCGAAAGGAACATGGATATGGGACAGTCGCATCATCAAACAGGATCAGGATAAAATCATAAACTTCGCAAAAACGAAGGGTGTAACATCGATTTATCTTCAGGTGGATCGGGATCTCGGTCCAGCGATATATGAGGATTTTATTCGAAAAGCCACAAGCGAAGGAATTCAAGTGGAAGCCCTTGAGGGGCGCCCCGAATGGGTCTATAAGTCTAAGCAGGAGGATATACAAAAATTCATCGCCTGGGTTAAAACCTATAATGCCTCCGCCCATCCGGAAGCCCGCTTTATGGGACTGCATTTCGATATCGAGCCTTATGCGCTTAGCGAATGGACCAAGGACAATAAGTCGATTCTCGAAAGCTGGATGGACAATTTGAGGCTGATCGAAAAAGAAACCAAAGGCAGCGGCTTGAACATTGCGATGGACGTTCCGTATTGGCTGAATACGATTCATGTCCCCGGGAAGAATTACAGCATGAGCGCATGGCTGCTGGAAAAGTTCGACTGCCTCGTCATCATGAATTATCGGAATCATGCGTCAGGCAGCAATGGGATTGTGGAAAATGCACAGGCCATGCTGAGGGAAGCCTCCACGCTCAAGAAGAAAATTGTGGTTGCTGTAGAAACGGTCAAAAGCGCCGAGGGTCCACGGGTCTCATTCTTTTCCATGAGCAACGAGGTGATGGAAAAAGAACTCCAGTCTGCCCATAATCAATTGGCGCACTACGCAAGTTACGGCGGCTTCGCCATTCACGATTTCAAAAGCTGGCAGGACATGAAATAAGAAGCTGCTGATACAAAAAATATATACCGTCTACTGAATGAAAAAACACCTCTTCATCGCCGGATCGTGGTTGGCAAGTAACCCGTCCGGGATGAGGAGGTGTTTATTTTTGGCCAGCTGATTGCCCCGTTTACTGGAGAGATGAACCCGAAATCAATGTCATCAAATGTCTCCCAAATGATTCACTGTCGATATGCCGGTCGGCTGACAGGCGGCTTGCCTGCGTTTTTTTATCTACGGAGCAATCCTGTTTCCTCTGCCCCCTAATCCTTCGCAATATACCAATAAGCGATGCCGACGAACAAAATGCCGCCAACCATGTTGCCGAGCGTAACCGGGATCAGATTCGCGGCCATTCCCGCCCACGAAACCGTCTCCGGATGCGGGATGAACAGCGAAATCGACAGCAGCGTCATGTTCGCCACGCTGTGCTCGAACCCGGAAGTGATAAAGGCGAACAGGCACCAGAAAATCATGACCAGCTTCGCGATTTCTTCTTTCAGCTTCATGGAGCACCAAACCGCGAGACAAACGAGCGTATTACACAAAATGCCGCGCATGAACAGCTCCATAAACGGCGCATTCATTTTCGCGCTTGCCGCGCTGTTGATGAAATCGGCCGTGCCGCCCTTCGCAAGACCGGTAAAGACGAAAATCGCCGCTACCAGCATGGATCCGGCAAAATTGCCGACATAGCTGTAAAGCCATATTTTGACCGTATCCAGCCAGGTCGTCTTTTTGTTTAGCGTGCTGACGACCATGACGAAGTTGTTCCCGGTAAACAGATCCGATCCGGCCATCAAAACAAGACTCAAGGCGATGCCGAAGCTGACCCCCATTACAATTTTGGTGGCGGGAGCATGGGCCGGGGACAATAATCCGCCGATCGTAAAGATCAGGATGATGCCAAAGCCAACGAACAGGCCCGCCAGCATGGAGGAGACGAGATATTTCCCAAAACTCCGGTTCAATAAGTTAACCTTGCCGACGCCTGCGTTTTCAACGGTTAAGATCGTGTTTTTCATGGTGCTTCAGCCCCCCAACATAGACATAACCGTCGATCACGGCGGTCTCGTAGGTCGCGATGCAGCCGTCGTCCGGCTTTTGCACCTCGCCCGTCGTCAGCGAGATTTTCCAATCATGCAGCGGGCAAAATACGTACTCACCCGACACGATCCCTTCGGCAAGCGGCCCGTTTTTATGCGGACACCGATTGCTGACGGCGCGCACCTCGCCGTTTGACAACCGGAATAATGCGATCGTTTCGTCCCGCACCTGGACCTCCTTGCCGATCAGCGGCTTCAGGTCCTCCAGCTTCATCACTTTCACCAGTTCCTTTGTAGCGCTCATGCGGTTCCCTCCCCGTTATGGTTTTTCCACCGTATACATGCTGCGGCGTTCCTCGTTATCGAGCGCGGCCTTCCAGGCTTCGCGGTAGGTTCTTTTTGCCGCCTCGAACCGGTCAACCAAAATCTCGATTTCCGCTTCATCCGCCAGCATGTGGCGCACCCAATCCGCGCCCATCCGGTTCACCCAAGGGGCCGTGCGTTCGCCGTAAATGCCCGTTTCCCGGTACAGCTGCACATAGGCTTTGGCCAGTCGAATCACTTCTTCCTCCGTCGTTACGGTCGTCAAGCTGTCGCATTCCCGGACTTCGGTGCCGCCGTTGCCGCCAAAATATAGCTGATACCCGTTCTCCACGCACACCACGCCAAAATCCTTCGTCAGCACCTCGGCGCAGTTTCGCGGACAGCCGGTGACGCCCATTTTCATTTTGTGCGGCGTATCGACCATCTCTATTTCCTGCTCGAGCCGAATGCCAAGCCCTAACGAATCCTGCGTGCCGAAGCGGCAAAATCTCGAGCCGACGCACGACTTCACGTTGCGCAGCGATTTCGAGTAGGCATACCCCGAACGCATCTCCAGCTCTTCCCATATTTTAGGAACATCCTCTTTTTTCACACCGTACAGGCCGATGCGGCTGGCGCCCGTGATTTTGACCAGCGGCACCTCGTATTTTTTCGCCACTTCGCCGATGCGGATCAGATCCTCCGGCGTCGTCGTTCCGCCATACATCCGCGGAATGACGGAGAAGGTGCCGTCCTTCTGGATGTTGCCTTCCATCCGTTCGTTGACGTACCGGGAAGCCTTGTCGTCGGCATACGTCTCGGGACGCAGCATCCGCAAGTAGTAGTTCAAAGCCGGACGGCATTTCGAGCAGCCTTCCTCATGCGCAAACCCAAGCACGATGCGCACTTCCCTTGGCGACTGCAGCCCTTTCTCCCGGATTGCGGCGACGACTTCATCACGGAAAAGCGTGGTGCAGCCGCACATGCCGGCCGCTTTTTGCGCCGAGGCATCGAATTTATCGCCGAGCGTATGCGCAAGGATCGCTTCGACCATGCCTCGGCATTTGCCGCACGAGCCGCCCGCTTTCGTCAAGGATTTGACTTCATCGAAGGTCGTTAATCCATGCTCGAGGATCGCGCCGACGATTCTTCCTTTCGTCACGCCGTTGCATCCGCAAATCGTCTCGTCCGCGCTGATCGCCGCCACGTCCATCCCGCCGTCATCCCCGGCTTTATGCAGCACCGATGCGCTCGTATATTCCTGAATGTCGCTTCCTTTCTTCAGCATATTGAACAGCCTGTTGCCATCCGAAACATCCCCGTAGAGAACGACGCCAACGACCTTTCCGTCACGGACCAGCACTTTTTTATAGGCTCCGGCAAATTCGTCCTGAACGACGATCGCTTTCGTATTTTCGTCTGCATGAATTTCCCCGCCGCTGAACAGGTCGCAGCCTGCCACCTTCAACTGCGTCGACAACACACTGCCATGGTACCCTTCCGTCGGTTGGCCTGTCAGATGATCCGCAAGCACGACGCCCTGCTCATAAAGCGGCGCTACCAATCCATAAGCGATGCCGCGGTGTTCGGCGCATTCGCCGACCGCATACACGTTCGGGTCCGTCGTCTGCATGACGTCATTGACCTGGATGCCCCGGCCCACCGCCAACCCCGCTTCGCGCGCCAGCGCGACATTCGGCCGGATGCCGACGGCCATCACGACAAGATCGCATTCGACGCTGGTGCCGTCTTCGAATCGCAGCCCTTGCACCCGGCCGTCGCCGTAGATTTCCGTCGTTTTTTTCTCCATCAGGAACTTCATGCCCTGGGCTTCCAGGTCCCGCTGCAGCAGCTTCGCGGCTGCCGGGTCGAGCTGCATTTCCATCAGGTAAGGGAGCAAATGAACGACATGCACTTCCATCCCTTGGTTCATCAGCCCGCGTGCCGCTTCCAGGCCCAAAAGTCCGCCCCCGATGACCACCGCCTTTTTGTACTGTTTGGCCGCTTCCAGCATCATTTTCGTATCGTCAATCGTCCGGAAGCCGATCACACCCTCGAGGGTATGCCCCGGTACCGGCAGAATAAACGCGCTGGACCCCGTCGCGATAATCAGCTCGTCATAAGGCACCACGCTTCCCCGATCCGTCGTGACTTGCTTCGCTTCCCGGTCGATCGTTACCACATGCTCATTTGCCAGCAAATGTATGTCATTGGACTGATACCAATCCCAATCGTTGATCGTAATTTCCTCGAACGTCGTTTTGCCCTGCAGCACAGGTGACAACATGATGCGGTTATAGTTCGGATAAGGTTCGTCTCCGATCATCGTCACATCAAAGCGTTCGCGGTCGCGGCGTAGAATCTCCTCGATGCACCGTGCTCCCGCCATCCCGTTGCCAATCATCACCAATCTTTTTTTCATTGCCACGCCTCCCGTGCAACATTGTGAAATCTATTACATGCTAAGCGTAGCTGATTTTCAAGGATTTGGATGTAACAAAGATCATAGACATGGGAAAAAGGTTCAAATTTGGGAAAGAAAAATTTTAGGGAATTCAGTATTTTTTAAACGATCTACTACCTATCTGCTAAAGAGCAAAATCGTTTATGATGAGATAAAGTCAATCTTGGAACGGAGTGAAAAAACATGGATGCGCAAGCGATCATTTCAAACATCGTAAAAGTTCTAAAGCAAGTCGACGGCGTCCAAGCTCTGGTATTGGGCGGTTCAAGGGCGAAGGGAACGCATCATCCCGGCTCCGATATCGATATCGGCATTTATTATGATCCCGGCAAAGGGCTGGACCTTGCCCAACTGCGCCGCGCAGCCTCGGATTTGGACGACGATCATCGAGACAACGTCATGACGGACATCGGCGGTTGGGGATCCTGGATCAATGGCGGCGGCTGGCTGCAGGTGAAGCAAATGCCGGTTGATTTTTTATACCGCGACCTCGGCAAAGTGTCCCAAGTCATTGAGCAGTGCCACGCCGGACATCTCACGATCGACTATCAGCCGGGGCATCCCCATGGATTCCTGAATGCGATTTATGCAGCTGAAGCAGCGTTGTGCAAGGTGTTATGGGATCCATCGGGACTTGTTGGTGAAATGAAGAGCAGAATGAACCCCTACCCGCATGCGCTTCGAAAGGCGATCATCGAAAAATTTCTGTGGGAAGCAAGCTTTTCGCTGGAGATCGGAAAAAAAGGCATTCCTAAAAAAGATTTATCTTATATCGCCGGATGCTGCTTCAGGGCCGTCTCCTGCTTGAATCAGGTTTTGTTTGCCCTGAACGAAACGTATTGGATGAACGAAAAAGGAGCTGCGGCCATCGCCGATTCTTTTTCCACGGTGCCAAGCCGGTACGCTCAAAGAGTCAATGACATCATCACCTTGGTCACGGAAGATCAAACCGGTTTAGAACAGGCGCTTGGAATGCTGCGTGATCTGATTCAGGAAACGGATCATCTGGTGAAAATGAAAGGCGTTTTGAATTAACGGCGCAATCGGCTGAACGAATGGAATATGAAAAAATAAAACCGCCTTCGATGAAGTGCATCCCAAGAGTTAGACACCATCCGTCGTTGAGGTGCAGATCACGAAAAGGCGGTTTTCATAAGTGATCCCTTTCACTTTTTTAATATTTAGCTGATTGGTTGCTGGACACCTTTGAGCCACACGGCTTTAATTGACAAGCTATCCGAAATTTTGGTTGTGGGGTCCCCATCGACCAGTACGAGGTCAGCACGAGTCCCTTCGGCAATACGGCCGCGGTCATGAAGTTCAAAGCGGCGGGCTGTTGTAGAGGTAGCCGACCGCAGTGCTTCCAGCGGAGTGAAACCTGCCTTAACCAGCAATTGCATTTCATGATGAACGCTGGCGCCGTGGGCAAGACCGCCAAGCTGTGGTACGGGAACCGGTGAAACATCCGTGCCGACCAAAATATCGACTCCCGCCTGGTGCAGATCCATTACGTTTTTAAAGCTGTTCTCCATACTTCCTTGTGGAAAGGTGTTGAAGCTGGAGTTCAGGATATCGATCCATTCCGGGCTTAATTTGGAATGCACGCGAGGATCATCAGCCAACTCCGATGCCGAATTGCCAATGATGGATGAATTTAATACCAGGCATGGTATAACAAAAGCGCCGGCATTTGCGATGGATTGTACCAGCTCCGGTGTTGACCCGGGCCGATCCATAAACAGGTGACCCAGTCCGTCCACCCCAAGATCGATCGCGGTTTGCGAGGACCGGGCGGTCAATACGTGCGCAATGACCTGTTTATTAAACTTGTGGGCTTCGTCCACGGCCGCTTTTAAAATGTCGTCGCTTAATACAGGCAATCCGGGCGCACCCATGACCGTCCCTTCTTCAATCATGATTTTAATATAGTCAGCGCCATTCTCCACTTGGGTGCGGACATGTTTGATCGCTTCTTCAATCGTTGTAACCTGCGGCACTTCTTCGTGGTCATGAGCATAGGCGGCAAGCATCGCTTCCCGTTCTTCCTCTGACAGTTTCTGCAGTTCCTTCATAACAAACTCAGGGATTTCGCCGTCATCCGGCAGCAATTCATCAGGATGCCCCCCGGGAGCGGTAACCGCGTTGCCCGCAGAACGAACGTCCGCGATATCATGCAAATTTTTCAACTGTATCTCGCGGCCTCTTTTTGTAAAATCACCATTCAATTCGAGTTCCGTCGTGACACCGAATTTTAACGCATCCCGTAATCCGCCGATGGAAGTATGAACATGCGCATCAATCAACCCCGGCAGCAGTGTTGCATTTTCCGCATCGATCACTGTGGCGCCTGCCGGAATATCTCCTCCCACCGAAGCAATTTGTTCCCCTTTGATGACAATCGTTCTTGCATCGATGACATTTTCCCCATCAAAAATACAAGCATTAGTAATAGCCGTAATCTTTTCGGATGAAAGGTTTTGTTTTTCATTTGTCATAAAATTTGTCCTCCTAATTCGGAATGATTAAAGACTAACAGTTAGAAAACTAATTGTCAATGATCTATCTTTTTGTTTATTGCTATTCATGGCTTAACTTCATTGCATCATTGGCCGCGTACACGCGCATTGACAGGCTAGCGGGCTCTTTGTATAGTTAGTTTTATGAACGGTTAGAAACCTAATCGTTGGATGTAGGAGGATCTACAAATGAACGGTAAGGATACACCTTTTTTGGATATGTTTCAGGTTATTGGCCTTAAGTTAAAGAAAAGAGCAGATGAAAGCATTAAAGAGCTGGGGTTAAATGCTCATCAAGGCAAAATAATCAGCTATATTTATGAGAATCAGGATAAAGCATTAATTCAAAAGGATCTGGCCGATCGGTTCCATCTGCGCGGCGCCAGCATAACAAGTATGCTGCAGGGCCTTGAAAAAAGAGGATTTATCGAGCGTAAAATTCCGGCGAATAATGAACGGCAAAAAAATATTTATGTTCTGCCGAAAGGCATAGGAATAATTGAAGACTTTCATGAATCCTTTCAAAAAGTGGAGGACGATATTGTTCAACCTCTGACAGAAGCGGAGATGCAAACGCTCAAAGAATTGCTGATAAAAATCAACCAACACCTGTAATACATTCCGTACGGGGTTATGTCGGAGCGTGTTGAGTAGTTCCTTTATGCCGGGGACAGCCTTCCGAATTAAAAGCTCCTTTCTCGTTACCTTTCAAAATGCCACCCCCTCTGCTACGTTTCGCCGCATCGCGATTCCGAATGCCACCTCATTGTTTTGAATAATCCTACCATTTGGATATTACTTTCTCCCTTTTCTGTTGTTTATTATATAAGAGCCCCAAATTTAATGAGGAACGGTAATAGAATCTTTGTTTAGAAAATGAGCTGATCTTTTGAAAAAACATGTTATTCAATAAAAAAAATGTTTAGAAATCTCTAACAAATAAATCGTATCTTGTGGGGTTGAATTAAAAAAAATACTTACGATCTACTTTTTTAACAGAGAGGATTGTTTCTAATATGAAACGATTAGTAGTATTTGCAACAACTGCAGCAATGACTGCTACTCTATTGGTGATCGGAGTGTCTGCATTTGCTGACAATGTAGTTTCTCATGTACCAAGCCTTACTCCAAGCGTCACCGCTCAAAACAAGAGCGAAATTACACCACCTGCAATTACACCATATGATACTAAAAACCCGATATATAACACTCAACTTAGAGATGGCGTAAAACCAGCTTTTTTAATCGACACCGGCTACGGATGGGTCAAGGTATGGGTTAAAAATGATACCAATGAAGAAATGATAGTCCGAGTCACTAAAGAAAGTCTTACGGGTCAAGAGAAAATGATGTTTACAGTACCTGCCCATGGTCAATTGGCCGTACCTGGAAATAAAGCTTGGTCAACTGGTACATTCTATGTTGCAATCACCACTAGGAACAGTGTACCCCTGTCAGGCTTGTTGTCGGTTAAATTAGCAACTGCATCAGCAGGGCTTTAAACACTTAAAGTAAACAATAGCCCCTAAGGTGAATTTATAAGGAGGATCATTTTATGTACCGTGATAAAAAATATTGGATACTTGTCCTTCCATTTTTGGTCATTGCAGTCATACTGGCTTTTACTTTACCCCAAACACTAAGACCGCTTGCAGTACTTGTCATGTTAGTATTTTGGGTCGTGTATTATATTTGGGATTATTTCGAAAAAAAATCAAACAAAAAATCCTAGAACACCGTTTTCTTTTCAAATCAGCCTTTCCGGATTCAAAGCTCCTTTCTTGTTGCCTTTCAAAAACAACCGCTGTTTAAGGCCAAAAAGAACGACAACAATCGGGGGTATAATTCAATATATTGAAATATTTAGGGGGGGATCGATTAATGAAGAAATTATACGTTGGTTTGACCCTTTTGTTGTTCAGTGCCATAATCTATGGTTCCGATTTAATTTCTGCAGCTATTTACTCCCAAGTTTTGGTAAAAGAAGGTATAGGGTGGAGCTCTGACTACGGTATTTTCAAGACTGCTCTAATGGAAATAGGAACCATGCCTATTACTATAGCAGTGATCTCGGCAATACTAGGAATAGTATTAATTTACATATCACTCAAAAGAAAACCAACTTAATTGCAGAATTAGGATGTCGTTTTCAGATACGCCGTAGGCACTTCCAAGGAGGGAGAGAACGGTAATAAACACGAAAAAATATATGGCGGTTTTGTGTTTTATTCTGACAATCGTTACAGTGGGTTGTTCAAATAAAGAAGTCCATGAAACGGTTGAAGTTTTCTCCGTAGAGGTTTTTACTGATACTCCTAATCATGAGGGGCTATATGTGAAAACCGGGTATAAAAAGGTTAATTCTATAACTTATTTTGAAAAATCAAATCATTTAGAAAGAACTAGATTGTCTATATTAGAAGATTACTTCGATATGGATGGTAAATTTATAGAAAGTATAATCGTTTATTCAGAACTCGAAAAGAATCTGCTTACCCCCGGACTTGAAAAACCAAAAGAAAACAAAAAGAAGATGAATAAGCCAATAACCATTCTTGCTCCTGCGATGAAAAAAGGTCAACCGGGAGAACCGAAGAAACTAACAAAAGCCGAGTCGGAACAGGTAAGAAAACATATTTTGGAGTTTATTCAAACATTAAATGAATAGAGAGGTTCTCACGATATCCAAAGATACCACTCCATTGTCTGTAATTATCGTAGCCACCACTACATGGGGAAGTACCAGCGTCGCTGATACCACCCGCAAATATATGCAAAAATATGTAATGGAAAAGATGAAGTTATCGTCCAACATTAACGATCTTCCTGACCCAGGTTGGCTCAATTGTCGCCGCCCGTACGAGGCTGTCGGCACAGTCCGAGAAGGTAATCGGCAGGAATGGAGTGATGCGGGCTGATGGACCTGCAATATACTTCAAAGTGGCAGAACCGTCACGAAGTCCTGCCGGTCGTACAATAACCCAATCCAGGTCGCTCCGTTGCACCGCACGCTCGGCAATGGCTTTGTCCTTGACCGCCTTCGAGAAGATGCGCTGGTGAATGCGCATTGCCCACCGATGGACTGTAGAAAGTTCTTTCCCGTCGCTCAGACCAATGCCGCTCTGCATGACTAGGCGCTTAACTCCTGTACGCTGGCAGGCCGCAAGGATATTCGAAGTTCCCTCCGACACGACGGTACCCGGCGAGAAGTTGGCCGCAAGCATATTCGGGATTCCCTTCGACATGAAGGTACCCGGCGGGAAGGTTTTTGTTGGACCGATGCAACTGATGACCACATCAGTACCGGCAATAGCTTTGGCTAAACTCGATGCGTCGAGTACATCCCCCTGCCGGGTGCTGAGCCGATCAGCGGGGGGAATGGCTTCCGGTCGGCGAGCCACGGCTACAACCTCATGTCCCAATTCGAGTGCCCGCTCCATCACTTTCCTTCCCGTTCCCCCTGTTGCTCCGATAATCGCAATTTTCATTGGAATGTTCCCCTTCGATTGGTGACCATGATCAAATCTATCCCCTTTATATGCACATATAATGCACATTAGTATATTAAGAAGCAACTATGTATAATTGTAAACGGAAATAGAAAGTCCACAATTGTTAAAAAGGCAGGTTCCGTGCATTAGTTCACAAATCCTTTATCATTGTGTATTTATTTTCAGGAAAGCTGGTGTTTCTCAAGTGTCAAAGGTGGATCGAAGGATACGCAAATCCCAGGAAGCAATAAAAATGGCTGTGATTGAACTGATGATTGAAAAAAATTTTGACCAGATTACGGTACAAGATATTTCCGACCGGGCAGATGTCAGCCGAAGAACCATCTATCTTCACTACATGGATAAATTTGATCTTCTGGATAAGCTCATTGAAGAACATATTGACGAGATGCGGGAACTCTGTAATTCAACAGACGATGACGCCGATTATATGGATATGGGGTTGATATGGTTCGAGTATTTCGAAAGTCATTC
Source organism: Paenibacillus sp. VCA1 (assembly GCF_031583795.1). Taxonomy (NCBI): domain Bacteria; kingdom Bacillati; phylum Bacillota; class Bacilli; order Caryophanales; family Paenibacillaceae; genus Paenibacillus; species Paenibacillus sp. VCA1. The sequence goes on along the minus strand of NZ_JAVLSX010000008.1, from coordinate 81,329 downwards.
TTTATTCTTCTCGGCATTGCTAGCGAGTAAAGGAAGTCCTTTTTTCCGCAATCGATTTCTTGAGTTTTTCCTCCAAGAGTTAAAGAAAAAAGAGAATGACACGCCCGAAGGGAGTAATCAAGAATTAACTGACGGTGAGGATGTTGATTTTCAATTTTTAGGAGCGGCTATCGTAGGGGTAGTGGAATGGTGGTTCAAGAATGGAAAACCTCACCCTCCTTCCTACATGGCGGCTCGGTTGGGGGTACTACTTGAACGGAATCTTGAAGCTGTTTTCCCGCCTGCATGATGGAAACCTTTATGCTATACCATCTCTGATTTGTTCGCCTGCAGCCGTACCAGAAGCCCACGCATCAACCGCCGGACAAAAAAAGAAGAGCAGCTGCATGCAGCCTCCAGGCCGCAACACACCTGCTCTTCTCTTCGTTTCGAAACTCAGGCAACCAAAGGTGCCGGTGCCAATGAACTCGGAGCTACCGCTACGGGTGTTTTCCGATGTAATAATATATTATTGCTGGCTGGCCAGGTAATCGGCAAGTTGATCGAATGTCCCGCCAAAGCCTTGCTCCAGCATAGGTGCCATGCCACTAAATGCCGCGCGCTCTTCTTCGGTTGCGTTAACCGGACCGCCGCGCAGCGTGAGGGCGGTTTTCCCATTTTCCTCCGTAAGCGTCAGGATGTTGATAATTTCAAGCGGCCAATTCGGGTTAAAAGGCGCCCGAACCGTGTTGCCTTCCTCGTCCGAGAAAGATTGGACATATACCAGTTTTTCCGGTGCATTCACTTCTTGATACACGAATTTGCCCCACATGACATGCCCCTCGGGAGATGTCTGGCTGCCCAGAAATAATCCTCCCGGGCGTACATCCATCTTGCTGACGTTTAACGAAAATCCTTTCGGTCCCCACCATTTGCAGAAGTGCTCCGGATCCGTCCATACCTTGAATACAAGTTCACGTGGAGCGTCAAAGACACGGGTCAGTAACAATTCATTGTTTTCAACCTGATTTTTCGCCATGCTAACTCCTCCTTGATTTCTTAATTCAAATGATCCTTCTGAAGTTCCTGCAAATAATCATCCAACCGATCCAAACGGTCTTCCCACAAGCTGTGGAACGTCTTCAACCAACTCTCCATCTCCTGAAGAGGCTCGGGACGTAATTTATAGAAACGGCGATTGGCCTCTGGACGCACCTCGACGATATGAGATTCATTCAATACTTTTAAATGTTTCGACACCTGTGGCTGCCGAATATGAAGCCTGTCTGCGATTTCCCCTACTGTAAGCGAGCCTTCACGAAGCAATTCGACGATCTGTAATCGAGTGGGATCCGCTAGTGCGCTCAAAGTTGTAATGTCCATGTCATCCCCTCCGATCAGTCACTAGAGCGAACTGGATGCCTTTTCAAGCCATTGACCTAAAAGAACGTAATCCGGCGAATCGCCTTCACGGATCTTTAACATTTCCGTTCAGGCTACTTCTTCATTCATTGCGACTCCTCACCTCCTTTTAAGGAATTATTTTCTATTTAGAATATACCATATTCGGAATATACCTGTAAAGGGATATTGCAAAAAAAATCATGTCATCCATTAGAAAAAATTTGGATCGGCAAATCAATGTTGAGCGCCTTCAAATAGAAGGTGACGATCGTCGCATGCCGTAAAATTAACATTCGTATTTTGCTATGGACTTATCATTTTCAAACGCATATAATAACAACCATATCACCTAAATACGAACATTGAGGCGGTAAATATGGATAAATATATGCAATTGTTTCGAGGGACGGCATTTTCTAGCAAATCCTCCAAAGAAATCGAAATCTTAAAAGACCATCTGTTCTGCGTCAATCCGGACGGCATGATTGAAAAGGTCGTAGCGCCGGCGGATGCCGATTATCAACTTTTGTTGGATGCATATGAAGGAAAAGACAACTTCCATCAGCTCGCCGAAGGCCAGTACATACTGCCCGGCTTCGTCGATTTGCATGTTCACGCGCCGCAATGGGCCCAATCCGGAACGGCATTGGACATTCCGCTCTACGATTGGCTCAACACCTACACCTTCCCGCTGGAATCCAAGTTTTCGGATATCGATTTTGCGCAGCAGGTCTACGACGATTTGGTCGGTACCCTGCTCGCCAACGGCACGACGACCGCCCTTTATTTTGCCACCGTTCATAAAGAAGCCAGTTTATTGCTGGCCCAGATTTGCGCCGACAAAGGCCAACGCGGACTCGTCGGGAAAGTCGTCATGGACGATCCGGAGCAAAATCCGGAAACCTATCGCGACGCCGACACCCAAACGGCATTGGCCGACACGGAGGAATTTATTCTCGCCGTCAAAGAGTTGTCCAAAACGACCAAACAAGGCGTTTTCCCCGTCGTGACGCCAAGGTTTATTCCAAGCTGCACAGATGAGGCGTTACAAGGTTTGGGGGAGCTGGCGAAAAAATACGACGCATACGTGCAATCCCACTGCAGCGAAAGCGACTGGGCCCACGGTTACGTGCAAGACCGGTTCCAGAAAAACGATGCTTTTGCCCTGCATGATTTTGGGCTGCTGCGCGACAAGTCCGTCATGGCCCACTGTAATTTTCTGAGCGACGATGACGCCGATTTGTTTGCCGAAACGGGAACGGCGATTGCCCACTGCCCGATATCCAACGCCTATTTTGCCAACAGCGTCATTCCTGTCGCCCATTTCCACGCGAAAGGCGTGGAGATCGGCCTTGGGACCGACATTTCGGGAGGTTTTTCGCCGAGCCTGTTCGATAACGTCAGACAAGCCGTCATGTCTTCCAGAATGCTGGAAGATGGCGTGAACCCCGCCCTTTCTGCCAACAATCGGGGCGTACCGGGATCGCGCATTACGGTGGACGAGGCGTTTTATCTGGCGACGGTCGGCGGCGGTGAAAGCTTAAGTCTGCCGATCGGCCGCATTCAAGAAAACTACGCCTGGGACGTGCAGATCATCGATACCAAGCTGCCATCCGCCAAACTGCCGATTTTTAACGAAAACGAAGATTTGCATGACATTTTTCAAAAAATCATGTACCTGACCCGGCCGGAAAATATCCGCGAAGTCTGGGTACAAGGCGAAAAAGTGCATTCGCGGTAAACATAGAGCCCGTGCTCTGATTGACGTTTTTTCTGCTAAAGACAAGACAAACCGCGATGTGCGGGAACCAATCCAAAAAATTCGAGGTGCGCTCCTGAGTGAAAACACAAGCAGATACGCAACATCACGCTCCACAGCTAACCGTTTCACCCGACGAAAAAATTTCGGTCGGCAAATCGATCATCCTCGGTTTGCAGCACGTCGTCGCCATGGACGTCTATGTCGTGCCTTTTCTTATCGCGATGTTGATCGGTTTATCTTCCGGCCAATCCAGCGCTTTGATCCAAGCGACCTTTATTGCGGCCGGGCTGGCCACGATCGTACAAACGTATTTTTGCATGAAGCTGCCTGTCGCCCAAGGTCCTTCGTATGTTCCGCTTGGCGCGATCGTCAGCATCTATGCCGCCAGCGGCGGCGGGCAATTGGGCTGGAATTCCGTGTTAGGCGCCGGCTTTGTTGGCGCGGTTTTAGTGATCGTTTTGGGCTTTACCGGCATTTTCAACAAAATCGTCAAAACGTTTATTCCGCCGATCGTCGGCGGCACGATCATTTTTATTGTCGGCCTTTCTTTGTTGCCGGTGGCGATCCGGGATAATATCTACGGTGCCAAGGACGCGACGATCAACCAAAACGTGCTGCTTGCCCTTATTTCGGGCGCCGTGCTCATTCTTTTCGTCATCCTGGGTTCCTTGTTCCGCAACAAAGGTTCCATCTTCCGCATCATTTCGGTCATGGTGGCGTTAATCGTCGGATGCATTTCGGCGAATGTGATGGGCGTGTTGGACTTTTCCGCGGTGAGCAACGCCAAATGGTTCAGCATGCCGCAGCTCCCTTTTGCCGATTTCGGATTCTCTTTTAACTTCTCGGCGATCATCACCATGGTCATTATCTATTTCGTTCTGCTGGCCGAAACGACAGGCACTTGGTTTGCCGTCAGCAACGTCATCGACAAACCGTTAACGGACAAAAACCTCAACCGGGGCGTGATCGGGGAAGGCATCAGCTGCCTGATCGCCTCTTTGCTCGGTTCGACGCCGGTGACGGGTTATTCCACCAATGCCGGCATCATTTCCATCACGGGCATTGCGAGCCGTCGCGTTTTCCTGGCGGTTGGCGTATGGTTCGTCATCTTTGGCTGCTCGGGCAAACTGGCCGCCTTGATCTCTTCGATCCCAACGGCCGTCATCGGGGGCGTTTTCACCATCGTCTGCGGCATCATTGCCATCAATGGCATTCAGGTCATGAAAAACGTCAAAATCGCCGAAAAAGAAATGTACATCATCGCCATCCCGATGATCCTCACCCTGGCTCTGGTGATGATTCCGCAAGATTTCCTACATTCTTTGCCTACGTTTGTGCAATATCTGTTGGGCTCGCCGATTTTGGCCGCGTCGATTGCGGCGATTGTGCTCAATAAGGTGCTGCCTAGCGGGAAGTCATCTTAAGAAACGAGGCTTTTAAATTTGGGAGTCGGTTCAAACAAGTCTCTTGGATAATAAAAAGAGCAATCAAAACAGGGCTGACTTGAAGGGAAATTTCCCCTTCCGGGTCGGCCTTGTTCTTTTTCGATGGCGGGTCCACCCAAAGCATCCATGGATCACTTGATCTGCGGGTCAAATAAAAAACGAACAATAGAAATCATTGACATCCGGGAAAATCGAAGATATTATTTATTTACCAATAAATAAAGGGGCAACAAAGATGGTCGTCCGGCAAGATCGCAAAGAACAAATTTTAGACAAAGCTGTCGACATATTCGCCGAACTCGGGTATTACAAAACGACGACGGCGCGGGTAGCCAAGGAAGCTGGCGTTACGCAGCCGTACGTGTTTCATTTTTTCAGCAGCAAGGAAGAGTTGTTCATCGCCGTCGTCGACCGGGCCGTCGGCCGGATCGCCGATGCCTTTTCACAGGTAGAAGCTCCCGCCGATCAGCTGATGGAAACGATGGGGATTGCATTCGAAAACCTGATGCACACCTACCGTGCTGAAACGCTGCTCGTCATGCAATCGTATACGATCGCCGAACCGGCGATCCGCGAGCATATGCGTGAACGGTTCTCCACTATTTTTAATTGGATAATAAAGAAGTTTACCACAGCCGGTTTGCCGGAGCCTGAAGTCGCGGCAAGCCAGTTTATGAGCATGGGCTTTTTGATTACGGTGGCGGAAGTGCTGGATTTGCCTCAGATGCTTAGCTTCAAAGATTGTTATCGCGACGAACTTCAGGGCATGAAGGACGATACGCTTCAAGATTGATCCAACGTAAGTGGGCGTCCTGGTTCAAAAACGGGATTACAACAAGGCAGTTACAGGCTGCCTTTTTTGTAGGCATTATTTTTATTGACTAATAAATAAAAAAATCAGGAGGTATGAAGGTTAATGGAAAACAATGGACTCATTCGTGTGGCTTTACGGGGCGCCGGACGCTTATTTGCGGAGGAAAGGCTGCTGGCTTGGCTTGGTTTTGTGGGGTTTGTGCTTGCCGCGGGCATCGGTCTATATATGAGCATGTTCGGATCGGTTGTGCCGCCGGAGGGCGACATCGCCAGCGCCTTTTCGTTCGATGCGGCGATTGGAATATTTTTGCTGTCGATCGCCATCCTGCTGCCGCTGTCCGGCTTTAAGGCAAGATCGCGGACGGCTATCCGATGGGTGTATGTTCCGATCACGATCTATGCCTACGGCGTGGAGACAATCCAGCATTTTCGGGGCGTGAATCCGCGGTTCTCGCAATCCGGTTCCATCATCGATACGATCGCCGGGGCAGCGTTTGGCCTTGCATCCATCATTCTCATTATCGTGACGATCGTCGTCGCCGTTTCCTTCTTCCGCCGCAGCCTAATGGCTAAACGGCCGCTGCTGATCCTCGGCATCCGCTATGCCTTTTTGTCGGTGACGCTCAGCTTTGCAGCCGGCTTGTGGATGATCGCCCTGAACGGGCGCTTTACGGGCTCGGCTGGAAATATCATCGTCCTGCATGGCCTTGGCTTCCATGCGCTGCAGGTGCTGCCGCTGCTCGGCTGGCTGCTGGAGCGTTCCAGCGCCGAAGCCCGGCGCGCGCGCATGCTTCTCCATGTAGGCAGCGCCGCCTGGATCGCGGCCGTCGCCGCCGTAGCCATCCAGACCGTCGCAGGCCGCACCGTTTTCGAGTGGACCGCGCTGCCGATGGCGGCAGCCGCCGGATTGCTCCTTTGCGTGGCATCCATAGCGGCCGCAGCGGGCACGGAGCTGTTAAAGCCGCGTTTTGTGCCGGGGGTTCCGTCTTTTTCTGAGTTGGAGCGGTGAATATAACGTAAGTCATTTTTAAATAGGGCTGGCCTGGAAGGCTGCGATTGACGCAGTCTTTTGGGATCGGCCCTACCTCATAGGCTGTGCACACATCAGTCAATAATACATCCGGCCATAGCTGATGCGAATGCGGGTTTTGCCGAAAAAGCACGGGAATGAATCATCCTAAAAAAATACTCGTTTTTTACGTTTACAAGGATAGGCCGGAAGAAACTTCTATGCTATGATTTGGTGGATTCTTGTACATGCCATCTATTAGGAGGTATACAATGAGCCAATGGAAGTTATCTAAACCGGAGTACGATATTCTGCTTTCTTATGTGGGATGCGGGAACTTCCCGGATGCAGACATCATTGTATTCGGAAATGAAGAAGGCACGGGCGGGTACAGCGTGGAGGCCAATGTCAAAGCGCGTGTCAATCTTTACGGAAAAGATGATCCTAACGAGGAACGCAAATATTGCATCCACGGAACGGATTGGAAGCACGGCTTTTATGAACCCAGTTCAAAAGGCGGCGCAAGCAAAGTAGAGAAATACCTCCTGAATCACGAGACCGTTCAAGAAAAGGGATTTGCTAGGGGTGCTTTTAACCCGGCCGTGGCCCGGATTTGCTTGGATTTGGAGAACCGGGGCAACACCACAAATTGGTACCAAAGCGGTACAGAAAACCCGGACGTTTGGGAAACCATTAAAGGCTTTGTCGTCGACGACTTATACAAACCCCGAGACGGTATTCAAACGGCATTGGCCGACTGGAGGCCGCTTCCTAGAGAAAATGAGTCCGTCTGGGACCCGAACGAATATGGAAACATAGCTGCATCCTTGAAAAAGAATCCTTATCTGGACGCGTTTAATCATCCAACCAAACCCTATAAACCGAGTAAATACATACAACCATTGTTCAGCCATTTTCATGATGACATGGTTCAAAGAAGCAAGATTCTAAAATCGCTGTTTATCGCCTCAAAGGCAAACATCATTTTATGTCTCGGCGGAGCCAATGCCAAAAGTTATAAAAAACAAGCGCTGGAAATCATGTTCGGGCCTGAAATCTTCGAGCCTATGCGATTTAATACTGCCGATATGCGCACCCGGAGGGGCGGGGCCTTGGAAGCATTCAAAGCCGTCGTACCATTGGATCATAAAACGCTGCACATCTTCATGGTTCCTTTTCCTTCATGGGGGAATGTATTTAAGTCGCAAAATGATGCGTTAAACATGTTGAAGGAGTTAACATCAGACTACATTAAACCGTGTTTATTGTAACTGTAACACTAAAAATCCGGAAAGGAGGAAGCCCATGAATAGCGAACAGACTAAAGCAATCATTGAAGCGTACTTGAATGCCTACAATTCATTGGATGTCGAAGGGATGCTCAACCTTCTGCACGAAGACATCGTCTTCAGAAATTTTGCCAATGGCGAGCTGAACACGGAGACGAAAGGAAAAGAAGAATTTAAACAACTAGCCGAACAATCCACCGAGATGTTCTCCAGTCGGCGTCAGACCATTACGGATTATCGCATGAATGATGATAAAGTAGAAATCCAGATTGATTACGAAGGAAAGCTGGCCGTCGATCTGCCTAACGGGTTAAAAAGCGGCGAAACGCTGCAGCTAAAAGGGAAATCGGTGTTTGAGCTTAAGGATGGGAAAATTACGGTGATTGAGGATCATAGTTGAAGTTTTGGCAGAAGGATCTCTAGAAGCAGGAAAGTTTAAATAATGGAGTCCCTTCTTCAAACTGCTGCGGCCCTCTTGATATCTAAAAGGCCATGGAAAGTGCTTTCCATGGCTGTTTTTCCGCACTCATTCACATGCCCGTCCCTTATGAAAATTCCTTTTACGATACACCTTGCATTTCGGACTGTGTAAAAACTCATCCAGTTGGCTCCGTCCGTCAATTCATCAAAGTTCTCACAAATTCGTTCGAAACGAAGGTAGGCTAGTGTCCCTCCCCATTTCGTTCAGCAGGTTTTCGATGCTCGACCGCTGGAATGACGCCAGAAATACGGCCAACGGTTCCTCCGTCCCCTCTTCGGATACGTCCAGCTCAAACACGATCAGCACATCGTCCTTCACATAGATTTTCCATGCGTTAAGCTCTGAACCCTCTTCGATCTCACTCTCCTGATCAAGACGCACGCATTTGCAATAGTCCGACATGCCCCACATGCTCTCATCGAAATTTGCCCAATACGGAAGCCGATCCTCAACGCCCAACTGAATAAGTGCTTTGCCGGCCAGAAAACGTTGAAGCGATCGATTTTCCAGCTGCCAATCGGGCAAGTTCCATGCGCATAGGTAAACCGGCGGGTCTTCCTCCTGCAAATCCTGCATCCGAATCCCGCAATAGATCACGGATTCCTCCACCTGATAGAAAACCAGAAAATCCTTATCCGTCGTAAAAAAATCGTTATCAGGAATGAATACTTCCTCTAACGGAAGTGGTTCATACTGGTTATTGCATCTTTGGGTGATATACGGTGATCGTCCCAAAATCTTATAATAATCCCGCAGTGCAGCCGGCAATGAAAAGCCCAGGCTTTGTTCCTTGGCCCGGATGTCTGCCTCCGGAATGCCGTGGGCTTCCTGATGATGTTCTCCCAATATACGAAGAAGTGTTTCGGTAGTTGCTTTCATCTTTTTGAGTTGATCTCCCCTAACGTCTTTTTTTAGTTGCTTTATGCTGGTACAGGTATACAAACGTGTCCCGTTAGTTGAGTCCCTTTAATTTGGTTTTGCATTGATTTCCGTTAAAGTTCATGCATCACCAAGTCCCACCGAGTTAAAAGCCGCTTGCTGCCGACCCAATGCGGTTAGTCGGTGCGGATGCGTCCCGGCAACTTCCTCGTTCCGGTACCGAGAGTCGAGACCCGGGGCGTGAATGCGGTGTTTCAACTAAGTCTTCTTTTAAACGTCACTTATTTATTACCCAGTTGTTCCGCCAAACCGATTAGAAGTCCTTCATTGCTACGAATGTAGCAGAGCCGATACGAGTCCCCGTACTGAACCACTTCGCCTACGAGCTGAGCACCATGCTTCGTGAGTCTGGATACCAATTCGTCAATGTCTTCAACCGTGAACATAACGCGTAGATAACCGAGGGCATTTACAGGAGCAGTTCGGTGATCGGATATCGTAGGTGGGGTGAGAAACCGCGAAAGTTCGAGTCGGCTGTGGCCATCCGGGGTAACCATCATAGCAATCTCTACAGACTGTGAACCCAGCCCGGTTACGCGACCAGCCCATTCACCTTCGACAGTAGCTCGCCCTTCGAGCTTCAAGCCGATCTCCTCGAAGAAAGAGATGGCGTCATCAAGGGATTCTACAACGATGCCTACATTGTCCATTCTTAGTAATTTGTTTTTGGCCATAGTTTGATCTCCTTATGTGTACAGATTTATTGCCTGATCATCTTCATATTTATTCCATCATATACCATAGCGGCCCGTAATCAAACTGCACTTCGACTGTCACTTCCAACAGCTCATTCATGCATTCATAAAACTCCTTCGTATTTGCCAGATATACATAGTGATCCGTATCCGACAGCTCATAAGAGCAGCATGTGGGGATTAAAGAACTCATCTTTTTAAAATCCTCCTCGGGAAGCCACATGCTGTCCTTCGCCCTGATCAAAAGTACGGGACACTGTATATTCGGCAACAAGTCAAACCAAGCCGTATCATATGCCGTGTTGGCAGACATCGCTTGCGGACTATGCATAAGCCGATATCCCTCCGTCGTTTCGGTTAGGCCGCTAATAGATTGGAGATACCAATACTCGGAAGCCGTTTTATTTCTGATAAATTGCATGGCTTCGGGCAGACTGGAGAACGGCAACGGCCAGTCTTTGGTGAACGGGTCCACGTTTGGAATTTCTTCCGGAAGCAAAGAGCTCGGCGTTGCCGGGCCACGCGCGGATATGTCGATGATGGCTGCCGCCCTGAAGCGTCCAGGGTAATGCGCTGCCAAGTGTCCAGCCACACGCCCTCCCATGGAATGTCCGACCACAATCGCAGAATTTATATTTAAAAGGTTCAACAGTTCAATCATATCTTCCGCCATTTCCTGAGATGTATATCTGGCTACCGGCTTTCCGCTTAATCCATGCCCTCTCATATCCGGGGCAGTAAAAAACCGGACCTTCTCATTGACCTTATTCATCGGTATGGCTGTTATGGTGACGATGATCGGCGTAGAGCTTTTTCTTCCGCTTTATGTACAAACGGCAAGAGGCTTTACACCGCTGGAATCGGGTTTGCTGTTGTTACCGGGTGCGATTGTAATGGGGGTTATGTCGCCGATTACCGGGAGGATCTTTGATAAGATTGGAGCACGACCGTTGGCTCTTATCGGTTCGGTTATCTTAGTAGGTACGACGTTCTTGTTCAGCAACATGACCGCTTCAACGCCATACATCTATATGATGGTGATTTACGCCATACGAATGTTCGGAATATCTCTTATGATGATGCCAGTCATGACGGCCGGATTAAACCAACTGCCTGACCATTTGATTCCACATGGAACCGCAATGAGTAACACGTTGACGCAATTGGCCGCTTCCGTTGGAGCAGCCTTGCTGGTTACGGTTATGACGAACAATACAACGGCTGCCGTTCAGCAACAACTTCCCAATCCAATGATTCATGGGGTCTCCGTTGCCTTTACGTTCTCCACCGTTTTGGCATTCTTTGCTTTAGTATTGTCATTCTTTATTAAACCGATGAAAATATCACAGAAAGAAGATACAAAAGACGAAGGCAGTTCTGCTAAAGAAAACTAAAACGGGTCTGCGCGCTGCCAAGCGCACAAAAGTCCGCGAACTTCGCGGACTTTTTGGCATTTATGTTACTCGTCTTTAGCTTGCTGATTTGTCTTTAATTGTTATCTGGTAGATTCGCCTTCTATGAAACACTAATCTCTCTTTTACTTAATTTCTTAAATGCCGAGTAATCCTGATCGGACTTAATAAAACTTAATATCTTTTCGGCGCATTCTGCTGGATTCAACTCTTCAGTATTTATTTCAAGGTCATATTCATTAAAGCAATATACTTTGTTAAACTGGGAATTTGCTAGTCCAATCTCCCGATCTCCTCTTATTTGCTCTCTTCTTGTGAGTTCTTCTTTCGAGCATAGTACACCTACAAATAATGTAGGATGGTCAAAAAGCACGTCAAGATAATCATTAAACCGCTTGTCATTGTCGATTACGGTATCAACGATGACATTCAGACCCATTTCTGAAAACAATTTAATTGTTGCATAATACACTGACATTATGGGATCAAAAAGGATTTGTCCGACAACTTGATTATCCACTTCTCTTGTAGGTTCAATATCCGGAAATTTATTATCGATAAAATCATTGTAATTATGAAAAAAATCATCAATGGATAAATGATGAAAAGGAATCTCTTTCTGATTTTTCAGTTCCATAGAAATACTAGTCTTTCCTGAACTTGAAGTTCCGTTCAAAAACACAATAAGTCCTTGCTTCAAACGAATTCACCCTCACATATAAGATTTGAGTATCATTCAGACAACGTTATATTCACAACGTTCATTAAATTATCCAACTGATAAAATATTCGAGAAACGATTTAACTATCCTGCCCGTAGCTTAAAAGGCGATGATGGCGAACCTTCGACTATTGTTTATACTGAAAGAAACTAAATATACCTTATTGGAGTTTAAGTTCATAAAGGAGGCTCTTATGAAGATTACTTGCATGGAGTCGGACTATGCTCATATTGGTTATGTGTATCTACAACCACCATCCGAGAAAATCTCCCATCAAACCAACTTCAAATTAAATCAGTCCATTGATAATTCCCAGATCCAAATCCCTTTTGAGAGAAAACCGGAACTGGGAACCTACCTCGACAACATGACTATGCTCCCTTATTCGTTTAGAAGCGGATATGTACAAGAGAAGTTTGAAACTGAATATGGGGTCGACTTTGACAATTCCGGATATATTACCGGCTATGAAATCGGGTTGTCTCCAACGAAATTTATAAAACTCATTGAAAGCCGATCATACAGGCTATACGAATCGGCTTGGCAAAATCAAACCTGCCATATCTTCTTATTTGATGAATATGATTCGGTATTTTCTGAAAATAATATAATTTGTCCCATGAACCAAAAGGACGACGCTTATCTCATTATTCAATTCGTTGAACCTGCGGCACTCGGAGTAACCTTCTACCCATCGGAAGAAAAGAAAATCGCTCTGATCAAGGGTCTTATCTCAGCGAAACCAGAGCTTTATCCATTGAGCTATTTATTGAAACCTGACTTTGAGCTTATCGAAGATAAATAACTCTTCAGTGCAGAGTTATAAGGCGGATAATCTGGTGAAATAGCCAATTTTTTCATTGTATTTGCAAATTCCCTTTTCCTATCATTGACCAGACGACTGAAATTGCTACACTTGGGTGAAGCTCAGCAAGGGATAAAATTTCCATATTCACTTTGATTGAATTGCCAAAAAATGGTCTTTGTGTGGATGTAGTTAAGACCTATTAATGTCCTTAATTGTTTCCCTCTCAATTATTATTTATTGGACATTTTATATTATTAATGTAACTTTTTGGGTGTTCATGGTGTTTATATATTGTATGCCAACACTCAACTGTTGTCTTACAAAATGATCGAACCGTTGAGTTTAAAAAGCTAAGACAGAGGTGATTTTCATGAAAAAGAAAGCAATCGTTATTTTGTCAGTAGCCATTTCCGTCATTGCAACAAGTTCTGTAGCCCTGGCAGCGTCGAATGGAAAGATTGGTTCGATAAATAATCCGGATGTACTTATCCCCCCTTCTAGAGAAGAGTCCATAAAGATCTATAAACAGACATATGAGGAAACTCCATTTATCATTGACGCAAGCACTGGGAAACATTTAGAAAAACCCAATCTAAATTTCTAAATAATGAATTCCAAAAGAAAAATCCGGGCCAATAATGGCTCGGATTTTTTCGAAACTTGCTAGAAATTGAAAGGAATGAATAAACGGACCTCGCGGTATGCTGCAGACCTTCACTCCTTATTCGGCGCGCTGCCAAGCGCACAAAAGTCCGCGAACTTCGCGGACTTTTTGTCATTTATATGACTCATCTTCAGTTTGCTGATTTGTTGTTCTAGCCCGTTACTTCAACGACGCTGCCTCTCAAAATAACGGCGTTTTTTCAGTGACACTATGCAATATGGCGACTAATTAAATTGTCCGCTCTGTGTGTTCACTTGACTCTTCCTCGTCCGGAACGAATGCCGTAACAAGAAGAAACCGATAAATCCGCAGATCGTGCCCACACAACAAATCCGGTACAATACGGAAGCATCCAGATTCTCGAACATCCAGCCGCCGAGTATGCCTGCTACAATGCCGGATACACCGCCCCATGTCAGACCGTAAACGGCCTGCCCGCTGGAGCGATATTCGCCGGGCACAAGGTGAGACGTAAGCTGGGTGCCAATGTAGTAATAACCTCCGAATGTAATGGAATGCAGCAATTGGATGAATATCACCTGTATGGCTGAAACCGCTACGGACATCAATAACCAGCGTGCCGAAAAAAGCAGGCAGATGACGGTCAACCAGGTCAGCATTGTACGCGAATTTTTCTTCAAATACCGATCCAGCAACAAAAATACGGGTACTTCCAAAATAGCCGTGGCAAAGGCGGACCAACCGACAACCGTGTCCGAGCCGCCCAAGCCCTTGATGTAAATGCTGAGAAAGGTCGAATTGATCGAATTGGGGATCGATATGAGCACGCCCAAACAAACGAAGATCAAAAAATATTTATTTCGAAACACCATAAAATATCCTTTGTTGGTAAACTTCTCGGTCTGTGCTCTTTCGTTGCCGCTTGGCATCAGGAAGGTAAAGAAAATGGCGAATAGCAGCATCGCATCGAATACGATCCAGAGCTTGCTTATTCCCAGCCAACCGATGACCGGGCCGGCTGCGACCGCAATCAGCGCCCACCCCAGCGACCCCCACGCACGAAACTCCCCAAACTTACGATTGGTTCCTTCGATGACGTTCAGGATCAGGCTGTTGCTTTGCGTGAACAGCGGACTCTGAAACATGAAATAAACCAGCATCAGACTATAAATCAATGTGTAGGATTCCGTCATAAATACAAATTGCATGCATGTGAAATTACCGATCAGGCAAATAATCAGAATGCGCTTGTTATTGCGAAACCGGTCTGCAAAATACGCCCAGAATGGATTAGCTACCAGCCCGATGAGCGGACCGCCGGCTACCAGAAGTCCGATCTGCACATTGGAAAACCCGGTATCCTTCAGATATAACGCGAAGAACGTGCTATAAATCGCCAGAGCCCCATAAAGCACAAAGTTGAACACCTTCAGCATGCCAAGCATATTCCGGCTAATCATTTGATCCGACATGATTCCTTCATCCCTTACAATTTGACATTGGTCGACGCAGAATGCGTGATGATCTCCTCTGCGGTTACTTCGCGTCCCAGCCGGTCGGACAGGTACACGCCTTCGCTGATCAGCATGGTTTGCAGCGCAATCTCTGCTGTCGGCAGGAGGGGAACCCTTCCCTGCAGGGCTGCGATCCAATGATGTTGCGAAGAACGGTAAGCGTCATAATCCGCCTTGAGCCTGCTCCAACGAAGCTCCATATCGTCCAGGTTCACGCTGCTGTCCAGGTCCATGTCCGCGATGGTCGTATGAAAGCTCATGCCGCTGTTCTGAGATATGGAAGAATACGAAGGGAGCCGAATCCCGCCTTTGCTGCCCACCAGGCTGGACCCTTCAAAACCTCCCATATGTATGGACCACGCCTCGATGAGATCAAGCGTTACCCCGCCTTCGAACCGGATAAATCCAAGACCCAGCTCTTCGACGTCGAACCCGGATTCCGCTCTTCTCGCCGCGTCCATATCCATTTCTTGATAGACTTTGCCGGATACGCTTTTCACCTTCGGAAGATCCATAAGGTATAACATCTGAGCTATGTGATAAACCCCCATGTCAAGTAAGGCGCCCCCTGCCGCGGTTTCCTTCCGGTTGAAAAATTTGGTGCCATAGCCATCGACAAATGGACGTCCTCTGCGCCGAAACCCCGTTGACCTGGCATGATAAAGCTTGCCCAAGCTTCCTTCTTCGATCAGTGCTTTGGCGGCTTTCGTCTCTTTTCTATACAGCGTGTTCAGTTGAATATGAAGCATCTTATGGCAGGCTTTGGCCGTTTCCAGCATCGAATTGCCGTCATAATAGGTCCCGGCGATCGGCTTCTCGCAATAGACATGTTTCCCTGCCTCAAGCGCTTCATTGGTTACAGGAGCATGGAAGTTGTTATGGAGGCAAACATCGACCGCATCGATGTCCGTGCGTTTCAGCATCTCCCTAAAATCGGTGTAAACATCCTTGATCTGAAATTCGCCGGCCACTTGTCGAGCGGCTTCTTCATTAATATCGCAGACAGCCACAACCTCAGCATCCGCGATATCCGCATAGTTTTTCAGATGCGTGATGCCGATTAATCCGACTCCGACAATCCCGATTCGAATTTTACCCATTGGTATTCGCTCCTTTAAGCCCAAATTTTTCGAAAGCTATTCTTCCCCTGTTAATTTACTTTCGACAATACTTTTTTCATGGCGGCAACGGCCCACCCAACCTCCACATATTGGTTATCCGGCGCATTATGTTCAACGGCCCAATAGTCTTTAAAGCCGCTGTCATGCAGCGTTTGCGCAATTCGAATCGCCCGGTCTTCCGCAGCCAGCGTATTGCCTCCAAAATGCACATGGCATGCCCACGGCGCGATCATCGAATCTCCAAGTTCAGGGTCAACCTTCCAGCGGTCTACATGCAGCAGAACACCGAAATTCGGATGATTCACGGCCTCTGCGATCCGCTTCAGAAAATGAGGATTCAGTGACGGCCCCATATGATTCTCCGGGCCAACCTTACTGCCAAAATCGGCAGCGATCCGGCAATACTCCTGATATCTTTGTACGATATGCTCAAATTGTTCCTGACTCATATCGAAGAAATCACCATTGGGATCATTCGAATACGAGCCGCCTGTGTCGATTCGCACCGTCTGAGCACCCAGTATTTCCGCTGCACGCAAATGCTTTAACGCATTTTGATATTGCAGCTCGCGTCTCTCTTCGTCTTGATCCCATAAGGAAGCCGTATCAACGGCGAAGTTAACGACGGTCAATTCTTTCTCATCCAAGGCTTCGCGAATTTTGCGAAGATAATCATCATCCGCCAATTCCCATACAGGCCCGCTTTTATCCACAAAGAAACCGTTATACAGATCAACAACGTTCAGACCGTAACGGTATTTTACCGTTTCCAGGTAGCCAAAAACGTCCATTTTACCTTGTACAAATGTGTTTTGAAACGAATATCCTCCAATCGATATCTTCACTTTAGCTCAACTCCCTGTCTTATTGTTTTTTTTTTCGCCCATTCATTTAATTGCCTCTGCTTCTCTGCTATCACCTTGTCAATGCCGGCAGCGCGAAGGGCAGCATTGAATTTAGGCAGATTGACTTCCGGATCCAGAGCACCATTCTCCAAGCCGCTTTGGAATTGACGAACGACGTTTGTAATCGCTGCCAATTCCGTTTTCACCGGCGACGGGTTGTAGGTGAAACCGAGGGCTGCGGATTTTTTGGATTCCCGATTGTATTGATCCATCTCCTCCCACAGATCCGGATTGTCTGTGACCCAAGTATGGGACAGAAGCTGATTGCCAAACATCCATCCTTGGCGCATGTTGTAACCGCTGTTTGTCGCATTGACGCCAGGCGGGAAATCAATTTGCTTTTCGCCGACCTTCACGTAGTGCTTGCCCTCAATCCCCCAGTCGATCAGGTTGATCAGATCCCGATCCGAGTTCAGAAGGTTCAAGAACATCATGGCACGTTCCGGATCTTTGGAATTGGCCGGAATGCCGAGCATAATCGCCGTAATATTGGTTGTACTTGTAATTTGCTTGCCCAGATTGATCATCTCAAGCTTCGTACCAACACGTTGTTCCGTCTGCGCCAGCACACCTGGCTTGCCTTTTTGAATGACTCCGAAACCGACGTTCGCCTTGATTAAATCGACCGCCGTTTCCTTGCTCGTCGCCGCATCCTTGCTGATATAACCCGCTTCATACCAACGTCTGGCCGTTTTTATCAGCTTCTCGTACTCCGGGGTTTCGAATAAATTCACGACCTTGAGTTCGTCCAGATCATCCAACACGCCAATGTAGTCCCCCAGAATGTCCCAGCTATTTTCCAAAACACGATCCACGATAGAAGCCGAGGCGCCTGGCTTGCCTAGCGGCGTAATATTGGGCTCGTGTTTGTGAATGGTCTCCAGAATCGGGTCCAAATCGTCCAGCGTCTTCACCTTACTTGCATCGAGATGATATTTATCAAGCAGATCCTTGCGCATCATCACGGTGGTATTCGAGGCAAAATCCCTGATGCTTGGAATGGCATAGATTTTGCCGTCAACTTTGGTAGCTTCGAGTATTTCCGGCTGGAAGGCTTTCGTGATGTCTTGACCATGCTTTTGAAGCAGATCATCCAGCGGCAGCAGCTGCCCTTGCGCGACTTGTCTTGAAAAATCCGTGCCTCCCGTCACGATTAAATCGACTTGCTCATTTCCGGTGAGCATGAGAATGGTTTGCTGATCCCAGGCCGCCGGTTCAATTCGTTCCAGTTTCACGGTCGCATTGATTTTTTCGAGCGTAATTTTGCTCATCTCTTTTTCAACGAGTTCCAAATCCTTCTGAGCCGGTCCATAAAAGACAAGCTTTACCTCATATGGCGGCAGCTTCCCGTCACCGGTTACGGCGGCACCCTCCTCTCCCGCAACCGCATCCTTCGTATTCGTATTCGATTCTTTGCCGCAGCCTGCCAGCAGCAAAGTCAACATTGTCATGATCCATAACATCATACCTGCCCTGTTACGCATATATATGCCCCTCCCATTGTAATCATTTGCGATCCATGATAGACGGATGACTGCTTTAGCCTTTGACTGCACCAACGGTAAGCCCCTTGGCAAAATATTTTTGAAAGAACGGGTAGGTCACCAGAATGGGGATCACGCCGATGGCGGCAATCGCCATTTTCAAACCATGATTAGGTATGTCATCGGCCGCGACCATGTCTTCCACAAAATTCGTGTTGCTGGCCAAGTATTGCGCATTCAACAGAATCGTATTGAGCAGCACTTGGATACTGTACAGCTTGCTGTCCGTGATATAGATGAGCCCGTTGAACCAGTCATTCCAGTAATTGATCAATTGGAACAAGCCAACCGCGCCCAATACGGGAGTAGACAACGGAAGAACGATTCGGGCAAAAATTTTGAATTCGCTGGCACCATCCATATAGGCGGACTCGATCACTTCGTTCGGAATATTCATGGTGAAAAAGGTCCGGATCAGAATCACAAAGAATGCGCTTACAAGTAATCCGGGAATCAAGAGGGCAAACAGCGTATTTTTAATGTGGAAGACGTTTGTATACATTAAGTAGGTTGGAACAAGTCCCCCATGAAAGAGCATCGTGAAGAAGATAAAGAAAGAAACTGCATTTCGCAGCGGCATATCTCTTCTTGAGATCGGATAAGCCAGTAACGTC
The DNA here is from genome assembly GCF_031583795.1 of Paenibacillus sp. VCA1. NCBI lineage: Bacteria > Bacillati > Bacillota > Bacilli > Caryophanales > Paenibacillaceae > Paenibacillus > Paenibacillus sp. VCA1. Next base: position 62,248 of record NZ_JAVLSX010000008.1, on the reverse strand, counting down.
ATCACGATCAAACTTGTAACGGTCCCGACGACGGTTATGAAAATCGATATTCCATAGGCCCGGATCAGCATAGCCGGTTCCTTCAATAAATAACGGTAGCTCTCCAGGCTGAATTCCGTCGGAAACAACGTGTAGCCGTTTTGGATAATCGAAGCCTCGCTCGAAACGGAGGATGCGACAAGCAGGATGAAAGGAATCAGGCAAAGGGATGAGATTACGATAAAAACGATGTTAATCACCCACTGCTCCGTTTTCCTGGACATCATGTGATCTCACTCCTTTTTTAGAACAGTGAATTGTCGGGATTGATTTTTTTAACGACATAGTTAGAAATGAGAATGATGATAAATCCAACGATGGACTGGTATACCCCTGCAGCTGACGACATGCCGATGTCTCCGTTCTTGATCAGGGCCCGGTATACGTAAGTATCGATCACATTGGTGGTGGGCATCAGGACGCCCGAGTCAAGCGGGACCTGATAGAATAGACCAAAATCCGAATAAAAAATACGGCCGATCTGGAGCAGAGTCATGATAATAATAACGGGCGTGATGAGAGGAATGGTGATTTTGAAAATTTGCTGCAGTTTATTGGCCCCATCTAGCGTCGCCGCCTCATAGTACTCGTGATCAATTCCGACGACGGCCGCAAAGTAAACGATACTCAAGTACCCTGCTGTACTCCATATTTTGACCAGGGTTAAAATGTAGGGCCAATACTTGGGATCGTTGTACCACATGACACCGTCCCGTCCCAGGAGCGGGAGAATCGTATTGTTGATAAGTCCCGTTTCCATACTGAGCAGCGAATAAACAAGGTAACCGATAATAACGGAAGATATTAAATACGGAAGCAATATAATGCTTTGATAAAGCCGGGGTAAGAAACGATTTTTCAATTCGTACAATAGTACTGCGAGTGCCACGGCGACAACCAGATTCAGGGCAATAAACACCAGGTTGTACAAAATGGTATTCCTCGTAATAATGTAGGCGTCTTCTGTTTTGAACAAATACTCAAAGTTTTTGAGCCCGACCCAATCGCTGTTCAAAATCCCCTTGGCGAAGTTAACGTCCTTAAAAGCAATCACGATGCCGAACATGGGGGCGTAATTGTTAATGAGCAAATAGACGACTCCTGGGATCAGCATAAGATACAGCATTTTGTATTTCTTTAGCTTCTTTAAGCTCATGCCTCTTACCCGCGAAGACATGGTGGTGTTCCTCCTTTCCGTCAGCGTATTGTTGTTTCATTGACTGGCTCCATTGTAGCTAACAGCGCTCCGGCTGAACCACCACGATACTGACCTCATATTATTACAATTCTGACCTGTGGGATTTGCGGTACTGTTGTGGATTCATTTTTACCTCTTGCTTAAAGATCTTGGAGAAATACGAAAAATTCGAGTACCCTACACATAGTGCAATTTCACTGACGGACATATGGGTTGTTACGAGCAGCTCCTTGGCCATGGAAATTCTCTCTTCCACAATAAATTCCACAATGGACTTGCCTGTCTCTTTTTTGAACCGTCTCGACAAATAATCCGGATGCAAATTGACATGTCGGGCAATATCCTCTCTTGAAATCGCCTGATCCACATGCTCCTTGATAAAGGCTATGATTCGATCCATTAACGGCTTCGTATCCTCGGCTCCATAACAAAACTGAGTGGTCTGATCCAACGCATACTTCACCCAAGCATGCAGATCGGTCACAGAACGTACAGCCCGGGACAACTGCTCCGTAGCTATCGCTTCCCCCAGAACCTCATAGGCTTGCCATTCTTTGTACTGGATAAAGGAATACAGCTTTTGCAGGAATTTCTGCACAAATTGCCGCAGAACCTCTACATTCAATCCAACGACATCCTTCAGCGAGTTCAAATAACGTTCCGATTCGGAATAAACGGCGTCATATGCACCTTGCTCGAGCATCTTTAACCAGACGTTCATTTGGATGACGGCGACGGATTGCGCGGTGTTGATGCCCTCGCTCACGAAAAAAACGTGATTATTCCGGTTCAAGTTGCTTTCTTTCAAGCAGATCAAGCGATTATAGCGGGCTGCCATCTCATGGATCATCCCCTGCTCACCCACATAACACGAAATATCGCAGCGGAAATACCGGTTGCATGACTCGATGTAAGTTTTGCACATCTGTTCAATATTCTTCGCGTGGTCTTCTGCCCGTGTCCCTTCAGGCAGGATCGCCACAAACATATCGCTGGTGATCCGTACCAATTGGCCCTGTTCATCTCCGCGCAGAATCATATGGTCCGCGGCATTCATAACTGCATATTCCATAAGCCTCCGATCTTGGGTATTCAGCTTCTCCGCCCAGCGCTGAACGAAAATCAAAATCGGCAGGAAGGAATCCGTCTCCCGGATGGGAAGGTTTCTGCTTTGCAGAACATCCCGTATCCGCTTCGGGCTTGCATCCCGCTGGTTCAGCACATCCTGCCAGAACCGCTCCATTAAGATGGAACGGTTCGTATGCCAAAGCTTGGCGTAATATTGGCTTTCTGCTTTGCTGATGTGCTGCTCCCTTTTTTCATTCACTTTCTCTACGCCTTTCAAAACGACGGCTCGCAGCTCATTCATCTTGACGGGCTTCAGTATATAATCAAGGCTTCCGAGTTGAATCGCTTCCTTCGCATAGGCAAAGTTCGAATGGCATGTCAAAAATATGGATTCCGTTAGCAAATGTCGCTCCCTAACCCATGACAACAATTCAATCCCGCTGCCTTGGGGCATCTCAATATCACAAATCATAATGTCAATCGGATGTTCAGCAAATATCCCCATGGCCTGCTTGATATTATGGGCCACATGGATACGGGAGATCGACAGCTCTGCCCAATCCACTGCAGCTTGTACGGCCCTCACCGCATGGATCTCGTCGTCAACGATCAGCAATTGATACATGCCATCCCTCCTCCGATAGATCTCCCAGCTGGAACGGGAGCCAAACCTCAACCCTCGCTCCCCCGTCCGGGTGATTGGATAGGATCAACTTTGCCCTGTCTTCGTAAATCAACCGTAATCGACGCCTGGAATTCCATATGCCAATATGCCCGTTGTCACCATGGGCTGATTCGTCTTCTGATTGCCATTCACTTAACGCTTGTTCAGAGAATCCTTTACCCGTGTCTTGAATCACGATGCATAGATAGGGCTCCTGATCCCCGCTAAGCTTTATGTCTACGTTTAACCGGATCGGTTCATCCATCGTAACCGCATGCTTAATCGTGTTCTCTGTGAAGGTCTGTATCATGAGCGGAGGTATTAAGGCTTGGGAAAGCGATTCGTCGCTATTAATCTGATAAGTAAACGCATCCTCGAACCTCAGCGCCTGGATCTGCAAGTAGTTGCGGGTATGAGCGATTTCTTCTTCCAGCGTGACGAACTTCAGGTTATTCTGAAACATAAATCTCATGTAGTTGATCAAATGTTCCGACATGGCCTGGATCAATGGATAGTTTTGGAATTGGGCAAGGTTGTAGATGGTATTCAGCGCATTCAAAAAAAAGTGCGGATTGATTTGCAGCTGCAGATGTTTAAGCTCTGCCTTCTGAATGAGCAGCTGCTCTTCATAGACCGTGATTTTTAATGCTTTGATCTCCGAAACCATGCTGTTAAATACATCATTCATCAGTTCAAACTCATAGGAAACGGGATATGGCTCGACCCGCTGCTCCAGATTCCCGTCGCGTACCCGTCTCATGACTTTTACGATCCGGTTGATCGGGAGCAGGATAATATGCCGCAGGAAGATATAAAAAATCGGAAGAATAATGAGGGCTCCCAGGATCAGCAGGTACCAAAGACGCTGGAGAAGCGGGAGACGTTCCAAGATGACACTGTAGGGGATCAAAAACAACAGGGAGAATTTCCCCTGCTTGGAATGGGTGCTGACCTGCAAATAATCATTGTTGTTATCGATTGGTGTATTGCCGCTCATCGGTTTGAGCGTTTCTGTGACAAGTACTGATTTCCCTTCCGGCCGGACGTCCAGCAAGCTGAGCGGTATCATCAGCTTCGATGCCTTCACCCATCCCCCGACATATACATCTCCGATTTTTTGTATTTTCACGATATAGTACTCTTCGTTCATGTTGTAAGGAAACCATTTCTCGAACGCCTGCTTCTGCAAGCCCTTTCTCTCCTGAAGCATCTGAATCATGCCTTGCCGGATCATTTTCAGTTCAGCCATCGTCGCCTCGGGCGGCTGATTCGTGATGAGCTCTTCATTGACGGATGAATAAACGAATAGATAATCCATCTCTTTGTATGTATGAATATCCCTTTCCAATTTATTGAACAGATTGATCTTCGCCAAAAAATATTCGTCCATATTCACGTCAGCAGGCCTGTCCAGCACAATCAAATCGTTCTCAAAAGCGACCATAGTCCGCAAATACTTATCGATCTCCTCCAAATTCCTGTCGATTTGATCCATGTATAAGGCTGCCAAATGCCGATTGGAGTTGGCGACTTGCTCGCGAACGACTTTCATCGCATAGTAGTTATCGAAAATAAGCAGGAGCTGCAAAGGGATGACAAATAAAAGAAAGCCCGCAATCAACTTGAACCGAATCGACTTGCTTGATAGCCGATGTATGAATTTCATCCTTCATTGACCTCCTTAGGCGAATGTCCAATGTTTCGGAATTGGGATGTGTCACCTCCTATTATTCCTTTCTCCCCAGACGCTCTTGTTCACCTTCTTTCTTCAGGATTAAATCTTTTTATTTTAATGGATTAATCTAAGAGGAGTCTGCGAAGTACACCTTGTGAAAGTGCCATGGTTATAATAGGTGCATTCATTCTCTTAATGAATTTCTATTAAAGATGAGGGTGGCTTATGTTATCTGATTAAGTATAGGAAGGAACGCTGGGGGCAGCGGAAGGATCGGAGTTAAGGGTTGATTTTGTTGGGTATGAATTTGAGGTAAATGCGGATTTTGAGCAAGCAGCGAAAAATAGATTTACGCAAATAAGCGCAAACCGTGAAGACTGCACAAAGTCTGAGAACAAACCCTGATGATAGCGTCCGTGGCGGCGCCGGCAACCACTGTATATCTTCCGTATTTTTCCATGCAACCGAGTACCCACAGTGCGACATGATTCGTAGCGATCCGGACGGATCGCTTCCTTTTAGGCGCAAAAAGCCCAATGGAACGGCGGCGATTTTTCGCTGTTCGCTTGGGCTTTTCGTGAGTGGTGGGGTTTCATGGCAAATGTGTATTTGAATCCTTCCTAAAGTATTCATTAAGCTGTGTGCTTATTATGACGCGAAAATTGTTGTATATCTCCTTTGCTTGCAATAAAATATCGTTTTTCATGAAAATAACCTATAACTTTTTTAACTATAAGTTGTTTTATATATATGTACATGCCAATATTGCCCATAAATGGATTTCGTTATTGGCTGAACAACTAAAGAGTATAAGAAGGGAGGGAAACTTCAAAATTACGAAGACTATATTAAATTAAAAGGAGATGTTTTATCTTGAGAAAATTCACTAAAGCATGCTTTGTCCTCAGTACAGTCTTTTTACTGCTCGTCCCGGTCGTAAATGCCCAAGAAAATGTAGATGACGAAAACGAACAGAACAGTGAATTAATTAGGATAGATTCAGATCTGACTATAGAAAAAAAATTTGACGGCAGGGTTTTCCCTATTCTAAATTCAAATAACCAAAAGCTTACATCTGATCAACAAGATGCGATTTTAAAAGAAATGAGATTTACAGAAGATGAAATCCAAAGTATGAGTCCTGGCGAAAAGGAATCTACTGCCTTAGCAGGTGGCGTAAAAGTAGACTCACAAACTACTTTAGTCCAGTACTTTAATGCATCTGATGGCAAAAAATACTTGATAACTGATGAGAACAGAGATGAGATTGAAGCATTAAGACAACAAGAGGCAAAGAAACTCAGTAAAGAATTAAACAAAGAAATACAAATACAGCCTTTAAGCACCGTTAAAGATGGTATTTTTAGTGCGAGAGGTCATGTCACATATCAAGGAAAATCACCAAATGCAACAGAATTCGAATACCGATATCACGACTCTTTCGATTGGTCGTCTACTCCGCAAAACCTACTTACAGATACTTTAGCACATGCTTGGCAATCACACTCTACTAGTGTCAGAAGTCAAGCTGTTACAAACACTGTTGTTTTGGGAAGTAATAACTATAAGTACCCGAGTGTAATTCCAGAAGGTCTATATGGTTCCTATTTTAAGTTTGCATATACCACAAGATTCGATTCAATGAACGGTTATCTTTATAACGACGTAAGAATACCTATAAGCGAAAAAGGACATACAGGAAAATTCGTCGCAAAATATGCTCACCCATGGACATTAGGAACGCCTGCCGTTTCTATTGGCCCTCTATCAATTTCTTTTAGTAGTTTTATTGGTGACGAATGGTATTGGGAAACTATTTACACGATTAACGGGCAACCTGTCTAATTAAAAATAATAAAGGGCGACATTCATGTCGCCCTTTATTATTTTCTTCAATATAATCAAAAATCGCAGGTTTTCTCTTACTGTTTGTTTTTCTCTAAAGTGTCCTTCAAATTTTTAAGTTCACTCTTAAGATCATTTATCTCCTTTTGCAAGCCTTTTTTCACAGTATGACTAACGATAAGATATATTATAAAGTAATTGACAACAAGAAAAACTATAAGCTGAATAAGTCCATCAATTCCAACCACGCTATGACCACCATTCATAACTCAGTCCCCCCCTTTCTCTTGCGAACTAATACTTATATAAAGTATATCAATTGATACAAGCAAATAACCGTTTTTTTCAGAAAATCCATATTTTTCTTTTAGGATGATACCTGAAGCAACTGTAGTATTCGGATTTTCAATGACCACTCGGTACCCACAGCACGCCATTATTTAAGAAGACGCTTCCTCTGATTTTGTAATCTATCTGGGCCATTCTAAATTGAGATCCTTCTGCCCTTAACTCTTCCCTTGGTGGGATGCAGTTCTCCGTCAGGCGTTAAAACGCCGAGGTGATTCCCACGCTTATCATAAAATTCAACCTCCCCATGTAATGGGTCTTTGTGATAGTATCTTGTTTTATCGTGGTTCGAGTAAATCGTTTCTTTTTTCCATCTCCTATGTGTGCGAATAAGCTTCAAACTTGCAACCAGAGGATACTCGGAAAAAGGAATTGCCGTCCAATCCACATTACTTTTCATGAAACTTGTCTCCTTTTGAGTGAAATAAAAAAAGCGCTGGAAAAATCCAGCGCTCTGCCGCAATTTGCGGAAAACAAAAAAAGGCCCAAGAAACAGCTAAAAAGCTGTCTCCTGGGCCTTATTAATGAATAGGGATCTATTCTCTCAGAAGAAAAACAAGTCAATAAAAAGGGAATATGAGCATTAAGGCATCATTGTAGAAACGAAAAATTTTATGAAAGCAAAAGAAGCCCTATTTGATAGGCATACGCCCACCAAAAAGAGCTTTTCATTCCTTACGTATTTAATTTATGTACTTTAATTAATCTGTGCCGTTGGATGCCGTTAGATTTACTGAACTTCAATAACGTTTTATAGGTTATAAATCCAGTAGCGATTCATAAACCAATCAGGAAATAAAACAACTAATAATACTAATATATATAACAGGGTCACCTGTTTAAATTTTAATTCCCCTGCCAATTCTCAAAAAACAGACGTTTTCTCGGAACCAGAAAAATTTTTATGAATGTATTTTAGAATATTATCCTCCCCACGTCTCTTGTTAATGTGTATCGTTTGCTGTGTAACGCCTCGATCTTTCGCTACTTCCCATTCATTCTTAGCTTCTAGGCCATAGCATGCTTCAATAGCATCAATTTGTTTCTCCTTAGTTAAAAAGGCATTATGAAGTCCTAATTCAACAATTAAACCATAAAACTCTTTCTTAGCCTTACGATCGAGCGAAATACCTTCTGTGATGATTCGAAGACCGGTACTGATGACAAACTCCTTCTTTTCATCTCGACTGCGACTTTCAATATAGGTATGGGTACTTCTGATAAATTCCCTTCGCATTTCCTCCCTTGGCCTTGTCTTGTCTCCATTAACATACGTTTTCCGAGACCAGCCCTTTCTCAAAAAATTGGCTACATTTTGTTTGATAAACGGTCTTAAAGAACCACGATTGGGATCATATCGGGGAATAAACTCGGTAGCTATTTTGGCAAACAGCTCATTTTGCTTATCAGAAGACGGATCATCTGAAATGTTATTCCAAAAATCTCTGATCGCAGCACTAACCATAGGCCTAAAATAGGAACTAAAGAGCTTATAATCATCGCTTGAAGCATCACCGTCTTGAATTAATTCCGCAATACGCATAACCTCATCGTCGGTTAGAATTTCCGGAATCTTGGTTTCTAATGAACCAACAGGGTATTCTAGCCCGGGTTCCCAAAGACTCTCCTTATATATTTCACAACCTTTCTGAAGTTTACCATGCATGTCATTTACTATTCTTAGAGCATCCTTCTCGCTCTTTGCATCAACGATTTCTTTTATTTGTTTTCCGCTGAAAACCGTTTTTCCTGAAACTGTATACTGTGTCATAAGAAATCACCCGACAATGATATTTTATATTTTTATGAAGATATCGAATCAAATTCATCCGTACTCCGCATAAACAACTTTAAATTATTTTTATGGTCATCGTCACCCTTAATCCTTAAATCTCTACTTACCTATCATGCCATTCTTCTCAAATCGAGAACAGGGCGGAAGTATTACAATAAACACGCCAGAACAGCAGGCGGGCGGCTATAAAATCAAGCAATATACTGTTCTTCATCCTCTGAAAAATACAGACTATATAGCCCATGAAGCTCCTCTGCAGCCTTAACACAACATGCATTCCATCTGATTTCCCCGTCATTTTGAACGGAGATCCGAACCACCGACATTACATTTGATTCCCCTCGGAAGAACGCATCGTAATACATAACTGAGGTTTCTCCGGAGGATAAACATTGCAAGCGATCTTCATGAAATGAAAAGCCACTAAGTCCTTCAAAGTCCTTGAAAAAGCTTTTAAAAATGTGTTCATGTTTTTTCATCTCTGTTCAGCTCCCTTGATTTTCTTAACCTTACACGTAGACGCACCACGGAGCGCCGTCAATGCAAGTCTGGCCAATTGAATGAAGGGCTGCAGGCGGGCGATATAGTCCGCCTTCGGCCCTGCTGCTAAGCTTAACATCGGCCACACCGAAGGGGCATGGACTTACATTGCTTGAGGCGCGGAGTGGTAAGATCGGAACGTAAGGTCAGAAAATTTTTTATTCAAGAGGAGCTGCGACAGCAGCTCGTTACCTTTTCCCGGCGCACCTCAAAAACAAAAAAAAAGAACCGCAATCTGCGGTTTCCAGAGTGTCGAGAAAGTCCAACGGACTTTTCGACACTCTAATTTTTATATGGGGAAACATATCTTTTAAAATAAAAATCGATTTAAACCGCTCTGAGAACCCTACTTCAGTGACCGGTGAGGCAATTTTAAACCCCCTGCAAAAAAACAGGGGGTTTCTCGACAGCCTGAGAACCGCAATCTGCGGTTTCTTTTACGCGGTCAACTCATAAATCCCCCCGGGCAATCCGATTCAGAAAACCCTCTGCCTCGAGCTCCTGGAGTGTTCGCTGGATGGTTGCCTGCGGCGTATACGTCTTTTTAAGCTTGATCGGAAAGTGATCTTGAATCCCCTTGTATACGAACTCTGGTGTAATGCTTTGACCAATGCGTTTAATGACATGCTTGACGGCTGTCTTCCAGGTTACATAGTTGTCGGCATCAACGAACTCGTATTGGCCAGGGACGTCTATCCATAACTTCCCTGTCGGCTTATAGTCCGTTTTGAAGAGCAGTAGATGCTCCATAACGATCGGGATGAAATTCCCCCGGTTATGTGCTCCGGTAACTCATGGCTTTGTGCTGAACCTCTGACGGCCGCAATAAACTGTTTCCAGCTCATCTGACTCATATCCATGCTTTTAAATGCCCCAGCAGGTCAAGGGTATACTCGATCATGTTCCAATAGGGGAATGCTTCTACGAACTCCAAGCACCCGCTTCGCAAAACCCACCTCTCATGATCCAGCTCCACCTTAACAGCACCCGCACGTCTTTCTTCTCGACATTTTTGCCAATCCTCATCCGTCTCTAATTTGATCACTGCAATTTCCGTAGCCCTATCGAAAATGCTGCTATCCCTAGAATCAAACACGCAGACGCGACCCACTCTTGCTCGGCTTCACTGACTAGCTTGCATTTTAATTAGTGAAAAATAGAGCGATACGACTCGGAAGGGTGAGAGCCGACTCTGGCTGACAGGTGAAGCAGTACATCGTCCACTTGGTTCAGCAGTTTCTGAAGCTGTGAGGGAGTTACATTTTGCAAGAAGGAAATGTCATTACAGCCGGCCAGAAAGTGGATGGTGCACATGAACAATACCCTATCCAAATCCGGGACAGCGTCCTGCGCTGTTAACTGGAAGATATCCTGAAGCGTGAATGAAGGCGGAGGAAACATGCAGTTATTCTTCTTCATATACAATGCCTTAAGCATATACTCGAGGGCACGGTCACTAAACAAGATACAGACATGTGCGGAGGTTGGATGCATCATCCGCGCGGCAGAGTTCATGTGGATCTGTGCGAGATGTTGCATTTTGATCATGCCTTTGGCTTGAGCCAAACTTCGTTCCTGGATTTTTAACGGCTTATTCCTACTATCTCTGGCTTTGTCGATGGAGGTTGAATGATTCACATGCTTCAGCTCCTATTGCGATTATTGGCGATTCCTCAACTGCGATTATTTCGCTTTATTGACCTTGCCAAATTTGCGATGCCCTAGAAGTATAGGTATCAATTAATCACACACATCTGGAGAACAATAATCATCAATCATGAATAAATATCCTAATTTAGGATAAAATACATACATAATATTACTATATAGTAGTAATTATTTAAAATAACTTATTATCTATATATTATTTGTATTCGAAACTTTCCCTACACTTCTATTAAAGAGAGGTGTAACGATGTCAGATATTCTAAAATTAGTCGGAGCACGTATAAAGGATCTTCGTAAATTACGGGGATTATCTCAAGAAGCACTGGCAGAGAAGGCTGGCTTCAATATAAGCTACATAGGATTTATTGAACGAGCAGAACGCAATATTTCCATGAAGAATCTGGAGAAGATTGCTAGTGCCTTAGAAGTCGGAGTTTATGAGCTTTTTACATATTTGAAGGAGCAGGAAGAACTGCCGGAAGAATCTACCTTAAAAGAAGTTGTCTCATTGCTGAGAGAACGTGATCCAAAGGATGTTGAGATGGCGAGGAATGTGCTGATTGAGATTTTTCGGCGGATTGATGGAAAAAGTTAGAAAAAGCTGATCGATTTGAAGTACTCCAGTCAAGTAGACAGTAGTAAAACAGAGAGTTAAGATATAGCCTTAGTTCGGTACTCTAGCGGACTAAGGCTGTTTAGTTTAATATAAATCATTCGTGGGTGGGCGTGGTTATAGAAGTGGCAGATATATGCGAGCGTCTATATAATTTCAATCAAAGTTCTTGGCAAGTATTTACAAGGAAAAATAGACCATTTGTCGAGTAAAAAACAGGTAAAGATACTGATAAAATATGGAATCCGAGGAAAGGCTTAATGAACTGGATAAGGTAACAGTGACCATAAAACTGAGTTGCCACCGTCCGATCATAGATATTATCTATGATAATTATTTTAAAATTGAAATTGATCAATCATTTGTTTTTTTCTATAGTGGAAAATAACGATACAAGAGGAGGCAACATATCATGCTTGATGCAACGCTCACAATCACTTCGCTGAAGACGCCCGACGAAGCTCGTGCATTCAAAGCCCTTAACGAAGAATGGATCACCCGTGTCTTCACCATCGAAGAGGCAGACCGGGTTATTCTAGAAAACCCAGTAGAGAACATCGTTAACAGAGGAGGAGATGTACTCATCGCGCGTGCTGGAGGTTCGATCGTAGGATGCGTTGCACTCGTGCCGGGCGAAGCTGGCGTGTTCGAGCTTTCGAAGATGAGCGTTACACCCGAGTCGCGGGGGCAAGGATATGGACGGAGAATTATCTATGCAGCGATTGACCGCGCACGTGAGCTTGGCGCAACATCGCTCTTTTTGGGCAGCAGCACGAAGCTGCCGAACGCCGTTCATCTTTACGAATCGGTTGGGTTCAAGCACGTTTCGGTCGATCAGATCGGGCCAATGCCGTATGTAAGAGCGGATGTGTTTATGGAATTGGTACTACAATGAACATGGGAGAAACATATAGACGCAACGTTCTAGTTTTAACTAATGGGAGAAGTTCCATCTATAATAGCAATCTGGGTACAAAAGAATGAGGGAAATCAAAAAGAACACGCAGTAGCTGGGTGCTCTGTTAATTCATATTTCTTACTAATGTCACACCGATACATCAAGCACCAACCAACTGCCTAATCGTTATTGAGGACTAAAAATAGAAATAAGGAGCAGCCCCCTGCTGCTCCTCGGTATAGACATCTTGAGCGGGAATTTCTCCCCCAAGATCAGAATGACCAGGAATTAACTCACTTAGGCGTGAACCTTAAGAGTGGGTTATTTTCGTTCATCGATACAAGTCAGCAATGCCAACAAGAAGATCCCGAAGATTATCGCCTCACCGAACGAAATTGTTCATCGTAACACCTCCTTTACAAGAAGGAGTCCGCCCACTCAAGGTGTGTATGTACCATCCAAATTATAACATTGTACGAAAACAGATTCATTAACGATCATATATTTCGTTCAATCACAATGCCAACCGTTCGCCTTACTGCCTTCTGCGATTCAGAGCACACTCTTCGCCAAATCTTCCTGCTCATGATCAAGCTCAACCTTAACAGAATCCGAACGTCTTTCTTCCCGCCAATTTTGCAAATCCTCTTCCGTCTGAACGGAATTTAGCGGATCGCGCCGAAAACGTCGCCGGTTAGCTGATCCTCCAGCAGGCCTGAGAGGTTGCTGCCGGAGCTGAAATTTTGTTATGGATTTAGTTCTCCCTCCTGTTGGTGTAATAGTTTATCTGTGCAATAGCTTAATGGGTGGAGACTCCACTAGGAGCTAGTAATATTGCAGCAGCCTTACAATAATCGGCTCAGTTTCTTATGATGTACCTCACGATTTTTGTGCTATTGATTTCCTATAAAGTTCATATATTCATGACGTCTAACGAAGTTGGATGTGTCTGCTGAAATGTCCTCCTCGACAGACCAAGGCTCCGTTAGGAGCCGCTGCTTGAATATTATGTTATACGATGCCACTGCTTTGAGTAATCTTTATAATTCAATAAGCATATCCTGAAGTGCATTGTAATTATTATTTTTTATTCTAAATTTTTGTTTTAAATCTTCAGTCCCAACATAATGAATCAAGGACTTGTTGAATAAATTGTAAATGAATATATCCTTCAAACTATCAATAATTTCTTCTTCTTGGGTTTTTAATATCTTTGTTTCGAAAAAACTACTAACTTTTCCTTTAGGCTTTATTTTTTTACTAATGAATCTGTATACATCTAAATCATTAAAATCTCGTTTTTTATCGTCTTCTAATAAATATTCATAAAAAGAATGAATACTTCCTTGAGATTTAATATTCTTGGAGATTCCTTCTATCTTTTTAACTACAAAATACCGTGATACATAAACAACCAAAACTGCTATAAGCAAAATGAAAATCATTGTATTTATAGTGTTTTCCTTCAAAGGTGAATACTTAATAAGAAAATTTGTTATTTGCTCGATTTGCGTAAATAAACCTAACAAGACCGTCAAAACCATTGTGATTCCTATGGATGCAAGGTTTTTACGTGTAGGTTTATAAGAGTTAACCAAGTTTTGAGTCTTTTCTTCTACTTTCTCATCACGTACTGATTTCAACTGAGATTCAAGAGATTTTATATTCTCCAATAATTGCTCATTATTGTGTTTTAAATATTTAATATCTTGTTTATATTTCTCAATCTCATTTTCTTTGTCTATTACACTTTGTTTAATATCCAACAGTTCAATATCGGAACGGTATGTAACTACTTCAGTTGAATTAATAAATTTATCTTGTTTTATATACTCCGAAAGTTCTTCTAGATAATTCAAACAAAGCTTAAATTTTTCTTCTGCTTGTACTTTATCTCCACTATCTCTAAATAGATCAGGGTGAGTCTTAAATCTAAACTGATAAAGTCTGTCATAGAGTTCTTGAGGTGAGAATTGATTACCCTCAATTTCTAATAGATCTTTGACTTTTTGAATAATACGTTCATCCAATTTTATTGAATTATCCACAATAGTTCCTCCTTGATTTTTCGTGGTTTCGGACAACTTCAATTCTATGAATGTCACATAACTCCCTCTATCCAACGAGTTTGTGACATTCGTATTACCGCCTGATTTTCCGTGATACGCAAAGCGGATTTCTTTGAAACTTGTATTGACAATTTACAATGAACGCTGCTACTAGAGAAAAAATCCAACATTTTTGAAGAACTCTCTTTTTTAATCAAATCAAAATGTTTGTAATTGATAGAAAAGTGCATTTTACTCCTTACTACCTATCCCGCTTCCCCGCGCCCACCTTCTCCACATGCTCAGCCCGTATTCTCGGATCGGTAATATTCGCATCACTCAACGCCTGATAAATCTTCTGGATATCCGAATCCGTCAGAACCGCATCAACCTTTTCCGCTTGAATCCGATTTATTTTCCGCTGGATATATTCAGACAGCTCAACATCATACACAATCAGTTCATCCGACTGAATTTTTCTAAGCTCTGGATCCACGCTGAACCGGCATCGCATCGTAAACGAAACAAGCGAGATATATCGACTACTTTGGTAGTCGGGGAGAAGGCTCTTAATCGCTTGAATATGACCGTAATTTTGCATAAAAGGATTGTACATTTTATATCGGTTGCTCACCGTCCATGATTTATTCTCACGCGTCCCCTTGATTTCTCCCGTGTAGTTCTTAGTCTCAATGACAAATAAGCCTTGCGGGGTGATCACGACATGGTCGATCTGCGAATATCCCGTGCGCGATTTTGGATTGGCCACCAATAAATCACTCAAATATTTACATCCTTTAGGAAGTTGATCTAGCTGAATATTGATTTTATGTTCGCCCAGCTCTCCAATTCGAGTCGGCTGAACTTTAGTCTTCGTGCTGCTTCCAGATGATTTGACGTTACTCTTTGCTTGCGCTGGCTTATTCTTTGGCGTTTCAGATGATTTAAGCATGGACATTAATTTTTTCAACATACGAAAGCCCCGTCCTTATGTATTGTGGTTTTACTGAACTCGCTTTTTCTTCTTCCAGGCATTCAGCTTATTCTCAAGCGCAATCCCGTTAATAAGTTTAATGTTCAAACGCTCAGCATCCCTTCTAGCATCCTTGGTAAAATTACTTGTAGCATTTACACTGAACCGCAATCTTGTATCCCTCTTTACCGCGGAGGATTAGATCAACCTCACTGTCACCCGAACCACCCACGCGCTCAACGGAATATCCTTGATCTTTATAATACATCTCCATTAGTCTTTCAAAATCCATTCCCGATAAACTATGAATGTCTGCTGTAATGAGCTGAGCATCTGTCAGTTTCGCTGAAGCATTGGCAGTGTGTGGCTGTGTCTTGTGATGTTCGTTAATCCAATAAATGCTAAATATTTGCTATTTTTCTATCCTTCAGTTTAAAATAAGAACAAAAGTTCTCATCTTGGAAGGTGAGTGATAAAATGTCTCGAAAAAGAACTGATAAGGAAAACTTTCATGTCACGAGTTCAATCAGAGGAAAAAATACAAAGTTAGAGCAGACTATTTCAAAAGCCATCTGGAGAAAGGGCTTTCGATATCGTAAAAATGTCACAAGTTTATATGGGAAACCCGATATAGCTATAAAAAAATATAGGTTGGTAATCTTCATTGATTCATGCTTTTGGCACGGATGTAGTCTCCACTACAAACAACCAACTAAAAACCCTGAATACTGGCGCAATAAAATAAATCGAAACATTCAACGAGATCATGAAGTAAGTCAACACTATCTTGAGAAGAACTGGAAATTGATAAGAATTTGGGAACACGATATAAATCACAACTTTGAACATATTATCAATTATGTATGTGATTTAATTAAGACCAGCAAGGAACAATATTATATCAAGTGATTTTTTTCTAATTTCCCAAATGTCATTTAACGTTTCGGTATCTACGAGCGAACGCTAACATTCATTTATTGTATATAATTATTCTCAAATTTCATCTTTAGATATCGCAGCTGCTATACAAAAATCATCGTTTATTTTTATCACAAATAAAACTAGCAATCGTAGAAATATCATGAAGTTTTGTTCGTGCATTTTTTCGTTTTCAGTACTTTTGGGTTGAGTATGACTGTATCTGTTTCTTAAATCCCATCCATTATTGAATTGAGACTTGTTAAGCGTATAGTTTATATAATCTTGCTCAGGTTTTGAAAATAATGAGCTTTCAAAAACAATTACTTTTTTTGTTTCAAGTTTATCTATAGCACTTCTTTTTGTTCGTGAAGATCGCCAATAGTTAATTACTGCATTAAAATATAAATCCCTCATTACTAATATTACAGATTCATCTTCAAAAGTAATATATCCTTCATCGTCACTCTTCAGATAATTTCGTTCCAATAACCACTCAATTTTCTGATGGCAGTATTCTGGGTATTCAACTAATTTGAGAGATTGATTGCATAACAAATCAAAGTAATTTTCATAGCTACTCTGATTTTTCTCAAGATTCCTTAATCCACTTTGATCAGAGAATAGAAGAAAAGTTGCATAGTTAAACTCTTCTCCGACACCGTACACATATTTTTTATTAACTAATGATGGGATATTGCTATATATAAGATGTTCAGAGCGTATTTCAAGTAATTCAAAATCAACTATTCCTTCTTCAACAAATAAGGAAAATTGTTTTAGAACCGATTCTACTGCTGGCATTATATTAGTGCACTTTTCGAGTAGCGTAGAATGAGCAGACGGCATATTTATATCGAAATTTGAAGCTTGAAATTCACTAGACAGGTATTCTTTAAAAAACCATTCAATGATTGACTCCAGTCGTATTCCTAAACTAAGTAATTCATTATAATATCCGTGAGTTTGCAGTAAAGATAACATGTTCATTTGATTAAAAGCCATTCCTGTTAAGTAGGCATTTCGAGAGCGAGAATACATGATTCTTTCCATTGCTCCCATCTGGTTAGGCTTGTTTACAAAATTACATCTCATTTGAGAATCAACAAATTCAAACAAATATATAAAGTTATTTAACAGTGTTTCATAATCTTTGTTTTCTTCAAGCCATTTCGTACTGTATATTGCCTTTATTGACATTCCATCTAGACTAGCAATAACAGCTTCTTCTTGGCTTTTAGAAAAACCTACGCTAGTTTCCACAAGCATTCCAGATTCTTCAGGGAAAAGTTCTTTTTCTTCCTTCTCTACTCGTTTTTTCGCGTTTAATAAAGTTCTTGGTGAAAGCATAATTTTGTCTTTACTACTTTGTATATTCACAATAAGCCGCAAATAATTTAAGTTAGGACTTTCGCTGTTAATGTAGTTAAGAATAATTGTTTCCTTATCCGGATTAGTTAGTTCTTTTGGAAAAATAAACTTTCCTTTTTCCACTGTGTGCTCCATTTCAAATGCATCCAACAAAAGCTCAGCTGCTGAATGATCATTCAACATATATTCCTTGATAACTCCACCAAAATGTTGAACAACAGATTTATATTTCAATACCTGATAAAGCCAAAAATTCTTTTCATGCATAAGTTGTTTAAATACTACATCCGTGATTTTTTCATAAACTTTAAATTTTTCAAAAAGTGTCCAAAAATCTTCTCTGTACTCTACATCCAATTCATTAAAAAAAACTACTAAATTCTCTTCGTTTATAAAATTAAAAAAACGTGCAACTTGCTTAAAATATTCTCCGACTTGACTTTCGTACTTTTTAATCTCATCAAAAGTCCACTTCAACAAGTAAACCTTATGGTCAAAATATTGTTTAATATTATATATTTCAATTATATCGTTGATGTTTTCTAGTTCCTTTTCCCCTTTATGTTCCATTAAAAAATCTTCAATTTTTTGTAGAATATACCCACTTGCTAAGTCATTTCTCGAATAGAATTTAATTTCCCTCATAAATATGTCCCCCAAAAACCATACGATTTCCGACACCTTTATCTGTTATTGCCTTGCACAAAGCTGTCATATGTTTAACTGTGCGAAATTATTGTTTTCGGATGATTCACGAATCCGTGATCAAGATTTATATAAATAATGTGTAACAAACTCATACATTAAAGCAAGGATAATTATTCATTCTTCACCTCGCTCTCCTCCACTAAATCAACCCTCACCTGCTTCGCCAAGTCCACATACGGATGATCCAGCTTAACCTTCACTTTCCCGGCCCGCCGTTTCTCCCGCCATTCCTGCAGCTGCTCTTCCGTCTCCAGCTTTAATTCCGCGAGTTCTCGGGCTCGGTCCAGCATGTATTTCGACGTATACAAGACCGTATAAATACCTATCCCACCTAATTGAATAGGCTGTTCAAGCTTCTCCCAGGACTCTAAGGTGAATCTGACGTACAGCTCATTTTCCTGACCAGGTCTTGCCGGACGTTCCTTGATCTCCCCACGCCGGACGACCTGCCAGTCTTTGATTTTTCCATAATAGTGAATTCCCGTACGGCCTGTATGATCGAATTTCTTCCGAGACTGGCACATCGCGATGTACTCCAGCTGCGTCAAAATTTTGGCGTCAGATAGATTCTTAAGCGGCATGTGGTAGATGTTATGATCCAGCATGACCTGCAGCTGGGAAACGTCTCGAAGAGAGCCGACCAAGACATTTTTTCCGCTTAATTTATTCGCAAAATATTCCTGGGTTCCCCGCGGTTTCGTGGAACGTTCATACGCTTTCTCCGGACTGTCCAAAATGATCTCGTCCAGAAACTGCTCCACCAGCTTCGTCGATCCCGGCAAAAAAGGGAACGCACCCACGTTCATCAGCTCAATGCTTTTATAGAAACGGTGATCCTTGAAACGTTCCTCATCATGATAAGGGAACAAAACATAAGCCCCAAACATATTCCTTTCATATTCCTGAGACGAAGCATTCAGGCTGACAATCGCATCCCGGTAGCGGTGCATCGTATTGATGTCCTCTTCCACTGGTCCCGGTGCACGATAAGCATTGAAATAAGCATCACCTTCATAAGCCGGATTCAAACGATATTTTGCGTCAAAGATATACTGATACACCTTCTCTCGCCCTGCATCTTTTTTACTTAAAGTCAGCACATTGTCCGGGCGCTGTGAGATTGTTGGGGTTTGGCTTTTTCCGAAACTTAAATTGTAATAGAGGGTGAACACTTCACCCGTCTTTGGATTCTCATATTCCATCTTTGCTGTCGGTTTCTTATCTAAAGTTACATAAATGCCGTTCCGATTTACCGTTACGATATCCTGGCTCTTGAGCTTGTACTTTCTACCAAGAATTTCATTGAGCTTAAGAAAACACCAATATTCATAAAGCTGCGCCACGTCTTTCATCGAGAGGCGAAGCAAATCATTTTGAATGGACAAACCCTTCAGCAGCATCAAATAATACCGGTAAACATCCCTATACCCTGGCGCCATTTGCATAACCAAACTGACCGTGAAATGCTGTAGCTTCCCCACCTCACGCAAAAAGCTCGCATGTAACACCTGTTCGACTTGGCTCGCCATTTGATCTAAGCGACGTAATAGCAAAACATCTTCTTTCCGCTGCTGCATCCCTTGCGGTTCTTGCAAACGACGTTTTAGCTTTAATAGGTTCCCTTTGACCCGTTCCAGCATCCATTTTACAAACCGATTTTCATTCGTATCGTAGGAAAGTTGCTTCTTGGATTCGATCAAATGCGTCGCCTTATAAAGCCGATCCTCAATCCGGACATATCCATTCGTGGGATCCTCAAGAAGTCTGGCTGCCCTCTTGTTCAAAAAAGAGATGTTCTCCTTCCCCGCCTTCCGAACCTTCTCAGCAGGTTTTACTTGACGGTCGGTCACTAAACGATGATGCGGCTGCAACGTAATTCGTCTTACGGCTTCCAGCAAACGCTCAAACACAAATTGCAAAATCGTATAATATTCCGTCAAGCTTTGACTCTGCGTCTCTTTTAACCCGGTTAGCTGATAAGTCCTCCTCATAAAATCAAACGAGAGGTTATAAATCTGGCTGTTCACTTCGTGCAGCAGCGTCATATAGTCTTGCTTGTAATCCAGCTTAACGGGGAAAATTTCAAGTTCAAGCCGAAGCACCGTTTTTCCCGCCAAGCGGAATTCAAGCTCCGTGTAGCCGACTTCATTTTTAAAGTTCAAGATGCCGGATAGAACCATCTTCCCTACGGGTTTAACGCTTTCCCGCAAGCTGATGTTGTCATGGTAAAAAGTCAGGTCCAGCGGTTGCTGTTTCTTTTCCACAATGAGCTCATAGTTTCGAGTCTCGTAAAAACAAGGAAAAGCCGGCATGCCCTCATGCCAGTCCACTAATCCCCCTTCTAACGGGGAAAACACTTTCACTTCCTCAATTTGCAATTGAGAAGCTGGACTTGAAACCTTAAGTAGGGCATTGATCCATTGCCCTTCCCCATCCCTATGCAACTTTAGCGTTTCGACCGTGGGATGAGTTGGACGCCCTTTTAGATATAGCGTAAAAAGATTAGTCTCCACGCATAACAACTCGATATCAGCATTAAGAGAGCCAGAAGGAGGTAAATCCATCTTCCTCTAACCTCCTCAGCATAAACGCCAGCTTCCGTGCGCTTTGGGGATATTTCGCGGCTGGGGCTTCTTTGCCGGCATCCCATCTGGAGTACAAGGAGGAGGCGTCATCCAGTAAATCGTTGACCTTAAGCGATTCCCCTTCCAGACAAACTTTTAGAAGTTTTAGGAGTACTCTTTTTACCGACGTATGACTGCCTTGGATACGAGGTAAAATCTTCTGAAGCAGCTGCAAATCAAAAGCTTCATCCTCCGTCAGCAACCCAAAACGCTCCGCATAAATGCTATAAAAACTGATCGTATCCCGGATTCTAAACCCAACCTGGGCATGAATTTCCTCAAGTATTTGGTTTATTGCGACTAGCTTGTCGGTTGTACGCTTCACCAATTCTTTATTTTCGGCATCGACATTCACTAGATTCAAGTAATCGGCACGTAAAAAACGTTGGGAAACCGGCGCGATTTCCACGATTTCCTGTTCGTCATCGCCTTCTGACCATGGCAATTGCGTCAAGTCGATATGATTAAATTCCAAGGTGTTGGCTCGGTCTAGCACTTTTTTGCTGAACGGGTAGGTCGTCTCATCCATGTTCACCGTGCCAATGAGATAGACATTTTCAGGAATGCCAAGATCCCCATACAACTCTTGATCTTCAAGCCGATCCAGCGAAGCATTGGGAATAAGCGGTTCGGTGACGATTTGGCCGTCCATCCAACGCTGGGTCTCCAGCAAGCTAAGGAGGTCACTGAAGTAATGCTCCACCCGAGCCAAATTCATTTCATCTAGACATATAAAATACGGCTTATTCCGGTTCTCAGTCAGTGAAGCGGTGACCAAAACTTCCGTTAACCTACCCGGCTTAAATCGGCCGGATAAATCCTGATAACCAATGAGATCCGAAGGATCGTTCCAATCCGGACGTACCGGGATCAGCGTAAATTGACCGTTTTCACCTGTAGCTCCTACGCTCTCCGCGAAAAGCTTCACGAGTTTAGTTTTACCTGTTCCTGAAATACCTGCCAGGATGACGAAGGGTTTGGTTTTTAGGGAGAGGTAGAAGTTTTCGATAAGAGGGTCGGGGTAGTGGAAGCCGTTTTGTTTTATAAAAGCTTTTATTTCATTCAGCTTAGGTTTAATTAATTGCGGGTCCATTGGCTCAATTCTCCCCATCATCTGTGAGTTCTGGTCATCCTCTGATAAGTCGGTTTGCCGCTCGACATAAAATCTATAATTGTCCATTACATTCTTCAGGTCGGTTATTAATTGTTCATCATCCGGTAGATTATTTCGGTCATATCGGTAGTAAGCAACTGTGGACACTTGATAATCCCTTCCTAACCCGCTAGAGGTTAAAAAGATTTGATCGTCCTTTTTCATTCCCTGAAGAGAGAGAAGTCCTCGCATCTCAGCTACCTTTTGCTCTAAATAGTTGTATCCTTGTTTTTTACCTAAGTCCCGAGTAGGAACCGTAACCCCCTGGGCCAAGGTTAAGTAAACCGAACTCATATCTTCTGAAAATAAATAAACGACATACTCCCCTTTTTGAGTGGTGTCGGTTACCCGCTTATCCATGATTGCAAGCCATGGCACGGTTGCCCAATTCCCCATGCCGATCGAGCCTTGAATTTTATAGTGATCATCCATAAAGGGTAACTTCTTCAGTTCATTAGGCAAGGTTTGTCTGAAGAGAGTCCCGAGTCGATGGCCTGCAAATGACTGGGTTTTGGCCTCCAAGTAGCTATTAAAAACTTCTTGAAAGACTGCTTGCAGCGAAAAGCCCAACCCAGTACTACTGGAAGGTAGCTGATTGTTATAGCTCTCCAATTCACGTTCAGCATATTCCTTTAATTCTTGAAAAACTCTTTCATTAAGCAGTTGTTTTACAGGGGATTTAAAGGATAGTGTTTGTTGCAAACTGTTATATTCAATAATGGATGAAAGAGCGTCTATCGGCGTTTTGAGCAAGTTTCTAATTTGGCCAAGGGAGCATTCTTTCCAACTGGACGCTTCTCCTTTCGGTGGTAAGTCTATTTTGAAGCCCAGTTCCTCCTTGCCTCGGTAATAATTAAGGAACGATTCCGCAATCTCATTTAAAGTCACCGTCAGACTTTTTGTCTTTTCGTAATGGTTTATAAAAGATAAAACAAGCACCATTTTGTATGATTTTTGTTTGTTTTTAAATATTGTAGCTAAATCATTAGGTAACAAAATTAGAGGACCTCCCATTGTTGTTTTGTCATTTGAATGCCTCTTTCATACTTTTCTAGTCCCTTGACTAGATACTTCTTGTATTCCGACACTTCGGAAAGTTACTACACCCCCAAAATTCCGTACCTTGCTTTCCTTTTCTTCTAACCATTGGGGCACCACATTTGCATGTTATACCACTGCTGGTTGCCGCCACCTCTCTTCTTGTCTTTACTATTTCGGATTTAGCAGCGGCTACACTTTTTTCAATTGGACTTCGTTTTTTACTAGGCTGCCACTTCCCCCAAGCTCTGAGCTTATGCTCTACAAGACCGCCATGCCAATAATCCACTTTAAATTGTTCCGCTTCCTTCTTCGCAGAAGAAGTCAGGTCGGAGGTGGTGACCAGCAAGGATAAAATACAATCATGATTTCTTTTTGCTGCAACTAGTTCGCGTACGGTCATGACGGGAACCAGGTTATGGTCCGCATAACATTTGGCTTGCACCGCGGTCTTTTCACCGCGACGGTCAATAATGACTAAATCCACTCCACCGTCGCTTCCCCCCACACCGACCTCCTTAACGGTATAACCTTGATCTCGGAAATAAAGGGCAAGTAATCTTTCGAATTCAGCTCCAGTTAAATCGTCTAGTCGGCTTGTCAGGATAATTTCGTCTGATCTCACTGAGTTGCTGGTACGTCTTGTTGCGGCTGAGCTTTTCTTTTGATTTGGTTTAGCAGAGTATTGCTTTTTATTCGTACGTCTCTTCCGTGTCCACATCGCACCCAAAATTTCTGCTGCTAGAACAGCAACAAGAATAATGCCAAAGAAGAAACCCCAATGTAATCCTGGAATACTAAAATAAAGCGTAAGTCCACCGATAACAAATAAACCTCTCAAAACGTATGCAATCTGCTTGCCTTCTGCTTTGTATGTCCTAGCCATTCGTTACTCATCCTTCCGGTTATGTATACATCCATTTTTCGACAATTGCTCCTATATTTCCTCTAATTTAGGTGAAAAGAAATGCACCCTTTAATGGGTGCATTGGTACTACTCAGGTGGTTCAATAGATCTATTAAATTTACATAGACGTCTTTTCCAGAGAAAATAAGAAAATTGAATCTAGAAAAAATAATTTGTTTTTTATGGCTCTATAAATTATAGCCTGCTTATTTGGGTCCAGCCGATGCTTATTTGCTCGTCTTTTGAACTTAATGCAATAACGAACTTGTTCTTTGAGAAATGAACTAATGCAACAATTCCATAGCGGAAACTTTATGCCAATCTTCAGGGCCGATCTTATTTAAAATATCTTCTTTTTTCAGAGAACCCTGATAGGATTCGTAGGAATCGTTATATTCGAATTGCTTTATATAGTTGTTCCCTTCGCTGTCCGTTACGTACATATAATACTCTGATTTTGGGTCAGCTCCTTCGTATGAATATTGGAGGACATAAATACGATCAACTTTATCGGGAGAAGGAAGAGTAACCTGAATGCCATCTTTTTTCCACTCGTTGGCCTGTTTCAATAAATGAGGGTCGCCTACCATTTCGATCAGTTCGGGTTGAACTTTCGTTGAATCAGTTCTGTAAAGGGAGATATAAATGGTGGTTGGATTTTGATTCAGTGTCTCTTGGTTTTTGTTGTCTTCCACTTTTGAACAGGCGGGCAAAAATGAAACGATGAGCAAAGCCATTATGAAAAGCATCCTTAATTTCATAGACTCCTCCATTATTTTTTATTTGAAAAAGAGTGTTTTACTGGAATTTATGGGATGATATAAACGCTATAGGGGATCAAAAACAACAGGGAGAGTTTCCCCTGCTTGGAATGGGTGCTGACCTGCTAATAATCATTGTTGTTATCCGATCGGTGCATTTCCGCTTCAAAGCGCTTTTGGACGAAAGCAAACTGTCTCAGAGCATGTCTCGAGTTGGGCGATGCATCGATCATTTTGGGGGACTCTAAAATGCGAGAAGTATTATTTGCATACATACCACACTTTTGAAGAGCTCGAAAAGGACATCATTTCGTATATTCACTTCTACAATAAACGGCCTCAGTCCAATGGAGTTAGAACGAAGGCCGCTTGATTGATTTTGATTTTTATTTTTATATTGTCTACTTGACGGGGGGCTATTCACCAGCGTGCTACTCTTTTTAGTGATTTAATTTAATTCTCCAGGGGTTCTATATCCCACACCTCTATCCATCCTTCATCCGTAACCTTCCGATCGTAAACCGCCCAGGTACGACGATCCAATTGAATATGTACTGGCTATTTTGACTGCAGATCTATCACCGTGAAAAACATAAATTCTTCGGTGGCGGCTTCCGGAATTGGACAAATAGAGGCGTATGCCCTGAAAGGTAATTCATAAACTTGCTTATGCATCTTCGAAGTAAAAATGCATAAAAGACAGCTTGATTGCTTATTATAAAAAAATTTACATATTTTTTTTGGAAAACTATAACTTTTTGACTTTATGATTGTTTTTATTATAAGTGCCCATTAAATTACCAAATTGTTATTTTGTGGTGTCGGCTGGATATTTAATAGATTGAATCTTTGCATTTCCATCAGAAAGAATCTCATAAGAAGCAAGATAAATTTCGTTTTCTTTAATTAAATTCCATGTATTCATACTATCAATGGTAATTTTAAATGGCTGTAATTTAGTATCATAGGGATTTACCGCAATAATCCAATATTGATCTTTTTTCGAAAAATTCTTATTTAAAACCTTCACATATGAGGTTGTACTATTTTTAGAACCAGGGCAACCATGCACAACGAATATCAGAGAAAATAGAACGATAATAAGCAGAAAAGGAATATATTTCTTCATTTATCCAACTTCCTTTTTTGATTTATTATAATAAATTATACGAAAGGTTGGTAGTAAAATGAAAAAAAGGATTTCTTTTGTTTTCGCATTTATATTGGTATGTTGCACTGCATTATCTGGCCTCTCGTCGGCTGATCCAGCAAAGCGTTCTGAAGCAGAGTTAAACTCAATTCTTCTTAAGTCAGGCATGCCTCAAGAATCCATTAATTCGCTAGACTACGATACTAAATCATTCATTATTCAAGAATCAGGTGAAAATCTAGTATTTGGTGGCTCTTCTAAGCAAGATTTTAAAATGGATCAAGAAACAGGAGAATTAACTGAAATTCCTGAAATCAAAGGTGTGATTTTGCCCCAAGATTATATACCTACTGCTGATTTAACCCTTACTTTGAATCACTTCACAAGCGCAGGTTTAGATGAAATTTACTCCTCCTTTGAGTGGAGAACTAATCCTGCTATGAATCCTGATGGAATTTATAAAGACAACTTTGCTATTGCTGTTCCTGACGGGTGGGAAATCCAGTCAGGTAAATATGCAGGAGCTGCCCAAAGTTGGGATGTTTATTTGGACCACTCGGAATGGAGTACTCCAGACAGCGCCATGGTTAACAATGGTCAGCCTTCGAACTATTCTCAGTATGGAGCAAGCTGGTCATTCTCCGGTGATCACTCTAAGAGAATTTTAACAAAATACAAAGGTACTGTTAAATTAACAATGAAGAAAAAAGTTAGTACAGCAAATCAGCGAGTAACAACAAAGTATAGTCAGTCCAGAAACAATGCCTTCGGTAGCTACGGTGTGCAACTTGCTTGGGGAGCTTTAAGTGTAGTATTCAACAGCAGTCCAGGTTCAAATGATGAAGCCTCCATGGATTTAACATGGTAAAACAAAAAGCGTCCTCGTAAGAGGGCGCTTTTTCTCATTTAAGTATACGATTCCAACCATTCATGGTTCATACTTGGAGTTTTTAAGCCTAAATATAAATAGGAAAATACGCTAGGATGTTTTTGCTCATATATTTCCCAATTTCAAACCTATTCCCATCGGATCGTATAGAAGACCATCTAAAAAACATTGAAAAGCCTTCTTGGCATTCTTATTTTCCACCTGGTTTATTTTGTAATAATAAGCATTTCGCATTAAAAAACCAGCAGAAAATCTGCTGGCATCCGTTCTGATACTATTTCTCCTTCACGCCGCTGGGTACCCACAGTGAGCCTCGTTCAAAAGCGATCTGCCCAAGATCGCCTCCCTTACAACGCAAAAAACCGATGGAACAGCAGCGCATTCCTGCTGGTCACTTGGCTTTTCGTGGGTGGCGGGGTTTCGTGCAAATTTGAGATTTTTCGGATTTACGTTTTTGTATTCGTGGATGCTTCTTCCATGATATGATCGGAATAAATTAGAGGAATCTACAATTAAGGAGGAAAAATGAGACGAAAAAATTCAATGATTGTTGCTGTACTAATAGTCATTGCTGTAGGCTATTTTGCGGGGAAGTCAAAAGATACAGATGACGTCACGACCACACGACCTACACAAAAAGAAATCACAAGTGCTTCAAATACTACGACCCATGTAGACCCGACTTCAAAAACACTTAACCCATCAAAAGTGGAGTCCAACCAGGTAGAACCTCCTGTCGAGCCTCCCCCCTATTTTCCGGTCCTCTTCAAGCCTTTAAGGATAAGTTAGGAGAGCCTGATTCAAAATACATAGATTCCATTTCATATAGTCAAGACGGTCTACTAATTGACAGTGATCATGTCAACGGAATGGTTAGCTCAATATCAATGTCCCTTTCACATGATACCTTTATAAACAAAGAAGACGCATTGGCCAAGATCCTCCCTTATCTTCCGGAGGATGCGAAGAAGATTAAATCCCGGGTGGACGGCAATTATATCACAGTTCTATATCAGAGCCCCTCCACTGCAACAACCTTTTCTGAATGGTATGAGGCATGGGGGAGCGAAGCCTTAAAAGAACATGGTGCGGGAATGATCCTCGTAAAGGTTATCGGTGGAAAACCTGATAGTAAGGAACGTTTGGGAAATATCACGATTGCCCGTATGAATCTTTGTAATTTAAGTCGTGATGATATTAAGGATTTAGGTCTCAATTGGTGATCAGAAATCATCTTTTCAGAAAAGAATAATAAAATGACAAATTGGCTGCCACATAAGGTTGGCAGCCTTTAGGCCATGATCCTACACCTCTCCGCTATGAGCCGCTCAATAAAATTATTCAAGAACAGAATTGTATTTTTCAGTAGGTATAGAGAGTTGTTCTGATAGCCGAAGCAGCAGATCATCCGCTTTCTTAATTAGGTTCTTTAAATGTGTGTACTGCATTTTGCTGATCAGAGACCTCTCCTGACATAAATAGGATAAGGATTGGATAAAGATCAATGAATCCACCATCTTTATCCCTGAGTCTTTAGAAAACACTTGAAGCATGTCATCTGGTACAATGTTGTAGCTGAACAGTCCGTTATTTTGCTTTAAGTATAGGGCATTTAACATACATTCTAGCGCCCTGTTGCAGAATAATAGACTTACATGAAGCATATTTTTCTCCAAGAAGTGAATAGATAAACTCATGTATTCTTGAACACAGTTGTTCAAACGATGAATCGTATCCAGATAACTGAAACCTAGCTGCTTCTGTTTGAGTGACGGGTGCCTAGTAACAATAGAATCATTTTTCACGATCGATTTCATGATTAGCTTCAGCTCCCACTTCAAATAAGAACTTACACCCACTTTATATATTTTCCAGTATCTGTATTGTATCATCTGAATCATTTTGTAGGCAATAGCCTACGGAAATTCCCTTATAGAACCGCATAAGATTATTTTAACTATCAATTAAGGGGTTATAACGTGGCTAATCATAGTGAGAAATCCATAGAACTGCTTGCCTTCGGCAGGGCATTGCGAAAAGTACGCAAAGAGAAAAAGTTTACTCAGGATGAGTTGAGCATTTATTCTCGGGTCGATCGGTCGTATATTAGTGAACTAGAAAACGGAGAAAAAGCGCCCTCTCTGCTCACGATTACAGCATTGGCAAGGGCCCTTCAAGTCAAGCCTTCGGTATTAATTGAAGGGTTTGAGAGGGAGATGGAGGATTAAGCTCAAACATTGAACCGTATGCGGGAACATGTCGGCGTTGTTTGGATTCTGTGTTAGTTGGTTAAATCCCTTGATTTATACTGCCAGCACGTAGCCAGCAGGGTCTTTGTTTTCTCAGCAGAAAAAGCCCCTGTTCCTCCATTAAAGATAGGGATATCTCCTCTCCAAAACTTACCGCTCCAATCTATTTCACTGTAAAACTCTCTGATCACGACCGAAGCTGTAGTCATGATGCGTAAATACCTTGGAGTGGATATATAGTCGCTTTGCGGATGTAACCATTCTCGAACATTTCAATATTTTCCCAGATATAATTAGGAACATTGTAAGTTTCCTTATATAATCAACTGTTTTTCCAGAAATAGGATCCGTGTATGCTTCCGGCCATGGTCGAGCCACTCTATTAATAATACTATACCAGATGCTGACTAACCGGAGTAATTTGACCAACATATGAAACATTCATTAAGAAGTTCATTTGGTAGTATTTAGTGCCTGGGATTGCAAAAACTTATGATGCGGAAGCACCAATATACGTACCGAGAGTTGCAGATTGACTATCTACAGTAACCCCTGGTCCCATACCCCCAACCCTCCTTAGTAGATTAGTTGTTGATGTCTTTCTTGCCAGCGTTTCTATATATTAAATTTGCAAAATAAAATTATAATTTGATTATTTTGTAAAACTGGATAGTTCTGATGGAACCAAATAACAGAGGCATGAAACTGAGTTGCCACCGTCCGATCATAGATATTATCTATGATAATTATTTTAAAATTGAAATTGATCAATCATTTGGTTTTTTCTATAGTGGAAATTAACCATACAAGAGGAGGCAACATATCATGCTTGATGCAACGCTCACAATCACTTCGCTGAAGACGCCCGACGAAGCTCGTGCCTTCAAAGCCCTTAACGAAGAATGGATCACCCGTGTCTTCACCATCGAAGAGGCAGACCGGGTTATTCTAGAAAACCCAGTAGAGAACATCGTTAACAGAGGAGGAGATGTACTCATCGCGCGTGCCGGAGATTCGATCGTAGGATGCGTTGCACTCGTGCCGGGCGAAGCTGGCGTGTTCGAGCTCTCGAAGATGAGCGTTACACCCGAGTCGCGGGGGCAAGGATATGGTCGGAGAATTATCTATGCCGCGATTGACCGCGCACGTGAGCTTGGCGCAACATCGCTCTTTTTGGGCAGCAGCACGAAGCTGCCGAACGCCGTTCATCTTTACGAATCGGTTGGGTTCAAGCACGTTTCGATCGAGCAGATCGGGCCAATGCCGTATGTAAGAGCGGATGTGTTTATGGAGTTGGAACTACAATGAACATGGGAGAAACATATATACGCAACGTTCTAGTTTTAACTAATGGGAGAAGTTCCATCTATAATAGCAACCTGAGTACAAAACATGAGGGAAATCAAAAAGAACACGCAGTAGCTGCGTGCTCTGTTAGTCCATATTTTTTAGTAAGATCACACCGAAACATCAAGCACAACCTACTGCCCACTCATTATTGAGGACTAAAAATGGGGCTGTTAAAGATAAGAATAGAAATAAGGAGCAGCCGCCCTGCTGCTCCCCGGCACAAACATCTTGAGCGGGAATTTCTCCTCCAAAATCGAAAATGACCAAGAAGTAACCTACTTAGGCGCGAACCTTAAGAGTGGGTTACTTTTCGTTTATCGATGTAAGGCAGCAATGCCAACAAGAAGACCCCGAAGGTTATCGCCTCACCACCTCACCAAACGAAATTTTCATCACACCACCTCCTTCACAAGCAGGAGTGCGCCCACTCAAGGGGTGTATGTACCATCCAAATAGTTATAACACCTGTGAAAACAGATTCATCAACGATCATATATTTCGTTCAATGCCAACCGTTCGTTCTTACTACCCTCTACGGATTCCGAGCACACTCTTCGCCAAATCCACCGACTCATGATCCAGCTCCACCAAACAGCACCCCCACATCCTTCTTCCTGCCATTTTTGCAAGTCCTCTTCCGTTACCAATTTGAGCTCTGCGATTTCTGTGGCTCTGTCGAAAATGCTGCTGTCCCAAAATTCAAACACGCAGACGCGAATCCCTCTTGATCGGCTTCACTGGCTAGCTTGCATTTTAATTAGTGAAAAATAGAGCGGTACGACTCGGAAGGATGAGAGCCGACTCTGGCTGACAGGTGAAGCAGTACATCGTCCACTTGGTTCAGCAGTTTCTGAAGCTGTGAGGGGGTTACATTTTGCAAAAAGGAAATATCATTGTAGCCGGCCAGAAAATGGATGGTGCACATGAACAATACCCTATCCAAATCTGCGACAGAGTCCTGCACCGTTAACTGGAAGATATCCTGAAGCGTAAATGAAGGCGGAGGAAACATACAGTTGTTCTTCTTCATATACAATGCCTTAAGCATGTACTCGAAAGCGCGGTCACTAAACAAGATGCAGACATGTGCAGAGGTTGGATGCATCATCCGCGCGG
This sequence comes from Paenibacillus sp. VCA1, assembly GCF_031583795.1. Taxonomy (NCBI): domain Bacteria; kingdom Bacillati; phylum Bacillota; class Bacilli; order Caryophanales; family Paenibacillaceae; genus Paenibacillus; species Paenibacillus sp. VCA1. The sequence goes on along the minus strand of NZ_JAVLSX010000008.1, from coordinate 30,642 downwards.
CAGAGTTCATGTGGATCTGTGCGAGATGTTGCATTTTGATCATGCCTTTGGCTTGAGCCAAACTTCGTTCCTGGATTTTTAACGGCTTATTCCTACTATCTGTGGCTTTGTCGATGGAGGTTGAATGATTCACATGCTTCAGCTCCCGCTTTAGTAATTGTACGACTCATACTGAAAACATTGCCTCGACTGTTATGAATCCATGGATCTGGAAATACTTATATTTACCATTATACACAAATTTAATATCTATAGATATTATTTATGATATTTAAACGCTGGTGTATAGCGGTTGTGATTTTATCTACACTTTTAGTAGAGAGGTGTGGAATGATGACGGATAAAGAGATCCTTCTTCGAATAGGTGCCCGTTTACGTGATTTGAGAAAAGAAAAAGGATTAACACAAGAAGCCCTGGGCGAAAAAGGTGGATTTCACTTTTCTTATATCGGACAAATCGAGCGAGGAGAAAAAAACGTTGCTCTGTTAAATCTTGCGAAGATTGCTGAGGCATTAGAGGTAGATATATCTCAACTCTTCACCTATACCAGTGTAGAGAGTAACGATGAGTCGCAAGCTGATCTTCAAGAAATAATGCATATGCTCGAACAACAAAATTCTCAGCAGATCGCTATGGCAAAGAATGTACTTAAAGCGATTTTTAATAATAAGTAAACATCCTACATAGCAAAAAGGCTGATTGAATTCCAATCAGCCTTTACTTTTAAGAGTATCTGGGACCGTCTGTCTGAAAGGCATTCCTGAGATTTACTCAACGTAATCTTGTTAAGTAATGGATGCGAGTTCCCAAAAGTATACATACATTAAATCAATAAACCAGAGTTCAGTTTGTAACTTGAATTAGAGTGTCCTCTATAATATACGAACCCTTTATTTTGGCTGAAATCCTTGACTTGGTTGAGGATTTCTATCCATTTTCTTGAGTACCCCATGTTATCCCCATGGAATCGTATAGTTTATACTGCATATTTAAACGTACACGCTCCACGCATGTACCGCTCGTCCCCGATTTTGACGCTTGTTTCCGTTATCTCTACAATCCGACCGGCTCCCACAAGTTCGTCACCGATGAAGACAACGACTTGTAAACGGTCCATCATCGCAGTATGTAAATGAATGGCGGAGGTTAACGGTTTCATGTAACGACTCATTTCGATCACCTCGTGTATCATTCCCTAAATTCTACCATATTTAAACACGAAATTCATACTTTTTACGAGAATAATAGACGTTGAGATCTGGACATAATCTGGCATGTATATTTCAATAATGCCAACACATGCAACAATCATATCTCCCCACCTCCTGAGTCAAACGCGATGTAATCGTGAACATGGCTTAGTGCTACAACGAGCATTTCAGTGTCAGTTTTTAATACATGGTAGTAACTATTGATAATAAGCATATAATCCCATACAAGAATAGTAAAAGGCTCCCTGCAAACTGCAGGTAAGCCTTTTTTTCGATGCTTTCGGACTGCACAACGACGCGTCCGTATAATGTTGAGATCATTTTACAAAATATTATTTTCCATGTAAATGTAAATGAAACTCTATAGTTTTTGTTTTTTAATTTAGTTTTCTTCAAAAAGTTTAATTCGCTCGTAAAGAAACCCAAAATTAAATTGCTCTCTTATAAATTCAAATGCTATATCAAAGGAATCTAAGTCAGAATCTTCAAATTCATCCATTCCATACCCATCAAAAACAAAAACAGAATTAGGGAACAGGGCTTTTCTATATTTATTCTGTGGATCATTTACTATCGCTTGATTACTATTATCGCTAAACTGTCGAAATGTTCTAATCCGGTCCCCCACCAAATTGTAATATTCCCCACCATTATAAAATTCATTAACATAAGGTGCTTTATATATATAATTTCTAGCATAATCATACAGAGCATCGTTTTTACGCTGGTAACCAAGTTCTGAAACACCATATCCAATTATTAACCCGCCGGTAATTAAATGACCGTAATCAAAGTCCATTTCAAAATCAGATACATCGTTTCTGGTACCACCTATATTAAACATAGAGAACCTTATTTCTCCTCGATTCAATATGTAATTATCTTGTTTTTGTTTTAAAAGTCCTGCTGTTTTTTTGTAAGGTAATTTTGGATTAAAGTTTTTGTTTCTTGAAACTAAACCGTAACCCAATATGCTCTCGTCTTGTTTGTAAAATAATGTGTATAAAAAATCTTCTTTAATATAATCTGCTCTTGTTATTATGTAGTTATTTCCCTTAGAATCATCCCATTTTAAAACATTTTGCCTTTCTGGTATTCCTAATAACCCTTCTACATATTTTTTTGAATAACCAACTTTTATTTTTTCAATCTTATCTTCATAGATTCTTTCTCTTACAAATGATAAATCCATTATATACGGCTTAAATATTTGAATTAATCCAACACCAAGAATTGCTATAATAATGGATAACGAATTAATAATTTTAAATTTTTTCAACCAAAACCACTTCGCTAAAGGAATGGCTATTTCTACTAGCGTGTAACATAGAATATAGTGGATATAATTTTTCAATCTTGTTAACCTTGTCATGAATTTCTCCAATCTGTAAAAAAAGAGAAGAGACCCTATATTTCAAAGAGCCCCTTCGGCTGTTTTTTATTTTATATTATTTCATGTGGTTAATTGTGTAAATATTAATATTAATCCTCGTATTCCCGTCCCTTTTATTAAAGGCCAACTCAAACAACCCTGTAACTGACAACCCGGCATTCCCCCCGGCCAGGATTCCCCGTGTCATGGGCAACAAAAAGGGCCGGGCTTCCGGTTTTGAGCCGGAGTCCTGGCTTTGTGTTATGCCGCACTTCAATGAAACGACGCTCAATCTTGTATTTTGTCTTGTCCAAGGTTTGCTCCTCCTCTCTGATGTTTCAATTCTTCAAACCTTTTATGCGCCTGTTTTGCGGACTCCTCGACGCGCGTGACGCGCTCGGTCAGCTCGTCAAATCGCTTTCCCTGTGTCCGCTGTTCATATTTGATGTCCTCGATGCCTTTGGATATATTCGATATCCGCGCGCACTGTAGCATCCGACCTCGTTTCCTCTTGGATGCGTGCTTTGCTCCCCGGTTACGCCCCGACCATTCAATGATAATTCCGCTGATTACTCCGCACACCGAAATGAGTGCAGTGATCGCTGTAAAATCCATTGGCTCCCCTCCTTTAATAAATGTTTCCGGATCGACTCCGCTACAATATGATTAATTACATTCTAGTTGAGGATCATCAGCGGAAGATTCCTTACGCTGCAACTCCGCCAAAGCAATTCCGATGTTTTCGTCTACCCTTTTGAAGTATTTCGATCTGCTTATCTGGATGAGTCTGGAGCATTAAAGAAATGAAGTCTGATATTTCCTCGACCGGCTTTGACGGATCAGCTTTAATTTCATATTTCAGTGCCGATTTCAATCAATACACCTCCTTTGGTATAGAAAAAAACCTCCCCGAATTTCGGAGAGGTTTTCGCATCTTTATTTTATCTTAGCTTTATTACTTGTTTACTTCGGTTATTTTTTTACTAAAAAAAAGATAAAGCCCTCAAAATCAGTCCTTAACACCTGGTATTGTTCTTGTTTGGTATGGCGTTACCGAAAGTTTTCTTGGGAATTGATTCTCCAGTTAGATGAACCTGAATCTTATTCACTGATTCCAGCCGTGCTCCAAGCCCGATAAAGAAAAAGCCTCCGGCCATAAAGGAATTAGCTATGATTATTGTAGTTATTAATGGTCGATCAGACGCTGCATAAATAACTCCTAACAAGATCCCGAGAATAACTAAAACTGAACCAAACGTTTTAACATATTGTATATCATGACTATTTCCCTAACTTATCCAGTGCTTCATTTACTAAACGCAATTCTTCATTTGCCTTATTTATAATTTCGTCGTACTCTTTTAACTGTTTCTCTTTTTCTGCAAGAACTGAAACTGACACTTCTTTAGCCTCTGTTTCTTTCAGAGCTTCAATTTCAGACAGTAACCTTTTTCTTTCTTCGACAGCAGGATTAATCCCGTTATTTTGAATACTATCTTTTAAGGTTTCTAAGTTGCTTCTATTTACTCCAACATATTTATTTCCTGAATCGCTTTTCTTTGGATCATTTGCCTTAGAATCCTCTGTCTGTTTTGAATCAGTATTATTAATGATTATCTTCTTTTCAATCACTTTTAACTCAACTCCTAATGCTTCAGTCAAATCCCTTACTAAGCATTTGTTTTCCTAGCTATAAAGTTAAAATGCATAAGTATTGAATTTCACTACCGTATGAAAATTGTAGTGAATACAGGCTAGGCCATCTGTTTCCAGTGCTCTGTAGGAAACAGATGGCCCCTTAAATCTACTGTCATCTTGACAGGGTTTATAAAATATAGTAGGTTCTTTTTCAGTTATTTTCTTTGACGCCTTCTTGTCATTAATTTTTTCCACATACCCCTGAACTGCCTTACTACACTTTCTTCGATTCCTAAAAATTCAACTAGAACAAGCTTATCAATCTCATCTAATAAAGAATCAACCGCAATATTATTCTTGATTGTATAATCAATCTTCTCAAGAAGCTCTATTGTAAGCTTATCGTCTAAATGTTGAACATCTGGAAGCATTATTTTTTCAACTTCACCTGGAAGTACTTCTAATACTCCCCCACCATAGCTTCTTCCCTCAATTTCTGTAAAAGCTAAGGTGATACTATTATAATAGGACAGTAAAACTTTATTAGCATCAACCCCGTTGTTGAACCTAATACGGTGCATTGTATCAGTACTTACTGCACCAACTTTATTTAGTACAAATTTGGGGAATATGTCATTTCTCCTTAAAAAGAAAGCATCGGGCTTCCATACAGAAGGTATGTGGTACCAGTTTTTCCTTAAACCTAACTTATAGCCTTTACTATGCCCATTCTCTTCTCCCCACTTTATATACTCCTGTTGTAGTGGAGGTAACTGTTCCAACGGCACATCAGGGAAGTACACCAATTGAGCGAGCAGACCTTTATTTACATTTTCTTGCCAATTATCATAATCAAAGAAAATACCGGAAGCGTGAGCACTTCTCCCTATCAATGGTAAAGTAATTGGAGACAACTCGTAACGTTCAACTACTGCTTTAGATACAGAAAAATATTTGTTATTACCAGTGGTAATCCCAATATCTACTTGGGCAATTTCATCAAATCTCTTAAAGTGTTTATCAGCTCTAACTTTCCTTACAAGATTGATTTCCTCATTTGAAAGAAAGTACTGAGTCCACTTCTCAGAATTATGATCAACTTCTTTGTAGTCGATTGGTGAGTTTAAATCCAAGTGTTCTAGACTTTGTAGATTCGATAGTTCAATAAGTGATATACGACTATCGACACTCGTTTCTTCACTCTTCTCACCAAGTAATACAATTACTTCTTGCTGAACATCTGGAAATACTAATTCAGTAAAGGTGATTACTGAAATTTTCGATAAGCTGTTTACAAGAAACAATCGCAAATCTTCTGCATATGCAACTTGCAAAAGCTCTGCTGGAATTACTAAGCCAATCTTACCTCCAACTTTAAGCAACTGTACCGAAGCAACAACGAAAGAAACCCAAGAGTTAATTAACTTATTGGATTTCATTAGGTTGTTAACCAATATCTGTGACTGTATCTCTCGTTGGCTAGCTGTCAGATATTGATACCGAATATACGGAGGATTGCCGACAATAACATCATATTCTTTATAAATTAAATCAGTTCTAAAAACGCTAAAAAAGTCATCATTTATAACCTGAAAACTAGGGAAGTTTTTTACAACCCCTCTTGATTTTTCTGCCTCTACAGAATCCAGCTCTACCCCTGTACAGCTTATGATATCATCGGCATTTAGCTTAGTTAGACTTTCGAGAAAAGCTCCATCACCGCAACTTGGCTCTAATACTGTTTTTTTTCGTCCATCGTGAAATGCCCACTTAACAATAAAATCAGTTAACTCTCTTGGGGTATAGTAGCCTCCACGTAATTTCTGTTTTGTATTTTGAGCCAATAATTTCATAACCTTTATTCCTCACTTTATCACATGCATTAACTCCTTAATGCCGTATAATTCCGAAACGTTGTCACTAATTTGAATAATTAGTGTCTCTTTTTCATTATCCAAAACAGACCTGCTTTTGCGATCTAATGTATTTTTAACTAAAAGCTTATTAATCTGATTAATTCTTTGAGTAAACGAAATTACTTCATCATATAGTTGGTACTGCATCCTATCTTGAAAATTGACGTTTACAATAGGCAACCTTTGTAGGACTGAAGTTCCCCTTGAATAAAAGTCATTATCAAAATCACTGCCGATAATGCTACATAGCCAATCAATTGCAGGGTGAGTTAAGACTGCTTGTATAAATTCTAACTTATAAGGACTATTTAAATTTTCCGCTATTGCACAATATCCCGCTGTTCCACCAGATGCTATTAGCATATCTTGATCATCATATAAGTATAACGGATTTTTACTGAGTATACCAACGATAAGTTTTGGTGTATTAATGAATCTCGTAAGTGCCTGAATCCTGCCGTAGTGATACCATGTATCCTCATTAGCATGGGGAACATCGCGTCCACTTTTTTTCCCGGAAATTTGCTTTGGCAGTAGGTTATCATAATGATCGAGAAGGTATTCCCAAGCACCAGAATAATTTGTTCTCATTATCTCTTCACTCAACAATTTCCCATTCACATCATAAGGGAATATAATCCACTTATTTGGACTTATTACGTCATAAGTTTTAAGATTCTTCTCATTGTGTTTTGTTGGTTTAAAAAAGGGCTTGAGAATACTCTTTTCAATATTGTGAACTTTTCCGTTCCTTTCCACTTTAATAAATGGATCATTACACCCTTTGTTTATTATTTCTTCATCACTAAACCAATAAATAGGCACTGGTCGTTCTGCACTTGTTTGAATTCCATTAAAAATATCGGCTAACTTAGCTTCACCTAGAAGTGATGCGTTTGCATATAATTTGTTAACTAATTCTGCCTTGCCTTTATCTGAAACAAGTACCCAAGGAGTCTCTTTAATAATATTACTATTTACAACAACTCTATTTCTTTTTACTTCTTGTTCCTGGTTAGCCCACCACTCTTGTAAATTGAATACTTCCTCAAATACAAATGTACTATTTGGTTCTTTATTCAAGAGTAAAATAGAACTATACACTGTGACATTTTTTTGTTTAAAGAGTTGTGCTGATCCGAAATCAATAAACTCTCTTACATAAGATTGACTTGTTAATAAAACTCTTAGATTTTTACCTGCAATAATCTTTGAGAATTTGTTAGGGATTATAAAACATACAAACCCTTTTTCTTTTACTTTTTGTATCGCCCTTTCTAGGAATATCATATATTTGTCATATTGTTTAAATGATGAAGAATATCTCTTTTCATACACTTTAATTTCTTCGCTTGGGAGTATGCTCTTCATGTCAGAAGTTGCTACATAGGGGGGATTACATATTATAGCATCAAATGAAACATCCTCACCTCGAAACTTCCAATCGAAAGGTGACAATTCCATTTTTTCTATTTCGCTTATGTTATTACCTCGAATATAGCTGTATTCAACCAGGGAATTCCCTACTTTAATATTATCAATCAATGAAGGTAACAATTTATTTCCAGTACCTAAGGTAGGAGCAGTCTCACCTTCTAGTAGCTTTAACAAAAGACTAAACTTGGCTACTTCTACTGCACTAGAATCGATATCAATTCCATAGACACATGACGTTAGTAATTCACGCTTTTCCCCAAAAGGAAGAAAAAACTCTCCATTTTCCCCTTCTATTAAATGATCCTTATCATTTTCTAAATACCACTGTTTAATATACTCTAAAAGAAAGTGAAAAATCTCAGCTAAAAATATTCCAGATCCACAGGCAATATCTGCTATTTTAAGTTTTAATATTTGCTCAGGTTTTTTTCCAGTACAAAGTGGTTCTAGTGACTTCTCTACCATATATTTAACTATCTCATACGGTGTAGACACAATATCTCTATTTAGATTTTCATCCTTTTTAGCTAACGTAATTCCATTTTCAGTAAGAACTAATTTTTCAGCCAAAAAAAGCTCATATATATCACCAAGAATATTCGCCTCTATTACATTAAAAGCAAAAACACTTTTGGGAAAATAGAGACTTTCGATTATACTATGTATAATTTCGTTCTTTAAATCCAACACGAGGTTATTGTTAGAAAACAAACCAGAATTGTATCTAGTATCAGCATTCCTCAGTACTTCAATTAACTGGTCCTTTAGAGTGTTTTCATCTTTTATTGTTTCATGGAGTGTATGATATGTCGGTAAGTTTCTATCCTCGCAGATTCTTAAAAATATCATTTGGTTAATAAAATCCTGAATTGAATCATTAATATACTCCAGAGTATAATCTGGATTTTTGTTAAACAAGTCATTAGCGAGTAGAATTCTCCACTCATTTATTTGAGTTAGGAAGTACTGGTCGATAGAAATAACAGTACGATTTTTTGTAAAGTCTTTGAAATTCTCTTCAAATTTCGCACTATAAACTGTATTACGTCCGATCAGGGACACAATCTCGTCCCATTTAGAGATGTATTCTTCAAAATGGAAAACTTTAAGAAGAGCAACTCTAGGATCGTCTTTCTCGTTAGGTATTACCGTTGTATCATATATAAGTAAGTATTCAAAATTAGTTAAGACTGAGATATAGTGTCCAGCAGAAACTCCATAGCTTCTTGCTTGGAGTGCAGGAGATTGTTCATTTAATAAATCAACGCTTGGTTTTTTTGCTTCAACGAAAAATTTCTTAACTCCTCTAACAGTAATAGTATAATCAGGTCTACTCCCTTGCTTCGAGTAATTTTCAGGGATTACCTCCCGGAGACCTGGAGGTAATCCTTTTTTATTTTTCACATCCCACCCCAAAAGCTCTAAGAGAGGATCAATATACTCAATTCTAGTTGAATGCTCATTATATTTTGCTTTGCTTTCTTTAAAAGTGTGTAAATTTTTCCTGAAATTTTCCACTAATTTTTCTAATGTATATTCCATCGTAGATACCACCTTGTTCTCTCTCAATTTGAACTAAAGTACTGGTCATATAGTATTATATGGCATCTCTTTTTGTAAATCTTGCATTCTATGCAAATCTACATTGCCATACGGAAGGGTTCAACAAGATATGATTAACAGATCATATATTCCCCTGAATTACACTTAACTTCGAAATAGCCTGTGCTTGGATGGGACCTACTACATTCGGACGATTATGAACGTTTCCACCGTAATCAAAAACATTTTCCGAGCAAAAAAACATTATTTTGACAATCTTCATATAATCTATAGGCAATAAAGCCTCTTGCATGACATGACTTTGCAAAATCGAGATTCTCCGAAGTACGTTGATATGTTCCTTTGAAAGATGGCGGAATATTAACCATCAGAACAAGGATAAAGCGAATAGTGGTTATTTTCGCCATGAAAAGCTGCTTTATTGGGACTACCTTTCGTCGGTGTGATGAAGGTAAGGAAGTGGCTACTTAATTCTGAATCGTCCACGTAATCAAACGATACAGAGGGTGCATCTTCTCTATTTTTCCCTTAGCTATCTGAACAATTGTCGATACTGTCTTAAGATTCTCATCATCTGGTTGTAACTGAGAAATACAAAATGATTCATAACCTTCAGCATCATATTTCTTGTAGAAATCTACAAAGTCGTTAGGATTCTCTTCATCTATCTTAAATGAACGAATAGTTCTATTTGCTTTGGGATCGTAAATATGCCAAACTAGTTGTTCTCCTCTCAATTTGGCAATTTGGTAGTGTATCTCATCCCTTAAACTATCTATTTTGCTCCTCAAATAATTTCTGTCAATGGCCCCGTTTGCCGTAGCGTGAAAAAGACCAATTTGAATTCCATCTTCTACAACCGTAACTTGCATACAGGCATGCTTGACAAAGCTTTCGTAGTGTTCTGCAGAGCCCCCTCCTAAAAGTGCATTTTTCTTGTGCTTACCATAACGCACACAAATCCATGAGACTCGATCATGATTGTAACTGGAGGGTTCGATTTGGGATGTAGTCCACTTAGGGTTTTTACTAGAAGCCCAATGATTGTGTAAATTTAACTTTACCAATTCATACTTCAATATATCATTTAGATTTAACAATTTCCGACGCACCTCATCCCTCCTTTTCCGGATAATTGGACTTTCTGAGGAGTGATACTTCGGAAATAATGTTTCGTAATCTTGAAACGTAAAATAGTAGCTATCTAAGTCGTAGTCCATCTCGCTAAAAGGATCGCCATTAACCATAAAAATCTCCGCGATTTTTTGATTTGCATAGCGATTTATCTTAGCGAATTCTGTTAATTCTTCATCGATATCTTTGTATTGCTGAATAGTTTCACTTTCTGCTTTAACCGCAGCTTCATGGCAATGCTCAATAAACTCCTCAAGCCTTAATGTATCAGTTAGCACTATTTCTTGTGTTAGTTCCAGATTATTTTCCAACCCACCGCGTGTAAAATTAGCTGAACCATGATAAATTTGAACCCCCTCCGTCGTATAAAAGAGAAATAACTTTGCGTGCAATTTTAGTTTATGTACAATATACACAATTGCATATTCCGTTAATTTTTCTAACAAATCACCAGGTTTATGTAGGCTAAATTCTTTCGATAAATATATTAAAATACTACTTTTTTGTAAGTTGTTTTTCCTCTGAATTTCTCGTATAATGTCTAGGCCATAATCCGAAAAGAAGGCCGATACAATAATGATTTTGTTGATTTTCTTTTCACTGACAGCTTTAGTGATATATCCCTTTTCCCAAACCCACTTGTCCATTTCCAATCCTCCAATTTTCTAGGATAGATTTCTATATGCAGCTCTGTTATTGTATTCTATATAAAATTCTTTAAGTACCCCTGAATTCCCTTTCTTTGAATAACGTAAGGCGTCGCCCAATATCGATCATTAGCCCAGAAAACACCAGTTCCTAGTGTATCATGAAGATACTGCATAAGGTACTGGCGCTTATAAGTAAAATGCCTGCATATTGAACCCAATAATTGAAAAATATCTATTATGCACTGTATTGTACTTCATCATCGGTACCGTCTTCAGGTATACCGATCCTCTTCAAGCCTTTAAGGATAGGTTTGGAAAGCCTGAATCAAAATACATAGATTCCATCTCGTATAGTCACGATGGTCTACTTATAGACAGTGATTACGTCAGTGGAATGGTTAGCTCGATATCAATGTCATTTTCACATAATACCTTTATAAACAAAGAGAACCAAGATCCTCCATTATCTCCCGGAGAATGCGAAGAAAATTAAATCCCGGGTGAACGGAAATTATATTGCAGTTCTATATCAGAGCCCCTCCACTGCAACAACCTTTTCTGAATGTTATGAGGCATAGGGGAGCGAAGCCTTAAAAGAACATAGTGCGGGAATGATCCTGTAAAGGTTATTGGTGAAGACCCTGATAGTAAGGAAAGGAAATGTCACGACTGCCGTATGAATCTTTGTAATTTAAGTCGTGTTGATATTAAGGATTTAGGTCTCGATTGGTAATGGTTGTTTAAAGTATCAGTTAAGGAGGAATTTGCTTACATGGATGAAGAGAAAGTGCCTGTTGTCTTTGTCTCATACTGCTGGACAAACGAGACACACAAAGAGTGGGTCTTGAACCTGGCCAATCGGCTAATGAATAAATCCGGAGTTGAGGTAATTCTGGATAGATGGCATGGTGTCGTGGGTCATGACAGGTTCAAATTCATGGAGGACAGTATAAAACAAGCTGATAAGGTTCTCGTAATTTGTGACGAGATGTATTGTCGAAAAGCTAATAATAGAGCTGGAGGCGTAGGGACGGAAACGTTGATCATCACTCCGGAAGTATATCAAAACACCAAGCAAGAGAAATTCATCCCAATTGCGATTAACAAAGATTCGAATGGAAATTTTCTTCTCCCAACATATATTAGCTCTCGGTTCGCATTAGGAATGACTGATCCCAACAATTTCGAACGTGACTATAGTGAGTTGGAAAGGCTGATATGGGAAGAGCCGCAATTAAGACCGCCCGTTCGCGGACCAAAACCGGACTTTCAAAATCAGATAGTTACAGCAGAGCCTCAGGAGAAAAACCCTACACTCAAAACAGATAATACACATGAAGAAAGGGTCGTCTGGTTGTTGCCTCGCGGCTTTTTATTATTTGAGAACATCACCTTTAACAGGAGTGAATCCTGGGTCACTAGAGCGCATTATTACAACTATGATGGGGAGTGCCAGCTTGGAATCCATTTCCACGAATCATACAGTGACGCCTGGGATAAAAACCCAGAAATTCAGTTCAGAAAGCTTAGAATTCCTAAAGCTGACTGGGAATGGTGCGATCTTCCTTTGTACTACCTTGAATGGTTTAGGTTAGTTGACGCACCGATTGACATTAAACACAAGGTCAGCCAGTTACAATTAGATTATCCCGTTTATTATTATGCACCTTGGGAAGACATCCCACTTCCCAAAGTTCCCGAGGAATACAGCTTTTATTATGAAACCGGCGATTTACGAGATCTTATCGAAGATATAAGGAGCTTGGCGAAAAATGAGCATAAGGTGGAGGATTATCATGAGCGAGCAATCTCCATTAGACATTCAGCATATTTATTTTCTTTGAAATTTCTTGGACAGGACAATCCGTCACTCTCTTTTATCAAGGAGATCATCGATAAATATGACTCTTCCTTTGGTAAAATCCTGATGCAGGATTGGCTCAAAAGATTGGATACCATATTAACCAGTACCCTGAATCATGAAAGGGAGACATGGCAAGCGGAATTTAAAAGGTCGAAGGATGAGTCCCCAGCCAGGTAAATGATTCAATGGCGCCGGCCTAAAAAAATAAAAAATCCGCAGCTCCATAATAGTGGGGCTTCCTTGCTGGTAGGCTCCGTTACCCCAAAACAAAAAGAACAACGCCGCATGATATTCAAAAAAATAAAAATAAGGATCTTCATTAGATTTGGCCCGTAATTGAAATTTGAATTTGGTACGCTCTTTGATTCACAATAACCGCCCCCCCATAAGCGCTCGGACCTTTTTCAACTGGAATCGGATTTCTGGAAGGGAAGCGTATCGACTCAACGCACATGGTAAATACACTAAATAACAGACTCAATAAAGCAAGCATAAAAAAACCTCCCCTCACGCTAGACAGGCGAATCATAAAACCTGTCTACGTAAGGGGAGCATCTCCCTAATCTACTGGTATGACGTATGCAAAATCCAATTCAAAAGCTCTTACCACTTCAATCCGCCTTTTCCAACAACGTCTCTGTGCTCAGCGTAAACCCCTCAATGACGGCATCTTCGTCAACCTCAATCATGATGCAGCGTTTGCCTTGAAAGCTCACCTGCTTAATATACCTTAAATCCTGTGGGCTGATCGTAATCGTAGCTACCTTGGTATCGATTTTGATCGATTTGGACGTGAACTTCGGGATCACGCTTTTCGCCTTCAGTTCATAGTTCTTATCGTCCACGATGGTTTCGAACGCTCGTTCCACGGCTTCCTTGGTCACATTTTCCACGCCGCTTGCGGTCAGCACGCGTTCCACATCGGTATAATCCAGCTTCGGAGGTTCTTCCTCATCCTGGTGGGATTCAATCACATGATGAATTTCCTCGTACACGTGTGCGATCGTGGCGGAGTCCAGCTGTTCACCGGCCACTTCCTTCACGATGTCTTCAAAGATCGCTCGCTCTTCCAGCGCCGTTACAGACCGTTCCGCATTCAAAACTTCCGAGATGAAACGCTCATTAGGATCATTCGATTTCCCCGTACAATAGAGAACCCGGTTCACATCGGAATAATTGTCCGTCACGCTGGGATAAAAGAACCCTTCCTCCGGTGTGCTGAGCTTGATAATCGGATCTACAATGATATTGTACTTAAACTCTTTCTCCACATAGTCGAACAAGAGCGCCTTCCGCTGCTTCTCAGTAGAGTTCACGCTGCATAGAATGAACGGATGCCCGAACACTTCGTCATTTCCTGTCTCTTCGGCTTCATCATTCCTTGCCTTGGTCGGCCGGTAGTATTGTCCGCGTACGAACGTAATGACCGTATCCCGTTCATACGTCGTGTCTGCCATCATTTTCTCTACGAGCAGCAGCATCAGATCCTGCCACTCCTCCGGATCGCCCGTCTGGATCGCTTGGTGAAGCAGCACTCGTGAAGGGTCTTTCTGCTCTTTCGCTTCCTCCTGAAACTTGAGCTCGAACAGCTTATGATCCAATTCGCCAGTCAGCAGCTTTTTGAAATTGCCCATGTACAGCTCCTGCTTCTCCCGGTCCACTAACCCAAAAGGACTCCGCTCCCAGTGATAAATTTCGTTCGTTTCCTTCATAATGTACACGTTCAGAATATCATAAATTTGCATCAAATGATTATCCAGCTTAAACTGCTTGCGTATGTGCGCGACTTCTTTCTTGTTCATGGTTCGTCAGACAACTCCTAGAAAGTAAATTGGCTTTATAAGTATAAACGATATAAAAACCCTTCGCTAGAAGGGTTTCTTGTCAATACTTCTTTTCAGCTCCGTTCCAAACTAGCACCGCTACTGATTCCATATGGCTAAAGTGCTGAATATTGAGATATAAATTATTTTGATTGTACGGCGGTTCAAGGTCCAGGGAACCCTGACCGCTTCATTGCCAGTGGAGCGATAAGATTTAATCTCTGAACTTTTCGTTGATAGTGGAAAAATGGGAGGGATATTTAATGCAGAAGAAAGCCTTGTGAACAAGGCTTTCTTGAATTTTACGTTTCTACATTCGAGTGCGCCGCAACGCTACAAGAAAGAAGAAGTGTGACCAATTAGGCCTATCCAAATTACTCTACAAATTTCACTACCTGTTCAGCTTTTTTAATACCCTTCTCTTCTATAACCTGTTCAAAGTAATTATAATAATGTGCATCTTCTATCATCATGATAAACTTCTCTTTTGCTCTTGTAATGCATACATAATGATTATGAATGTGTTCGTTATTATATATTCTATAGTACCTTGAAAAACTAATAACTTGATCAAATTCTAATCCTTTTGAAGAGAAAACCGTCATGACTTTATATTTTTTTTCATTTATTTGAAAAGCCATTTCATATATAGTGTTTGATACACTTTCATGAAACTTTGATATTTCATCTTCACTTATTGAGATTCCAAGATATTCAGCTAATTCAGACAAAATCGAGTCAATTTTTTCAATTGATAGAGTTTCACTTTTCTTAAGATCACATATAATACTCTCCACTTCATACCTAGTTTGATTTCTTTCATCAATGTTTGAGTTCTCTAAAAAATCATAAATGGTATAAGCAACATTTTTACAGTATAGTGCCAACTCTTTTAAGAGTTGACCATTAGGAAGGCCCTCGTCTATAGGCGTTTTTGGTATATATACAAAATCAAAACCTTCATTTGTTAACAATTCAGCAATCCTTCGTGCGTCATTGTTAAAATTTGATATAATTGTTATTTCTTTATTAAGATCAACTAAATTAGCCTCAATTAATTTATTAAAATCTTCTACGATAGAGTTTCTACTACTATTCTTCTTAAATATCACATGTTCTACATTACCTGAAATAGCTTTATAGTATTTATCATTATGAAATAAATTGGCGTAATTCTCTATTTCTTCATGGCATCTAAAGTTAGTTACAAGTTCAAATGAATTGAAATTTTCATTTGCCAATTGCTCAAAAATATTACTCATTGCTCCTCTCCACAGATAGATCGCTTGTTTCGCATCACCTACTATAAATAACTTAAGCCCTAATGTATTCTTTAAGTACATAAAAAATAAATGCATATCGGAGTCTGAATCCTGGTACTCATCTACAAAAATAACAGCATATTTAGATTTAATGTATTCTTGTGCAGCTTGAGAGCTTCTGATAATTGTTAGAGCTATTTGAAAATTAAAATTAAGCCTGTTATCATTGAAACTTCCTAATATTTTATTCTTACTTAGTTGCTCTAACCCTGCCGTAAAATTATTAAATTTAAATTTTTCATCGTAATCGACAGCATAATCTCCTGTATAAAGTATCCCTAAGGCATCTGTAATAAATGGACGAATTACTTCTTTTTCAATAAATGAGTCATTTGTCATTACAGAAAAAGGTTTTTCGATAAGTTTAGAAGCTTTTTTTCTGATTTCATTCGTAGCTTTCACTGTAAAGGTAATTGCAGCAATAGTACGATGATCCTTTATTTTATTTAGTTCAATTGCCATTTTTTTTACCATTATTGTTGTCTTACCGGACCCTGCACTTGCTGATACCAAGATGTTACCTTCGTTATTGAGTATCGCTTCTCTCTCCGCCTGATCCACTAGATTGCTCATGTTTCACCAACTTTCTCAATGATTCAAATAGAGGATGTTGAATAATTTTTATACAATCTTCTTCAAGAAGAGAATTTGTTAATTCTATCATATTAATTAATTTATGATCCTGTAGATATTTTACTGGATTCTTCCCTAATATCTCTGTCATTCTATTTCCAATAACCTCAAACAAATCATGTTCCAAATCAATTTTAGATAAATAAATCTGTTTATCTTTCATTCTATTTATTTCATCAAAATATCTATCATAAATCTTTAATTTCATTTCAATTATTTTTTTGATTTTTGTGTTTTCTGAAAAAGTTTTTCTTCCTTTATGAAAATAATCAATTTCCACTGATTCTAGTGAGGGAATGTCATTATCTTCTAATTCAATATTCAAAAGATTCATACATCGTTGTAAACCAATTAGGTCAAAAACCTTAGGTTGCCCTCTTTTTGCTTTCAAATCATTATCAGTCTTTACAATGACATCAATATTAAGTTTTTTTAGTACTTTTGAATATGGTTTGAATTTGATACCGCTTACGTCTAATATATACCCCCCATCTAATTCATACATAGGAGATACTTCTTCTAATATCTTCTCAAATAGAACTTTTTCTGACGGACCTTCTACAAGAAGCACCTTTTCAGCAAATAATGCTGTAGCTAGCGATCTATTCAGCTCTTTTTTAACTTGTTTATATTCATCATCCACTTGATAAATGTAGGATTCACAAACTACTGTCTCTTTTGAATAAATCCTAATTAGTGAAGCATTATCCATTTCATATAACAGTTCTGAGGAATGTGTAGATAAAAAGAAATATTGATAAACTTCTGAACTAAAAAGCTGTTTGGATAATGCTATTTGCATTGATCTATGTAAACTATTCTCTGGCTCCTCAATTAAGAAAATAATAATTCTATTCCCTTCTTGTGCTTTAATTAAGTGGTTCAATAACGAATATGCAAGAATTTTCTTTCTTCCATCTCCAGATGTAGGATAAATATTATCATCGTTATCCTTCTTTATATATGGAATCAAATTAGAAAAATATCCATTAATAGATAACTCAGATTTCATTTCAATATTAATTTTCTCTTTTTTAAGTTTTTTGTACTCCTCAGTTATTAATGTTTGAAATGATTGAATGACATTCATGCTGCTAATTTTGGCGTTTAATTGAATTCCTAAGTCTTTTATCTCTCTAGAGATACCAATATCTTGTTCATCGAGTTTTTTTTGATCGAATAATTTTTTTCTATTCTTAGAGAATGTTGTTGATAAGTCTATTGTTGGATCAACGTAGACAATATTAAATATTTTATCTATAGGACTAAATGACCCTTCTTGGACTATTTCCTCAAGTTCATCCACTTTATTTCCCCAAAATAATTTTGGAATTCCAGCTTCTTCACCTTTATCATATGTACCCTCGACTCGGAAAAAGAAACTGTTTAATTCATCACTTGATCGTGCTCCACCAACTTTTGCAATAATGTGTTTAGAATCATTATTTTCAACTCGATCTGATAAATCAACACCTAAAGTTATCCTAATCACTTTTTCAGTCAGTGATTTATAAAAGTCACTTTCCTTAAACCCATTTTTCCGCATGTCCCTATCCAGCAAATATCTTAGTGCACACATTAAATTTGTTTTCCCCATATCATTCATTCCAAAAATTACATTTTGATTGGTTAAATTCACTTCTACTCTAAGAAAATTACGGAAGTTTTCTATTACAAGACTCTTAAGTTTCACAGATTATTTCCCCCTCGTTACATTACTCTCTTTCAAAGCAGTTCAGAGCATATAAACGCTTACAACATTTATGCATGACTATAACCCTACATATTTCGCTACATCTTTACCCTAAACCTCCCAAACAAGTGTTCTGTGTGAGATTCTCAACATGTACTACGCCGCAGTTCATAAAAATACTGCACAACGGGATGCTTTAACTTCATTTTCTCGGATATGTTCAAAATCCGCTTTTTCCCGACTCGTCTGTCTACCAAAGCTAGAATATTCAGTAAGATATCTTTGCTCTCGATGCTTTCTTCTATAGAAGTAGATAAATATTGAGTAGCGACAGCGACAAAATTAGATTTGCTTAATGAAGCCTGCGCGGACAAAAGCTCCTTGGCGTACTCCGATATTTTTCTGTTTCTGGCAATAACTTTTAGACGATCCTCCGGAACGGTCCCCTTGGTATCTTTTCTTACCGCTTCCATTTCTTCATCGCTGATCGGAATTTGGATATCGGGGTCATTTTTAATTTCTATCTCCGTCTGATACCACCTAATTGAACTCGCTTTATCATTCATTCGGAGTACGTCCTTTTTATCTACCGAAATATAACAAAGCCCTGCTTTATCAGGCAAATAACGATAACCGGTTGCACGGTATTCAACCCTTCCATTTAACGCAGGACAGAGAAAACTCTCCAGCTGCTGCTTCAATTTACTCCAGGACATGGTTCCTCCTATATTCTCAAACCCTGTCTAATCCGTATTTACGGCTGTCAGGTGTCAGGCTTTCTTTTTTTTAAAAAATTATGCTTAAAAGGGCACAGTATCATTCTGCTCCGTTTTGTTCAGTATGAATAAACCCCTGCCAAAAAACAACCCATTTTGCTTGTACGTGACCCACGATAACTTTTGACAATAAACTACGAACAAGACAATTCCGTTTATGCCATACGGTAATCCATATGCTCAGATTCACGAGGCCAGTTCTTAATGTGTCAATATTTTCCGAACCCTTTCTCGCATATAATATCCGTTTCAAGAATGTCGTAAAGGTCTTTTTTGGAATCCTCTAACTTTTTTTGAGCATTTTCGATTTCGGATATTTTCTCCAGAATTATATGTGATTGATCCTCTTTGGACATTCCATTTTTCGAGATCATCGCTTTGATATCGTTAATTGAAAATCCCACAGCTAAACATTTTTTAACAACCTCTAGATAAGGAATGATTTCTGAAGCATAATCCCGGTAATTATTCTGTTCTCTCCGAACGTAATCATTCGTTATAATGCCTATTTTCTCATAGTATCGGATTGTTGATATGGGAAGGTCAACCATTTTGGCGACTTCACTAATCTTCATATTAATCACCCCAATTCCTTCTCTTGCTATAAAGTATACTTCATAGTTTACAATCCTCCTAGTGAGGTGAAGCGGCCCGAATCTCACAACAAATATAGATGAAGGAGAGAATAAACATGAGCACAGTGACCGGAAAATTCCACGCAACTAACAATTTCAATGAAATTGTCTTGGGACGCCGTTCGGTAAAAGTGTACGATCCCAAAGTGAAAATTAGCCGGGAAGAAATGACTGAAATTTTAACGAAAGCTACCCGCGCCCCTTCTGCGATTAACATGCAGCCATGGCGTTTCCTAGTTATAGACAGCGCTGAAGGCAAAGAAAAACTTGCACCTCTGGCATCCTTCAACCAGTCGCAAGTTTTGACTTCATCGGCTGTCATCGCGGTTTTTTACGATGCCAACAACATTGAATATATGGACGAGATTTACGGTAAAGCTGTAGAACATGGATACATGCCGCAGGACATCATGGACTTGAATTTGCAACAAGCGAAATCCTACTATGCGAATATATCCTCATCTGACCTCCGAGACATGAACTTGATCGACTCGGGCATCGTATCCATGCAACTCATGCTTGTTGCCCGCGCCCATGGATATGACACGAACCCGATGGCCGGATATGATAAGGAACGAATTGCTGAAGTTTTTGGTCTTCATAAAGACAGGTTCCAACCGGTCATGTTGATCTCGATCGGAAAAGCAGCCAAAGAAGGCTATCCGTCTTACCGCCTGCCGGTTGAAACCGTTACGACTTGGGCATAACCAAACATTAGCTAAAAATATTAAATCAGAACCCTATCCTGGAACGCTTTACGTTTCAAGCTTTTTTAGAAGCATGTCCGAGTCTAGCCAACGGATAGCGGCAGCCAATCGCGGGACTGGCTTAGCTTGCGGTCTGATTTTTAGTTACATCCACAACTTCCTGCAAAGCTAAATGGTAGTGGTTTTTCTAGGAGACGTTAAAAAGGAGGCCTCCGGATCCTATCCGAAGTCCTCCTTCATTCTACTTATGCCGGTCATTCCCCTACGGGTTCAAGACTCCCTAATATTTCGCTAAGGCTCAGCTCGGCGCACGCCATGGACGTGTCAGCCACTCCGTAATACATCCGGACGACGTCCCCGTGAACCGTCGCGCCGCAGGAGAACACCACATCGCCAAAGAATCCATTGGTTTCATAATCCGCTTCGGGCTCCATCATCGGCTTGCCGGAACGGGCGATGACTTTGGATGGATCATTCAGGTCCAGCAGGACCGCTCCCATGCAGTACCGGTGATCCTGGGTCGCTCCGTGGTACAGTTCAAGCCAGCCCTGTTCGGTTTTGATCGGAACGGCTCCGCCACCGATACGGCCGCTGTCCCACATGCCTTGACGCAGGCCGATCAGATGTTTGTGGTTGCCCCAATACAATAAATTATCCGATTCGGCGATCCAGATTTCGGGGCGGCCTACGCTTTTGGTTGTCGGACGGTGCAGTGCATAATACTTGCCGTTGATTTGCTCAGGGAAAATGATCACGTCCTTATTGTCCGGTCCAAAGATAAGGCCATGATGGGTTCAGGTCCGAAAATCCTTCGTTGATACCATCGCTTCCCCGATGCCTACCGGCGATACCGCCGAGAAATAAATGTAATAAGTGTCGCCGATTTGCGTAATCCGCGGGTCTTCGATGCCGAAAATCTCCAGCGAGTTGGAAGGGTAAATGAAAGGCTTATCCTCAATGGTGAAATGATGTCCGTCCTTGCTGCGAGCCATCCGCAAATAAGACAAGGACGTGAGGTAGAGCAGGAGTCTTGATTTGCCCATCTATTTCAGCTAGTCGCCGAGCGGTATCCGCTTGTTCTTCCCCCCCGGATCGTACGTCATGTTCGTTTGTCCCTTATTGAAAGCTGGGGGATGGAAGGCATGGTCGGCAAACGTAAAAACAGCCGGTACGTAAGCCTCCGTTCCGAGACCTGGAAAAAGGTCATTAATTGGTCGTATACTGAGGTCTTTATCACAGGCTACAGTAAAGGGGATTTGGGTGGCTGACGGCTGTACTGGACGGTTCCTGAAAGCTGCGGCCGGCCGGTGTTATCGAGCATGGTCCGAGCATGAAGACAAAGAAGGAATTTTACGCAGCAAGCAAAAAAATGATATCCGGGAGAATCGCAAATTCGTCTACCTGGAGCCAAGGATCAGAGCAGAAGTGAAAATGAGGAACTGGAACAGAGCGATATCCTTCCGCCCAAGCGCCGTTTCAATCACATAACCGGCTGCCATCCGCAGCGAGCAATCCAAAGCATGTTCATCCACAATAAAATCCCTGCGGAAATTTAACTTTATAATATCCAGAAGTTCGTTCATCTTCAGACTTTCTTCAGGAACCGGTTTAGCTAAATGTCATCTTGATATTTTTTTCAAAGGAATTCCATATATTAATATTTATATTAAAATATGTTATAGTAAAGCCATCATAGGAGGGATTTTTTTGAAAAAATACGTATGGTCAGGACTTGCAATTGGTTTAGCGTCTGTACTCATTAGCGGATCAATTCTTGCAGCCACAGGGAAAATCAAAATAATTGTGAATGGAACAGAGCTTACAACGGACACATCACCCAAAATTGAAGATGGAAGAGTGCTCGTCCCCATCAGCACGATATCCAAGGCATTAAGTGTTGGGGTATCTTGGGATCCTAAATCTAAATCTGTGAAGGTGGATTCGAAGCCGAACGTTTTAAATGATGATCTCAGTGCTCTGTACACTTCCTATGCTGACGCGAGAGACGTGATCGCTGAATACTTCTCTTACTATGATTCAAAAAAGGATGGCTATCAAGCGTTGGTGACAGATCAATTTAAGAGTGATTTTGTTGACCCCCAAAAAATTATAACTTCCAATGATGAACCAATCTTAGATTATAAAATTATTGGCGGTAAATATAATGGGACATTGGAAGAGCTAGTACAATATAAATTTCGTGTAGAAGTCATCCGATTTATTGATGTTAACAAAGGAGCAGCAAAAGTCGCAAAAATTCAATTGGACTTTAATTTGAAATATGACATAAACAAAGGGAAGTATTTAATTGATGGTATCTATAAAGCAAGTAAGGAAGAACTTATAAATTCATATACGGTATTTACAGGTCTAACGTTTAGAGACGAACAAAGGTAAGCAGAAGGGGCTAAATCATAAGTATATTAACTTATGGTTTAGCCTCTCTTTATAAATAGGTGTTCGGTATTAGATCGTAGACATTAACACAGCTACTGCTGTATTGGCGCCTCCGCCATTAGAAATTTTGATAGTATAATCTACAGTTGCTCCTTTAGGAACATTTACAGAAACAACTTGAACACTTTCTTGAGTGGTTGCACCTGATGCAGGTGGTGAAATTACCGGAACAATTTTAGTAATATTGTTCGCACGTACAGCACCGAGATAACTTCCTCCACGTGCGCAGAGATTAATTTTAACTGTCTTATCTGCTGTCGTATTGTTGACAAAACGAAGAGGTACTTGGTAAATCACTCCGTAATGACCTGGGTTATCATATGGAATAGCATAATCAGGACTACTAGGATTCTTATAGCTTGTATTTGCCTTCATTATGTTGTCATAATCCTTATTACTTACATTAACACTAGCAGGTGCTGAACCCACGTTATATACAAATGGTTGAACCGTGGATGTATTCATGGACCCGCTAATGTCACTGAAGCTCCAAGAGCCACGTGGATGTTTTGTAGGGTTACCGTTAGAATCAGTGCCCGCTCGAACGACAAATCCTTGATGCTTGGTCAAGTCTTGCGAAGTGTCTTTACCCGCTACGGAGCGGATTTTGTAAATCAACGCACTGCTCGAATTTGTAGCGTTTGAGATATCGAACTCCATCACACCACCGACTAAATAACCAGGATTCACAGTCCATTCTTTAATCACTTTTAAACTGTTTTTCGGTACAGATATATTTGAGTTGCCCCCATCTAAGGTTCCAGCTAGCAGGGCGGCGGCAGCACATTTCCCTTGTTGCAAGAAGTTATTTGTAATTGCAACACCTGTATTGATATTAGAAACGGTATACGTGTCTGTAGTCGAACCGTTACCAATCGTAAAGCCAACTTTAATCGGCTGAGAAGTACCATTCAAGTGCCAAAAAAACACACGATATTTTACAGTCGATTGACTAGATACCGTATCATCCCACAATGTAATCATATTTGTATTTGCATTCGTAAAATCCGAGGATCGAATCGTTTCCGGGTTATCCGAGATAAAGAATCGACGGGAACCAGATACGGGAATTCCATAAAAGTTTGTGGGTGTTACGTTAGGAACATTAGTTTCTTTGGCAAGTTCAGTTTGATTACAAGTCATTGATAATAACCTCGCTTTGAATATTAAATTTAAGTTTCAATTCGTAAACTGTGCACCGTTCCGATTGAATCCTTATACAGTAGAGTAGTTTGAGAGAGTTAAAAAACAACCACTAAAAAATATTTTCTTATTTTTCGGTATTCATTTTTGTACTACTACTTATCATTTATTTTGAGGGAAGATTTGATGCCTGCCTCCACTTGGAGGCGAGGGCGTTATATCATTCCTTGCGAAATGTGGAAGATCAGCGCAGCTAATGCTCAGTCCGGACAGAGCGGATCGATAACCGACAGAAATACAGCGAGCAGCCGCAAGAGGCCCGACATTTTCCTACTTTATTGCCCCATCTCCTCGAAAGGGAGACCGTTCGACCGCCTTAGCTTTTTGCAGGTTAAGAGGCGGCTTGTCAAACGGCTAGTAGGATGCTACTCGCGTTGCCATGCGGAAGGCAAAAGGAATAAAGCTCCTTAAAACAAAAACCAAGCAAAGAAGCCCTACAAAGGGCTTCTTTGCTTGGTCTGAATAAATTAATTATTCATAAAATGCGTATCCTGTAATAAGAGTTCGAGGACCCCTGTTAACACCGTCCACCTTCCATACCCCATTTGTAAACACAAGCGTAATTGACCGATCCTCTATATATTGATCTTCACCCATTAAGCCATTTGCTAGTATGACAGACTGTGAAAGTATAAGCTTTTGTCTGACTGATATATTCAGGCAAAGTAACAGGGGCTGTATAAGTATTTACCGTACCCAGTCCTTTATTTTGAACAATCGATTTTATCAGTTTATCAGTAAAATACGGTTTAAAATGTGCACTAACATTTTTCAGTGATGCTGTATTCCCTGCTTCGTTTAGCTTCTCGGACAACACCTTTAACCGTGCATCCGTAATTTTTTGGTTTTTCTGGGATTTGAATAGACGGTTGATCCATGTTAATAATGATGAACTTTCCATCCAATACGACGCTTGCTTCCTTCGCTTTGATCCATTGACCATGATCTTCCGGAAAAAATATAACGAGAAGACTGAACAGAAAGCCTAGACCGACTTCTCATTAACCAGGTAATTTCGCAGATCCTGTTATACAAAATTGAAATTAACTTCAAAGTAATCACTTCAATCCATATAGACCAAAAACCTTTAATCTTGTGTTTCTTTATGAACCGATTGAATGGCTTGAGCAAGCTGCTTTAAGGAGGAGTCCAAACGATCCAGTTTCTCACCTATCGTCTGTAAGACATAGCGTATCAAAATGAAACACAAAGTTACCGGAAAACCCACATTTGTAATTAATGATATTGTATCCGTAACTTCCATATACCGTACCCTCCTTTTCGAATTTCTATCTATTAGGAAACTCAATTTACCATTTAACAACAAAAAATGATACAATAAAAAAAACAGGAACAAGTGTTCCTATTTTAGTTGTAAAATTACTCCTTGTTTTCCCTATATATACACGATGATCACAAAAGGGAGAGATACAAATGGAACAAACAGAAATTTATGAACACTATAAAACAGAAATTTATCGTATTGGTTGGAGGGTTCAGTATCAAGCTAAAAAGATACGAAATCGTGAACATTCCTTCAATGATAAAGAGCCCTTCTACTCAAACTTTGCTACGGAAACAGAAGAAAAAATGTGGGTTCATCAATTGCTTGACACATTACCCCCTCAGGGGAAATCAATTATTGAAAAAATATATCTACAAGGCCTTACAGAAGTTGAAGTAGCGAAACAGCTTAACATTAGTCAACAGGCGGTGAACAAATGGAAGCGAAAAATGCTTGCACAACTATCTCTAATAGCGAAATGATAAAACTTCTTGAAGCTGCCAAACAAAAGGATCGTACTGCGATGTTACAACTCATAGACCTTTTTAGAGAGGATATTTTGAGAATTAGTCAATTTATCCATTTGCCTAAGGAAGATGCGATATCAGCTATCATTACTGAGTTTCTCGAACTCGTACAAGGTTCTGATAACAACGGTGTAATGCAAGACAACAAGAATATTACATAAGTGCATTCCGACCTGGTTCATGCAGTAGCAGATTACCGGTAAAGGTATTTCTCAGGAGCGTAAAGCATTACAAGATCATACGACTCCTTTTGATACATCTGGTAAAATAACTGATTCTGAGAAGTCTATCAGATCCAATAGAATGTAAAATCTCCTGGAATAGTCAAAGCGATTTTTAATATTTCCCTAGAAAATTCAAGTTTGTTCATGCGTAGCATCCCCAAATTTCTTTATTGGGAAATGAAAAAAGCACCCCTGAAGGATGCTTTTTTTGTCTGTTTATAGTTATTCGTTTAAACTAACTAATCTAAACACTAGAATTTTTTAAACGTCTAATTCCGCCATAGTAGAAGCGATTCTGCATGACGCTAAACCGTTTAAGTGGTCCCCCGTCGGGGCATAGCATTTGATGTTGTAAATACTCAGTAATCAGATGTTCTATCCCCATTGAAATTAGTGCTAAACACCTTTGTAGAATCCAAATCCATTGGAGTAATAATTGGTTCATCTGCATCTCCAATTGTTCCATTTCCAACTACCTCAATTGGCTTAGGAGTTGTAGACTGACGCTTTCTTTACCTCCCAGTTCCCGTCCGGACGTTCTCGCTCTGTACAAGGCCGTAGCTCATTGAACAGGAGGGAGAACGGCCGCTGTTTCGGCGTGCATGTTCCATATTGGGTTAACGCAAATGTCCCCCTAATGCAACCTTCCATCATTCCGGAACGTCAAACATAATGAAAACTAAAATTATAAGGAATAACTTGCATTTCAATTATACACTTGTATAATTGGTTGTATTAGACAAATGTATAACAGAGAGGAAAAAAACATGGAACCTAAAATGAAACGACTGCCCGATGCTGAACTGGAAGTCATGCTAGTCATCTGGAAGACGGGGCAATCGCTAAATTCCTCTTACATTCTGGATCAACTTCGGGATAAGCGGAATTGGTCATTGCCTACTCTTATGACTGTGCTTGCACGGTTAACGGAAAAAGGATTTCTAATTTGTGAGAAAGAAGGTCGAAATAACAGGTACTATCCCGCCATATCGGAAAGCGAGTATAAGGAGAGCGAAGGCAAGTCCACATTGATGAAGCTTTTCGGCAACTCAGTCCAAGACATGGTGATGTCCTTGTACAACGGGAAAGCGATTAACAAAAACGATCTTGCCGAGCTGCGGGAGTTCATTGATAAAGTGGAAAAGGAGGAAAGCTGATGGCCAGCCTATTTTCAGACTATCTGAACATTTCGGTTACGACCAGCTTGCTCATTGCAATCTTACTTTTCCTGACTCCCCTGTTGCGCAAACGTTATTCGGCAAAATGGACCTACTGGATATGGATGGTTTTGGCAATCAGATTGCTGTTGCCTTTCCATTTTTCATTTGACAAGAGCTTAATCGACATTTCGTTACCCGATAACCCAATCGTTAACCACGCCGCTCAAGGCGTCTCGCAAGCAAATACGCAAGTTGAACAGCCAATTGCCGCGCAGCCCATACAGGTACAGACAGCCGTCGAGCCGGCCGTCCATGCCCCGTCTCTTTTCTACATTCTAGCTACGCTCTGGCTGATCGGGGCGGTGTTGTTTCTCGCGTATCATGTCGCAGGATATTACACGTTCAGAAAACAGGCGCTTCGCTGGAGCAGACCCATCGAGAGCAAACCAATCGCAGCCCGAATCCGAAACATGATGCTCGAAATGGGCGTCCCCTTGTCTGTCCCTGTGCTAACCAGCGAAAAAGTGCCAAATCCGATGCTTGTCGGTTTCAGAAAGCCACTGCTGCTTTTGCCGCATGAGCAGTATTCCGAAGAAGAATTGACGTTCATCATCAAGCATGAGCTGGTCCATTATCAGCGCCATGACATCCTGTATAAGTTGCTGCTCGTAACGGTGCATGCTCTACATTGGTTTAATCCTTTTGTATGGCTGCTCGTCCGGGAAGCCAGTCGAGAAATTGAATTGTACTGCGACGATACTGTCGTGAGTAAGCAAAGCCTAGCCTATCGCAAAAAATATTGCGAAGTCATTCTATCTGTCATGCAGAAGCCGGGTCCTCGCTTTTTAGCGTTATCCACGAATTTTTCAGGAGGGAAACATACCATGAAACAAAGATTCAAGTCCATCCTGAGTATGAAGAAGAAACGAAGTGGACTTATGCTGTTCTGTACGGTTATCCTTTCACTGGGCGTATTAGCCGCCTGCGCCAATGTTACAAGCGGCAACAGCGCGGCCTTCAAACCCGGTACGATCTATTCTAACCTCGTCGGGGACCAAGTTGTCTCCTATGACGCAGGCAATTCCTATTCGATTGATAAGGAAGGCCATGTTTCCATCTCATATCGAAATGGGAAGGTGACTGCAAAAACGCCTTTACAATTAGATATGGCAAGGGAATCCTACGACCGAGGACTAAGCGAAGGCAGCTTTTTCATCTCCGAAGATAAAACCGCCATTGTGTATAATCCCGATCCTGACAAATTCGCTCCGGTTCATGTTCTGATCAGCGACAACATGGGCAAGACATGGAATGAGACGGTCATTCAAAACGAAGACGCCAAGGGTGATGAGCTATTCATCGGTTTCACGTCGGAAAAAGAAGGTTGGATGGTTGTCGGCCACGGCTGCGGAGTCGCATGCGCGGAAAACTTTGTCTTTCAGACTTCGGATGGCGGA
The DNA here is from genome assembly GCF_031583795.1 of Paenibacillus sp. VCA1. Taxonomy (NCBI): domain Bacteria; kingdom Bacillati; phylum Bacillota; class Bacilli; order Caryophanales; family Paenibacillaceae; genus Paenibacillus; species Paenibacillus sp. VCA1. The sequence continues at coordinate 1,954 of NZ_JAVLSX010000008.1, read as the reverse complement.
AAAACATGGATCGAAACAGGAAATCCGAATGATAAGTATTCGGAACATTTAACGGGGGTCGGTTTCGCTAGCCCCGATATCGGCTTTTTAGGATACAGATATTTCACAGCGCCCGATCCGATCATTTATTGGACCAAGGATCGGGGGAAGACTTGGGATCGACTCCCTGTCAGCCTTCCAGAAAAGTTTGAGAAATACTCAAAGAACCCGCTCTCGCCTTTCTTTAACGGGAAAGAAGGACGTTTTCCTATTAGCCTGTCCGGGGATAATGGAATCATTGGAACCATTTATTTATCCAGCAAAGACGGTGGCTTAACTTGGGCTTATGACGCATCCTTGGATAAGTTGAAATAACCATAAAAAACGAAAGAAAGAGCGGCCGTCTAAATGAGCCGCTCTTTCTTCATCATAAAATTACTTTTTCCAGCCTCCGCCGCCATTACCGGGTTTGAACTTTTCTCGCCTTCACTTAATAAGGAGATGGATCAGTATGAATTACAACCAAATGAAATGCCCTTTTATATTTTTACAGTACAAGTAAGTGAAGCCTCCCCTTCGGCAACGTCTCTTAGAGATTTGCCCCTACCCCTTTCAAACAGATAATTCAAACAGATAAAGCGAAGATCATTTAGTCTCCGCATTATTATGGCAAGTGTTTCTTCTCTTAACACATCATTCTCAATTTTAGAAAGAAGGAAGTTACTAAAATGCAAATGATGTGTTGTCGCCAAACGATTATGAAATTCATTAGAGGATTTAATTGTTTCAGAATACATTTTTAAATATATTGCCCCAATATTGCCCCAATAAAGTTAGTTAAAATCCCTGCCACCTTCTTAAGTGTGAAGATAAATGGGGACGATAAAACACTTGCGATTAGTTTGGAAAAACAAGCACGGATAGAATTGCAGGATGTTTGGGCGTGGGTAAATAAAGACTGAAGTCTTTCCATGTAGTCTTTTGGTTGTAAAAAAGGATATCCATTGAAAAACAGGAGACACGTAATCTCAAAGAGTTTCGGTGCCATTATCAATAAAAACTAACCTTTCTGTATGAAGGGGCTTTCCGGTAACCAAAAACAATACCAGGGAGCCCCCATAACACAAACACTCATAACTTTAATGTATGATTACGCGGTAAAAATATATTTTTAATATGCAGCGGATTAACATACAATGAATTTAATTAAGCGACAGCGTACGAATGGGGGGAATCAAATGGGGAAACAATTTCCGGCTATGCTGCCTGAGCATATGGATTTTATCCGGAAGCAGCATATGTTTTTCGTTGGTACTGCGCCGTTATCGCAGGAGGGGCACGTCAATTTGTCGCCAAAAGGTTATGACACGTTCCGGATCTTGTCCGAGCACCGGGTCGCGTATTTGGATTTGACCGGAAGCGGCAATGAAACCAGTGCCCACCTGGAAGAAAACGGCCGGATCACGATCATGTTCTGTGCGTTTGAAGGGCCGGCGAACATTATGCGCCTGTACGGAACTGGCACGGTGGTTTTACCGGAGAGCAGCGAGTGGGAGACGTTATACCCTTTGTTTGATCCGATGCTCGGAGCCAGGCAGATTATAACGGTCGATGTGCATAAAGTGCAGACGTCCTGCGGATATGCCGTCCCCTTCATGACCTATGAAAAGGAAAGGGACACGCTTCATCGATGGGCAGAGCATAAAGGCGAACAAGGGCTTCACGACTACTGGCAGGAGAAAAACAGGAGCACGATCGACGGTATGCCGACTCCTTTAGGAAAACGGCTGGGGTTATAGCCTAGTAAAAAAAGCGAAATCAAATTACCGATAACGCAAAACAAGCCGCTGACCCCCAAAAGCTAGACACGGTTATTTCATCAAGCAGCTTTCTCAAAATGAGTTCGGTACTGTACCGGACTCATTTTGATTTTTGCTTTTAACCGTTTGGTATTGTAGTATTCAATATATTTTTC